>JAEWSG010000064.1 GCA_023398495.1 Bacillota bacterium
TATCTCCATGTCTGACTACTATCTAAAAATCTGTGAAAACTAAAGAACCGCCGTATACCGAACGGTACGTACGTGCGGTGTGGGAGGTCGGCTAATCAATTAATGGTTAGCCTCCTACCCGATCTTATGATTTTTGGTCTTACAAAATATACTATAGAAGAGTACATAGATTATATTCATGATAGTAAGTCAAGCGTTTTTTCGCTTGAATACAGCTATCACAAAGCAGAGTATGGTGAATTGTTTGATAAACTTCCTGATTACAATGTGCGCTATTCAGAGGAGTTTTTAAAATATACTGAAATGGCGTTGGTTTACCGTACCTATGAAAAATATACTTTCTGGAACGAAATTGAGAATAGATGCGAAAGTGATGATAAAAACAAGGGATATTATGAGAAATTCAGAGTACAGTATCTTGAAGATTTGAGCAAAAAAATGAAGGCTCTGAAGTATGAGGAAAACCGTAGAGTAATGAATAAAATTATTGATGAAGCCAACATTGAACTTATACAAGGCTAATTGAATTTTTTGTTTTATTGGGAAGTTTATACAGTTTTACGTTTAAGCAGCATTGGATATAATTATAATGCTGTATTAAGCAATGACAGGAGTTGTATTTTTGACATTCATATATAAAGTAGTTTTAAGAAGAGGAAAGAATAATGAAAAAGGTAATTGCAATTATTATAGTAATATTGGTAAATGTTTGTTTTATAAACAATTTATCCTCGGAAAAATCGGTTTCAGGTGAAGTAAAACCAACAGATTGTAATAGCGTTCTATTTATGATTAATAATCCATATGCCAGTGTTAACGGACAGTTTGACTTAATAGACGCTGAAAATGCTCAGGTAGAGCCTGCACTCATAAATGACCGAACGTTGATACCTATAAGGTTTTTTTCAGAAAAATTCGGGTTTGAAGTTGGATGGGATTCAAATTCACGTATATCAACTATTGTCAAGGGTGATAAAAGTATATGCATAAAGCCGGACAGCAGTGTGATTACAGTCAATGGCAAAGATATTTCTCTCGATGTGCCATCGAAGATAATACATAATCGTTTGTATGTTCCTTTGCGAAACATAAATGAAATGGTCGGAAAGAAAGTCTCTTATAAGAAAGGTGTTATACTTGTAACCGATGAAGATACATCAATAGAAGATTATGAAGATAAGGAATTTGCAGATGCGTATTTTAACTTCATCCGGATGGATGTTCTGAACAGGTATAATACAGAAGGTTTGCCAAGGTGGGAGGCTGCTTATGATTTGATTAACCATATTCTTACATATTATGGGAAGGTGCTTCCAACTGCCGATTTATACTTCTTTCCGGATTATAAGGTCATTCCAAAAGAATGCTACTATCATGCCGAGTTAGCGGCTTATCTTGATTTGTTGACGGTAGAAAAGGGGGATTTTGAGCCATTTAAGCCTCTGTATGAAGAGGAGATAAATGCAGCACTTTCTAAATTTAGGGAAATGCTCTCAAATGAGCCGGAGCTGAATCTGGTTAATGTTGCCAAAGCTCAAGAGGATTTATTATCGATCATAAGTAATACAGTAAAAAATAAGTCTGACATAATTAGAATCAGCGTTTATGATTTTGCTACAGACACAAGTGTAAATTACAATGATAAGGAGCGCTTTTATGCCGCCAGCCTAACTAAAATTGTGAATCTTTTGTGTTTCATGGAGGAAGTAAAAGACGGTAAATTTGATCTGAACAGTACTTATACACTTAAGCAAAGTGATAAATATGTAAACGGTTACAAAGTAACCGGTACAGGGAATTTACAATATCAGTCAAATGGAACCAGATATACATACAGGGATATTCTTTCGAGAATGATAAGCCTGAGTGATAATGTGGGTGCAAATATTATTTTTGATACCTTGGGAAGCGATAAATTTGATTGTTTTTGCCAAAAGTATGAACTGAAGGATACAAAAATTTATAAAAAGTTTTATGATGCAAATAAGGCTGTTCCGAGCAATTATACCACCGTTGCCGATCTCACAAGGCTGCTTGTTCTGCTGGAAAACAGGGCTGTTGTAGATGATAATCTGGCAACTGAAGGCATTGAATTTATGAAAAGGACGGATAATAAAAGTCGTATACCCCGAAATGCTCCAAAGGATGTTGTTATAGCCAATAAGATCGGGTCATTGAGCCGTTTGGCAGGTGATATGGCACTGATTTATTTCCCTGACAGAGAGCCGATAGCTTTGACAATTGTTGTTGAGGGGAAAAATCGAAGTCAAATAAACGAAGCTAAAGCCAATGAATTGATTGGACTGCTAGCAAAGGAAATAATTGATTATTACAGGCAATATCCAAAGCCTTCGTTATATATCGACGGAAGTCTAATTCAAAAAAGCATAGGGTTTCGTTTTGTAAACAACAGACCATATATCAGATGGCACAATTCATTGGAGAATTATTCACCGGATAGTATATTGATAGGGGCAGAAAAATATATATCTTTAGACTCTCTGACTAAGGACAAGGAGTGTAGATTTTTATTGGAAGGGTATCCTTGCCAAGTTATAAGAATTACAGGAAAGAATTGATTTGATGTAAGAATTGTAATCAACTAACTTTATGCAAAACAAAAGTTTTTAAGTTATAATATCTGGGTAAACATTCAGTATATATGTATAAATGAGGAGGAATATAATATGCCGATAGAAGTTATATCTGCAAGCAGTGCTCCAAAGTCTATTGGGCCATACTCACAGGCAATCAGAATTCAAAATATGGTATTTACTTCAGGGCAGATACCTATTGATCCTAATACAGGTGAAGTAGTAAGTCGTGATGTTGAAAATCAGACCAGGCAGGTGCTTGAAAATCTTAAAGCTATCTTAACACAAGCCGGTACCGGATTCGGAAATGTAGTAAAGACTACTGTTTACATCAAGGATATGAATGATTTTGCGATGATAAACAAAGTCTATGGACAATATTTTAATGAACCCTATCCCGCAAGATCCTGTGTAGAGGTTTCAAGACTGCCAAAAGATGTAGCTATAGAAATAGAAGCTGTTGCCATAATTCCTTAGAATAAAAGAGATGGAGAGGCGTATCTAAGTGTGTTATAGTACTTCAATAAAAAAACGATAAAGGGTGATGACAGTTGAAATATGTAATTCTTGGCAACGGAGCAGCAAGTATTTCTGCAGCAGAAAAGTTGAGACAGATAAGTGATAGTTGTGATATTACAGTTGTAAGCGTTGAAGATACCCCGGTCTATACAAAGTTTATGCTTCCCGATTATATAGGCGGTAAAATTTCAAGAGAAAAGCTTACTTTGAGGGATATGAATTATTATAGCCAAAACAGGATCAAACTTTTACTTGGCAGGAACGTAGAAAATATTGACAGTACTAATAAATTGGTCAGGATTGCCAATGGCGAAGAGCTTGAGTATGACAAGCTGCTTTGTGCTGTTGGTGGAAAACCAGTAATTCCTGGTATTAAAGGGCTAAAAGAGATTAAGTACTTTACGTTAAATTCAATAAAAGATGCAGATGATATTATAGAGAACGCTAAAGAAGGTAAAAAAGCTAAAAAAGCTAAAAAAGCTGTTATTGTAGGTGCGGGATTAACTGGGATAGAGACTGCCTTTGCACTTAAAAGGTTGGGAATGACAGTTACTATGGTGGAAAGAGAGACAAGAATTCTGCCTAGGCAGTTGGATTCCGCTGCGGCGGAAATGCTTGTTGATATGATAAGAAAAGAGGATATAGAGCTTATACTTGGATGTGGTGTCCAAAGTGTTAAAAGTGATAATGGTTTTAATATTGAATTATCCATGGGGGAAAAGCTCAGGTTCGATATGCTGGTCATTTCTATAGGAACAAGCCCCAACCTTGAAGTTGTAAACGGAACCGGAATTAAAACAAACAGGGGTATTCTTGTTAACGATTATATGGAGACAAATATAAAGGACATATATGCAGCAGGGGATGTGGCAGAACTTGAGAATGATGGAAATTCCGGTACTGTATCGAGTTGTATTTGGCCGAATGCCCTTGCTCAAGGAAAGTGTGCAGCCTCAAATATGGCCGGACAGGTACAGCAATTTTCACGGGATGCGGGCTTAAGCAATGCAGTAAGACTAAGAGATGTGGCTTTTCTCTCTATGGGTATGATAAATCCTGTTGAAGGCGAGTATGAGGCTCTTGTCTACAGAGACATGGATTCGCATATTTACCGTAAAGTAGTTTTAAAAGACAATATAATTAAAGGTATGATTCTTTTAGGTGATATGTCGTCAGGAAATATACTGGGTGACTTTATTAAAAAAGGAAGAAGTATTTCCGACATCAGAGACATAATTCTTGAAAAGGATTTTGCAGCGAGATATAAAAAGATGATGTGATTAGAGGTGCACAAATGAGTTTTTATAATGAAATAAGCAAATACTATGATGTGATATTCCCGGCAGGTGAAGAACAGATTAAATTTATAGAAGATGCTGCAGGAGGAACTGGTGTTGGCATCTTGGATATTGCCTGCGGTTCAGGAACTTACTCCGTTGGATTGGCAAAAAAGGGGTACAGGATAACTGCAGTTGATATTGAAGACGAAATGATAAGAAAGGTAAAAGAAAAGGCTGATATTGAGAAGGTCAACATAGAGGCAATTGTTTGTAGTATGACTGAATTGGAAGAGAAACTTATACAAGAGTACAATGTTTTATTCTGTATAGGTAATTCTATTGTACATTTGGGTAGTGTTGAAGAAATAGAGAATGCATTAGGGCAGATGTATAAACTATTAAAGCCCGGTGGTGTCCTTATTGTACAAATAATGAATTATGATAGAATTATGAGACTTGGTTTAAAAGAACTTCCTCCAATAATAAATCATGAGGTTGGAGTGGAGTTTATACGGGAATATGACTACAAGCCTGGAAAGAACTCAATAGCTTTCAATACAACGCTGGTTGTAAAGGATGGGGATATTACCAGAACACTTAAAAATACTGTTGAACTTTTGCCATTAATGAGTGATGAGCTTATAAAGCTTTTTGAAAAAGCAGGGTTTAAAAAATGTGAGACCTATGGAGATTTCAAGTACTCTACTTACAATGAGGATTCATACATGTTCGTTATTAGGGCATTAAAATAGTAACTTAACTTTCTAGATTATAGCGTTTTGAGAGGCTATAATTACCTGAATGTTAATTAATTGTAAGTAGTATTAGTCAGTTTGGGGATAGAGGTGAGGTCGCTAAATATGTTTATTAACAATACTCTGTTTGCAGCTTTGGCGCTGGGAAGTATTTTATTTTATATAGGATACATACTTTCAAACAGTATAAAAATGAGTTCTGTCAGATTAATTCTTACTGTCCTGTTTTTAGCTTTGGCACTTCCAGGTGTTTCATTTATATTGTACTACCTTCATATGATTCAGGAACCGGTTTGGTACGTGGAGTTGCGAAGTATCAGCAACTTTGAGGTTCTTGCGTCCTTAATGGGACTGTTCTTTGGATTTGCAGCTTTTAAAAAGAGAAGGGTTTTTGGGTTTAATCTTAAGTTACTTAATATTTGCCTTTTTGTTATTTGCATGGGATTGATATTTATACCCTTTTGCAAACCTGTTTTGTTACCTTTGGACAAGTCAAAACTTAACAATAGGTGGATAGATGGTGTGTGTTTGCAGTCAGTTGGATCGACCTGTGGACCATCTTCCTTTGCAACTGTTTTTTTATATTACGGGATTAGTAGAAGTGAGAAAGAAATATCACAGGGTGCATACTCCTGTTCAAGCGGGACTGAAAATTGGTATTTGATAAGATATGCGAGGAAAAATGGGCTAAAGGTTGAATGTATGTATAAGGACACCCTTCAGGAAGTACCGTTTCCTTCAATTATAGGGACAAGAATTGGACAATTGGGACACTTTATAACAGTATTTGGAAAGGAAAGTGGAAAGTATATAATAGGGGATTCCTTAAAAGGTAGATTGCTTCTGAGCCAGAGAGAATTTGACGAGAGATATGCTTTTGAAGGTTTTGTAATGCATGTAACAAAGCCATAGAAACACCTAAGTAAACATTTATATTTTATTTTTATTTGGATACAATAATATTTAGTTTTTAAAACATGCAATGGAGTATTTGATATATGAATGTGAGACTTGGTTATGTTGCAATGACCCTTAATCTGGAGAACTGTTCACCTTCGGGAACTGTTACTGTAAAAACTTTTTCAGGTCTGTCAGGTACGGAGGCCAGGCTCCACAGGCTAAAAAAGATAACAAGGAATAACCTTAACAATACACTGAGGATACTTCGCTATAATAAGGCTTTGAATATAAGTGTCTACAGGTTTACATCCAAACTTGTACCATTAGCAACTCACCCTTTGACTGAGGACTGGAATTATACAGAAGATTTCAGGGAAGAGTTTATTCAAATCGGTGAATTTGTTAAGGAGAATGATTTTCGAGTTAGTGCACACCCTGACCATTATACACTAATAAACTCTTCTTCGGAGAAGGTTTTTGAGGATTCTATAAGAGATCTTGATTATCATGTGAAAATATATGAAGCCATGGGGCTTGGTGACTATAAATACAAGCTGGTTATGCATGTTGGCGGGGTATACAAGAATAAGGAATTATCCATAGAAAGATTTAAGGAAAGCTTTGAAAAGCTACCTGACAGAATAAAAAGAAGACTTATACTAGAGAACGATGATAAAGCGTACACTGCGAGAGATGTTCTGGAAATATGCAGGGATTTGAAGGTGCCAATGGTTTTGGATGTACATCACCACAACTGCGTGAACAATGGAGAACCTTTAGAGGACATGATCGAGGATATATTTAAAACATGGTCAGGGGAATATTTTTCTCCTAAAATCCACTTTTCTAGCCCTAAGTCCTTAAAAGAATTCAGGAGCCATGCGGACGATATTGAACCGGGTGAATTTGAAAAGTTTTTAAAAATAGCCCAAAAAGTTGATATTGATTTTGATGTAATGCTTGAGGCAAAGAATAAGGATAATGCACTGTTTAATTTAACTAACGAGATAAAGAAATTTGAAAATATTAGATGGATAAATGAGGGGCATTTTGAGGTATTATAGATATGTGTATTGTTTTACTAAGGGATAACGAAAAAATAACATCCAATTATCTTGTCTTGAAAAT
The DNA here is from genome assembly GCA_023398495.1 of Bacillota bacterium. Classification (GTDB taxonomy): domain Bacteria; phylum Bacillota; class Clostridia; order Acetivibrionales; family Acetivibrionaceae; genus Acetivibrio. Next base: position 7,177 of record JAEWSG010000064.1, read on the forward strand.
CTTATCTAATCAAGTTTTTTCGTTATCCAGAGTAGGAACTTATATTTTAGATGTGCATTTTGCATAATTCATTTCTAGAAATGAATTATGTTCAAAAGCACTAGTTGATTGTGTCAAGGAGGTAATAAATTTGATTGAAGGAACTGAATCGACAAAAATGAAAAATGCAGACAAGCTTATAGAGACAATCAGAAGAGCCAGCGGAAGAATGAACTTCGATGAATATGCAGTAGCAACAGGCCTTGATAAGGAGTTTATATTCAGTATATTAAAGGGAGAAATTGAGGAAGTAGACAGTGAAACTTACATTAAACTATCTCTTAAGCAATAAAAGAATTTAAAAAATTAAAATTATATTGTGTATACCTTGCCTCCATAGGTTTTATTTATTATCGATGGAGGTTTTGCCATATTTACAGCACAATAGTTTGCACGAGGCTGCTAAATTCCTATTGTATATATATTTTCAACAGTAAATTGATATGGTAGAATATTAAATGTTTGAAATTTATGCAGCTTCCGCAGCAGTGTTATAACCAAATAAATTACTTATATTCAATGGGAGAATAAGATGATTACAACTGTAGTTTTAAACCCGGCTGTAGATAAGATCTATTTTGTGGACAATTTCCAGGTTGGTAGTATGTTCAGGGTAAAGGAAACAATCAGGTCTGCAGGCGGCAAGGGTATAAATGTTTCACGTGTTATTACATCATTAGGTGGAGAGGTTTTATCCGTAGGATTCAAGGGTGGACATACCGGGGAATGGCTGGTTGGGCAGTTGGGAATGTTAGGAGCCAAGACTGATTTTATAGAAGTGGACGGGGAGTCCAGGACAAATAACAACATAATTGACAGAGTTAACGGAACAGAGACCGAAGTGCTAGAGACTGGGCCATTGATATCCGAACAAGCATTACAAAAGTTTATATCAGTTTATGACCAGACATTTAAAAAGTCTGAGGTTATTGTATGTTCGGGTGGACTTCCGGCAGGTGTTGGAAATGAAATATACAAGATACTCATTTCTAAGGCAAAAAAGCATGGTATAAAAGTTATTTTGGATTCGAGTGGCGAAGTGCTAAAGCATGGCATCGAGGCAAAACCGTATATGATAAAACCTAATTTGAGGGAGCTTAGCAGCCTTGTCAACAGAGAACTTAAGGAGATATCAGATATACTGGAGGCTTGCAGGAGCGTTCAAAGAGAAGGCATAGAGATTGTTTTAGCTTCGCTTGGAGAAAAAGGAGCGATATTGGTTTCAAAAGAAAAATCTTACAGGGCACATGTGCCTCATATCAAAGTTTCAAATACTATTGGCTGTGGTGATTCAATGGTTGCGGGTTTTGCAACAGCCTTGGAAAAAGGGCTTGGGGTGGAGGAGGCATTTAAGCTTGGGGTTGCATGTGGTGTAAATAATGCTCAATATGCAGAAATCGGAGTGGTAAAGAAGGACGAAGTATACAAGCTAATTGAAGAAATACGGGTAGAAGAAATATAGCTTGTATACTTATTAACTCAATAATCTTGTCAGCCAACTTTTATAGCATTAAAATGCACGTTGTCAGTTTATGTTATGTGTTTAATTGCGTTTGCCGGACATTTAGAAATTAATTGGTTAACAATATTTAGTCTGTCTTCTTTAATATCCTGATTGATAACTCTGGCTTTTTTATTTGAGATTACAAAATAATCAGGAGCTATTTTTGAACAAATTCCACAACCTATGCAGTATTCACTAAGTATATATAGTTTATTCTCTTTGGCATCGGTACAAGAGGTGTCTTGGGGAATATCTTTTTGTTTTACAAGTTTTGAAGTAGTATAGCCCATGACGAAAATGGAAATTGTTGTTAGAATCCATCGTGTAATCATAAGTTTGGGGCTTAAGAACTTAGCTTCATTCAATAGCATAGGGACTTTAATAACCGCCCATGTACTAAGAATGATTACAATATTTGAAATGCTAGCACCCTTTGTTAAAAGTGCCTTACATACAGGAAAAGCTGCATATATCGGCCCGGCTGAAAAACTGCCAAGTAGGAAGGAAAAAACTGAACCTTTAAAGCCAGAGCCTTTTCCAAAGTTATTTTCTATAGTTTCCCGCGGTACCCAGGCTGTTATAAGTGAGGTTAACAGTAGTATGACAGGCATAATCATTAACATCTCTTTAACATAATACAGGCTGTTTTGAAAGGATTGGAGTGACTTGTCGGGATTAAAGATTGTCAGTCCAATGTAAGTAAGTACAACGGCTGAAAGAAGTTTGTTGTTAAGTAATGCCTGCTTTAATTTGTTCATAACAATACCCCCATTAATAAAGAAATTATAATGGCAAAAGCAAAGCTTAAAGAGTTTCTGACTATTGTAAACTTAAGCCCAAACTCTTTTTTTTCTAAAGGAAATGTTACAATACCAACCATTGTTAAAGTAGTCAGAAATGCTACAACAGGAACGATGCTTGCTCCTGCATCAAGTAAAGAGCCAACTAGTGGAAAGGCTACAAAAGCTGGGATTAGTGTAATACATCCCACAAATGCAAATACAAGCGTTGATATAAGTGCGTTTGATTCTCCCATAAATTGCTTTATGGTTTCAGGAGGAATAAATGTTAGTATCAAGCCTATTAAAAATAAAATAGCTATAATTTCACTTGCCATACCTTTCATCATACCACCGGACATTTTGACTGCGTTTAGCGTTTTCTTTTTATCTTTAATTATTGACAAAATGAACCAAACTACTGCTATAATCCAAAATACTATTGTAAAAATGTCCATATTAAATCCCTCCATAATTTTTAGGGTTTGGTGTTTTAACTGCAAAGAACTCTAAAGCAGGCTCATCAAAATTTTTCAAACATAAAAGGGCTCCTTTCAATATATGTTTTTCTATAGTATACTAAAAATAAAATAATAGAAAAGTTACCATGGTAACTAATTTGGAGCTGATTAAAATAAATATTGATAATTATATTGAGATTATTTTAAGTTTGGATCTGTTCGCTGACTTTTCACAAGAGCAATTTATACAATTGTTCACTCCAATGAAGTATAAAATAAATAACTATAATAAAGGACAGATTATTCATATGCAAAATGAAGTATGCCTCTCAATGGATATTATTTTAGACGGTCAATTATCTATTCAAAAAATCGATAGCGAAGGAAATGTATTAAAAATTACAGCTTTGTCTGAGGGCGATATATTAGGGGCAAATCTTTTGTTTTCAAACAGGAATTCTTACCCTATGACTGTTGTAGCCGAAGCTAAATCAGCTATACTTCACATTTATAAAGACTTAGTGCTTGAACTCAGTCAAACCAACATAGGTTTTATGAGTTGTTTATTGACAGAGATTGCTGACAAAACGCTTGTTTTAGCAGATAAAATTGACACTATATCTCTTAAGACTATCCGACAACGAATAATAGACTTTTTAAAATATCAATATCATATACAAAACAGCCATATAATTAAACTTAATTTATCAAAGAAGGATTTGGCTGAACGGCTTGGAATACAACGTTCGTCCCTTAGCAGGGAATTAAATAAAATGCGAAGGGAAGGGTTGGTTGAATATGATGCAAGAACCATTACAATCAAGGGACTTACCGATTTTTAATATTCTTTTTCTAAAGGGTGCCCCCTCCCACCAAATCATCAATGCGTGAACTCATCTTTCATTTCAACAGGATTTGTAAATGTATGTTTGTCTTTTGGATTATCTTCAATGCAAATAGCACCTAACTCCTTTGTGAACATGGCTACCTTATTGCGGCCGGCTGATTTAGCCTTATAAAGAGCTAAATCAGCTTCTTCAAGCAGTTTGACTGAAGTAAAGTCACTGCTGACCTGTGATGAAGGAGACAAACTGCTTAGCCCTAAGCTGACTGTTATTTTGATATCTGTTCCTCCAGCTTGAAATAATGAGTTTTGTACATTCTCCCGTATCCTCTCAGCAAGTATTGAGGCACCACTAACTGATGTATTAGGGCAAACAACAACGAATTCTTCTCCTCCATACCGTGCGACAATGTCAACATCCCTGACCGATTCGGTTAACTTTTCAGCCAATCTCTTTAATATAGTATCACCAGCTATATGACCTAAGGAGTCATTTGTTTTCTTAAAATAATCTATGTCAATCATAATAACAGAGATTTTTTCGTTATATCTTGCAGTACGTATCAGTTCGCTATCCAGCCTCTTAAGTATATATCCTTTGTTATAGAGCTCGGTAAGGGAATCTGTAATAGCCATTTGTTCAAGCATTATATTTCTTTTAATCAATTCTCTGTTTTTTCTCACAAGATCTTTTAGTTTATTGTGGATTCTTATCTGATTATTTATACGGACCAGTACTTCCTGAAACTGAAAGGGCTTGCCGATATAATCATTTGCACCTTGAAGAAAGCCATAGACTTGTGAAGATGCATTGGTGTCCTGGGACAATATGATTAACGGTACATCGGTCAAAGTATCCTTTGATTTGAGCACCATCAGAAATTCTTTCCCGTCGGGAGACTTCATGGACAAGTCTAACAGTATAACTGATGGAGCTACTACTTCTATAAGTTTCAATGCTGTTTCGGCATCATTTGCTGCCAATACGTCAAAACCCACATTCCCAAGCCTTCCGGCAAGTTCGTTGATTAAAAGTTTGTCTGTATCCAACAATAAAATTTTTTCCTTCTTCAATGCTCCCATGTAAATCACTCCCAAAAACAAATAAGTCACGAAAAAAAATCTTTCATTTTATTTATATATACCCTAAAAACATTATTATAATCAGGGCTTGATTATATTAAAGATTTAACTATATAATAAATTGTTTGGATTTATTATATAGTACGAAATTTTGGTTATATCACGAATTGTACATTCAAAAAGCTATATAGATGTTAATAACATGTTAAATATTTGGAGGATTAGATGCTGGATATTAATGCAAAACTTATAAGCGAGTTTAATTTAAAACCTTTTCAGGTGCAAAATACAGTAAAACTGATTGACGATGGTAATACAATCCCTTTTATTGCAAGGTACAGGAAAGAGATGACAGGTGAGCTCAATGATCAGGTTTTGAGGGAATTGTATGACAGATTGATATACTTGAGAAATCTTGAAGCAAGAAGAGAAGAGGTATTAAGGCTTATTGGCGAGCAGGGGAAGCTTACAGATGAGATAGCTGGGAGCCTTAAGAAAGCTGTTGTACTACAAGAAATTGAAGATATTTATAGGCCGTTCAGACCAAAGAGGAGAACTCGTGCTACAATTGCGAAGGAAAAGGGACTTGAACCTCTGGCGGAAATTTTGTTCTCTCAGGATATTACAAGTGGGAGTATCGAAGAAATGGCAGCACCCTTTATAGATCCTGACAAAGCAGTTAATACGGTTGAAGAAGCATTAAACGGTGCAATGGATATAATTGCGGAGGACGTTTCCGATAACGCAGAGTTCAGAAAGGCAATAAGGGAAATGTTCTATAAGCTTGGAACCATTGTATCAAAATCAAAGAAAGAGGAAGATTCGGTGTACCGGATGTATTATGACTTTTCCGAGCCTGTTGCAAAAATCGCCAATCATAGAATTTTGGCAATCAACAGGGGAGAAAAGGAAGAGTTTTTGCAGGTTAAAATTGATGTTCCTGATGAAAGGGTTACAAGCTATTTAAAGGCAAATTGTATTAAAAAGACCCGTTCTATAAGCTCGGAATACGTTGAAAGGGCGATAGAAGATTCCTATGAACGGCTGATATCTCCTTCGGTTGAGAGGGAGGTCAGAAATGACCTGACAGAGAATGCACAGGAACAGGCCATGAAGGTATTTGCTGCTAACTTGAAAAACTTGTTGCTCCAGCCACCGGTTAAGGGTAGGGTGGTTTTAGGGTTAGATCCAGCCTACAGGACAGGGTGCAAAATAGGAGTAGTTGATGATACCGGGAAGGTTCTGGAAACCACGGTTATTTATCCTACACCTCCTCAGAATAAGGTTGAAGAAGCAAAAAAGGTTATGAAATATCTTGTTGAAAAACACAAGGTTGATATTGTTTCCATTGGAAACGGTACTGCATCAAAGGAGTCGGAAATTTTCGTTGCCGATTTGATTAAAGAATTGGACAGAAAGCTCTACTATATGGTAGTGAGTGAGGCAGGAGCTTCGGTATACTCAGCTTCAAAGTTGGCTGCTGAGGAGTTTCCGGATTTTGATGTAGCATTAAGAAGTGCTGTGTCTATAGCAAGGAGACTTCAAGACCCGCTTGCCGAACTGGTAAAGATTGACCCGAAAGCGATAGGAGTAGGTCAATATCAGCACGATATGAATCAGAAAAGATTGGGAGAATCCTTGGGCGGTGTTGTTGAAGATTGTGTTAACAGTGTTGGGGTTGATCTCAATACGGCATCACCATCCCTCTTATCTTATATTTCAGGTATAAATTCTGCGATTGCCCGCAATATTGTAGAATACAGGGAAACAAACGGTAAATTTAGCAGGCGTGCAGAACTTAAAAAAGTTAAAAAGTTGGGGGAAAAGGCATTTGAACAGTGTGCTGGGTTCTTGAGGATTCCGGATGGCGGAAATGTTTTAGACAGCACATCGGTGCATCCTGAATCCTATACGGCAGCAAGTAAGCTTCTAGAGCTTATGGGCTACAGCATGGAGGATGTAAAGCAGAGGAAGCTCGATAAGCTTAAGCAGGAAGTAGATAAGAAAGGTATAGGTGATATAGCCTCACAAATAGGTGTTGGAATTCCTACTTTGAGGGATATTATAAATGAACTTTTAAAGCCTGGTCGGGATCCAAGAGATGAGCTGCCAAAACCTGTACTCCTTACCGATGTTCTTGATATTGAAGACTTAAGACCTGGCATGGTGCTGACAGGTACCGTAAGGAATGTTGCCGACTTTGGTGCATTTGTAGACATTGGCGTACATCAGGACGGTCTTGTCCATATTTCCGAACTTTGTGACAGATATGTGAAAAGCCCAATGGAGGTAGTAGCTGTAGGCGATATTGTTAAAGTAAGAATTTTGGATGTTGATGTGCCACGAAAGAGAATATCACTTAGTATGAAGGAAGTAAACTAGTGCTGATTAACAAAATAAAATTCTAGAATTTAATTTTGTTAATCAGCAAAAAACATAGTATGTGCATTTTGAAATGAAAGAGGGTTAAAATATGAAAGGTATAGGCTATTTTTATAAGCCCATTAAGAAAAGGCCGGAATTGTTGTTTATTTTCGGAATAATAACATTTATATATTGTTTTATAGAATACAACTTTATTATGCCTGTGGCTAATGTAGTGACCGTTTTAAGGACAGGTAATATTTTAGATAGTATTATGCATCTTATACAGCTTGTGCTCAATTATGTCACAAATATAAAGCCTGCAAGTATAATTTTTACTTTGATAGGATTAATGGCAGTTTCACTGGTAGCAGGGCTGTTCTTATCCGGCTATTTGAATGTGCTCAATAGCTCATTTATAGATACAAAGAGAGTGAAGGGGAATTTCGGAAAAGGAGTGCGGAAGCATTTTGTTAAGATTTCCAGAATCACCTTTGTTGTTATGCTGTTCTCGCTGGTATTTGTTGTGTTTATGCTGGTGGTTTCCGTTCCTTCAATCGTTATCACTAATGCTGCCATTACAGATAAGCCGGAACTTTTGGGTGTATCAATAGTTTTGGATTTTATAACAATAGGTATAATGTTTTTTAGTGTAATGTTTTTTAAAATATATATGTTTTTTTGGTATCCTGCAGCAATAAATTCTGATAAAAAGTTTTTTGAAAGGGGAAAGCGTGCCGCAGATGCCTCGTTCTGGAGTATTGTTTTAAGGTTTGTTTTGTTTGATATCCTGATTATTTTATTGCAGATAGTCTTGTTTATTATAAACGCACAACTGTCTAAGCAGGAAGGTGGATTTTTTGAGGCGTTAAGTGTGTTTGTATTATTGTTTGTCAACTGGATTCTTAAGACAGTAGTGTTTTCGTCTGTTATAAGTTATGTTTTTTCAAAATTTATAATTTATAAGAATAAAGCTTATATTGTCAAGGAAGCTGATGCTGGTGCAGTTTGACATTGTGTGCTTTGATGTATTTTAAAGTGACTTCAATTTTTTGCATAAGAAGTTAAGTTACGAACTTATGAAGAGGTTATCGAAGAAGTGGTGATAGTTATACTTGAAATTATAATAATTCATAGTATAATTATATCAAGAGGTGGTTTTAAGTGAAAAGGTTTATTGATAGAAAACAGGAAATCCAGTTTTTAAAGGACGAATATAATCGTAAAGGGTCTTCGCTGGTGATCCTTTACGGCAGACGCAGAGTAGGTAAGACTGAACTATCTGTAGAATTTATGCGGGGGAAAAATGCACTTTACTTTCTTGTGACCGAAGAAAGTGAACTACAAAATCGGAATTCATTTAGAGATGCAGTAGCAAACTTTTGTGATAACGATTTATTAAAAAATGCAAAAGTGGATGGCTGGGAAATTTTATTTAAAACACTTCTTTCGAAAACGATCGGTGAAAAACTCATTTTAGTAATCGATGAATTTCAGTATCTAGGGAAATTCAATCAGGCTTTTCCTTCCATATTTCAAAAGATATGGGACACTATGCTAAAAGATAAAAATATTATGGTTATACTTTGTGGTTCGCTGGTATCGATGATGGAAAGTCAGACATTGAATTATACCAGTCCTTTATACGGTAGAAGAACAGGACAAATTAAACTGAAGCAAATTCCGTTCATCTATTATCAGGAGTTTTTTCCGGGAAAAGACCGCAAGGGACTAATCGAATATTATGCGGTTACAGGTGGTGTACCTAAATATATAGAACTATTTTATGACAGTGAGGATATCTATTCTGCAATTGATAAAAATGTCTTATCAAAACAAAGTTTCCTTTATGATGAGCCGAATTTTCTATTGCAACGTGAAGTCTCAGAAGTGGGGAGCTACTTTTCAGTAATAAAAGCTATTGCAGCAGGAAATCAGAAGTTGGCTAAAATAGCAGGAAGCTTGGAATTAAAACAGACCGGATTAACGAAATATCTTAAAACTTTAATGGATCTTGATATTTTAGAACGAGAAGTACCTATAATCGAAGATAATCCTGAAAAAAGCAAAAGAGGTTTGTACAAGATAAAAGATAACTTTATTCTTTTCTGGTTCAAATTTGTCTATCCGAACTTAAGTTTTATTGAGTCCGGAAACAAAGAACTCGCTATGAAAAGGATAAGAGCAAATCTGACGGATAGTCATATCAGCTATATATATGAGGACGTTTGTATAGAGGAAATGTGGAAGTTGAATTCCGAAGGAAAGTGGAACTTTACTTTTGATAAAGTGGGTCGATGGTGGAACAACGACAAGGAAATAGACATTGTTGCCTTTGATAGTAACGGAACTGACATTATCTTTGGAGAATGCAAGTATTGGGAAGGCAAAGTTGGAATGAATGTTCTTAATGTACTTGAAGAAAAGGCAAAGTCGGTTGAGTGGAGGAGAGGAAAGCGTAACGAGCATTTTATCTTGTTTGCTATCAATGGATTTACAGATGAATTATTGGAAGTAGCTAAGACAAGAAGAGATGTTGTGCTATGGGAATAAAGGTCTGACTGCGATGGAATATCGAAGCCAGACCTTTATCTGAAACATTAATCTTACTGTACTTTTTCTTTAGGTGCTTTAAGTAATAAGACTATAACAAAGGCAATACCTGCCGCAATTGCCGCAATTGTAAAGGCTGTCGAGAAAGCCTTTGTTTTGCTAAGTTCACCTACGATGAATGCTGATACAACTGCACCTGTTCCAAATCCAAGGAGCACCATTCCATATATGGTTGCAACATATTTAGTTCCAAAAAAGTCTGCTGTGAGGGCCGGAAATACACCAAGGAAGCCGCCATAGGAGAAACCAACCACAGCAAACACAATGAGAATAGCCTCTTTTGGTACAAATGATAGAACTATAATGGAAGCTGCCGCTAATAGAAGCAGAACCATGAGAGTGTTTTTTCTACCCAATTTATCTGATACAAATCCCCATACAAGTCTTCCTAAAGAGTTACAAGCCCCTATAATCAAAACACCAGTTGCAGCAATGGATGCTGACAAACCATTTGAGAGACCGAATACTTTTGCCATGGGAATTACCATAGAGCCTGCAGCTGAAGAAAACATAAGAGCAGCAGCTACTAGATAAATCTGTGGAGTTCTTAATGCTTCACCAGGCAAAAAGTTCTGGTTGACTATTCCGTCTTTAGGAGCTGGAGGACTCCAACCAGCTGGTTTAAAGCCTTCGGGTGGATTCTTTATAAAAAAGGATCCTAAGGAACATACCACTATGAATACCACACCCAGAAGCGTAAAAGTTTGTAACACTCCAATGTTTGGGATTACAATTTCTGATATTTTTGTAAATATAACCGTACCTGCACCAAGTGCGGAAACAATAATCCCGGTTACCAAACCTCTATGATCCGGGAACCATTTCTGACAGACTGCAATCGTAGTTGTATAAACCATACCCATTCCCAATCCGCCTAGTATACCATATGAGAGCCAAAGTAGCCAGGGAGTGTCATTAGTTGTAAATTGAGCAAGTAGAAATCCGCATCCCATAACCAATCCACCAATAACAATAATTGCTTTTGGCTGAACTTTACCTGATTGCTGACTTTTTCCGCCAATAACACTACCTACAGTGAGTACACTTAAAAGTAGAGCATATGCTAGTGTTCCGTATGTTGGTGACCAGGTGAAAAGTGCATTGGGAGTATTATTTGTTTTAATTAGAAAAGATTGAAATACACCCCAGATATAAGCTGTTCCGCAGCACATCTGAATCATGATACCTGCAATCAAAGGTAACAGACGATTTGGGATTTTTACTGCTGTTGAATTTTTGCCCATTTAACCACTCCTTAAAAAATTATTATGTCATAAAGTATTATGATTTCAGTACAATAATACATTGTACGAAAATACATACAATATACATAATATATTAGTGTAAACCACTTTGCAACGAAATACGAAAAAAGAGCAAATAACAATAAATTTTTAGATAGTGTAAATAATTTTCGTGAAAAATTTTTAAAAAGGAAGAATAATAAAAGGACGTTGCACTATGTTTTTTATTGTTCATGCAACAGTCCCTCATACGTATGCTGGAAATATAAATTTGGTTATATTTTCACTTCTGCTTTGTTGGTTCCCAAAAGTATTTGTTAGAAGTGGACATAATATTTAATGCATTCCTTAACTTATTTGGCAAAATTGTGCTTGCCGATTTTCTTTATTAACTGTCTGGTCCAGATCCATTTGCTTGTTGCAGTAGCAGGGTTGAAGTAGTAAACCGCACCTCCTGAGGGATCCCAGCCATTCATGGCATCTCTTGCAGCTTTATAGGATTCCTGATTTGGTTCAAGATTTATCTGGCCGTCGGCAACAGCGTCAAAAGCACCAGGCTGATAAATAACCCCTGCTATTGTACTTGGAAACCTGCTGTCTGTGGTTCTGTTGAGTACTACTGCAGCAACTGCTACCTGGCCGATATAGGGTTCTCCTCGTGCTTCTCCATGTATAAGACGAGCAAGAATATTCAAGTCTTTGTTTCCTGTTGAAGCTGAAGCGGCGGCAGACTTTTTTGCACCTGAAGGAAGGCCTAGTGCCGATAGAGTTTCTGAACCGGCAATGCCGTCAACTTTTAAGCCGTTTTTATATTGGAATGACCGGACAGCTTTAAAGGTTTTGTAACCGTATATTCCGTCAATTTTTCCGTCGTAGTAATCCCATTTAGAGAGCCTATACTGTATGTTTTTTACTTCCTGACCAGTAGAACCGTAATATGATAGTGCAGCTCTATACTCGAACAATGCGGTAATGTCGCTTCTATAGACAAATGCAGTGCTAATTAATGAGACAATAGCTAATGTGATTGCAGTCAATAAAATTTTTCTCTTATGCAAGTTAATTCTCCTTTTCCTTATACTGTATTTTACAATCCCACTCTGGAGCCTTTAAATTTAGTTTTAGAGTTTTGCATCTATAATTGACTTTATTTTGTGTATTTTGAATTAAATTATTAACAGTAGAAAAATTTACATGGTGATCGTAATGTAAAATACCTAGGAATTACCTGAATTCAAAAAAGAACTGCTGCAAAACTGAAAATTAACCTAGTGCTTTTGAACATAATTCATTTCTAGAAATGAATTATGCAAAATGCACATCCTATGTTTTTTGCTGATTAACAAAATTAATTCTAGAATTTAATTTTGTTAATCAGCACTGGTTTTACAGCAGTTCTTTTATATTAATTCATACCGGCTATTAAAAGGTATATCAGAACTATTATAAGAAATTCATCTTCTAGATTTTCCTGTATAAGTATAAATATCAGCCCTAATAGAATAAGATCGTCAGCATGAATGTTTTTGATAAAATTATTAAGAAACATAGGCTTATTGTTCCTGGTGGATTCCGGATCGGCTGATATGGAAATTTCTTTTTCGTTTGGCATTGGAATACTCTCTATTTCCATTTTGGGGTTTTCATTTTCGGTATTTCCTATATTTGTATTATTATCTTGCATAGTACCTGAATCCGGCCTTATTGAAGGATATCTCCTAAACCTAGGCACTCTTCTATAATTCATGCTAGACCTCCCTAACTGTTCTTATCTATTTCTGTCATCATTCTGGTTAATTGTGTCATTTGAAAAAGCTTAATGCAGTTGCCTACTTTTTTTTGTCTTGTATTATTTAAAAAAGGAGTTATTGCAGTAAGTAAATTAACTCTAGGATCGTTAATATTTCTCATACCATTCATCATTGTTGTTACTTTACGCATCATCTCCAGATTGTCATCATTGTTGTTTTTTGCGGAAGCTTCTTCTCTTGGTTCCTTTTTCTCAGATGTAGATTGGGGATCTTCCTGCTTTGGAGGAGCCTGCTCTTTAGGTGCGGAATTTGCAAGCATTGACAATATACTGCCAAGATTGTCAGGTACATTGACATTTTCTTTCCCGAGCATTTGGGCTATTTGCTTAAACTTTATATTAAGATCGTCATCATTCACTGGTGTGTCACCTCCTAATCATTCATTCTTTTTGTTGTCAAGAATTTTCTTAAACTTATCTACGATTTCATCTCCACGGTCGCCAAGTAATTGGGACAAACTGTTAAAATCAACTCCGCTGATCAGCTTTTTCATTTCGTCTTTGTCTATATTCAGGTTTAAGTCCTTCAATTTTGATTCATCGAGTTCATCAATTTTGTCAATTAACTCGTTCTTATCCATCTTGTTTATTTTTTTTGCCAGGTCGTCTACATTACCCTTTTTTAGCATATCCATTGCACCATTGAGCTTCATCTGAAGCATTTTATCACCTAATAGCTCACTTAGTTTCTTATTTCCTGATTCGCTCATAATATCATCCTTTCAAATTATTACAGTTGGGTAACTATATTATTCTCATACCGTAAATATAAAAACTGCAGCCGCAGCAAAGTATATAAATTTTTCTAAGGCCAATACTTTTAGCTCTACGTGCTACAGCTATGTATTTTTTGGTATTTCCCTACTTAATATATATTAATTATTATTATAAATTAGAACTATAGTTATCTGTTGTGCTCTGAGTTTAATTTATTCATTTTAGTTATAACTCAGTAAAAGCATGGCAAATAAAATAATTAAGAACAAGGGCATGCTTTTTTCATTAGTATCCCATTCATTATTGCGGGTTTCATCTGAACGGCTTCCATTGAATAAAAATATGAATGCAATAATAAAAAATACAATTTCATCACCATCTCCATTGAACAGATCGCCAAGGAAATTCATAAAGATACCTCCTAGGATTCTGATTTTGGTAATATATTATGATGAAATTAAATAAATGTGACTTGGGGATAACGAAAAAGTAACATCCTATTGTCATATTTTGAAAACATTATCAAATCAAGTTTTTTGTTATTCACAATAGGAACTTATATTTTCACGATTTATATATAAGTCAGAAGTAAAACAACTCAAGGTAAACCAGCATAAAGAACAATAGTGAGCTGTCATTCTTTTCTTTAACGTATCTATTAATTCCTATGGGTCTGCTGTCGTAAAAGAGCAGAAGAAAAATGATGATGAAATACAACATATTGCTTTTGTTGTTAAACTTTACAGGGTAAGACATAAATGTTGCCTCCAAAGACTTAAACAGATGGTGTTTTCTGTTTATATATTATTCATAGAGGGTACATATGTTGCATCTGATTTGAAAATGAAACGAGATTAAACGGTTTATAATGAAGGGTTAGTTTTTGCCTTGCAGTATAATTGAAAAAGTTATATAATATTATTTGTAGCTAGTGCTTTTGAACATAATTCATTTCTAGAATTTTATTTTGTTAATCAGCACTAATTCCTATCAGTTGTTCGGAAAATTTTAATTTTTATCATACAAAAAAGTAGATTAAACACCTTAGTATCAGAACCTTCATATATTTATTGATTGATAGAATAGAGAAAAAAACAATTTATAAGGAATGCAAACTGAATGTGGGTTTCCTTATTTAATTGATATTATATTACTTTTATTATTAAAACGGGGGAGAGAAAATGCAGAAAAGATTCAATTCTATTCTGGCATTTGTGCTGATTGCAACTTTGTTGTGCAGCCTTACAATGCCAAACACAGCTTTTGCTGAAGGAATTACAACTCAGAATGATGTTGCCAAAGCTAATCCATTATTGAGTAAAAGTGTATCGGAAGTTTCAAATGATGCTCCAGAAGCAAATTCAGATTTGACCATTGCATCAGCAACAAGCAATCTGGAGACGGTTTCTGAGCTGAGACCTACTGAGGAAGTTGAAGCATTACGCTTTAATAGTGAGGTTTTGCCGATTGATTCAGCAAGCAAAGTATTAGCAATGAAAGAAGCAGAAAGTACTACTGTTGTTCTTGAAGATGCCGTTACGGTAAAGGCTGAAATTTTGAACACTGACTTCAAGCATTCGGAAGACGAAGCTTCATTGCCAGATTCCGACATAGTAGACGAATCGGTTCAAAGAATAATTGAAGACGAAGTTAAAGTCTTTAATAGTGCAGATGAAACTGAGAAAAGTTCTCAGATCAAGTTGTGTTTTGTGCCGGAGTTGACTGATGTGTATATGGTAACAGCTTCGGAAGCTGCATTGAATTCAATGTATATTACAGACAGTGCCGGAAAAACAATTGTTTATTCAAGGTCGTGGCCTGAGAAAAGCAATTCTGTTGCCTTCAAACTATATAAAGGATGTAAGTATTACATAAACGCATATGTAAACACAGAATTGCCTGTAGAGTTCCTTGTAAATAAGTTTGTGTCAATACAAACGGAAGTTATTTATAAGATAAAAAACAATACATATACGTCAGAAGATGTTGCTTCTGTAGCAGTAGAAATGCCATGTTTGCCAGCCGATATTGTGGCTGGGGCTTTACAGGGGGATATTGTTTTTGAGGCAGAGCTTCTAAAAAACGGTATCTCAATTGAAAAAATTGAAGTTCCGAAGGCTTGCATCAGAGGTGGGACAGGTACACCGGAAGATAATCTGTTACAGTTTGTGTGCAATTTTGGTGTAAAAGTTGAATCTGGAGAGTATTCAATAAAAATCAACTGTAAAGACATTGATTCAAAGGTCGTGCTAGAGGAATGTCAGGCAAGCCTTAAAATTGGTAATGATATTTGCTTGTATGTACCTGAAAGTAGTTATTATGTTTCAGGACATGGTAATGTTTATTTTAATGATATAAATGCAAGTGAGGGAAAGTTCATACTTGTTGATGAAACAGGTAAAACTATTGGAAGTTCTGCAAATGTAAGCATTACAACTACAGATGCAGGAGCAATGGTTTTTGGGTCAAAGTATAACTACACAAGCCATGAGTATGATGAGGAGAATTTTACAGGAACCTTATATTATGCAAATATTCCAAATATAAACTTTAATGGTTTGTTGCAATCTGATAAAGAATACAGACTTAAACTGGTTGCAGGAGTATCACAGTTTGAAGTTCCTGTTAAAGTAGTACCTACCGAAGAACTTATAGTTGAAAGTGTTAGTTATAATTCTTTGTATGAAGCAACAGGCGATAATGTTCAATATGCAGATCTGAATGTTAGTGTTTCCAACTCAAAAAATGTGGATATAGAAAATATAAATTTCGAGATTATGGATATGTATGGGAATATAGTGGCTTCAAAAGTAGAACACATAACTTATAGTGAGAATAGTTTTATATATCGTTTGAAAGTTAATAAAACTATAGTACAATACGATAAATACACAATAAGAATCAGTTATCCAGGTAAGCTGTATGTGAATGAACAACAGCTAATCTTTAATTCCTACAACGTATATAATAGACTGACAACCCAATATGTCAGGATAGTCGATTACAATACACCTATAATAGAGGTTGTTACTTCCTATTGTGATAAAGCTATGGAGTATAAAGTTGAATTGATTAGAAAGGATAACCACATACCAATGCTAATAGGCGAATTATCAGGGGTGAGACCTGATGATGAAGGTGTGTTCAAATTAGATTTCTCAGGGAAAAGTGAATTACCCCTATTGAATGAAGGTGGAGAATATTCCATTGTGTTCAGTGATAAAATAGGTGGAGAGTATTCCATCATGCTCAGTAATAAAATTGGTACCTTAAGCTCAATTGATTTTAACGTACCTGCATCAGATGGTGCGAGCAGCGTAGACCAATTTATTACTTTTTATCCGCCAATGTTACCTAAGACCGGAACTGTTGAATTTGCTTTAAGCGGATATGGTATTGATAATGGAATCATGGGGACTGAAAACGTTGATATCGAGCTTGTAGGTGAAGGTGAAGTATATGGCTCAGTAGAAAAGTCCACTATCAAGAAAGCTGTATCTGTTTATATGGCAAGCCCTTATTACAATACTGAGCAGGTAATGATAAGCGGCACGCTTAATATCAGTAAGGAGTTAAAGGAAGATACAAAATATTTTATAAGAATAAATGGTATGGAATATGAGTATTTTTATAATACCAAGGATAAAAAGCTTAATATTAACGCCTTGAAAATAGAGGATTATAACAGCTTTTCTTCTACTTCTTTTAAAGACTTGGAGGGTAAGAGTAAAGTTGCGTATAGGATGTACAATAATGAAGAACTGGATTTGAGTTGTAATTGGGTGAAAGGTTTTTCGGATAATGCCGAACTGCTTCTGGTTGATGTAATGACAAAAGAGGAAATACACGCAGGGCTTTGGAATACCGTAAATACTTATTATGAAGGAGCATTTAAAGATATAAAAGTTGAGGCTGATTTGACGAAAGCTAAAACAGAGCAGGTATATGAGATATGTTTAAAAGATGGAGATGAAAAATTCAGCTTCAATAAGTATATTGTTTTTCCGGCCAACTATCCCGCATCATCATTTACAGTACAAAAAGCAGTGTATGGAAGTGATATGCTGACTTTGTCCTTTTCAAGGACAAGCACAATAGAGGGCTATTCTTTCAATGTTGTAGATTCATTAGATAATATAATCAGTTGTACTGAAGTTGATGAAAGAATTACAAAGGACTTAAGAATTGTAGACCTAAAACTGGATACTGAATTGAATTATGGGAAATACTCAATTTGCATGTACGATGAAAAAAACGTAAGAAGAAGTCAGGATATAGTTGTTACTCAGGAAAAGATTGTTCCTTCGGTAAATTCTGTTCAATATGGCTCCCCTACACTTCTGCTTGGAGAAAATCTTGAGGATGATGCCGAATATATAGCAGATATAAGTTCATCCTGGCCGTATATTAATGTGAAAAAAGGTATCAAGCTTGTGAAAAGAACAGGTGAAAATGCCTTGGAAATAAATCAAAGAGACTTGGACAGTCTGATGATTGGTAACTATTATGTATCTGTCAAAGCAGACGGAGAAATTATTGGTAACGTATATCTTTATTATAATGGGTCTTTAGATATAAAACCGATGATTATTGCCAAAGAATGGACAGATGGCAGTATGAAGAAACCCTTACTTGAAGATAAAGATGTAAGCTTCGATATAAATACACTTTATTATACAAAAGTAAGGTTTGCTGAAAAGCTTGATGACTTGGATAAAGAAGACTATCAAACAGTTACAGACAGTGTTTACTACTCCTTCGATGCTTCGCAGGGAGAAAAAACACTCTATTTTCAATTGATTGATGATTTTGATACCGAAAGCGAAGTTTATGCGTTTAAAGCATATTTGAGTGAAAATAGGCCTGATATTTCTATTATTACCCCGGAAGAAGGCGCGATGCATGCTACCGATTTAAAAGTAGTAGCTAATATCAGCGGCAACCCTTCCTTTGCAGGTGTTGCATTTTATTCCGAAGGTTATAGCGGTGACAAGGTTAGTTATTATGTAAGGGAAGCAAGAGAACTCAAGCCTATGGATGACAAGGGGAATTACTCAACGGTTTTGGAATATAGTGCTATAGAGTATATAGAAAAGGTTGAGGTATTTACGGCAGATGAGGTTGGAAATATTACCTCCTCAAAGTCAGTAATCATAAAAAAACCTGAGCAGGTAGTAACACCTGTTTCAAGAATTGATATAAAACTTGACAACAAAGACAAACATGATTACGTGAAAATTAGTGGCAATACTACTAATGGAGAGGGAAATGTAACAGTATATGCTTATAAATACTACAATAGTTACCAATACAATTCTTGGGCATCCTACAGTGTAAAGCTTTTAGCAAATGAGAAGGGTGACTTTGAAGGTGTTCTGAATATTCCTGTAAATGGGAAGTACAGGCTGGTTGCCCAGGATTTCACAGGGCAAAAAAGTTATTCGTATGACATTATTGTTGACACAGTAGCTCCTGTCTTAAAAGATTATGATACAGTGGCACAAAGTGTTGACAGTGTAAAGCTATCCTGGGATGTAAAGGATGACAATGGATGCTCTTATACTATATGGAAAGATGGAAAGCTTTTATTCTCCGGATATCGTTCCAAGCTCTATATTGCAACAGGGCTAAACAAGGGACAGACCTATGTATATAAGATTATGGCAACAGATGTATCAGGTAATACTTCCGAACCTGTTCAGATAGTTGTGGAAGTTGGAGATGAGGCTGTGCCGGAGGTGCCACAAAACCTTGTTGTAAGTTCCCATGCAAGTAAGAGCATATCTCTTTCCTGGCAAGCTTCAAGTGACAATAGTGTTGTTGCAGGATATGAGATTTTCAGAGATGGCACGAAAATAGCTGTTTCTTATTCAAACAGCTATACTGATTCCAAGCTGGAGACTGGTGTTGAATATAGTTACAAAATAAGAGCCTTTGACCCTTCTATGAATTACTCAGACTTTGGTGAAACAATTAAACATACCCCGGTGCTTAATTCAATTAAGGATGCTTATGACGGAAGTTATAGCTTTGTCGGGTATAACGTGAAAAAAGTTGAATTGAAAGCATTGACAAGTGATATTTTGAACTCAAGTGATATCACGGTGAAATTTGAATATCGTTATGGTGAAGAAGATACCTGGGTATACTTTGACAACTCAAGCTCATATGTAAAGACTCCTGAAGGCCTTTTGTTTAAGTGTTTATGGAATGTTGAGTATCTACCTCAAGGAGACTATACAATAAGATATACAGCGGTTGATCGTGACGGAGCAGAGCAGGAGGTCATGTCAGAAGCTATAAGCATTCTTGAAGTAGAAGACGATGTGAACCCTGAAATAGTTGCTATAAAGCCTGATGCCAGTTGTTATACTGGAAATATTCCAGTTGTGATAACGGCAAGAGATAATATAAGCCTCAGAGAAATTGAATTGCAGACCTCTTTAGATGGATCAGAGTGGTCTAAAGCTATGTCAACAACTTTATACAACAGTAAGCAATATACTTGGAGATATAATCTTAATATTTCAACGGTTCGTGAGGGTGAGTTTTACGTTAGGGCAATTGCGACTGATGTCAGCGGGAATGTAAGTGAGAAGGTGCCATATACTCAATATATTATTGACAATACTGCACCAGAAAAGGTTCAGAATGTCACAGCCATTAGTTATGCAGACTGTATTGAAATCAGATGGGACAAAAATTCTGAGCCCTATATAAGAAGTTTCTCTGTTTTGAGGTCCGAAGAAGTAAGTGGATTATATACCACTATTGCTGCTAATGTAGTCAGCCTCAACTATTTTGATACGAGTGTTGAACCAGGGAAAACTTATTATTACAAGGTTATATGTAATGATATTGCTGGAAATTCAAGCTATGAGAGTAATCCTGTTAAGATAACAATGTTGGATGCATCTGGTATTGAGGACAATGAAAAACCGGTAGTGACCAACGATTATCCTATGGATAAAATGACAATAGGCAGTAAGCTAACCTACGTTTTAATTGCAAGTGATAATATTAAACTATCAAAATTGGGAGCCGAGTATAGCTTAGATGGCAAAGAGTGGATAGAGTTTTTTGCAGTTCCTTCATCATATCAGAAGTATGTTTATACAGCAGATTTGGATACCAAAGCATTTCCGTCGGGAAGCATACTGAAAATCAGAGGATATGCTGTTGATTTGAAGGGAAATGTTTCAGACTATGTTTATAGCGAATACACTATAGACAATATCGCACCAAAAGGCCTTGAAATTGTTGTTGAGCCTGTAGGCAGAGGCTTCAATATTTCGTGGAGCTGTGATGAAACAGATATTGTTGAATACGAACTACATCGCAGAACTTCGGACAGTGAGTTTTATACAGTGGTTGGAGAGTATAGAGCTACAACCTTATCTCTTATTGATAAGGATCTTGATCCTTCTAAACAATATATTTATAAGATTATTGCAACTGATAAGCTTATAAATACTGCCGAAGCTTTAAGTGAGGCTATCAGTCCATTAGATATTGATGATGTTTTACCGACACCTCATATAAACTGTGTTTCATCAGCTGAGCTTGGTATGGAAGTTGAATTTGATGCAAGTGCATCAAAAGACAATGTGGGAATAACAAAGTACAGCTGGAATTTTGGAGACGGTACTTTGAAAGAAAGTGCAAAAGTAAGTCATATTTATACGGTCGAAGGCGAATATAAAGTTGTTCTTTCGGTTGAAGATAGTTCCGGAAACAAAAGCTCAATAGAGAAGTCAATAACAATATTGAAAAAGGACAATTCCGGTAGTTTAAATATAACCGTAAAGGATAATACCGGGAAATATATTCCTTATGCCAACATCTACGTTAATTTGAATACTGAGGATCAGTTTAAGGTTTCAACAGACATGAACGGTACGGTTACCCTTAAGTTAGAGCCTGGTATTTATGACATAGGTGCTTATCAGGAAGGTTATTCTCCAGAGCAACAGGATATATTGCTGGCTGAAAACGAAGAGAGCAATTTGGACTTTGTACTTGAAGAGACAAAAATTGTTGTAGGTGATATTAAGACTACCAAGTTGTCTTTCGAAGAAATTAAAGCAGCGGGTATAGATGTGTATGCACCGGGTAATCAGAATGTTTTCAGATATGAGATTAATCTTAACTATAACAGCAAGCCATATACTGTTTCTGGTATGTATTCTGGAAGCTCTCATTCAAGTTTGGGAGGAAGTGGTTTAGGAGGAGGTTCGGTTGGTGGCAGGGAGATTACACCAATTGTTAGCAGGAACAGGTCAACAGGAGAACCTTTTATATTGCTGATAGATGTACCTGGAAGAGTTACCTGGCTAAAAGAGTTTTTTGATGTAAAACTTCACTTGATTAATACCGAAGGGTCATATGATTTGGAGAACTGTGTTGCAACCTTGAATTTACCAGAAGGTGTCTCTATTGCAAGTGATGATGAGCAAAGTGTATCAATTGGGACTATTGGTGCAAAAGAAAGCAAAACTTTAAATTGGATAATTCGTGGTGATGCACCGGGTAATTACAATATATCAGCTGATTTTAATGGTCTGCTGGAGAGTTTTAACGAGCCGGTAAAGGCAACTTTTGCTTCAAATAACCCGATAGTGGTTAATAACAGTTCTGGACTTAAGCTTATTGTTGAAGTTGAAGAAATGAAGAAAGGCAATGTAGATTTGCTTTACAGAGTTGGTTTTGTAAATGAAAAAAGCTCTGCAATATATTTGCCAAATATAAATATGTCAAATTCAACCTTTATAAGAAGCTATAAAACAAGAGCTGATATGTCCTTGGTTAAAACTTCATATTCGTCACTTTTACCTGGCGAAATATTGTGGAAGGAATATACACTTGATTCAGAGCTTTATGGTAAATATGCAGATTCCAGATTATTTATGAAGGAACTGACGTCCACAGCTCTAGGCGGTTTGAAAATGCCGATAGAAACCAGAATGGTAGAATTCGGAACCTTTGGCAGACTAAAAACTCAGATTTATGTGTTAAAGGGAGGGGAAAGCAGTGTTGTAAACCAACTCACTCTTACAAAATACAAATCTAAGGAAAACGATAAGATGCCGGATTTGATGATTGTGACAGGCAGAGGTATTTCTAAAGATAATATTGTACATGAAAAGAGTGAATTGATAATAAAGGATGGAATTAAAGATACTACAAATACTATTAAAACGGATGACAAGGGTACTTATATTTATAGTGGATATAGTATTGATGATGTTTTGGTTGAAGAAGATGGAATTAGCTACTTTGCCATTGACGTAACATCTTCTGACCCTCTTGTGATAGGTTCTCGTCAGGGAGTTAGAATTATTGATCAGAAATTATTGCCTAAGGATAGCTTTGGGACTATATCCGGTAAGGTAATAAACAAGGACGTTAACAAGGATATAGTAGATGCAGATGTGACTTATGGTGAGAATAAGACAAAGACCAATTCATTTGGAAGATTTGAGTTTAATGATATTCTATTTGAAGATGATACTATAACTATTGAAGCCGAAGGATTTCCCAAAAAAACCGTAGAGGGTGAAATGTATGATGGAAGATATTTTAAAGTAGAATTAGAGAGGATGCCTGAAGTTACAAGGGTAACATCTTATATTTCCGATAGCTTTAATCCATCCTGTTCGATACTTCCGCTAAATCTTCCGTTTGGATCATTGTCTTTTACGGTTACTGTTGACTTAAAAGGAGCAGGCGAAGTTTCAAAGTACTTGTATAAGATAGTTGACAGATATGGAAGAACAAAGTATACGGGAGAAAGTGAGACACGCTATATTGAAGTGGAGGACATTCGGAGCAAAATGGCTCAAGGGGACAGAATCCTGTTTGCAATTGAAGCTGTGGGTACATATGGAACAACTACTTCGGATTATTTAGATGCAAAAATTGTCATGGCAAGAGAATTCCCGTTTTTAAATGCGGTTTCATGGTTAAACGAGTTGGAAACAGCCTTTGAAAGTGTTGGTGAGTTTGATCCTAACGGAATTGACGGTGCTCTTAAGTTTGCAACAGGTGAGGGAGTGCCAGATATTGATATGCCTTCCGATAGTGGCCCGATAAAGTCGATAGGGTTAGATATTCCAAAATTTGATTTTGATCTTGATGTAAAATATGATTTCGCGAACGGAAAGGCCACTTTTACATCAAAAGCGTCGGGAAGTTCCGGATTGAGTGGAACTTTAGCAGAATTTGATGTGCCAAAACCGTTTAGTGCTGCTGTGGGAACAGGTATTTCAACTTCAGGCGAAGTGACCTTTACCCTTATTTGTGTTTACAACGACAGCACACTAAAGTGGGAAATTGAAAAGTATCAAATTCAAATTGCTTCAGAGATAGAGGTAAAAATAATAACACTTGAATTCAAATATAACGTTCCTATAGATGCGTACTTTGGAGGAGTGTTGCTATCTGGATATGTTTCTCTTGAGATAAACGGAAAAGTTACGTTCTTTGTAAATGTAGGCATAGACGATATAGGAAGTTTTGATAGTGTTCAAGATTTAATGGTTGATTTTTATTGTATAATTGAAGTTACTTTGAGAGCTGCTATTGGTCTGGAAGTGGCTTATGGTCTTGTGGGCGGCGAGTTTTGGGCTGAGGGAGGACTTAACATAACGGTTCCATCAGGAAAAACAGTTCTGAGCCTAGCTATTGGATTTAAAGAAACTGTTGCTTGGTTTATATCTTTTGAACAAGAAATTGGAAGACTAGAATGGGTTGTGTACGATCCCGAAGCAAGACCTGCGCAAAATGTTGAGAATAACGCTCCTGCTATGAGAAGTTCTGAGAGGAACTTGGAGAAAAGGTCAGTAAAGAGGGAAGCTTATTCTGCACCAGCAGTTAATAGTACTACATCTGAAGAAAAGTTATTTGAGACATCTCCCAGGGATTATCTCGAAAAACAGAAATGGATTGGAGAGGAAGAAATAATGCAGTATGCATACCCCCAATCCGATGCAAAAATCAGCGAGATTAAGGATAAGGATGAAGACTTGTTAATGGTTTTTGTTGGTGATGACAAGGAGAGAAGCGATAATAACCGTACTGCATTGTATTATTCATTTTTCAAAGAGGGAAAATGGTCTGAACCTAAACAAATAGAAAATGATGGTACAGCAGATGCTTTCCCTAATATTTCAGCAGATTCAAAAAATACCTATGCGATATGGCTTGATATGGATGAAAAAATAGGGGATTTATCTAAAGTAACGGCAGATTATATCATTAAAAACATTCTCTCAAAAATGAAACTCAGGATAGCGAAGTTTGACCAGGAGAAAGCTATTTGGGAAACAGAAGCATCACTGGAAACGGAGGGCTTGAATAAATTACCGCAGATAGCTACAGAAAACGGTAAGACAATTGCTGCATGGGTTAACAATTATGGTAAGGTGGATGTGGGTACAAAAGAAAACCCCGATGATATTTATTTTGTTTACAATAATGGATCGGGGTGGACAGAGCCAAAAGCTTTTGTTACGAATGCACAAAACGTTAACAAGAGTGATTTGCTCTTGCACAATGGGAAGGCGTACTTTGTTTATACAACAGATGCCTATTCGCAGGATGGACAGTTTAAGCTTTATTCAAGCGTTTTTGACGGAGAGAAATGGTCAAAACCCAAAGGCGTATTAGATAACATGTACAATGATACACATCCTTCAATAGCTTTGGAAAATGGTAAACCAGTGGTGTTTTTCCAAAACAACAGTGTTATATACAAGGCTGAAATCGAATCAGGCAATAATGATATAGTGGTAAATTCTGACAGAGCATATGGGATTCAGGAACTGCAAGCAACAAATACTGATGAGGGAATTGCACTTGCGTGGACAAATGCCTCAGAAGGAGAACAGAGGTTGTTTATAAGTACTTATGATGATGAGAGCTCTACATGGACACAGGGAATGGAGTTGAAGCATAATTCAATGGAGATTCCAAGAAATATAACTCTTGCAGGAAATGGGAATGAAGTGCTGGCTGTATATAATAAGTCGGTTTATAAAAAGGAAGAAGACGAATTGGGTTATCAATATGACGGTACTTTATTGACTTCAACCAGCTATGTAAGAAAAATAGATATGGCAATTCCTGTGGATGGAATCCTTGTTGAAGATGAGGCTCTTGCTCCAGGCGAGAAAACATACGTTTATGTTACTGTTGAAAATGTTGGAGATTTAACAGCTAAGAACAATAGTGTTGCTCTGTACGATGGCGAAAAATTGATTGGTACAGAAACAATAAATAATAGTATGAGCCATGGAAGCAGAAAGACAGTTGGGTTTGAGTACCAGACTTCAACTGACTGTAAGGAACTGAAGCTTAAAGCAGAGGTGAAGACTACAAATGACGGTGATATATCAAACAATACCTCCTATCGGAATCTTGCATTTGCGGATATTGCAATAACGAGAATTATTAATGAGCTTTATGAAAAAAATCGGGGGTATGCATATATTGATGTTACCAACCTTGGTTTTACGGTTTTTGATAGTGCAAAGCTGGAACTCTATACTGATAAGGAGTTTAAAAACTTAATTGCAACTAAGGAAATAAAGAAGATATATCCTTCGTTTATAAAGAAAACTGCTGTTGAGTTTGAAGTGACAGATGAACAAGTAAAAGAAAGGGTCAGATTGTACGCTAAGGTAGTTGTTGATCAGGCAGAATCCGATTACAAAAACAACAGTGATTTTACAGTTGTCCGACCGCTTGGATTTGCAGATGGGACTGAGACAGTCACACCTGAGCCAACACCTGTTACACCTGAGCCAACGCCTGTTACACCCGAGCCAACACCTGTTACACCTGAGCCAACACCTGTTACTCCAGAACCGACTCCCGTTACACCAGAACCAACACCCGCTACACCGGGGGTAACACCTACTGCACCAGGGAAAACACCTGGAAATGGAGGTAATGGTTCTACGGGTTCAAATTCTTCAGGTTCTGGTAATTCCAGTAGTAGTGGAGGATCGGATACAGTGCCGCAAGTAACACCAACACCAGTACCTGATACTACACCAACAACTACACCGACACCAGATACAACTGAAATACCGGAAACTGATATACCCGGTAGCAATGTTGAACAAAAAGGATATATGAAAGGATATGAAGATAATTCTTTCAGACCTGATAATAACATTACCCGAGCGGAAATGGCTGCTATACTTGCTAATTTAGACAAGGTAACAAATTCCGGGACGGATATCATGACTTTTAAAGACGTTGACAATAAGCATTGGGCAGCATGGGCGATAAAATATGTATACACAAAAGGTTACTTTAAAGGATATGAGGACAATAGCTTCAGGCCAGATAGTTATATTACAAGGGCAGAGATGGCGGTAGTCCTTTGTAAATACCTTAAACTTAGTGGAAATGCAGGTGTTTTAAGTGAACTGACAGATACAAAAGGGCACTGGGCAGAGAGTTATATAAACACGCTTACCACAAAGGGCTACATAAAAGGATATTCGGACAAAACTTTCAAGCCGGACAATAAAATCAAGCGTTCGGAGTGTGCAGCACTTATAAACAGAGCCTTGGGATTGCAGTTGGAAGGTACACCTCAGAGCAGATTCAAAGATGTTGACAAGGCACATTGGGCTTTTAGCGATATTGCGATTGCAACCAAGGAGTAAATTTAGCAGTTCACAACCAAATACAAAAACATAAAAAACATAAAAAACATCTTACAGCTTATGTTGTAAGATGTTTTTTATAAGGGTGCATATTTTTCTTCACATTTATTAAATGTACCCTTTTTATAAATATATCGTGCCTTAAGTAAAAACTTGTGTTAAAATTCTGATAATGGCGAATAGTAGAGGAACTTAAACTAAAGACTAAAATTGATTAATAGATAAAATTTGGGGTAAATAATATTAGAGATATTTTTTACCGGGAGGTGGTTTTGTTTTGTTTTCGGATTATCTTTTAAGTTTTGTTGAAGGAATTATGACTTTTATATCACCGTGTATACTTCCTATGCTGCCAATATACTTTTTGTATCTTGCAGGAACATCAGATGAAGACAAACCTGATGAAAAGCTTAAGAAAAGTACATTGATTCTGAACTCCATAGGATTTGTAATAGGGTTTACACTGATATTTGTTCTTTTTGGTGCTACGGCAACTTCTTTAGGTGCATTTCTAAAAGATCACAGGGGTACATTGAAAGTTGTAAGTGGAATAGTGGTATTTATATTTGGACTTAATTTTATGGGTGTTTTAAAAATTGGCTTTTTGAATCAGGAGAAGCGATTGAACTATCAGTTCAAAAAGTTGAATTTTGTGAAGTCCATAGTATTTGGGTTGGTTTTTGCTTTTGGATGGACACCTTGTGTAAGTGCATTTTTAGCACCACTGTTTGCATTGGCAAGCACTTCGGAGACACTTTTAAAAGGTATGCTTATTCTGTTTATATATTCTTTAGGATTAGGGCTGCCGTTTATTATTTCGGCAGTTGTTTTTGACAACATAAAGGGAGTTTTCAAGGTTATTCAAAAGCACAACAGAATTATAAGCATTATTTCAGGTGTATTATTAATGCTTGCAGGTATTGCATTGGCAATTAATATTATTTAAAACTGACAAGCTTTTGAATTGTTTAGTCGGAAAGGAAGGAATTTATGGATAAAAAGAATTTGTATAAATCTTTATTGTGGTTGGCAGTGCTTCTAGTCTTGTTGGGTGGTGCGTATGCTTTTTACAGCATGAGTGACAAGAATAGTAATCCGGGTGGTAATACTTATGAAAGTGGAGAGAACAATTCTGGTGAAGACAGCCAGAATAGTAATCTGAGCCCTGCCCATGATTTTGAGCTAAAGGATCTCGATGGTAATACAGTAAAACTGTCAGACTATAAGGGTAAAATTGTTTTTCTGAACTTCTGGGCAAGCTGGTGTCCACCCTGTCGGAGTGAAATGCCTGAGTTTGACAGGGCGAACAAGAAGTTTCTGGAAAATGGAGATGCGATTATTCTCGCTGTTAACCTGACTACAGGTGCGAGAGGAGAAACTGAGGAGGTAGCCAGAAAGTTTATCAATGATAAAAAGTATACCCTTAAGGTTCTTCTGGATAAGGATGGCAGTGTGGCGAATAAGTATAATTTTACCTACATACCATCAACTTTTGTTATCAATAAGGAGGGTGAACTATATACTCATTATGAAGGTCCAATTACAGAAGATACACTCATGAATGACTACAACAAACTGAAATAATAGCTTATAATGATAATGTTACAAGGCAGGAACCAAAAACGGTTTATAAAAATATAATTTAATATGTTTGTGATATGCCTTTCAAGGAGGTTTGAGATGAGTGACAGAGTAATCTATACCAATGCGGAAGACTTTGATAAGGAAATAAAAGAGAGTGAATTGCCTGTTGTTGTGGCTTTCTACTCTGAGGATTGTGCACCATGTTCTCCTTTGACCAATATATTTAAGAGAATGGCCGAGACTTACGGTGAATACATGAAATTTGTAATGATTCACCGTCAGCAGAACAGACAATTAGCAGAAGCATTAAAGGTAAAGAGCAGTCCTACGGTGATTTTTTTCAGAAATGGTGAGGAAGTATGTTCGAGACTGAATGGCTATATAGACAGTGTAGAACTCAAGAGGGGCATTGAAAATGTTTCAGGAGGAAAATGCACAGGGAAAACAAGGCAAAAAGTTCATTGCGATGTTCTCATCCTTGGTGGAGGTCCTGCGGGTTTATCTGCTGCAATTTATGCAGCCAGAGCAAAGCTTTTTACAGTAGTGCTGGATGAAAGTCTGACAGGAGGTCAGGTAGCGACAACCTTTCATGTTGCCAACTACCCGGGTACAAATGGGGTTGTAAGAGGCGTTGACTTGATGGAAAACATGAAAAAGCAAGCTTTGGACTTTGGTGCTCAGATAGATGATCTTAAAGAAATTCTTGAAATTAATATTGAAGGTGAGGAAAAATACGTAAAGGCTGATGATACCGACTACTATGCAAAAAGTTTAATAGTGGCAACAGGGTCAACTCCAAGGAAACTTCCTGTAGATGGAGAAAGTGAGTTCAGGGGCAGAGGTGTGCATTATTGTGCAACGTGTGATGGGGCGTTTTATCAGGATGCCAATGTTTTTGTCATTGGGGGAGGGAATTCAGCAGTAGAGGAAGCCGTTTTTTTGACCAGATATGCAAAGCATGTTACCATTATTCTTCGTGGTGACCATTTTCAGGCACCAAAGGCTGCAGTTGACGAAGCTTTAGCAAATCCCAACATTAGTGTTATGTGGAATAGTGAAGTCAGAAAAATAAACGGCGAAAGTTTTGTGAAAAGTGTTCTGATAGAGAATTTAAAGACTAAAGAAATAAAAGAACTGGAAACTGATGGGTTATTTGTATATATTGGGATGGAGCCAAAAACCGCATTGCTGAAAGGACAGCTTGAACTTAACGATTATGGATATATAGTAACTGATGAAGATATGAAAACCCTTATACCGGGCGTCTATGCGGCAGGAGATGTAAGAGCGAAAACAATTCGACAAATAGCTACAGCTGTAGGTGATGGAGTTGTTGCAGGGATAATGGTTGAAAAGTATATCCATGGAAAATAATAATGCTTAGGGATAGAGTAGGAACTTATAGTTTAATATATTTAAGTCGTACATTATTGAAAAGTTTATCAACAAAAGATACAATAAGAAAATAAATAATAGAAGAGGGGCATTGTTTGCATGTATGATGTTATAATAATCGGAAAAGGCCCTGCCGGGATTTCGGCATCACTATATACAGTAAGATCGAACCTTAAGACACTTATTATCGGTAAGAATGATAGTGCACTGAGGAAAGCTGAAAAAATTGAGAATTATTATGGTTTTGCTGATGTGATAAGAGGGGAAGATCTCCTTAAAAATGGTGAAAGTCAGGCTCTCAGGTTGGGTGCAGAAATAATAAACGATGAGGTAATAGCTGTAGAAAAAAATGATTTTTTTGAAGTTGTTACCTCTGAGGGACGATATTCTTCAAAAGCTTTGATTCTGGCAACAGGTCAACCGGTAAAGAAGGTAAAAATAGAAAACCTGGAGAAGTTTGAAGGTATTGGTGTAAGTTACTGTACAACCTGTGACGGATTCTTTTACAATAATTTAAAAGTTGGTGTTTTAGGCTTCAATGATTATGTGATTCATGAAGCTATTGAGCTTCAGGCTTTTACCAAAGAGATTACCATTTTTACAAATGGCAGGGAATTGGCCGTGTCTGATAAGTATGTTGATGAATTAAATCAGTTCAAGGTAAATAAAATGGAGATTGAAAAGCTTGAAGGAGCTGAGTTTTTGCAGAAGATATTCTTCAAGGATGGTACCAGTGAAGATATAGACGGGTTGTTTGTAGCATATGATAGTCCGTCAAGCTTGGATTTTGCAAGAAAACTTGGTATTATGGTCAATGGTAATTCAATACTAGTGGACAAAGACCAGCAAACCAACCTGGACGGCTTGTTTGCTGCTGGAGACTGCACGGGTGGATTCAAACAGATATCAATAGCAGTAGGACAGGGAGCATTGGCAGGGAAAAGGGCTATTGAATTTATCAGAAGCCAGAAAATTAACAAATAACTTTTTGATTTACCATAGAATAGGGTGTATATTTTCTTCACATTTATTAAATGTACCCCTTAGAATACCTTGTCGATTAGTACATTCCTTTTTGTACCCAGATCCACATCATATGGGGTTGTCAATGGTCTGTTTACTCTGTTGTAGTAAACTCTTACCACAGGGTGTGAACCGGGATTTTTACGGACGTTTACAACAACCCCGACTTCTCCTGTCGACAGCCGGACCATAGAGCCTAATGGGTATATGGCCAGATTGTTAAAAAATACTTGAACTATACGACCGTCAAAAATGCTGTTACGTTCGTCTAATAGGTGCCCGATTGCCTTGTGATGCTGGTACCCTTCGTGATGGAGCAGGCGGTCATAAGTTTCGCACACTGATACAAGCCTTGCACCTAAAGGGATTTCTTCAGAAGATAATTTGTTTGGATAACCGCTGCCATTCCAACATTCATGGTGGTTCAGAATGATTTCTGTAACCTCATCGGGCAGGTTGATTTCTTTTGCAAAATAATAGCCATATGTTGGGTGTTCACGCCATAAGGATTCCAACTGGTTGCTGCGCTGTTTTACATTTATTACCTGAGGCATTTCGCATAAACCCAAATCATGGAGAAGAGCACCAATTCCAATATTTTCAACAGTTATTTCATTTATACCCATAGCTCCTGCAACAAGAAGCGAAAGAACACATGTGTTTACTGAATGCTTGAAAAGAAAGCAATCATCGAGAAGTTTCATTACAACGCAGTGTTGCACAATATTTCTGTTCTCAATAATTCTCTTTGATATTTTTCTGGCAGATTGAGATATTTTCACCATTTTATCCGAGGTGTTTGCTTCTGGTATATCCGGTGCTATTCTTGTTATGCCTTCTTCGAGGAGTTTTCCAAGTTCCTTGTACATAGTATCAACAGGATCAACAAATAATGTATATTGATCTGCGATAGAAACCTTTACGATCTTCCGGACCTTTAAAGTTTCTATGATTGCTGTTGTCAGTTTTGAACCACTGCTCAGCAACACATTACCTGTGGTTGGGCATTTTATTGGTTCTGCTGTTATCATACCTTCAAGGAGTTGTTCTATACCTAGTTTAATCATTATATATCACCCGTTGATAATTTTTTGTTTTTAGTCATTGGAGTAGGAAATTCTGATCATTTCCTCAATGGTTGTTTTTCCTGATAATACAAATTTTTTAACATTGTCCCTGAGAGTTTTCATTCCATTCTCAACGGAAAGCTGCCTGAGTTCACCTTCAGTGCAGTTTTTAGATATGGCCTCCTTGTGTTTTGAGGTCATTACCATTATCTCATAAACCCCTAATCTGCCTCTGTATCCTGATCCGCCACACATTGCACAGCCTCTGCCTCTGTATAGATTGACGTTTTCATCTGATCCCATACCTAAAATTTCAAGTTCGTCTACGTTTGCAGGGTAAGCAACAGAACAGTTGCTGCAGATTTGCTTTATAAGTCTTTGGGATATTACACCTACTACCGAAGAAGCGACTAAAAAAGGTTGGATTCCCATATCTATCAGCCTGATAATAGTGCTCGGGGCATCATTGGTATGGAGAGTGCTTAGAACAAGGTGACCTGTGATTGCCGCTCTTACAGCTATTTCAGCTGTTTCACTGTCTCTTATTTCTCCTATCATTATAACATCAGGATCTAACCTCAATATTGAACGCAGACCTACTGCGAAGGTAAGACCGGCTTTTACATTTGCCTGTATGTGATTAACACCTGAAATGGTTGACTCAACAGGATCTTCAATTGTTATTATTTTTATAGTAGGTTTGTTTATTTCATTTAATGCACTGTACAAGGTTGTAGTTTTACCGCTTCCTGTAGGGCCTGTTACCAGTATGATTCCGTGTGGATTTAAAAGCATTTTGCTGAATTTGTTTTTATCCTCTTCGGAAAATCCGAGTTTTTCTTTTGGAAGGATAAAAGCATTCTGATCTGCTATTCTGATTACAATCTGTTCTCCGAATATGGTAGGAGAAACAGCTACCCTGAGATCAACTTCTCTGTTATCGATCTGAAGGGTTATCCGACCATCCTGTGGAAGTCGTTTTTCAGTTATATTAAGACCACTGATGATTTTTATTCTGGTACTTAGGGCAGGTAGAATTCCTATTTCTGCCCTCATTGCTTCATAAAGATGACCATCTTTTCTGTATCTTATGCGTATATCATTTTCAAAAGGTTCTATATGAATATCGCTTACCTTTTCTCGTACACCTTGCTCAATTATAGAATTTGCAAGTTTTACCACAGGAGAATTATTTACATTTTCTCCTTCCGGATCTGTGATGCTGTTTAAGTCTTTCACATCTTTTGCAATTTGAGAGGTTTTCTGTATAACCTTTCCCTTTTTAAATTCTTCAACAGCGTTCATTGCCTGCTGAGTTGTGTAGCATCGGTCAATAGCGGACATAATGTCGCTGTATACACTTATAACCGGTTGAATTTCCATACCTGAAAATAGTTTTATGTCATCGATAGCTATTATATTTAAAGGATCACTCATCGCAACAGTCAAGACACCGTTCTTACTGGAAATGGGTATGGAAGCATGTCTTCTGGCAAGGTGCTCTGGAATTTGAAGATAGGCCGAAGGCTCTATATTATATTTTTCAAGCTTCACATGGGGAATGCCCAGCTGAAACT
The DNA here is from genome assembly GCA_023398495.1 of Bacillota bacterium. Taxonomy (GTDB): domain Bacteria; phylum Bacillota; class Clostridia; order Acetivibrionales; family Acetivibrionaceae; genus Acetivibrio. The sequence goes on from JAEWSG010000064.1 coordinate 40,960, forward strand.
CGAGTACCTGTATAATATCATCCTGAGTAACAAAACCTTCCTGTACAAGGATGTCACCAATTTTTTTTCCAGACCTTTTCTGGATATCAAGGGCGGCATTCAGATGTTCTTCGCTTAAAAGTCCTACTTCTACCAGCAAATCGCCCAGAAGTTTCTTGTTATTCATAGATTCATCCCCTTTGTTATATATATATCGGGTAACTTTTGATTTTGAATTATAAAAAGTTAATTAAAGTTTGGAATGTACATTTTAATAGTGCACTATTATTTTGTTTGTATTGTTCGCAATAGTGATGTATAATTGTTTCAGTAAATTTTATGAGGTGTTAACCATGGAATATTTATCAGCTTTGGATGTTTCGCGAAAATGGGGAATAAGCAAAAGACGAGTACAAATTTTATGTATAGAAGATAGGATTGCTGGGGTTAAAAAAGTCGGCAATATGTGGCTTATACCTGAAGATGCAGAAAAACCGAAAGATGGACGGACAAAGGAGCAGAATAATGACAAATGAAGAATTTAAGAAATTAAAAGATGACCTGTGGGCATCTGCCGACCAATTGAGGGCTAATTCAGGATTGAAATCCACAGAGTATGCTACTCCGATATTAGGACTTATATTTTTGAGGTTTGCTGAGAGCAAATACTCTAAGTTTGAAGCTGAAATTAATGCTGAATACAATAAATTAAAAGGAACACGTATTGAACGTGAAATTCACGAAATAGCCATCGGGAAGTGTGGTTTCTATTTGCCGGAGGAAGCGAAATATAATTATCTTCTTAATTTACCAGAGAGTGAAAACCTTCCACAAAAGGTGAAGGAAGCTATGATGGCAGTAGAAAAATATACGCCCGAGCTTGAAAATACCTTGCCAAAAGAGGAATATTACAATATCAATGGAGCAGAGGATAAGACTGTATTGAAAAAGCTGCTCAAAACCTTTAAGGATATTCCGGAAGGTATAAGTATTGATTTGTTTGGTGAGATATATGAATATTTTCTTGGAAACTTTGCACTTGCAGAGGGACAGGGTGGAGGTGAATTCTTTACTCCGTCTAGCGTTGTAAGATATATGGTGGAAGTACTTGCGCCGACCGGAGGCAAGATACTAGACCCTGCCTGTGGCTCGGGAGGAATGTTTGTGCAGACAGCACATTATATACAGAACCATAAGAAAAATGGTAATGACATAAATTTAAGGGCCTATGGAGTTGAAAAAACCGGAGCAACCGTCAAGCTTGCAAAAATGAATCTTGTACTAAACAATATCAGAGGGACTATAACTGAAGCTAATTCATATTATGCAGACCCCTATGATTCCTTTGAAAACTTTGATTATGTTATGGCTAATCCGCCCTTTAATGTTGACGGTGTGGAATTAGATGCAGTGAAGAAGCAGCCACGCTTCAATACTTATGGAGTACCCCAAAACAAGACTAAAAAGTCAAAAGGGGATCAGGCGGAAACCGTTCCAAACGGTAACTACCTTTGGATTAATATGTTTGCAACTTCCTTAAATGAAAAAGGAAGGGCAGCACTTGTCATGGCAAATTCCGCATCCGATGCGGGGAATAGTGAAAAAGAAATCAGAAAAAGGCTTATAGAAAAGGGTCTTATAAGTCAGATGCTGACGTTGCCTAAAAATATGTTTAGTACGGTTACACTGCCGGCAACGCTTTGGTTTTTTGACAGGCAAAAGAAGAATAAAGATGAGATTTTATTCATTGATGCCAGAAATATTTTTACAGTGATTGATAGGGCACATGTGAAATTTTCTGAGGAGCAAATAAAAAACCTTGGAATTATAACAAGGTTGTACGAGGGAAAAATAGAAGAGTTTAAAGCTTTACTTGAGGAATACAAGGCAAACGTTGATAATGCGAAAAATGAAGTAGATAAGAAATATTGGCAGGAGAATATTAATTGGCTGACAGAACGCTTTCCAGATGGTAAATACTGCGATGTTACAGGTCTTTGCAAGGTTGCGAAGATTGCGGGTGAGGATGGTATTGCCGAGCAGGATTATTCCTTGAACCCCGGACGTTATGTGGGTGTGGTGATTGAAGAGGATGGCATGACCAAAGAGGAGTTTAATACCGAAATGCTGAGGCTGAATGAGGAGTTGAAGGTGCTTAATGAATCGGCTCACGAATTGGAAAGGAAGATAGAGGAAAATCTACTGTCTTTGGTGAAGGGCTGATGGATAAAATTGCTGATAATTCTATTATAAACGAAATTAAAAAAGTTTTATTTTCTGCAAGGGAAAATGCTGCAAAAGCTGTGAATAACGAACTTTTGGCAGCTTATGAATGGTTGCTCTTATCCGAAGGAAATACAAATAAAGAAAAGTTTTTAGTTCTTACAAAAGAAGGAATTCTATTCGGGAGTAATACGTACGATGTTTTGCTTCACAAAAATCGGATATCATATTCAAAGTCAGGAGATATATTTAAAGACCCATATGTATTAGAATTCTTGGGAATGCAGCAAAATAAACCGATGCCTGAAAAGGATATTGACAAAGCAATATTTAGAAAAATTAAGATGTTTCTACTTGAACTTGGCAGGGGATTTATGTTTGTAGGGTCACAACAGAGGATAACTTTAGGAAATGTTCATTATTATGTTGATATGGTCTTTTATAACAAAATACTAAAAGCTTATGTGCTAATTGACTTAAAAATGGGAAGCTTGAAGCCGGAAAATATCGGACAAATGAATATGTATTTGAATTATTATGGAAGTGAAGTGAATGATGATGGAGACGGAAAGCCAATCGGTATAATCCTGTGTGCTGATGCCTCTGAAATAGTCGCTGAATATGCTTTGGGTGGTCTGGAAAACCAGATTTTTGCTTCGAAGTATGTGTACTACATTCCGAACAAGGATGAATTAATCAGACAGGTTCAGGATGTAATTGAAGAGAGCAGACGGCTTAAGGGTGGTGAGAATTGATGTGGGAAGAAAAGAGTATAAGCGATGTAGCAAATATAATCAGTGGAGGAACTCCTAAAACAGCTATTAGGCAATACTGGGATGGTGACATAAGCTGGCTTTCAGTAAAAGATTTTAGCGGAGAAAAAAGGAAAGTATATACTACAGAAAAAACAATAACAAAAGAAGGTCTTGAGAACAGTGCTGCAACACTAATATATGAAGGAGATATTGTAATTTCTGCAAGAGGTACAGTTGGAGAATTGGTTCAGGTTGGCATTCCAATGACTTTTAATCAATCGTGTTTCGGTTTGAGTGCAAAAAAAGGATTTATAAATGATTTCATATATTATGCTTTGAAGTACTATGTAAAACGTTTAAAGGCGTTTTCCAATGGTGCTGTTTTTGATACTATAATTCGAGAAACTTTTACTAAGATAAAAATACCTGTTCCATCCCTACCAACCCAACAAAAAATAGCAGACATTCTTTCTGCCTATGATGACTTGATTGAGAACAACAACCGCAGAATAGAATTCTTGGAGCAGGCGGCTCAGCAGTTATATAAGGAGTGGTTTGTGCGATTCCGCTTTCCGGGGTATGAAAAGGTTCATTTTACAAAGGGAATACCTGATGGTTGGGAATTTGTAAAGCTTGGAAGTGTTGTGAAAATAAATTGTAAAAGCATTGATAAAAAATATAAGTTTTATGACATTAATTATATTGATATTAGCTCTGTTGAACATGGAAATATACTCTCAAAGACTCATTATGCAATTGAACAAGCTCCGGGAAGAGCAAAAAGGATTGTTACTGATGGAGATGTGATATGGTCTATGGTGCGTCCTAATTTAAGAGGATATTCAATTATACTTACCCCAGAACCAAACGATATTGCTTCTACTGGCTTTGCTGTTTTGACACCGAAAAAAGTACCATTTTCTTTCTTGTATTATTTAGTTACTGATGATAGTTTTGTTGACTACTTAAGTAATTATGCAAGAGGATCAGCTTACCCAGCTGTAACAAGTGCTGAATTTGAAAATGCAAAACTATTATTACCACCGTTAGAATTATTATCTAAATTTCACTTGTCTACAGAACCATTTTTTAGAGAAGCAAGTATATTAAAACAGAAAAACCAAAACCTCATCAAGCAGCGTGACCTGTTGCTTCCACGTCTAATGAGCGGAAAGCTGGAGGTGTGAGATGGAAAATAAAATTATCTTATACACCTCTGATAATGGGAAGGTCTGCATCAATGTTTTATTCAAGGATGAAACCTTCTGGACAACCCAACGCACAATGGCAGAGTTGTTCAATACTACTACTGACAATATCAGCCTTCACCTTAAAAATATATTTGAAGAGGAAGAATTGGAGGCACAGTCAACTACCGAGAAAATCTCGGTAGTTCAAAAGGAAGGAAATAGAAACGTAAATAGAGAAGTACTTCATTACAACCTTGATGCAATCATTGCCGTAGGTTACAGGGTAAATTCAAAGGAAGCCACACGCTTTAGAAAATGGGCAACACAAACCCTTAAGGAATACATCGTAAAAGGATTTGCCATTAACGATGACCTAATGAAAAACGGTAGAGCTTTCGGCAAAGACTACTTTGATGAATTGCTGGAAAAAATCCGAGAAATCCGTGCCAGCGAACGAAGAGCGTATCAGAAAATTGCAGATGTTTTTGAACAATGTAGCTATGATTATGATAAAAAAAGTGAGACAACCAAAGCTTTTTATGCCTTTGTACAAAATAAACTCCATTATGCAATTACAGGGAAAACAGCGGCAGAACTTATAATAGAAAGGGCAAACAGCGAGCTTCCAACAATGGGATTGACTACCTGGAAAAACTCCCCCGATGGCAAAATACTTAAAAGTGATATTTCGATTGCGAAGAATTATCTTAACGAAAAGGAACTGTCCAAAATGAACAGGATTGTAACAATGTTCATTGATTATGCTGAAATGCAGGCGGAAGACGGAATATTGATGAGTATGAAGGATTGGGTGGGGGAAACCAACAGGTTTCTCGAAAACAACCGCAGGAAGGTGCTGGACGGCAAAGGAAGCATCAGCCATGAGGAAGCTATAGCTAAGGCAAGCGAAGAGTACGATAAATTCAGAGTAAGGCAGGATAAAGAATATATTTCTCAGTTTGATAAAGAAATGGAGAGGTATTTAAAAGGAGAATACTAGACTTCGGGGGGATATGCATATGCCAAGAATAATCACAGAAGACATGATTGAGAAGGCCGCCATTGAGCAACTTGTGGAAGTAAATAAATATGACTCCATTAACTGTTTTACTGCTGAAAAGGAGACACTTCCTGATGGTACAGGCAGGGAAAACAAAAAGCAGGTAGTGCTTTATGACATACTTTTCAAAAAGCTATGTGAAATCAACCCTGCTATTCCGGAGGACACAATTAAAGCAGTTTCCCAAAATCTTCGTTACACCCCAAGTGCCGGAGATTTGATGACAGTTAACCATGGTAATTATCAACTACTCAGAACAGGGATAAAGGTTGACTATGAAGTAAACGGCAAAAAGGAACGCAATATTCTTAATGTTATTGATTATATAAATCCGCTCAATAATAATTTTACTGTTGCCTCTCAAATGTGGATTAAAGGAGAGGTTCACTGGCGAAGACCTGATTTGATCATATTTATAAATGGCATACCCCTTGTATTCATCGAACTGAAAAATTCAAATATACTTGTAAAAAACGCATATGATAAGAATTTGACCGATTATCTCAAGGACATTCCTTACTTGTTCAATTTTAATCAGATTTGCGTCCTTTCAAACGGAGTGGAAACAAGAGTTGGCTGCGTTAAGGCAGGATATGAGCATTTCTTCGAATGGCTAAAGGTAGACAGTGAAAAGGAAAAGCCGGACAGAGAGCAGATTAAAGAAAATGCAATAAGCCTTGAATACCTTATAAACGGACTACTGAGAAAAGAAACCTTAATAGACTATATAGAAAATTTTATACTGTTTGACAGAAAACGCACCAAGATTATTGCGAAAAACCATCAGTTCCTAGGCATTAACAATGCCTTTCACGCCTTTGTGAACCGTGAAAGACTTGATGGTAAGCTGGGTGTGTTCTGGCATACACAGGGCAGTGGAAAGAGCTACTCAATGGTTATGCTTGCACGGAAAATCAAGCATAAATGCTCAGGGAACTTTACCTTTTTGGTGGTTACAGATCGTGAGGATTTAGATGACCAGATATATAAAAACTTCCTTCGTACGGAATTTATGTCGGAGGATGAGGAGGTCAGACCTGCAAACAGTGCCAAATTGAGGGAGCAATTAACTACCAATAAGACCATATTATTTACATTAATTCATAAATTTAGATACGAAAAAGGTAAGAAATACCCATTGCTGTCAGACAGGAAGGATATCATAGTTATTGTAGATGAAGCCCACAGAACACAGTACAAAGATTTAGCCGAAAACATGAGGACAGGACTTCCAAATGCCCAATTTATAGCTTTTACAGGAACACCGCTTCTGGGTAGCAAACGATTGACAAATTCATGGTTTGGAGATTACGTCAGCGAATATAATTTTGCCCTTTCCATTGAGGATGGTGCGACTGTACCGCTGTATTATACTAAGAGAGTTCCTACTGTAGAGCTTAAGAATGATTATCTTGCTTCGGATTTTAGTGAAATATTGGAGCAGGACAATTTGACGGAGGAAGAACAGAAACGGCTTGAAAACCACTATGCCAAAGAGCTTGAAGTAATAAAACGTGATGATAGGCTTGAAACCATTGCACAGGATATTGTTTACCATTTCCCACGCAGAGGCTTTCTTGGAAAAGGTATGGTTGTCTGTGTAGATAAGTTTACAGCAGTTAAGATGTATGACAAAGTATCTTACTATTGGAAAGAGGAAATTAAAAAGCTAAATAGGGAAATAACTGCCCAAAGGAACGAAGAAAAGCGGCTTGAATTAAAACGCATTGTTGACTATATGCGTGGAGTTCAGATGGCTGTTGTTATAAGTCATGAGGAAAATGAAGAAAAGAAGTTCGCCGATCAGGGGTTGTCAATAAAAATTCATAGGGACTTGATGAATTCGGTGGATGAGAATGGATTTGATATAGAGGATCACTTCAAAAATGAAAATCATCCCTTTCAGCTTGTTTTTGTTTGCTCTATGTGGCTGACAGGTTTTGATGCACCAAGCATTTCAACTATGTATCTGGATAAGCCGATGAAGGGGCATACGCTCATGCAGGCCATTGCAAGAGCAAACAGGGTTTTTCCGGGAAAGGACAACGGGATTATTGTGGATTACCTGGATGTCTTTAAATATATGAAGCGTGCCCTTGCCGATTATGCAACTTCTGATAGTGAGGATATGCCTGTAAAGGATATTGAAAAACTGGTAGAACTTTTGAATGAAGCAATAACTGGTACAACTGCTTTTTGTAGTTCAATAGGAGTTGAATTGAGGGATTTAATTACAACCTATGATACCTTTAGAAAGCTGGATTTATTTGATAAGTTCGCAAATATTATTTTAATGAATGATGAATGGAAGAATGAATTCAAGGTGTATTCCAGCACTGTTGAAATGCTATATGAATCATTGCGCCCTGATATTTTCAAAATGGATTGGCATAATCCTCTCAAAGAAGCAATTCTATACCTTCGAGGAATAATTGAGGGAAAAATCAGACCGGAAAAATTGGAGGAGGCACGCAAAAAGATTGATTTGCTACTTGACCAAAGTGTTGTAGCGGAAAAGCAAGAAGCAACATATGGTATAGTTAAGGCATCGAAAGCAATTGATCTTTCAAAACTGAATTTCGATGAATTAAGAGAGCAGTTCAAAAAGGTCAAGTATAAGAATATCGAAATATCAAACCTTCGCGAGCATATTGAAAAAAAGTTGGAACAAATGCTAAAGAGAAACATCACAAGGGGCAATTTTGCGGAGATGTTTAAAAATATCATAGATAATTATAATGCCGGTGGATCTTCAAATGATGACTTCTTTGAAAAGCTAATTAAGTTTATGGAAAAGTTGAAAGAGGAAGAGGAGCGTCATATAAAAGAGGAATTATCGGAGGAAGAGCTTGAAATCTATGACCTTCTAAGAAAGGAAAAGCTGTCTTTAGCAGAAGAAAAGAAGGTTAAACTTGCTGCAAAAATTCTTTATGAAACACTTGTTAAAAAGAAAGAGGAATTATTTGTTGTGGGTTGGCACAACGATCCACAGCCAAAGGAAAAGGTTAAAAGCGAAGTTATAGCTGTTTTGAATGATTATCTTCCAGAGTGTTATGGAAGGGATATTTTTACCCAAAAGAGCAATGTAGTGTATGAACATATTATCGACCAGGCTATAATGGGCTTTGGGTGGATAGCAAGCTAAAATAAGATAGAAGTATAGTTGCAGTTGATGCTATTGACTCAAATGGGCAACTTTATAATCCGTATGAAATTATAAAAAGTTAATTAAAGTTTGTTAATTACTTGACAATTACAGCTAAATATCGTAAAATTGTAATATAAGGATATAACAATAACTAATCAAAATGGTAAAGGAGGAAACAATATGTCAACAAAAGTAGTTATAGTCGGAGGAGTAGCTGGGGGTGCCAGTGCAGCTGCACGTCTTAGGAGGCTTAGTGAGGATGCAGAAATAGTGCTTTTTGAGAAGGGTGAATACATTTCGTTTGCCAATTGTGGACTCCCTTATTATATAGGTGAGGTAATTACCGAAAAGGATAAACTTGTTGTTCAGACCCCTGAAGACATGAAGAAAAGATTCAATATAGATGTAAGAATTAATAGCGAAGTTGTTAAGATAGTTCCAGATAAGAAAGTTGTTGAGGTATATAATAGTGTTGAAGGCAGAACTTATACCGAGTCCTATGACAAGTTAATACTGTCACCTGGAGCAGAACCTGTTAAGCCACCGCTTCCGGGTATTGATTCATCGAGGGTGTTTACACTCAGAAACATTCCTGATACCTATAGGATAAAGGACTATGTGGATACGATGAAACCTAAGAGAGCAGTTGTGGTGGGTGCAGGTTTTATCGGACTTGAAGTTGCCGAGAATCTCCATGCAAGAGGTGTTAAGGTAACGGTAGTTGAATTGGCAGACCATGTGATAGGACCGCTTGATTATGATATGGCTGCTATTGTGCATCAACACATGAAAGCAAAAGACGTTGAGTTTTACCTTAAGGATGCGGTTAAATCCCTGAAGGACACAAATGCATGCACAATTGTAGAGCTAAGCAGTGGAAGGTCTCTTAAAGCGGATATGGTTATTATGGGAATAGGTGTTAAGCCTGAATCAAAACTTGCAGTTGGTGCAGGTATTAAACTTGGCAAGACTGGTGGGATTTTAGTAGATGATAATATGCGTACATCAGATCCTGACATTTATGCGGTTGGAGATGCTGTAGAGGTAAAAGATTATATAAGCGGCAGTCCGGCTCTTATTCCTCTTGCGGGGCCTGCAAACAAACAGGGAAGAATTGCAGCCAATAATATCTGCGGAATTGAAGAAAAATATGAAGGGACTCAGGGAACCTCAATTGTTAAGGTGTTTGATATTACTGTTGCAATAACAGGAAATAACGAGAAGATTCTCAAAAGAAACAACATGAATTATGAGAAATCGTTTACACATTCAGGGTCTCATGCAGGTTATTATCCCGGAGCAATTCCGATGACCATAAAGCTTATATTTGACAGTAAAAACGGGAAGATATTAGGTGCTCAGATAATAGGCTATGAGGGTGTTGACAAGAGAATTGATGTTATTGCTACAGCAATCCGGGCAGGTATGACAGTTTATGATTTGGAAGAACTGGAACTTGCCTATGCACCTCCCTATTCTTCTGCAAAGGATCCGGTTAATATTGCGGGTTTTACAGCATCAAACATACTAAAGGGAGACAGCGAGATATTCCATTGGAATGAAGTGGATTCCATAGACAGGTCAAAGTCAGTGCTTATTGATGTAAGGACTGAAATGGAAGCTGAACTCGGGTCTATTGACGGGTCAGTTAACATTCCTTTGGATGATTTGAGAAAACGCTTGAACGAGTTGCCTAAGGAAAAAGAAATACTCTTGTTCTGTCAGGTTGGGTTAAGAGGTTATATAGCTTATAGGATTCTTAAGCAAAAGGGATATAGGGTAAGAAATTTGAGCGGAGGCTATAAGACCTATCAACTTGCTGTCCAAAAACAGTCAAATGAAGACATATATGAGTATGACAAGATAACCAAAAATGATGAAATCAGGCCGGCAGATTGCTATGGCAGTAACTGTAAGGCTGATGCGGATATTCAGGTTGATGCTTGCGGGCTTCAATGTCCGGGGCCCATAATGCAGATACACAACAGTATTAAGTCGATGAATTATGGAGAAGTGCTGCATATTAAAGCAACAGACCCTGCTTTTCAGGAAGATGTTAAGTCGTGGTGCGATAAAACAGGCAACAAACTTTTGGGTTTAAGTTTTGAAAATGCTGCCTTTAATGCCTACATCAGAAAAGAAAAGGAAAAAGATAGTCCTCATAATGCCGTAAGAAAAGATGGCAAGACAATGGTGGTATTTAGTAATGACCTTGATAAGGCAATTGCATCTTTTATTATTGCAAATGGTGCAGCTTCAATGGGTAGAAACGTCACGATGTTCTTTACCTTCTGGGGATTGAATATTTTGAGGAAGCATGATAAAGTAAGAGTGAAAAAAGATTTGTTTGCAAAAATGTTCGGATTTATGATGCCTAGAGGGTCAAAGAAGCTTTCGCTTTCCAAGATGAATATGGGAGGGATGGGGGCTAAGATGATAAGGCATATTATGAAAAACAAGAATGTATCTTCATTGGAAGAGCTTATACAGATGGCAGTAGCAAATGGCGTAAACCTTGTTGCTTGCAATATGTCCATGGATGTTATGGGGATCAATAAGGAAGAACTCATTGACGGTGTGAAAATCGGAGGGGTTGCAACTTTCCTTGGTTCGGCTGAAGAATCAGATATGAGCTTGTTTATTTAAAGAAAAAAAAGGAAGAATTACCATGGAAGATTTAAAAAACTATGAACAGAAAGCCGAAAAGCTTAAAGCTCTGGCACATCCGCATAGATTATGTATTGTAAAAGGGCTGATAGATAATAAGTGTAATGTAACTACAATTCAGGAGTGCTTGGGGCTTCCGCAATCCACAGTGTCACAACACCTTGCGAAGCTTAAAGCAGCAGGTATTATTGAAGGTAGCAGAAAGGGTCTTGAAATATGCTACAGTGTTGTGGATGAAGAAGTGAGAGAAATTGTCAGAGTTCTGACAAAGAAATAGCTAATTAAAGCAAAAATGCCACGGATGGCATTTTTAGTGTCTTGGGACAGGAGGTCCCATAGACGCGTGCGATAAATTATCAAGCTGAGGTGCGATTTTTGCACGGCAAAATATCGTTCATCTGTCTGCCGAATGGCATCTTACAGCTTCTAAGCGAAGGTCATGTAATGGAGTTGTTTGACACTAAAACGGTAGGAATTCCCTTCGTAGAGGTTCTAAAATCTCAAGGTTTTTAAGTTATGAGCGAATCGAATTTACTTGATAGGAAAGGAAAAACGACTATGGATAAAAGCTTAATAGCATCAATGATTGATCACGCTGTCTTAAAACCTGATGCTACAGACAGTGATCTTGAGAGAGAATGTGGTATTGCTTTAAAGTATGAGGTTGCTTCAGTATGTGTAAAACCTAGCCATGTACCCTTTGCAGCTAAGTTGTTAAAGGGTTCTTCTGTTAAGGTTAGCACAGTTATAGGTTTTCCACATGGTTCTGTTACAACCGGATGCAAGGTATTTGAGGCGAGGGAAGCAATAGAGAATGGTGCAGATGAATTGGATATGGTTATAAACATCGGCAAGCTTTTGTCGGGACAATTGGACTATGTTGAAAAGGACATAAGAAGAGTAGTTGACGAGGCCCATTCTAAAGATGTTATTGTAAAAGTTATATTAGAGACAGCACTTTTGACAGATGAATTAAAAGAGATTGCCTGTAGGATTTCTGATGCTTGTGGAGCGGATTTTGTAAAGACTTCTACTGGGTTTAACGGCAAAGGTGCAGATCTTGGTGATGTTAAATTAATGAAAAAATGTGTAAGTGACAAGGTCGGCGTTAAAGCATCAGGTGGAATAAAGAATTTTGAGCAGGCTGTGACATTTATAGAAGCAGGTTGTACCAGACTGGGCACAAGTTCAACAGTGGAAATTGTTGAGGAAGACTTTGCTTCAGTTACTGGGGATTTAAGTTATTAACCAAATTTTCATAGCATTTAAATTCACTTTTCGTAAAAAATGCTTCATCATTTCCGCAAGAACAAGCAAGGGAAGTACGATTTTTTAATTCAAAATAGAATACTGGAAGTATTACCGGCATAAAAATATCGTATAAAGAATTTTTTGTGAGGTGGCCGGTTAATGCAAAGACTGTTCTGTGTTATACTTACATGTGTTTTGATAATATCAATGCTTGCGGGGTGTTCCGGACTGCAAAAGTTTGGCTTAAAGGACAATGACGAGGTTAGCCCTGTCAGCAGTATAGCCCTGAATGAGGCTGAAGCTCAGCAAATCGCAAATAAAGCACCGATTTATCTTTACTTTGCAAATGAAGAAGGTACTAAACTCAAGTTGGAAGTACGATATATACCTATGAGTGAAGCTAAGAAAACCGCTAATGAAATTGCTTCGTTGATTGTAAAGGAGTTAATAAACGGCCCTAAAGAACCGGGATTAAAGCCTACAGTTCCAGAAGAAACAAAGCTGCGTTCAAACGTAAAAATAGACGGTGAAGTTGCTACCGTAGACTTAACAAAAGAGTTTAAGGAAAAACACCCCGGAGGAAAGGCGGCAGAACAGCTTACCATTTACTCTATTGTAAATTCACTTACTGAGCTTAAAGAGATCAGTAAAGTTAAGTTTAAGATAGAAGGAAAAACAGCAAAGGAATTTAAAGGCATTTACAAGTTTGATAATGAATTCCCAAGAAGTACTTCACTCATCAGCAAGGAAGCGGCACCTTCGGGTAGAATTAATAATGGTTCAGATGACACTGCTGATGGGGATGCAAAGGCAGGAGATAACGCAAAAAGTAGTGACAAGGAAAGTAAGGGCACTTCAGCTGACGAAGCAACAGGGAACCAAGTTGAAGTGTTTGAGGAAGATGAGAATATAACCACATCAGAAAGCATGGAGGATGGGGATGTAACTACATCTGAAATTATAGAAGATGGTAACGCTGAAGAAGATATGGCAACTTTCTATTTGGAAGATGAACCTATCGAGGAAGAATTGCTCGAATAGCAAAATACTTTAATATAAGGACTATAAGAAACAAGGAGCATAGAAACAACTCCTTGTTTTTGTGTTTTTATTAGAATTAGCAATACTGGGAAAGCCTGTATATTTTTTCTTTCTCAAGATAATTTATAAAAAAAGAATGCCCTTCATTTAAAAGCATACCTTCGCTTTTGCCAAGTACCAGAAATCCCGTTAAATCAAGAGATTTAGAAAAAGTCGAAAGTACCTTTTTTTGAGTTTGAGGCTTGAGATATATAAATACGTTTCTACATAGAATTAATTGAAATTCGTTAAGGATTCCCTCACCGATGATACTGTGCTGAAAAAACAGAATATTCTTCTGCAAATAATCTCTGACTTTCATGTAGGAATCCTTAAGTTCAAAATAATCGACAAAGTTTCTTTTTCCTCCGGATTTTTTATAATTTAGAATGTCTCTATCTATCTCTCTAGTTGAAAATAAACCGTTTTTAGCTTCTTCGATTATATACGGATTTAAATCTGTTGCATAAATATATGTTTTCTCAAGAAGTCCCAGTTCATATAATAAAATTGCAAGGGAGTAGGCTTCTTTGCCGTTGGAACAACCCACACACCAGATTTTTATGTGGGCATGGGAACTGAGATAAGTCAGTATTCTGTTCCTCAATACCAGAAAAACTTCAGGATCTCTGAAAAATTCCGTTGTATTTATGGAGAAGTCAAGAAAAAGCTGCTCAAATATTTCAGTGTCCTCTAAAACTGATGACTCAAATATTTCAAAATTCTGTATGTTTTCCCTGAGCATAGTGATTTTAATCCTTCGTTTTATACTTTCGGTCTGATACCCGGAATAGTCATATCCAAATTTTAAGTGAATTTTTCCTAAAAAACGGTCTACCGCAATAGTAGTTAACTGGCCGTTTTCAGGGGTGGAATTTTCTTTAACCAATTCATTGCCCAATGACTTTTTCGAGACATACTCACATTTAATACCAAGAGTTTGGAGGTATGAATAAAGGTAACGCTTGAAAACATATACCTTGCATTTTGTCGTTTTCATAATATAGTCGATTTTTTCAACTATATCCGTACCTAATACATTGGCTCCTATAAAGGTGATGTTAAATGTCGAAACCCTCAAATCATCAAGTTCCCTTAAGAGCTTTTGTGCTTCATGTCTCGTTTCAACTTCGCCAATAACCGAGATGTTTTTTATATTACTATTTTTAACATAATGTATATTCAGATTCATATAATACTCCTAAGAAATTAATGTTTATTAATCCATACCTTTACCAACCGGACTAAAACATCATAATCGACCGGCTTGGATATATAATCGTTGGCTCCTGCCTCTATACATTTATCTTTATCACTCTTTAGAGATTTTGCAGTTATGGCTATGATAGGGATTTCTTTTATCTCATTGGTTTTACGGATAGTTTTAATGGTTTCGTACCCATCTAATTCCGGCATCATGATATCCATCAGGATGAGATCCACTTTGTTTTCCTTAAGCTTATTGAGTGCAACTTTTCCGTTGTTGGCTTCCAGAACATTAGCTCCATATTGTTCAATTGCTGTTGCTAAGGCATATATGTTTCTTGTATCGTCATCAACAATAAGGATTGTCTTATTTTCAAGGTTCAGGAAATGATTTTCCTTGGTTTTGGTATCAATATAAAACTGATCTTTCTTATTCCTTCTTACCTTGTGTAAAAATAATGTAACTTCATCCAAAAGTCTTTCTTCAGAATTAGCGGTTTTTATAATGATACTGTCTGCGTAAGCACGTATTTCCTTTTCTTCATCTATTGTGAGGTTCCTTCCTGTATATACTATAACGGGAATTTCTATATTTTGTTCTTTGATGAATTTACATACGTTTGTGCCGTTTCCTTCCTTGAGCCCTAAATCCAATACAATGGCATCATAAGTACCCTTTAATATTTCGCTTAAGGCTTTTGCTTCGGTATCTACAGTTTTTACTTCAATATCACTATTTTCGATAAGATCTATAATTACCTCCTGTTGAACAGGGTTATCTTCAATTACAAGCAGATGCTTTGGGTCTTTTTCAGAGAAATTAACCATTCGTGAGATAAGCTTAATTATATCAGACTCCTCCACTGGTTTTTGTTTAAAGCCTACGGCACCCATTTTTTGGGGCTTATAATTTTTTTCCCAAACAGAAATAATGTGTACAGGAATATCTCTTAATTCTATAGTGCTTTTTAACTCCCTTAACACATCTATGCCGCTTATATCCGGAAGTCCTAAATCAAGCAAAATACCTTTAGGTCTGTACTGCTTTGCAAGAAGTAAACCTTCTCTGCCATTTATAGCAACAATGGCAGTAAACCCCATGCCATATATTATCTCTTTTAAGTATTTGGAAAAACTTAAATCATCATCTATGATTAAAATAATATTGTCAGGCGTATTTTGAAGTTGAATATCTGTGTTTACGCAAACGGCAGCTTCCTGCTTTGTGGGTTGTAATAGTTCGGAGAAATTGTAACCCTCGGAAACCGTTGCAATAAGATTTGGTACTTCCAATGAAAATTGACTACCGAAACCAATTTCACTCTTAACAATAATCTTACCTCCTAACAGCTCAGCCAATTTTTTTGAAATGGATAAACCTAAGCCGGTTCCTCCGTATTTTCTCGATACGGAACCATCACCTTGATGGAACTCTTCAAATATCATCTCCTGTTGCTCACGTCCAATGCCGATGCCGGTGTCGTTTACCGTGAAAATAACTCCGTCCGGTGTATTTTCATCTTTTGCAATCTTAAGTATTACCGAACCTATATCTGTAAACTTAAGGGCATTGGAAACAAGATTTCTCAATATTTGAGAAATTTTATGGAGGTCTCCGCGGAGCCTACTGTTTAGAGTATCTTGAACCACCAGATCAAGGCCTTTCTCCCTTGCTATTCCTTCAAACATTAGCCTTATTTCATTGATTAACGTTCCAGATTCAAGCTCCTGGACATCTATAGTCATCATTCCAGCTTCTATCTTGGAAAGGTCTAAGATATCATTTATCAAGCGAAGCAATTCTTGTCCTGCACTGTTTATTATATCTATTTTCTCCTTATCACTAGCAACAAGCTTGCTTTTTGCTTTGTTGAGTAACAGCTTTGAAAGGAGGATAATAGAGTTTAAAGGCGTTCTTAGTTCGTGGGACATATTTGCGAGGAATTCGGATTTATACCTGTTAGAGGTTTCAAGCTCCGTTGATCTTTTCTTAAGCTCTTCGCTGGTTTCCTCAAGCTTTTTGTTCTGTGTATTCAAAATCCTTGCCTGTTCCTCAAGTTGCTGCTGCTGCTCCTCGAGTTGTGTATTTGTTTGCTGCATTTCTTCACTCTGCTGCTGCAATAACTGCTGTTGTTCTTCAAGTTCTGTATTAGTCTGTTGCAGTTCTTCGGTCTGCTGCTGTAATAATTCCTGTTGCTGCTGCAGTTTAATATTTGACACTTTCAATTTTTCTGCTGATTCATTTGCCTCTTTTCTTGCATTTTCGGAAATGTCAAGTAAATCTATGATTTTTTGGGTTTGGATTGAAGAATAAAGGTTTACCGCTATGATATGGCTACATTCATTTAATGCATCAAGCTTGGTCTTGTCGAAGTGTTCGAAGGACGCTAATGATAAAACACCATAAAGCTCATCATCGTAAATTAATGGCAGAGTATACGTGTTAAGCGGTGCCTCATCCGCTATTCCGGTAGATATGTAATTTTCCGCTTTGTTAATATTGGTAAGGAAGATAGCTTTTTTCTGAAGTGCTGCCTGTCCAATTATTCCTTCTCCAACTTCAATTTTTTCGTATAACTTTTCCTTTTGAGTAAATGCATATGCAGAACTAAGTAAAAGAGTATTGCTGCTAACGTCAAATGTGTATAAGACACCTTTACCGGCATTTACAACCTCTGAAACATAATTGATAGCCTTTTGTGTAAGAACATCCAGTGATTTGTAACCGGAAAGTTTCTGGCCTAACTTGTTTTGGGTATCCTTAATCCAGAATATATCCTTCAGTCTGTTTACCAGCACATTATAATGCCTTGTCATTTCCGTTATTTCATTATTGCCGTCTAGCTCCACTGTAGAGAGGTTGCCTGTGTTTGCACTCTCATTCATTGCTGTTTTTAGTTTGGAAATGGGCCTTAATATGCTGTTGGTTATAGTTATAAAGAAAAATATAAATATGATTATTGCGATTGAAATTACAACAATAAGGGTGTTTCTCTGGTTTGCTGCTACGCTTTCAGCTTGTCTGATAAGTACATTGGCATTATTTCTCGAATTGGCATCAATCTTAATCAATATACTTTCCAGTTGATTAACATATATAGGGTTATTCGTCAATATCACTCTTGATGCTTGTCCAAAATCGCCTTTTAGTGCAGAATCTAATGCATTTTGCCTTTGTTTGTTCCACTGGGCAAATATTTCTGAGGCTTGCTTTTCCAGATTCTTTGATTCCTCCACTAAAGTATTTTCCTTGATTACGTTCAAATTACCAGTAATCCTTTGTTCTGAGGTATTAAGTTCATCTATACTTTTTTGCAGTGTCTCAGTATCATTTTTTATTAGTGATTCTCTCATATCTCTTTGCATTTTGATTATATCTACTCTTGCCTCAATAGCTGCGTTTGATACCTGCATAGATTGGTTATGCATAGTCTCGGTTATCTTTATAATATCCACGATTTTTAAAATTGCAAACGTGCCAAAACATACGAAGGTGATAATCCATATCAGGAGAATGGACATTAGTCTCACTTTAACGCTTACTTTCATTAGTATATTCATGAACAACCCCCTAAAATCATCTTTAATATAGTATTACAAATTAAAAATATATGTCTGAAAATTCAATGTTGATTTTTCTTATAACATTATCTTCATTGACAACAGAATAATTATTAATCAATAAGTCCTCTTCATATAAATTTTGATTTTCAACAGGGAGGTCAACAATGAATTCACTTCCGGATTGATATTCGCTTATTACTCCGATCTGTCCTCCATGCATCTCGACAAGAGCTTTTACGAGGCTTAGCCCAATACCGCTCCCTTCATTCTCTCTGGTTAAAAGATTATCCAACTGCTTGAATCTTTCAAAAATAACTTCCAACATATCTTCGCGTATTCCTATTCCTGTATCTTTTACTGAGATTCTTACGGAACTTTGTAGATCTTTAATGCTTACAAAAATACTTCCACCTTTAGGAGTAAATTTTATTGCATTCGAAAGAAGATTTAGTATAATACGCTCAATTGCATCAAGATCACACATAATTATTTTTTCTTCTACTTGAGTATCAAATGTTATATTTATTCCTTTTGTATTTATATATTCTACTACCGACATGGTTATAGCCTCAATGATCTCCACAATATTACATTTGGAATAAGCAAGATTGAAGTTGCTGGTGTCTATTTTTGTGATATCAATTAAATTGTTTACCAGTCTTAAGAGCCTGTTGCAATTCTGGGTTTGCATATCAATTTTATCTCTTAACTTGGTTGTTTCAACAGATTTTGTGCTGTTTAGATAATAATTTATCAGTTGAGTGGAACTTAATAAAATGTTTAAAGGAGTTCTAAGTTCATGAGTAATATTTGCAAGAAACATACCTTTTGCTTCGTTTGCTGCAACCGCTTCTTCTTTCGCTTTCTTCAATTCCTCTGTCTGTTTTTTTAGTTCTTCTGTTTGTTTAAGGAGTTCCTTTGTCTGCTCTTTTATTTTATTTTCTAAGAGAATATTAATATTACGTTCTTTTTCGATTAGCTTCAAATATACATTTATCCTGTTAATTAGCTGGTACTCATCTATTGGTTTTGTAATATAGTCCACAGCCCCGATTTCAAAACCTCGTTTTTTGAATTCCTCGGAAGTATAAGCAGCAGTTAGAAATACAATGGGTATGTCTTGTGTCTTTTTTCTTTTCTTTACATATGCAGCGACTTCAAAACCATCCATTTCTTCCATTTGTATATCAAGAAGAATCAAATCGACAGGTTGTTCATATAGTATCTGAAGTGCCTTATCTCCAGAGACGGCTTCAAGTACTTCGGCATTGATATATTCATTAATAAGCGTCCTGAGTGTAAATAGATTGTTTTGGTTATCATCTACAATCAGTATCTTATAGGATATATCTTTTGTCATTACATTCACCCCTATAGTTATTTAGTTTACATATACTTTTTTACTACAATTTGTTGTTTTTTACAAGGAACTATTTTACAGAGAATGGCGGTGTTTGACTTTTGTTAATCAGCACTTATATAAATCACGAAAATATTATACATTGGAAAATTTGATTTTCGTGATATTATATTAAGGAAATTGAAGCACGATGTAAAATCTTTATCGCGTTCAATATAGTAGTAAAGTATTATATGATTTCTAAAATATTTATTTCTAAAAAAATTTTATATAAAAATATTGCAGGGGTTATCGGAAATTTTTCGTCTATATTAGTGAAGGAGAAAGGAGGGGAGTGATGGAGGCGGATGAACTGCTGATAAAGAGAGCTCTCAAGGGTGACAATGATTCTTTCAGGAGCATAGTTGAAAAGTATCAAGGTTTGGTGTATGCCATTTGTTTTAATATAACAGGGCACAAGCAGGAAGCAGAAAATCTGGCACAGGAAACATTTATACAGGTTTATCGCTCCCTATCCCGGTATGAAAATAAAGGATTCAAGACATGGATTGGAAAAATTGCAACCAATAAGGCAATTGACTGGAAAAGAAAAATGAAGCAGGAAAATGAGGGAAAAGTAGTTTATCTTGAGGATATTTCAGAACTCACCACTGATGATAGCAGCATTCATGAACAACTGATAAAAAAGGAAAACACAAAAAGAGTATTGGAATTGTGCAATAAACTTCCTGAGATATACAGTGCAGTGCTGGTAAAGTTTTATATTCAATCAAAGTCTTATAGTGAAATATCAAAAGAGGACGGTATAAGCGTTAAGACAGTAGAGTCCAGACTTTATAGAGCAAAACAGGCGATAAGAAAGCAATGGGAGGAGGTTTGAAAAATATGAACCACTATAGAGAAGAGGAACTGCTCCTATACAGTAAAGCAAGTGTTGATGAATCTAAGGAGGCAGAAATTGAAGAGCACCTTCTAACTTGTGATGAGTGTAACGAAAGGTATATACAGATTATTGAAAGTTGCTGTATGAACGATGGCAATATCCAAATATCTTCAGAGTTTACGGATAATGTGATGGATAGATTGAATTTTGACAGTCGGAATCACAAGGCAATAAAAAGAAAGAGGGCTGCCCCGGAAATATTGATATACTATGTTGCGGCTGCTTGTATAACTTTAATGTTTTCTATAAATGGTGTGTTTGATTCTCTGCTTGGTGGATTTTCAGATATGACCACATCTATTGCATATACACCTGTAAGTCTTGAGAAAGCGGTTACAAACGGTTGGACTGAAAGACTTGTAAACGATACATCAAAAATAATTTCGGAGTTAAGGCCTGGAGCACAGAATGGCGGGCTCTAGTATAGTGTTTCTCAAATATTTATTTAATGAAAATCCTGCGAACTTGTTGAATCGTCAAGATTCTCGGATTTTCTTTTTGCATAGGTAATTTGAGAACACACTACCAGTGCAATTTTAGTCTTATGAAAAGTTTGCAAAAAACAAACTATTTAAGAAGATTTGTATAGTTGTCCCTTAGAAATTAACAGGACATTCTTAATAAAAACTTGTTTGTAAAAAAATTAAATTAAAAGGAGTGCATATTATTAATGAAAATTAAAAGTAAATTTACCACATTTTTTTTATCGCCCATTCCTGGACTTGGACACATTTACCTTGGGTTTAATACCAGGGGAGGAATATTCATGTTAGCCGAGCTGGTTGCTATTTTATTGCTTGTGTGGTTAGGCACTACGGGTACATTCGGAGGTAACGCCATGGTTATTCCCGCTGCCCTGATACCTATTGTATGGATAGCATCACTGGTTGACAGTATGACTTTGGTTGACAAGATCAACCATGTTGCCATGAGTAATGATGAGGGAAAGAAGGCTGTTTTACTTGAACAGCTCGAGCAGCAAAACCGAAAGATAATAGCGATGGTTTTATCTATAGTTCCCGGTGCAGGACATATGTTTTTGGGATTGCAGAGACAGGGGATCCAGCTTATGGCCATATTCTTTTTCAGCTTCTTTATTACCGATTGGATCAACATCAGCATATTTATGGCTCTGATACCGATAATATGGTTTTTTGGATTGTTTGATGCACTCAACAAAGCAACAGATGAAGAAAATAAGGATGATAGTGATGTATTGTTTATTTCCTGGTTAAGAACGGATAAGCCCTTTATAAAGAATGCTAACAAATTTCTGGCTTATGCCTTAATAGCTATTGGCTGTTTCCTTCTGTTTGAAAGGATTGTTTTGCCAGAGCTTGAGAGATTTATCAGTTTTCGTATAAGAGAATATATTAATATTATTTTGCTTTCGGTGTTATTTATAGCCGGAGGAGTTAAGCTATTGATGGGAAGCAGTAGTACCGATGTTTTTGAGGAAGGGGAAGAAAATAGATGAGACAGTGGAGAGTAGGTACTTTATCGATGGGCATTACGCTCATAACCCTTGGAATTGTTATGTTGATTTCGCAGATTTATGGCATATCAGTTATTGAACACATTATTAAGTGGTGGCCTGTAGTACTTATAATAATCGGAATTGAAATATTAGTGTATATTTTTCTTTCAAAACAGGAAGAGCCTAAAGTCAAGTTTGATATTTTCAGCATAATTATTATTTCCATGTTGATGATAGCGAGCATAGGGGCTTATACTCTGACTAGTTTTATAACCTTTTCAGACGGCGATATTTCATTTTCACCTGTATTTAGCAAATACAACTATAACTCAACGTTTAGGAAAAGCCTTTCTCTTGATGCAAATAGCAGCAATTTGATTGTGAACAACAGCAATGGAGATGTTGAAGTGGTTAAGGGAGAAGGAAAAAAGATAGAAGTTGAGGCGAATATAACTATAAATAACAATGATGAAGCATACGCTGCTGATGTTGCAGATATGCTAATCGACGTAGTAAATGAAAAGAGCACACACATAAGTTCGAAGGCACAGAAGAATTTCGACAGATCGAAGATTGGAAGTATAGTAATTAATTATCTGATTAAAGTGCCCGATACGGTTAATGTGGAAGTGGATAACAAATTTGGAGATGTCGTGCTAAAGGGTATTGCTCTATCCGGAATTGTGCACAACGGGAATGGTGGTGTAACTGCAGAGAACATAGGTGGAACGCTGATAGTGGACAATGAATTTGGAGATGTTTCTGCCCGTGATGTTAAGGGAAAAGCCGAGATATATTCGAAAAATGGAAAAGTAATTGCCCATAGTATTGCGAATAGTCTTAAGGTTGAAAGTGTATTTGGAAACATTGAGCTCAATGATATAAAGGGTTTTGCAGAAATATCAAATACAAACGGAGAAATCAGGGGTGTCCGTCTAGGAGGGGATCTGACTGTAATCAGCAAGTTTGGAGATGTGATTTTTTCAGAAATCTCAGGGAATGTTGATATTGATCAGGAAAATGGATATGTTGATGTGTCGGGTATTAATAAAGCTGTGAAGGTAAGCAATAAATTTGGTGATATAAAGATAAAAAATGCCATCAAGTCTATAACTTTGAACGCAAGCAATGGAAGTATTACACTCGAAACTGATAAGATCATTGAACAGAATGTTATAATTGAAAATAAATTTGGTGATATTCTTTTGAAATTACCGGACACGCAAAACGGACAGTTTGATGCACATACTAACTTAGGAAGTATCGAAAATGAGTTTGGCTTTAATGTGAATAAAGATGTGACTAAGGAAACAATGAACGGAACCTTGGTAAATGATAAGGTTAGGTTTAAATTAAGTAATGACAATGGAGATATAAGTGTTGAAAAAATAAAGTAAGGATTGATAAGCGAGTGTACTTTGAAAACGTAATTCATCTCTTAAACAATTAAGGAAACAATTAAGGAAACATTAATAAATGCCGAAATATATACAATACTTCAATTCTTTTGCTTAATTGCAGCTCTAAGCTGCGTTATGTTATAATTATTTTGATTTGTTATAATCTATACTGTAAGGAGAGATGAAAATGTACTGTGATAATAAAATCTGGATTGCTAAAGGAGAAGTTCCGGTTTATCTTTTACCCAATAAAGCCAATCGTCACGGGCTTATAGCCGGAGCAACCGGCACTGGTAAAACCGTAACTTTGAAGGTGCTGGCAGAATCCTTCAGTGATTGTGGTGTTCCGGTTTTTCTCGCTGATATAAAAGGTGATCTGGCCGGTCTTGCAGTTCCGGGAAGTGAGAACCCTAAAGTACAGGAAAGAGTTAAAAATCTTGGTGTTGAAGGGTTTAAATATAGTTCTTATCCGGTACGTTTTTGGGATATATTCGGTGAAGGTGGACATCCTGTGCGTACCACTGTTTCTGAAATGGGTGCACTGCTTCTATCAAGGCTTCTCGGATTGAACGATACTCAGACCGGAGTTTTGAATATAGTATTCCGAATTGCGGATGACAAGGGCTTGATGCTGATTGATTTAAAGGATTTGCGTGCTATGATACAATATGTAGGTGAGCATGCTAAAGAATTCACTTTGCAGTACGGTACTATCTCTACCCAAAGTGCAGGGGCAATACTCCGTAGTTTAATTGCACTTGAAGACCAGGGCGGGAATCTCTTTTTTGGCGAACCGGAGTTGGAGGTTTCCGATTGGATGCAGACAAGTGCTGAAGGCCTCGGATATATCAATATATTGCATAGTGTCAGGTTGTATCAGTCACCTGCACTATATTCAACTTTTCTTTTGTGGTTGCTTTCGGAGTTGTTTGAAAGTCTTCCTGAAGTCGGAGATATGGATAAACCTAAAATGGTATTTTTCTTTGATGAGGCACATTTATTATTTAAAGATGCTCCAAAGGTTTTGCTGCAAAAAATAGAGCAGGTGGTCAGATTGATTCGTTCTAAAGGCGTGGGTGTCTATTTTGTTACACAGAATCCATCAGATCTACCTGATGAGGTGCTTGGACAGTTGGGAAACCGCATTCAGCATGCACTCCGTGCGTTTACACCTTCAGATCAGAAGTTTGTTAAAGCAGCTGCACAGACTTTCAGGACAAATTCCAAGTTTGATGTTGAAACTGCCATTTCTGAGCTTGCTACCGGTGAAGCGTTGGTTTCATGCCTTGATGAGAATGGAAGTCCAAGTGTTGTGGAACGTGCATTTATATTGCCGCCGCAAAGCCAGTTTGGTACCATTGACGAGGCGATAAGAAGACAAATTATATCATCTTCGCAGATGTCCGGGAAGTACGACAGAGCGGTTGACAATGAATCGGCTTATGAAATGCTGCAAGCTGAAGCAAAACAGCAAATGTCCGACAATGGGACGGAACAGGAAGGTCGTCAATATAATTCGGCAAAGCGTGTAAACAGCAGAGGGAGTTCAGTCAGCAGGCCTTCAAGTGCTAGAACCTCAAGTGGTAGGACCTCAACAAGAAAATCAACTGGGAAATCCTTGCTGGAAAAAGCCGCAGGCTCCGCGGTAACGTCAATTGGGAGAGAACTTGGGAGGACTTTGATTCGTGGACTTTTGGGTTCGCTCAAAAAATAATTCATGCTTTTTATAGATTACACCATTTACTCAAATTTTAAACAAAAAATCTTTATTCAAACGACTAAAAGAACCAAGTCTGGAATTGAAAGAGCCAAAAGCTTAGGGGCTCAATGCTCCTAAGCTTTTATTTTTTTGCGAAGGTCTTGCAATAGATTATATTTCAAAATATCTTTTTGGGAGGTTAAAAGAAAAAGATGTTAATTTCCTTTATTTTACTTATAATAATTATCAATATGGCAGCAGCATACCATGCATATAAATTTACTCATTTTTCTAAGAATGATGAGTTTAAACGTACCGATTCAAACAAATTAACTTTTACTGAGAAAGTCAAAGTGCTATTATTTGGAGTATATAACCCGAGGCCTAGGAATTTACATAAACCGGAGCAACAATTTGAAACAATTTATTTAAGAAGCAACAAACAAATTGAGTGCTGGAGAATTGCTAATAGTGAGCCTAAAGGCAATGTTATTTTGTTTCACGGTTTTACAAGTGAAAAATCATCAATGCTTGGAAGAGCGAATGAATTCATAGCCTTAGGATATTCTGTACTATTAGTGGATTTTATGGGCTCTGGAGGTTCGGAAGGAAATCAAACTACTATAGGGTATAATGAGGCGGAAGAGGTTAAAACTTGTTATGATTATTTATTGCACAAAAATGAGAAAAACATTTATCTTTATGGTACCTCAATGGGAGCTGTAGCAATACTTAAAGCAGTAAAGGACTTTGATTTGAAGCCTGCAGGTATAATTCTTGAGTGTCCATTTGGGACTATGTATAAAACAGTAGGTAATCGTTTTAGTAACATGGGTGTTCCCAAAATTCCATTTGTACCTTTATTAGTATTTTGGGGTGGACTACAAAACAGGTTTTGGGGATTTTCACATAAACCAATAGATTATGCGAGGTATGTAAGCTGTCCTTCATTGATTTTTTATGGAGAAAAAGATTCAAAAGTGACAAAAGAGGAAGTTGCTGAAATTTATAAAAATTTAAACGGAAAAAAGGTATTAAAACAATATGAACATCTTGGACATGATGACATTTATTCAAATAACAAAGATCAGTGGATAAAAGATATAGATGATTTCATATCTATGAGCAAAGGTGAGTGAATTAATACCCTCGAAAAACAACCCCATATTCTACATTCTGTCCCTTGTCGCTACATCTTCAATGCGAATTACGTAGTAAGCCTGTTTTACTGTCAAATGACGGAATTGCTTGAACTAAGCATTAAAAGCAGTGGCCGAAGGCTTGATAATCTGAAGCAAAAATGCCAAGGATGGCATTTTTAGCGTCTTGGGGCAGGAGGTCCCATAGACGCGGCGAAGAATTATCAAGTCAAGGTACGATTTTTGCACAGCAAAATATCGTTCATCTGTCTGCCGAATGGCATCCTACTGCTTTAGCCTCTTTCGAACGGAGTGAAAGAGGCTAAAGCGAAGGGGCTCGATGCCCCGAAGATTTTGTTTTTTGTGAAGTTCATGTAATGGAGGCGGTTGACACTAAAACAATAGGTGCCACCTCAAAATCAGCACTAGCAGTATCAATAAAATAATGGGACAAGGTACCTGTCCCCTTGTCTCTTTTTTGTCTCTTTTGTCTCTGTGTCAATAAAGTTTGTTAAAAAATTATCATTTTATTATTGACTTTGACCTATGAAGGGGATATAATTATAATCGATAACAAAATATCGATATAATTATATCAATTAATTAAATTTAGACAAAAAACTACAAAATTTACTTTATAGGAAAGGAATATTATAACGATGAGTGAAAGAGGTATCTCAAAGCAAGCTCTTTTAAGATTACCGTTATACTTAAGCTATTTAAAATCATTGCCCCAGCAGGGTGTTGTTAATATTTCCGCAACAATGATTGCTTCGGCACTGGAGTTAAATGATGTACAGGTCAGAAAAGATTTGGCCTGTGTAAGCAAGGGTGGTCGTCCGAAGCTGGGATACATTGCAGAAGATCTGATAAGGGATATTGAAAGCTATCTTGGATATGACGATACGAATGATGCGATAATTGTAGGTGCAGGCAGGCTTGGGGGTGCTCTTTTATCCTACGAGGGTTTCAAGGAATATGGATTGAATATTGTAGGAGCATTCGACGTTGATGACAACAAGGTTGGAACCAAAATATGCGGGAAAGTTATATTTCCTTTGACTAGAATCAAGGAATTGTGTAAAAGAATGAAGATTCGGATTGCTATTATAACTGTTCCCGCAAGTGAAGCACAAAAAGTCTGCGACATGCTTGTAGATGGTGGTATATTGGCGATATGGAATTTTGCACCGGTACACCTTAAGGTGCCGGATAAAATTCTGGTACAGCAGGAGAATATGGCTGCTTCGCTTGCAGTACTTTCTGCACATTTAGCAGAGGCATTTAATAAAAATGAATTTTGATAAAGGAGATGTGAGGTTATGAATAAAGATTATATTATTGACAATGTAGAAATGCTTGAAAAAGCAATTAAGCGTCTAAAGAATGCACAAAGTATTTTTGCAAATTACTCACAGGAGCAGGTTGATAAAATTTTTCTTGCAGCCGCTTCTGCTGCAAATAAAATGAGGATTCCACTTGCCAAAATGGCTGTTGAAGAAACCGGGATGGGTGTTGTAGAAGACAAAGTTATTAAAAACCACTACGCAGCAGAATATATTTACAACGCTTATAAGAATACCAAAACCTGTGGTGTTATCGAAGAAGATACCGCCTTTGGTATAAAAAAGGTGGCAGAACCGATTGGTGTTATTGCCGCAGTTATTCCTACAACCAATCCTACGTCAACAGCTATCTTTAAAACACTTATCTCATTAAAGACCAGAAATGCAATAATTATAAGCCCACATCCGAGAGCAAAGAATTCAACAATAGAAGCGGCCAGAATTGTGCTGGAAGCAGCGGTTGCAGCAGGTGCTCCCGAGGGAATTATTGACTGGATTGATGTACCAAGCCTGGAACTTACAAACATGGTAATGAAAGAGGCAGATATAATTCTAGCTACCGGTGGCCCCGGAATGGTAAAAGCAGCATACTCATCAGGCAAACCAGCCATTGGTGTTGGACCGGGTAATACTCCTGCAATTATTGATGAAACAGCGGATATTCTTCTTGCGGTAAACTCAATAATTCACTCTAAAACTTTTGATAACGGTATGATATGTGCTTCGGAACAGTCTGTTATAGTTATGGAGAGTATATATAAAGAGGTTAAAAAGGAATTCTCTGACAGAGGTTGTTATTTCTTAAATAAAGATGAAATCGAAAAGGTCAGGAAAACAATCATTATAAATGGTGCCTTGAATGCAAAAATCGTTGGTCAAAAGGCGCACACAATTGCAAAGCTTGCGGGAGTTGATGTGCCTGAGGCTACAAAAATCCTGATTGGTGAAGTTACGAGCGTTGATCTTTCCGAAGAATTTGCCCATGAAAAATTATCCCCTGTACTTGCAATGTACAAGGCAAAGGACTTTGACGAAGCGCTTCAAAAAGCGGAAAAGCTGATTGAAGACGGTGGGTTTGGCCATACTTCATCACTCTATATAAATACGGTAACAGAAAAGGAAAAGCTTGATAAACATGCAGCAAGAATGAAAACCTGTCGTATTCTGGTTAATACCCCTTCATCACATGGTGGTATCGGTGACTTGTACAACTTTAAGCTTGCACCTTCACTTACCCTTGGCTGCGGATCATGGGGAGGAAATTCAGTTTCCGAAAATGTTGGGGTTAAGCATTTGCTGAACATTAAAACAGTTGCCGAGAGGAGAGAGAATATGCTTTGGTTCAGAGTGCCTGAAAAGGTATACATCAAAAAGGGATGTCTGCCTGTTGCCTTAGATGAGCTTAAAAACGTTATGGGTAAAAAGAAAGCGTTTATTGTAACTGATACTTTCTTATATAACAATGGTTATACAAAAACTATTACTGATAAATTAGATGAAATGGGAATTGTACACAAGACCTTCTTTGATGTGGCTCCAGATCCATCACTTGCATGTGCAAAGGCAGGAGCTAAGGAAATGGCCGAATTCCAGCCTGATGCAATCATTGCTGTCGGCGGCGGTTCTGCAATGGATGCAGGTAAAATTATGTGGGTAATGTATGAACATCCTGAAGTAGACTTTATGGATATGGCAATGAGGTTTGTTGACATAAGAAAGAGAGTGTATCCTTTCCCGAAAATGGGTGAAAAGGCATACTTCATCGCAGTTCCGACATCAGCAGGTACAGGTTCGGAAGTAACACCTTTTGCTGTTATTACTGATGAGCAGACTGGGGTTAAATACCCGCTGGCTGATTACGAATTGATGCCAAAGATGGCAATAGTAGATGCCGACATGATGATGAATGCACCAAAGGGTCTCACAAGTGCCTCAGGTATTGATGCCTTGACACATGCTATGGAAGCATACGCCTCAATGCTTGCAACTGACTATACAGACAGCTTGGCACTTCGTTCGTTGAAAATGATATTTGAATATCTTCCAAAAGCTTATGACAACGGACCAAAAGATCCGGTTGCAAGAGAAAAAATGGCGAATGCTGCAACAATGGCAGGTATGGCATTTGCAAACGCTTTCTTAGGTATATGCCACTCAATGGCACATAAGCTTGGTGCTTTCCATCACTTACCGCACGGTATTGCAAACGCACTTTTGATAAATGAGGTGCTTAAGTTTAATGCTGTCGAGGTTCCTGTAAAAATGGGTACATTCTCACAGTATGACCATCCTCATACCTTGGCACGTTATGCTGAGATTGCAGATTATTTAGGTATCAAGGGTAAGAACAATGAAGAAAAACTGGAGAACCTGATTAAAGCTATTGATGAACTTAAAGAGAAAGTTGGCATAAAAAAGAGTATTAAAGAATATGGGATTGATGAAAAGATTTTCCTTGAGAGACTTGACGAAATGGTTGAACAGGCTTTTGACGACCAGTGCACAGGTGCAAATCCAAGGTATCCGCTAATGAGTGAAATGAAAGAAATATATCTTAATGCTTATTATGGAGGTGCAAGATAATGAAACTTGAAAAAGTCATAGCTGTAAGAACGGATAAAACAGTTTTCAGGGATGAGGATAAGGCAATAAAAGTATTTAACAGTAACTACTCCAAGGCTAATATACTAAATGAGGCTCTAAATCAGGCAAGAGTTGAAGAAACAGGCCTCAATATTCCGAAACTGCTGGAGGTTACGAAGTTTGAAGATAAATGGGCAATAGTGACTGAGTATATAGAAGGAAAGACTTTGGAACAGTTGATGAAGGAAAATCCTCATAAATATGATGAATACCTCAATCTGTTTGTCGATATACAGCTTGAAATTTTAAGTAAAAAGGCACCAATGCTAAATAAGCTTAAAGATAAAATGAAAAGAAAAATTTCCGAAACAGGTCTTGACGCTACAACTCGTTATGAGCTTCACACAAGGCTTGGCAGTATGCCTGAGCATGGCAAGGTATGCCATGGTGATTTTAATCCGAGCAATGTTATCATTTCTAAAGATGATAAGCCATATATCCTTGACTGGTCACATGCAACACAGGGAAATGCAAGTGCCGATGCGGCAAGAACATATCTTCTGTTCTGGCTTTCAGGAAATATTGACAAGGCTGATAAATATCTGAATCTTTTCTGCAAAAAAAGTGATACTGCAAAACAGTACGTTCAGAAATGGATTTCAATTGTAGCAGCATCACAGCTTGTTAAAGGCAAAGAAGTAGAGCGGGAATTTTTGTTGCACTGGATAGATGTTGTAGATTATGAATAGGAGGATTCCAAGATGAAGGTCGCTATTTGTATAGGAAGCTCATGTCACTTAAAAGGCTCAAGGCAGATAATAGAACAATTACAGAGTATGATTGCTGAAAATAATCTTACAGATAAGATTGAACTTTGTGGAGCCTTTTGCATGAAAAACTGTGTTAATGGTGTCAGCGTGACTATTGCTGATGAAATGTTTTCGGTTACACCTGAGAATGTTAAGAACTTTTTTGAAACTGAAGTAGTGCCTCGCAGTAAATAGAATTCCATAGCTTTCATGCTAAGTAACGAAAAAAGCAATTCGATATACATTGATTCATTGGTGAAAAGGAGTGTAAATTCTAAATGACTGAATGTCTGGAAACAAAGAACTCAAATTGTAAAAATTGCTATAAATGTATAAGGCACTGCCCTGTTAAGTCATTAAAATTCACCGATGGTCAAGCTCATATAGTGAGGGATGAATGCGTTTTGTGCGGCGAATGCTATGTTGTTTGCCCACAAAATGCAAAACAAATCAGGTCTGATGTAGAAAAAGCAAAGCACCTGGTTTCTGAAAATGAAGTTTATGCAAGTCTTGCACCATCTTTTGTTGGCTGGTTTCATGATAAAACCATATACGATATGGAAGTGGCGTTAAAAAAGCTTGGTTTTAAGGGAACTGATGAAACTGCAAAGGGTGCGTGTGTTGTAAAAAAACAGTATGAGAAAATGCTTCAGGAAAATAGAAGAAGGATGCTAATATCCTCCTGCTGTCCAACAGTAAATACACTGATTCAAAGGCATTATACCAGTGCTATTCCATATTTAGCCGATGTAATATCGCCTATGCTGGCACATGCACAGATGATTAAAAATGAGCATAAAGGTAGCAAGGTTGTGTTTATCGGACCTTGTATATCAAAAAAGGAAGAAGCAGATAAGAATACGGGTTTTGTTGACCTTGTACTAACTTTTGATGAACTTGACGAGTGGCTGAAGTCGGAAGGTATTGTAATCGAAAGCACCGGCAGGGATTATGAAAAGGGGAGGACAAGAAGTTTTCCAAGGTCTGGAGGTATAGTTGACAGCATGGATAAAAATGCAAGGTATCATTATTTGGTAGTTGACGGTCTGGAAAACTGTATGAATGCCTTGGAGAATGTAGACAGCAGTGAGCTTGACAATTGTTTTATTGAAATGTCGGCTTGCAGTGGAAGCTGTATAAACGGACCTGTGGCAAGAAGGAAAAATCACAGTACTATTTGTGCTGTACTGGCTGTAAAAGATAAAACAGGTACAAAGGATTTTGAAGTTCTCATGCCAGATAGCAAAAGTATTAAAAAAGAAATGTACTTTGAGGGGATAACGAAAATAATACCGGGTAGAGGTGCTATTGAAGAAATACTCAAGGAAATGG
Organism: Bacillota bacterium; assembly: GCA_023398495.1. Lineage (GTDB taxonomy): Bacteria > Bacillota > Clostridia > Acetivibrionales > Acetivibrionaceae > Acetivibrio. Next base: position 73,171 of record JAEWSG010000064.1, read on the forward strand.
GGAAAACCTCCCCGGAAAAGGAACTCAACTGTGGAAGCTGCGGTTATGATACCTGCCGTGACAAAGCAATGGCAGTATTGAATGGAAAAGCTGACCTGTCTATGTGTCTTCCTTATTTAAAGGAGAAAGCGGAAAGTTTTTCCGACACTATTATTAATAACACTCCAAACGGTATTATTGTTTTGAATGAGAACCTTGAAATTCAGCAAATCAACAAGGCTGCAAAAAGCATATTGAATTTGCCGGTGAACACCGATCTTATGGGAAGTCCTGTTGTAAGAATTCTTGATCCAGTGGATTATGCCCTTGCACTAAATGAGGAAAATTGTTATGACAGGAGAAAATACTTTGCGCAGTATCAGAAGTATATTGATGAAACAATAATTTATGATAAGGAATACCATATCATTATCATACTTATGAAGGATGTAAGCGAGGAAGAAAAAATAAAGAGTTTAAAAATCAAACAGAGTAAGGCTGCAATCGAAATAACTGATAAAGTTGTTGAAAAGCAGATGCGTGTAGTGCAGGAGATTGCTCTGCTTTTGGGTGAAACAACAGCAGAAACTAAAATCGCTCTTACTAAGTTGAAGGAGACTATGCAGGATGAATGATTTGTGCGTAGATTTAGGCTACAGGAGCCTGAATAAGTATGGTGAACAACTGTGTGGAGATATGGTACAGGTTGTCAGAGATGATAATACTACAATTATGGTTCTTGCTGATGGGCTTGGAAGTGGTGTGAAAGCAAATATCCTGTCAACACTTACTTCAAAAATAATATCGACAATGATTGCAGAGCACATGAGCATAGAGGACTGTGTCAACACAATTATGGCTACTTTGCCGGTTTGCAAGGTAAGGGGCATAGCATACTCCACATTTACAATAATCAAGATCACAAATAATACCTATGCAGAGATTATACAGTATGACAATCCTAATGTGATTCTCATTCGGGAGGGTAAAAATTATGAGTATCCCACCGAGACGAAAATTATTTCGGGTAAAAAAATTATAGAATCAAAAATTGACTTAAAGTGTGGGGATGTATTTGTTGCAATGAGCGATGGTGCAGTTTATGCAGGTGTTGGACAGACACTCAATTATGGCTGGCAGAGAGAAAATATTGTTGAATTTATTGAATTTCATTATGATTTCAGAAATTCTGCCAAAGCTGTTTCTTCTCTTGTACTTGATGCATGTAATAACCTTTATGCAAACAAGCCTGGGGATGACACTACCATTGCAGCCATAAAAATACGAAAAAGAAAAGTGGTCAATTTGATGTTCGGTCCGCCGCAAAACCCTAAAGATGTTAACAAAATGATGTCGTTATTTTTTGCAAAGCAGGGAAGACACATTGTATCCGGGGGCACAACTTCGTCACTTGCGGCAGCGTTTTTGGGCAAGAAACTTCGAACCTCGATTGAGTACATTGATCCCAAAATTCCTCCTGCGGCCAGAATAGAAGGTGTTGACCTTGTAACAGAGGGTGTGCTTACGATAAATCAGGTTCTTGAATATGCAAAAGATTACGTAGAGAAAAACATGCTTTACAATGAGTGGATTACAAAAAAGGATGGGGCTTCAGAAATAGCCAAACTGCTTTTTGAAGAAGCAACAGACATTAATTTCTATGTTGGAAGAGCTATTAATCCTGCTCATCAGAACCCAAATCTTCCAATCGGATTTAATATAAAGATGCAGTTGGTTGAGGAACTTTCAAAAACGTTGAAGCTAATGGGGAAAACAATAAATGTAAGTTATTTTTAGAGGTGAATAATGATGAATAAAACATTTGACTATGGTGTTATTGATGCTATTCTTTTAGAGCATGGGTTAAGCGAAACTTATATCATTGCGATACTCCAAAGTATTCAGGAAAAGTACCGCTACATTCCCAAAGAGGTATTCCCATATCTGTCAAAGAAGCTTAATGTAAGCCAAGCAAGAATATTCAGTGTAGCAACATTTTATGAGAACTTTTCACTCGAGCCGAAAGGTAAATACATTATAAAAATTTGTGATGGAACAGCCTGTCATGTAAGAAAATCAATTCCGATTTTAGAACGCCTTCAAAAAGAACTCCAGTTATCAGATAAAAAAACAACCACCGATGATCTGATGTTTACAGTTGAAACTGTATCATGCCTTGGTGCATGTGGTCTTGCTCCTGTTATAACAGTTAATGACAAGGTTTATCCTGCGATGACTCCCGATAAGGCGTCAGATCTTTTAAAGGATTTGAGGGAGGGAAAAATTAATGATTAAGAATAGAGATGAATTACAAAAAGTTCGTAAAATGTATGCAGACTATTTAGAGGCTCAAAAGAAGAAAATACTTGTCTGTGCAGGTACAGGCTGCGTTTCAAGTGGTTCGCTTGAAATATTTGACCGTTTGTCGGAACTTATTTCGAAAAGAGGTTTGGACTGTCAGGTTGAACTTGAAAAAGAGCCTCATGATGAGACAATAGGTATGAAAAAAAGTGGCTGTCACGGTTTTTGCGAGATGGGGCCGCTTATAAGAATTGAGCCTGAGGGTTTCTTATATACAAAGGTGAAGCTCTCAGACTGCGAAGAGATTGTAGATAGGACAATAGTTGGAGGAGAGCATGTTGAAAGGCTTGCCTACAAAAAAGATGGTGTTGTTTACAAAAAACAGGATGAAATTCCTTTTTACAAAAAGCAGACCCGCCTTGTACTCGACCATTGTGGGCATATTGATTCCACCTCCATCAATGAATATCTTGCAATTGGTGGATACGGTGCATTTGAAAAAGCTTTGTTTGATATGACCGCAGATGAGATTATAAATGAAATCTCCGAATCAAACTTAAGGGGACGTGGGGGCGGAGGCTTTCCGGCAGGTCGTAAATGGTCGCAGGTGAAAAGGCAGAAGACAGAACAGAAGTATGTTGTCTGTAACGGAGATGAAGGCGATCCCGGTGCATTTATGGATAGAAGCATAATGGAAGGAGACCCTCACAGGATGTTAGAGGGTATGATGATTGCCGGTCTTGCCTGTGGTGCTTCCGAGGGCTATATTTATGTTCGGGCCGAATATCCTATGGCTGTTTCAAGATTGAAAAATGCAATCAACCAGGCAGTCGAACTCGGCATATTAGGTGAGAATATCTTAGGCAGCGGTTTTAATTTCAATATGCATATTAACCGTGGTGCAGGAGCATTTGTTTGTGGTGAGGGAAGTGCCCTTACAGCGTCAATTGAAGGTAAGAGGGGAATGCCCAGGGTCAAACCGCCAAGAACGGTTGAACATGGGTTGTTTGATAAACCTACAGTGCTTAACAATGTTGAAACCTATGCCAATGTACCCATTATTATCAATAAAGGTGCAGCCTGGTATAAAGCAATAGGACCAGAAAACAGTCCGGGTACAAAAGCTTTTGCTATCACAGGAAATATTGAAAATACAGGACTTATTGAGGTTCCCATGGGAACAACCCTAAGAGAAGTGATTTTTGACATCGGTGGAGGTATGAGGGACGGTGCGGATTTCAAAGCCGTTCAGATTGGTGGTCCGTCAGGTGGATGTTTGTCATATGGTGATCTGGATCTTCCGCTGGATTTTGATTCACTGAAAAAAGCTGGAGCAATGATTGGCTCGGGTGGTCTTGTTGTAATGGACAACAACACCTGTATGGTCGAAGTTGCACGTTTCTTTATGAAGTTTACCCAGAACGAATCCTGTGGTAAATGCGTACCCTGTCGTGAGGGAACAAAGAGAATGCTTGAAATTTTGGAGAGAGTTGTTGAAGGCAAAGGCGAAGACGGAGATATTGAATTGCTACTGGAGCTTGCAGATACTATTTCTGCTACAGCCCTATGCGGGCTTGGAAAGTCGGCTGCATTCCCGGTTGTAAGTACCATAAAAAATTTCCGTGAGGAATACGAAGCTCATATATATGAAAAAAGATGTCCAACCGGCAACTGCCAGAAACTCAAGAGAATAACCATTGAGGCAGCCTTATGCAAGGGTTGTTCAAAATGTGCAAGGATTTGTCCTGTTAATGCAATAAGCGGTAAAGTTAAAGAGCCTTATGTAATAGACCAGAGTAAATGTATAAAGTGTGGAGCTTGTATTGAAAACTGTGCATTCCACGCGATAGTGGAGGGTTGATCAATGGATAACAAACAATATATGACAATTGATGGAATTCCTGTTGAAATAAACGGAGAAAAAAACCTTCTTGAACTTATTCGGAAAGTAGGTATTAAGCTTCCTACATTCTGCTATCATTCGGAATTGTCAATTTATGGTGCATGTCGTATGTGTATGGTTGAGAATGAATGGGGAGGGTTAGATGCAGCGTGTTCAACTCCTCCAAAGGCAGGAATGACTATAAAAACAAGTACTGCAAGGCTTCAGAAATACCGTAAAATGATTTTAGAACTTTTGCTTGCAAACCATTGCCGTGATTGTACTACCTGTAATAATAACGGCAAGTGTAAACTGCAGGATCTCGCAATGCGCTACAATATTAGTTCTGTAAGATTTCCTAATACTGCATCCGAGCCAAAGGTTGATGATTCTTCGCTTTGTATTACACGCGATCAGAATAAATGCATACTTTGCGGTGACTGTGTTCGTGTATGTAATGAAGTGCAGAATGTAGGTGCCATTGATTTTGCTTACAGGGGTTCAAAAATGAAAATCTGTACTGCGTTCGACAAACCAATTGCACAATCAAATTGCGTCGGTTGCGGACAGTGTGCTCTTGCATGTCCCACAGGTGCAATTGTTGTTAAAAATGATTCCGACAGAGTTTGGAAAGAAATTTATGATAAAAATGCAAAGGTAACAGTCCAGATAGCTCCGGCTGTGCGTGTTGCACTTGGTAAGGAATTAGGCCTTAATGATGGGGAAAATGCCATTGGTAGAATTGTAGCAGCACTAAGGATGATGGGATTTGATGAAATATATGATACTTCAACAGGAGCAGACCTTACAGTGCTTGAAGAATCAGCCGAACTGTTAAAGCGTATTAAAGAAGGTAATAATGATATGCCGCTGTTTACATCGTGCTGTCCTGCCTGGGTTAACTACTGTGAGAAACACCATCCTGAGCTTTTGCCACACGTTTCAACCTGCCGGTCACCTATGCAGATGTTTGCGGCAATAATAAAGGAAGAGAATTCTACTTCCAGCAGACGTGTTGTTCATGTGGCGGTAATGCCATGTACTGCAAAGAAGTTTGAGGCTGACCGTGAGGAATTTAAAGTTAACGGTGTTCCGAATGTGGATTATGTTATTTCAACCCAGGAACTTATTCAGATGATAAAGGAATCGGGCATTGTATTTTCTGATTTGGAGCCCGAGGCAGTTGATATGCCTTTTGGTACCCATACGGGTGCAGGTGTAATATTCGGAGTTACAGGCGGAGTTACCGAGGCAGTTCTAAGAAGAGTGGTTTCCGACAAGTCAGCCACATCGTTTAGGTCTTTGGCCTATACCGGTGTCCGTGGCATGGATGGTGTAAAGGAAGCTTCTGTGATGTATGGTGACAGAAAACTTAAAATTGCAGTCGTGAGTGGTCTTAAAAATACCAGCGACCTGATTGAAAGAATCAAAGCGGGTGAGCATTATGACCTGGTAGAAGTCATGGCATGCCCTGGCGGTTGCGTAAACGGCGGAGGCCAGCCTTTTGTATCAAGTGAAGAAAAAGCAAAAAGAGGCAAAGGTCTATACAGTGCAGATAAACTTTGCAATATTAAATCTTCGGAAGAGAATCCTCTTATGATGACGCTTTACAACGGAGTTTTAAAAGGCAGGGTTCATGAATTGCTTCATGTTGATTATTCAGCAAAAAAGGAGGCAGATAAGAGTGTTGGAGATTAAAATCTGTATAGGAAGCTCGTGTCACTTAAAAGGATCTTATAACATTATTCAGGAATTTCAACATCTTGTTGAAGAAAAATCCTTACATGACAAAATCGACATAAAGGCAAAGTTTTGCATGAAAAAGTGCCAGAATAAAGGTGTTGCTGTAGAAGTCAATAATGAAATATATGGAGTTTTGCCTGAAAAGACGGAAGAGTTTTTTAACAATACAATTTTGCCTATATTGAAAGGCTGATAGAAAAGGGGAGGTTAACAGGTAGTTAATACTCCCCTTTGATTATCCCTTATTAATGATGGCAGCAGCCACCGCATTTGTGTACGTTTGGACAGTCGGAAGCACTGGAACTTTTGGGTTTGGTGATGTTTATATTCTTAAATACAGAGCTCAGATCATTGCTTCCACAGTCAGGGCACTTAATCAATTTATCGGTCTTTTCGCTCATTTTTGCCATAATATTAAATTCGTTACCGCATTTTTCACACTTCAAATCATAAAAAGGCATTATATCAACTCCTCGAATATTAATTCTGACATAATAGTACCATATCGTAGTTGAAGCTGCAATCTTACTTCGCGAAGAAGAATACTCTCCCTGCAATAATGCAAAAATTTTAATTGTGGACATAAAGTAATTTTAGTGATAAAATAGTAATAGACACTTTTTTTGTGTTATACTCAGTTCAAAAGCAATTCCAGGATGGTAATTCATAGTCTTAACTTTAAGTGGTTGGTGTTTTTCATAAACTTACAGCTTTCCGTAAAGAAGTTCTATTACAGGTAAAATTCTCTTTTTGTATTCTGATTGTTTATTAAATTTTGGCTATTTTCCCTTTAATATTGAAGTTGCCGTACTTAAATAGTAAAATGAGAAATATATATTTACTATATGTTTTTATGTACATATCGCAGCGATAGTTTCAATCAAAGTAATTAATGACCGCTGCTACAGGGGAGGCAAATATGAGCGATAAGAAAAGGGTAATGGTTATATTCGGAGGGCAGTCGTCCGAGCATGAAGTTTCAAGAGTTTCAGCAACATCAATAATTAACAATATGGATAGAAGTAAGTATGATATATCTTTTGTAGGGATTACCAAAGAAGGAAGATGGCTTCCTTATAATGGTCCGGTGGAAAAGATTGCTTCCGGTGAATGGGAAGAAATTGCTATAAATAAAATGGTGAAAAGTATATCTTGCCGTGATAATATTATTAATGCGATAGTAAGCCGGGGAGCTTCATCGGAAGCAATAATAAAAAACGGGAATGAAGAAATCAGTGACCGTCCCGTAGATGTGGTTTTTCCAGTGCTCCATGGATGTAATGGGGAAGATGGGACTATTCAAGGACTTTTTGAGATGGCAGGTATACCCTATGTAGGATCGGGAGTTTTAGGCTCAGCTCTCGGAATGGATAAGATATATGCTAAAATAGTATTTGAAAAGGCTGGTATCCCTCAGGCTGACTATTTATACTTTACAAGAAAAGAGATAAGGGATAATGCTGACAGTGCAGCTGATGCCATTGAACAAAAGTTTAAGTATCCGGTATTTATAAAACCCTCTAATGCGGGATCGTCGGTTGGTGTATCAAAGGCACATGACAGGAAAGAACTGATTGAGGCATTAAATTTTGCAGCTAAATACGACAGAAAAGTTCTGATAGAAGAGTTTATAAATGGCAGGGAAGTGGAGTGTGCAGTCTTAGGAAATGATAATCCAATTGCATCAACAGTTGGAGAAATTGTTCCTAGCAATGAGTTTTATGATTATAATGCAAAGTATATAGACGGAAGTTCAAAAACGATTATTCCTGCAGAGTTGCCGGAAGATACGATGTTAAAAATCAGGAATTATGCGGTAAAGGCATTTAAGGCACTTGATTGTGCAGGGCTATCCAGGGTTGACTTTTTCGTCCATAAGGAAACCGGTGAAGTTTACCTTAATGAAATAAATACCCTGCCTGGGTTTACTAGTATAAGTATGTATCCTATGTTGTGGGGTACATCAGGGATACCATACAGTGAGCTTATTGAAAGACTTATTGATCTGGCAATTGAAAGATTTAATGACAATACAAGAGAAGTAGAAAATTAGTGCGTTAGGAATGATTAGATATACAAAATTTGGGGGAAATATAATCATGGACAATAGACCTATTGGGGTTTTTGATTCGGGAATTGGAGGACTCACAGTCCTTAAAGAAATAAACAGGTTGTTACCTCAGGAAAGTGTTGTTTACTTTGGAGACAGTGGAAGGGCACCTTACGGGACAAAATCAAAAGAAACAGTTATAAAATACACTTTTCAGGACATAAGGTTCCTTCAGAACCAGGACATAAAGATGATTGTTATAGCATGTAATACCGCAAGTGCATGCAGTTTGGAAAGGGTTAAAAACAGCTTTGATTTTCCTATTGTTGAAGTTGTAGAGCCTGGGGCGGCAGCTGCTGCAAAGGCTACAAGAAACAACAGGGTTGGTGTAATCGGTACACCGGCAACAGTAAGCAGTGGTGTATATGAAAGGGCCATAACAAAAATAAACGGCTCTATAGAGATATTTTCAAAACCCTGCCCAATGTTTGTGCCGCTGGTTGAAGAAGGCTGGTGGGAAAATGAAATTGCGTTTAAAATTGCAGAGGAATACTTGTTTCCTCTAAAAGAAGTGGAAATTGATACCTTGGTTTTAGGATGTACGCATTACCCGCTTTTGCAAAACACCATTCAAAAAGTTATGGGTGATGATGTTAAATTGGTAAATTCAGCATTAGAAGTAGCGAAAGTAGTAAAGGAGGGGATAGAAGGAAATAATAATTGCAGGGATGAAAGAGTTACTCCGGTGTACAGGTATTACACAAGTGATAGCGTTGAGAAGTTTGAATCGTTAGGCAATTCCATTTTGAACAGTAAAATACATTCTGCTGAAAAAGTCGATATTGAGAGATATTAGCGATATATAAGCTGCCGCTTGTATTGGGCGGTAGCTTATATTCAGATGGTTATTGTTTTGCAGTATACAAGCCTGGAATTTAATTAACTGTGCAAAACAATACTACTATGCAGCATAACCTATGAAGAGGGATTAGTGTACATTGTAAGCAGGAAAGTATTAAGTACAGAAGGACGGTTGGTTCCTTACAAAAAAAATGGAGGCGAGGCTATATGAATAAAAATGTTATTATTTCCGTAAAAGGGATTCAGACTTCATCCGGTAAAGATACAAATACACTTGAACTTGTTACTGAAGGAAGATATTATAAAAAGGGAAATACATACTATGTAACTTATAAAGAAAGTGAAGTCACAGGAATGGATGGTACTACAACTACTTTAAAGATTGCCAATGGTATTGTGACTTTAATGAGATTCGGCTCTATAAATACGCAGTTTATTTTCGAGAAGGGTCAAAAACATGTTTCATACTATGATACACAATATGGTACCTTTACTGTAGGTGTAATGACAAATGCGGTAACGGTTGATGTTGATGATGAAGGTGGAGAAATAAGGGTTGATTATCACCTGGAAATAGATAATAATAAACAAGGTGGAAACGATTTTCATATGTTTATCAGGGAGGCAGGGCAAGTTAATGACGAATGTAGTGGAAGTATTGAAATCTCAAATTAGCGAAGTGGTTAAAAAATCCCTTTTAAAGGCTATGGCAAGCGGGGAGCTCCCGGAATTTGAAGCGGGAGAAATAGTAGTCGAAACTCCAAGAGAAAAGGAGCACGGTGATTTTTCAACCAATGTAGCCATGCAGGCTGCAAAAGCTGCAAAAAAGGCCCCGAGGCAGATTGCGGATATTATATCCAAAAACATGGACTTTGCAGGTACATATATCGAAAAGGTCGAAACAGCAGGGCCGGGATTTATAAATTTTTATCTGAATAATTTATGGCTGTACGATACAATAAAGACTATTCAGGATATGAAGGATAAATATGGCGAAATCAACATAGGGCAGGGCAAAAAGGTAATGGTTGAATTCGTTAGTGCCAACCCCACAGGGCCGCTTCATATGGGAAATGCAAGAGGCGGAGCATTAGGTGATTGTATTGCCAGTGTATTGTCGAAGGCTGGATATGATGTTACAAGAGAGTTTTATGTCAATGACGCCGGTAACCAGATTGAGAAGTTCGGGATTTCGCTTGAAGCTCGGTATATTCAGCAATTAAAGGGTGAGGATGCGGTAGAGTTCCCAGAAGACGGCTATCATGGCGAAGATATAATCGAGCATATGAAGGATTATATTGCTATAAACGGGGACAAGCTCTTAAATGTTGAAAGCGAGCAAAGAAGGAAAGAACTTGTTGAGTTTGCACTTCCGCGCAATATTGAAAGAATCAGAAGCGGTTTGGAAAGCTATGGAGTAAAGTTCGATAACTGGTTTTCAGAACAGTCTCTGTATGACAGCGGAGAGCTTCAGGAAACATTGGCTTTATTGAAAGATAATGGACACACAACTGAGAAGGATGGAGCAATCTGGTTTAAGACCTCTGAACTTGGTACTGAAAAAGATGAGGTTATAGTCAGAAATAATGGATTACCCACTTATTTTGCTTCAGATATTGCGTATCATAGGAATAAGTTCCTAAAGAGGAAGTATGATTGGGTTATCAACTTGCTTGGAGCCGATCATCACGGGCATGTAGCAAGAATGAAGGCTGCGGTTAAAGCTTTGGGTATAGATCCGGAGAAGCTTGATGTTGTATTGTTCCAGTTGGTTCGTCTTTACAGGAATGGTGAAATTGCACGGATGTCCAAACGTACAGGGAAGTCCATATCCCTTATGGATCTTTTGGAGGAACTTAGGAGTGAGGAAGCCGGCAGGGAGGAATCCGGAAGGGATGCAGCAAGATTTTTCTTCAATACAAAAGCATCGGGAAGCCATCTTGATTTTGATCTTGACCTTGCAGTAAAGCAATCAAATGAAAATCCTGTGTTTTATGTGCAATATGCACATGCGAGAATATGCAGTATGCTAAAGGTACTCGAAAGTGAGGATATCAGGTTCCCTAGTGTTGAAGCGGTTGATTTAACCAGACTTTCGGCTAAGGAAGAGATAGAATTGATGAAGAAACTTGCAGAATACCCGGAAGAAATCAGGATAGCTGCTCAGACGCTTGAACCAAGCAGGCTTACAAGGTACGTCATGGAAGTCGCAGGGGCTTTACATAGTTTTTATTACTCATGTAGTGTAAAAGGTGCGGAAGAAAGCCTGAGGAATGCAAGGATAGTTCTTGTTGACAGTACAAGGATTGTAATAAAAAATGTTCTGGATTTGTTAAGTATAAGTGCACCGGAGAAAATGTAGGTGTATGTGTCAGGCAGCTGTCGGAGTTGTATAATCCGGCAGCTGCTTTTTATGTGACCTCCTGTCCCGAGACGCTAAAAATGCCATCCTTGGCATTTTTGCATCAAATTATCAAACTTTCGTCCACTGATTTTAATGCTCAGGTCAAGCAATTACGCCATTTGACACTAAAACCGGTTTGTGCCGCAATTGGGTTTTTTGTGCAGATTTAGTTGTCACTTTTTCAGTATGGTTAAATAAATGGGATAGATTTTTGAATAGATTAAACTACCAGTTGTGCAATAAACACAATGGTGTATTAACCAGATATATACACAGGATTCTGCAGTGACTAAAAAGTAGTTCCTCTTTTATGGTCAAGGTGATTGCCCAATGCAAATACCTTTCCGGAGTCTTTTTTATCTTGTTTAACTCTCACTACATTTCTAAATTTAAAAGGCCTCACATAACAATTTTAAATAAACATGTTTCGCTTTTCCCAGTACCCGAAGCCATATGAAAAAGCATTTATTCATAGTTGAATAAAATAAATGTAAAAAAAGGTTGAAATATGTAAGTCTAATATATAAAATAAATATTAGAAATTATTCAAATAGATTACATTGTAAGCATTATGTCTATAATAGGCAGCTTAGTAAACTTCTAATTGGTATAAAATTTAAAGTTGAATACGTTGTATCAAGCGTGGCAATATGACTACTTATCTCTTGTCACTTGAGTACAGAAATCCAGATAAAAAACATTTTGAAGAAGATATATCAGAAGCAGTAAACAGATAGTTAAAATGATAACAAAAATCTGGTACAATACTGGCAATTGTACATTGAAAATAGCTGATACCCCGAAACGTCGAAAGACGCCAATGGCACTTGAAAGAGTGTCAATAAAAACACTGTAAAAGTACAGCTGTTAAGGATTATGCTGAGTATTACGATAAGTAAACTGGTATTATCTATCTGGGGTCAAGGTAGTATAATCTGTATACGGAAAGGTTTGCTATACAAAAATACTAAGGAATTATATAGTAGAATATTGACTATAATTAGGATATAATAGGGTTTATGAAGTGAAGTAATGTCGAGCTTGTATGAGAGGTTGTATAAATGAAAATAAAAAAGCTACATCTTGAGAATTTTAGATGCTTTAAGGATGAAACAATAAAACTGTCTGAAAATCTTACTGTCCTTGTGGGTAATAACGGCTCCGGAAAAACTACGATACTTGATGCTGTGTCTATAGCATTAGGAGGATTGCTGAGTGGTTTTGATGGAGTAAAATCAAGAGAAATCATTACTGATGAAGTAAGGCTAGAGCACTATACCCGTGGAAGTGTTATCGATTCTCAACCCCAATACCCTTTACGGATTACATGTGAAGCCTTAATTGAAAATAAATCTTTTACTTGGACAAGAGCATTAAATAAGGAAGGCGGCAGAACCACTCGTAACGAGGCACAAGTGGTTATTAAGTATGCAGAAAAAGTACAAAAAGAAGTTCGTCAAGGAAATGATAAAATAATATTACCTGTAATATCGTATTATGGAACTGGAAGGCTGTGGGTTCAAAAAAAGCAAAAAACTGAGGAAGCATTAGCAAGACTTCAATCTAGATTTTTAGGGTATACAGATTGTTTAGATCCTGCATCTAATGAAAAATTAATGACTAAATGGTTTGAAAAAATGACTCTCATCCATTTCCAAGAAGGAAAAGAACCTGAGGAATTAAGAGCTGTTAAAGAAGTTTTGAAGTATTGCTTAAGAAATGTTGATAATAAAGATTTTACAAATAAGAATGTAGATATATTTTTTAGTGCAAAAACGGGTGAACTAGAGGTGACTTTTGAAAGTATAGATGGGAACAAAGAAAGATTGCCATTTAGAATGCTGAGTGATGGTTATAGAAACACTTTAGGTATGATTGCGGATATTGCTTATCGAATGGCAGTACTAAATCCACAACTCTTAGAAAATGTAGCAAAAGAGACTCCTGGAGTTGTATTGATTGATGAAATTGACCTACATCTTCATCCAAAATGGCAACGTCATATAATATATGACTTGAAAACTATATTTCCAAAGGTTCAGTTTATTGTTACGACGCATTCTCCTAATATATTAACTACAATACAAAAGGAAAATGTAATCATTATAGATAATTGTAGGGTTATAGAGAAGACCCCTCATACATATGGAAGGGACATTAATTCTATACTGTTTGATTTAATGGAAGTTGAACAGAGGCCCAATGATGTCCAGAAACAGATTGATGAGTTTTACATTTTGCTTGATAGAGATGAATTTGATAAGGCGGAAATATAGCTCAAAGAATTATCCCTAATAATGGGTGAATATGATTCTGAAGTTGTCAGAGCTAAAACCATGTTGGATCTTGAGAGGCTATAACTTATGAAACATATAACAAAGGCCAATGAAACAATCTCGCTAGTTGAACATAGAGTAAAAGAATTTGCAAGTTATGATAATATGCCAGCGGATACAAAAGATAAACTGAGAGAAGCCCTGCTTGCAGAGCAAGGACATGTTTGCTGTTATTGTATGAAGAGAATATATGCAGATGATATGAAAATTGAGCATTGGAGATCACAAAAAATATATCCTGAACTGAGTTTAAGTTATAAAAATATGCTTGGGGCTTGCAATGGGAATGAAGGGAAACCAAAGCATTTACAGTGTTGTGATACGTATAAGGGAGACACAAAAAATTCATTAATCCGTTGGCTCCAAACTGCGAAACTATTATTAAGTATTTGAATGATGGTACAATCTCTTCCGATGATACAAGAGTAAATCATGATTTAAATAAAGTCCTTAACTTGAATATTCAAAGCATAAAAAATAATAGAAGAAATGTTATTGATGCTGTATTACAGTATTTAATGAGGGAATTTCGCGATAAAAAGTGGACTAAAGCAATTATTCAAAAAGAAATTAATAAATGGAGCAGCAAAAACTCAGACGCTAAATATAAGGAGTACTATGGTGTTGCTCTATTTTATTTACAAAAATTGTATAGAAAAGCACAAGCATAAGGAGTTTCATAATTGATACAATATAGTAAAAATTATACACTCAGATAAATTTTTTATAGTATGTATTTTTAGGAAATTATGATGTAGCTGGAACGCAATGGTAATAATTACGTCTCAATTACTAAAGGTTCATGACAAATCTGATTTAAAAGGTTTTACATATTAAAGGAGTGGTAATGGTGTCTAAAAGGATTATTTTTTGTATTTGTGCGTGCATTTCATCAATACTTTTATTAAATGCTTTTGCTTCTAATACTTCTGAAAAACAAGATCAAGCTATTAATATCTACCGAAAATTGACGAATAATATAAGTAAACAGGATTATGGAGGTGCCTATATTGATGATGAAGGAATTCTAAACATAAATCTTTGCAAAAATAATCAGGAAACCATAGAGCGATTGCTAAATTATGATAAGATAAAATATCACAATGTACAAAACTCGTTAACCAAACTGGAAGATATTATGAACACACTAAGAAAGGATAGTTATAATTTAGATATTGCATG
>JAEWSG010000083.1 GCA_023398495.1 Bacillota bacterium
AGAGCGATTGCTAAATTATGATAAGATAAAATATCACAATGTACAAAACTCGTTAACCAAACTGGAAGATATTATGAACACACTAAGAAAGGATAGTTATAATTTAGATATTGCATGTTTATTATTAGATGAAAAAGTTAATAAAGTGATTGTATACGTTAATAAACATGAAGATAGCAAAGTTAATGCTATAAATAATATAGGTTCGTCAGCAGTGGAAGTTAAAGAAAAGGATTTCCAGATGCATTTTTAATTTAATAATAAGTGCACCAGAAAAAATGTAGGTGCATATGTCAGGCAGTTGTTGGAGTTATATAATCCGGCAACTGCTTTTTATGTGAGAGCAGAGTTCGCTTCTTAGGCAACTTCGATAGCCGCTTATAATGCTAATGTTTTGAAAAATACTCTACTGTGGTATAATAAAGCTATAAACTATAAAGAAGAGATTGGCGGTGATTAAATGAAATGGGAAGATGTTAAGAAGTCATATCCTTCTGCATGGCTTTTGATAGAAGCGATAGAAGCACATACCGAAGGCGACAATAGAATTATTGATAGAATTTCAGTTATAGATTCTTTCCAAGACAAATCAAGCAAATCAGCATTTTTAAAGTATTTGGAACTGCATAAGGATTTTCCAGATAGAGAATTATATGTTGTTCACAGTGAAAGAGAAAGCCTTGATATTAAGGAACAAAAATGGGCAGGTCTAGGAGTGAGGGCAAGCAATGGAATTTGAACTTAAATACGGGATTCCTTTTATCAGTGCTGTTTTTAAACATGGTGATAAAGAAATCCTTTTAAAAAATGTTGTTATTGATACTGGCTCCGGAGGAACAATCTTACCCACTGAGATAGCTCTTGAATTAGGTCTTGAAGCTGAATTAATTGATACTCTTCACAGGATACGTGGTGTTGGTGGAACAGAATTTGTTTATGAAAAAGTTATAGATTCTATCCAGTTAGGAAATGTTGAAGTATGTAATTTCAAAATTCAGATTGGCGCAATGAATTATGGTTTCGGTATTAATGCTATCTTAGGAATGAATTTCCTAAAGGCTGGGGAACTGATGATTGATTGCGGGAAATTAGAAATTCGGAAATAAAGAAAAAAATGCCTCCAAATTTTGCTGGAGGCTTCTTTTGTACCTATAATCCGTCTGACCCTTTCTCGTCAAAGTTACTTGGTATAGTTCTTTTCACTGCGACATGCGTTTTATGGAGATACAAGCTCAATCTTACATACGCCATCAGAATCATTGCAATATAGAAGTAGTTTTTTCCTAGATAAAAACTCAATGGTTAATAATATGCTGGAATCTCCTAATAGTTTATTGCCTAATTCTACTTTAGCACTAATAACAATTTCATCATTTATCCAATCGTAGTCAATACAAATTACATCCTCGTCTATATCCTCATTAGATAAATCCTTTTTATAATGATCTATTCCACAATACCAGCCATCAATAAATATTCTATACCAGTCTGAATCACTATTTGTACCAATCCAAATTAAGATTACTTCATTGTTATTTTCAGGAGTCAGTATCGCTTTAAGTTTACTAACTTTTAGACATGCTATCTCTGTGACCGAACCTTCATAATCCTGAAATATTCTATCAAACATTGTGTACCTCTAAAATCAATATTATTGTTTTTTACAATTAAAGTATATCACATAAAAATCTTTGGTGCAGCCGGATTCACCGTACCTATAACCTATATATATATTGACAGGCGAGGTAGAAAATAAAGTTCCTCCTTGGCACGCGTATCAGCTAATCATATACACCTAGCAGCTTATCAGTTTTATCCCAATAAAAAAGTGATTGGGTGCTGAGGTTTTTTGTGACAAGCTGTCATTGTGGATTAGCAGTAAAAATGAATACAATTGAGGTAGATTATGGAAACTGTGTAAAAAATATTATATCCAATGAATTAGGGGGGATCTCAATTATGACGAATAAGTAGATGCAATTGACTATGAACTCTTGAAATATTTTATGAACACGGGCCTTGCCATAGGTCTACAAAAATAATTTATTTTTTCACTAATTAAAGGAAAGTATATGCATAGGAGTTGATTTAATACTTCGTATTTGCCACACTCCATATAAAATGAAAGTTGTGATTGCCAAATTTATGAATTTATGGCATAATCAAATTAGTTGAATATGTATAGCAAATGCTTGGCATTTGCTATGGCAGGGAACGGTCACTGGTTCCCACCCGTTCTTCGAAGGCTTAAGGATCTGAGTTTCTCATATCTGCCTTCGGCA
The DNA here is from genome assembly GCA_023398495.1 of Bacillota bacterium. GTDB lineage: Bacteria > Bacillota > Clostridia > Acetivibrionales > Acetivibrionaceae > Acetivibrio. The sequence continues at coordinate 2,283 of JAEWSG010000083.1, forward strand.
TTTTGAATGCAGCCGTTAGTTGTCAAATGACTGAGTGAGTCTATTTGGCGGTTAACGGCTGCATTTTTGTTAAGGAGGAAATATATGACAATACTTAAAGCTAGTGAATATGTAGATGGTAGCTTCAATTTCCAGACCAGTTTAGCAGGATCAGCAGTGATACTATTTACCAATCTAAACCATCGTCCGTATCGATTCGCTTTTCGTCGACAGTACATAACACTGAATAAATATGGTGCGAATATTGCTGAGATTAATGCTGTCAAGACTGCAATTAAAGCAGCAAACTCACTTGGTGTTACAGATCTAACCATTTATTACGACTGGGATGGATTGGCTTACTATGCATATAAATCAAACATTAAGACTAGTCACCAAGACTGCCAGTTCTACATTCAGTACGCGGAATTTATTGAGCGAAAACGCATGAGTATGCGAATTTGCTTTGTAAAGGTAAAGGCACATTCTGGTGTTAAATTGAATAATAGTGTTGATAGGATGGCGAGGGCAGGTATGGTTACCTAAAATACCCTGTTATTAAGCTGTATCAAAAAGAAACAAAGCTATCAAGTGGAAATTTCTGTATTAATTTTTTGATTTTCTTAAATGCCTTTTAAATAAAGAAAAACGCAATATTATGTTACGATATTGAAACATGACTAGAATATCTTTTTAATAATAGGCAAAAATATGCAAGACTTGAAAAAGGCTTAATAGACATTTCGTTTGCCAGTATATATGCTATTGCTCAAATTTTAGATGCAAAGATAGATGATATAACATCTGCGGTTCGCAATGAAAAGATTGAAGAGCCAATGTTTAGAGGAAACAGCGGTTATGGGCAAGAGGATAAGTTTTTATTTATAAATAATATGTTGGATACATTTTATGCTCATCGCAAACTATATAACAGTGTCAGGCAGGTCGAAGCAAATGAATAAGAGCAGACAAATCACTATTGAAAGAAATGCTGAGGATGTTAGGGATAAGTGTAATATAACAGATTATGGTGTTAAAGATGTTTTTGAAGCTTCTGGAAAGTTGGGTTATAGAACAATTAGATACCCAATTGGGGCAGAAGCTTTTTTAGGTTTTGCATTAATAAAAGATTCTGAAAGAATTATATTTTCAAACTCTTCACTGATTTTATCAAGGGAGATTTTTTCTGTTGCTCATGAAATTGGTCACCAAAGACTGCATTTAAATGAACAAGGGAGAACTTTGATAAAAGATGATGATTTTTCGGATAGAGATGAATTGGAAGTTGAAGCAAATTATTTTGCAGCTTGTTTATTAATGCCGATGGAAAAAGTCGAAAAGTTTGTTAGGCTTGAGCTTAAAGACAAAGATATTACAGCTTGGGACGGTTTAGATATAGCAAGAATACAAACAGCTTTTAATGTTAGCTATGTTATGGCATTAGTTAGACTTAGAGCATTGAATATTTTAAATGATACCATTATTGATAAATTAAAAATTGACAAAATAGAGCAAACAGCATCTAAATTGTTGAATGTAATAGGCGGTAATACAGAACTGTGTAGAGCTGCTGAAGCTAAAAAAGTGCCAGCTGAGTTTTTAGAATGGGTCATTACAAATTATAATGAGAAACTAATTCCGAAAACAAGTCTTGTCACTGCTCTTAAATACGTAGCTTTAAGCCCTGAGGATGTAAATATTAATGATAAAGATGAAAAAGAAGAGGAAAGTTTTGATGATTTGCTTGGAGGGATGGATTAGCTGTATTTGTCTTGTGACAGATGATATAAAAGAGCGTGGACCCCATTATACCCTTATGAGAATACCGGATTCTGAGGTTATCCCATTTGCTTTTTATGAGATTTTATTTTTAGATTTTTTAGAAGGCAGAATGTCAGAAGTTGAATTGGCTGATGCATTTAATGCGGTCTGTGATTTATCTGATTTAGTTTGGGATATCAAATCCAAATTGAAAAGTTTTATGAGAAGGTTTTGGAAGGAGCCATATAGTGAAAATGAAAAAGTATGGATGAGAGGGTTTTGCTGTGAGAAAAGCATAGATGCAAAGGAACGCATCCTAGGACTATGGAATTACATAAATAAATAGCAGGTTTTAAATGGTAAATGGTAAGTTAATGTTTATTTACACAGTCTTGAAGAAAGTAAAATAAACTCTATAAAAAACATAGTAGATTCTGAAGCTGTAGAAATTAAGAAAATTGGAGTAAACTAATATAAGAATAGACTTAGGGAGGAGCTTGATATGCAAAAAATTGTTCCACATTTATGGTACGACAAGGAAGCTAGGGAAGCGGCACTGTTTTATACCAGTTTATTTGACCAATCGAAAATATTGGATGTAACAGTAATAGAGAACACACCATCAGGAGATGCGGAAAGAGTTAGTTTCAAGTTAGGCGAACAGCAATTTGAGGCGATTAATGCGGGTCCTTTCTTCAAATTCAACCCATCCATTTCCTTGATGGTAGCCTTCTGCTTTCTGCAATGGACAACGGCTTTGATGTGGATTTTAGTTTTAATGAGGCATTTTCACTCATTATAAAGTGTGAAGACCAGGAGGAGATTGATTATTTCTGGGACAAGCTATCTGCTATACCTAAGGCAGAGCAATGCGGTTGGGTAAAGGACAAGTTTGGTGTATCGTGGCAAATCGTACCTGCGATAATGGATGAGATGATGAAATCCGGCGACAGAGAAAAAATACAGCGGGTAACAGAGGCATTCATGGCAATGAAGAAATTTGATTTGGAAGCTTTGCAAAAAGCATATGATGGGGCTTAAGGAGTAACAGTGAGACAGAAAAGAGGCTAAAACTATGGAACAAAATAAGATTAACTCTGTAGATGAATATATTTTGCAATTTCCTAACGAGGTTCAAGAAATTCTTCAAGAACTGAGGAGACTAGTAAAAGATACCGCACCGGAGGCTGAAGAAAAAATCAGCTACCAAATGCCCACATATTATTTGTATGGCAATTTGGTGCACTTTGCAGCATATGTTTAGAGTTAGCGAAAATAAAAGTAAAGCTCTGGAAAAAATGAAGCATAAATAGCCTTGGATGAGTATAAGCAAAAGGAGAAAACAGTAATGTCAAACAAAGAACTACTTACCATATTGAAAGCACGTTTTGAGAAAAATATGAACCGCCATAAAGGTCTTGAGTGGGCTAAAGTACAAGCAAATCTGGAAGCTGATACTGAAAAACTGAGTTCACTCAATGAAATGGAGAAAACTGGCGGGGACCCAGATGTTGTTGGATATGATGAAACGACGGGCGAATACATTTTTTATGACTGTTCAGAGGAAAGTCCCAAAGGTCGCAGAAGTCTTTGTTATGACCGTGAAGCGCTGGAGAAAAGGAAAGAACACAAACCGGAAAATAGTGCTATTGATATGGCAGCCTCAATGGGCATAGAGCTATTAACTGAAGAACAATATCGGGACTTGCAGAAGCTTGGAAATTTTGATACGAAAACGTCAAGTTGGGTGAAAACACCTACTGAGATTAGAAAACTTGGAGGTGCCCTCTTTTGCGATCGTCGCTATAACCATGTTTTCGTGTATCATAATGGTGCAGAATCTTACTACAGCTCCAGGGGATTCCGTGGCTCTCTGAGGGTATAAATTCAGGGGTCAGCCTTAATGCCGATAGAGCCTAAAAGATTCAGGTAAAGTTTTTATAAAGGGCTTTAAAAAACATTTACTGGAAGAGAGTGGTTAAGTCCAATAATAAGGATTTGGCCACTTTTTATTTTTATAACCGAATTGGCATAGACTTGCAAGATTATGATAAAATGATTAATAGAATAGTAGTCTGGCCTATAAGCCCATGGATGAAATAGTAAGCAATATACAGGATACCGTTGAAATTATTAATATAATTAAACCGATATATAACTTTAAAGCAGCAGAGTAATGGAGGAGAAGATAATGATTGATGTTTGTTTGCTGGGAACAGGAGGGATGATGCCATTGCCGAACAGGTGGCTCACATCTCTTTTAGTAAGATATAACGGAAGAATGATTCTTATAGACTGCGGTGAAGGAACTCAAATTCCACTTAAAATGGCTGATTGGGGATTAAAGTCAATTGATGCTGTCCTATTTACCCATTATCATGCTGATCATGTGGCAGGTTTACCTGGATTCCTTCTTACATTGGGTAATTCGGGAAGAGAGGAGCCCTTAACTTTGATGGGACCTCCAGGAATAAAAGAAGTGGTTAAAGGTTTAACAGTGATTTCGCCGGAATTGCCCTATGAGTTGAGATTAATTGAACTACCTGGTAGCGAAAATGCTGAAGCATGTATTAGTGATATTTTTATTAGGAGTATACCGGTTGAGCATACCCTTACCTGTCTATCATATTGTGTTGAGATTAAAAGGCAGGGCAAATTTGATGTTGAACGTGCTAAGGAACTAATGATTCCTGTAAGCTACTGGAATAGTCTGCAGAAAGGTGAGAAAATAACACTGGGTAACACAGTTATTACTCCTGAAATGGTTTTAGGCAAACCCAGAAAAGGAATTAAGATTTGTTATTGTACAGATACAAGGCCGTCAGATGAATTGGCAGAGTTTATTAAAGACTCTGACCTCTTTATTTGTGAAGGTATGTATGGGGATGAGAATGACACTGGTAAAGCCGAGCAAAAAAAGCATATGATGTTTTCGGAAGCGGGACAGCTTGCCAAACAAGGAAATGTAGGGGAACTGTGGCTTACTCATTATAGTCCGTCACTTACAGAACCGGAGAAATACATTGAGGCTGTGAGGACAATTTTTGCAAATGCAGTTGAAGGAAGAGATTTACTGACAAAAACAATAAAGTATAAAGATTAAAAGAGTTAATCGAAGTGTGGCAAAAATAATTATGCAATAATAAAATTCGTATTGACATGGTGATTAGATATTAATATAAATGATATTAACAAAGTGTTATAAATAGGATGTTGGTAACGCTATTTTACTTTCTGTATAGGATAGGTAATAATTTGAACGAGATATTGAGAAATAGACAAGGTTTAACAGAGGTAGAGTTTCTGGAAAAATACGATCCAAGTATGTTTGAAAGACCATCGGTTACTGTAGATATGTTGATTTTTACTGTAGTAAACGAAGAGGAAGAAAATTATCGAAAGCTGCCGGAAAAAGCTCTGAAACTCCTTGCGGTAAAAAGAGGAGATCACCCCTTTAATAGTTTATTAGCCCAAGTAATGGCTGAACCTTCTAGAGAGAAAGAGGCATTACCTCTCCATCCTTGTAGCATAAAACTTGTAAGTTTTATCATAACAAACAGTTTTACAAAAATCACGTCCAGATTACAATACCCAAGACGCCTACAAGGGAACCATCTGGAGCCGTGCCAACGACAAGAACAGGTATTCCGCAAGAATTCCAAATCTTCTCACCATTTTGATCTGATTCGGTCCATAAATCGAAGTAATCAGAAATTGTAGACAATGATGGTTCTTTCCCTAGAGTTTTTTTGAATCCTTCAAAATTTGTATTGATCAAAGAATCAATCACTGGCTTCCCATCCCAATTATCGATGTCCCTGCCCAATACAAGTGCCCTGATATCAAACAGATATTCCAGCATATAGTCAGCTAATGTATTCATTTTTGTAGTAACAGTATCACCTTCAGTCAAATTGGATGAACCTCCCATAAGTTCGCAAAAAAAGTTGGAGCAATCATATTGTGTGTTATAATTGTCTTTTAATAAATTAAGATCAAGTCCAAGCCCTTTGGCTACACCTTTACCATCAGCAGCCAGAAGCAGGTCATCTGCTTTGAGATAGAACGGAAGCAAGTGCGTATCACCTTCATTATTGCCAAGAAGCATAACGGAAAGCCCATTCGAAAGAGTGCCAATATTTTCAGCTATTTCCTTTCCGGTTAGCTGATTTGAACCAATGTTATACCTCATTTGAACTAATTTGGACAGAATAGGGCGAATCTCCCCTAAGATTCCGGTCTGGCTGAGTGTTTCAATATTTTTATATGCCCAGTGCTTTTCAGATATATCTACAAAACTTGGATTCTCAGGAATTTCCGCTTTGATACCTAGTGCAGAAACCATCATTGTGGCAAATTGTGCCCTTGTCACAAAATCATTAGGTCTAAACGTACCGTCGGAGAAACCTTTAATAACACCACGCTCTATCATTTCCTGCACAGCAGAATACGCCCAGTGATTTTGATTAAGATCTGAAAAAACTTTTTCCTGTGCATTTATGAAAGGAATACTAGCAAACATCATACAGAAAATCAATAAAGCTGCAAAATACTTTTTCAAATAAATCTAATCCCTTCTATATTAAAAGTTTAAAAAAATAATTTTGATGCTTAAGATAATATTTTCTACCCTACTAATGAGTATTTGTAGACAGATTATCTACTTTCTCCATTATCTACCTAAGAAATATTTTCAAGCAATATGATTTTATCATAGAAATAGTCCCTGTACTAGTGACTTAAGTCATTTGTTTTCGGATTACACAATAATATGGAATTCTTGATTGGAGATAATATTCATGCGTTAGCAGTGTGTTCTGGGTGTATATTTTTCTTCATATTTGTTATATGCACCCGTGGATTAAAGACCCGTGGATTAAAGACCCGTGGATTATCATAGATTATCATACATCATTACTTGTCAAATTGTATCATTAATGATAAGATATCAAAGGTGCATTAAACTGATTCTTGTTGAGCCGTGGCTTTAGAAGAATATTAAGACTAAAGTTCTAATATAAAGGGCAGCAGATTTTGTTGTTCTATTAGTTATAGAGAAGAAGTCTGTAAGCAAAATTATGAAACTGTAATGAGAAAAGGAGTATTTAACATGAAGGAAACTTTAAAATATGATGTAAATATTGATTTAGCTAATAAAACTAAACAAGAGATGGCAGAACATTTAGAAACCAACGATAAAAGGGTACTTAATAAAATTGGAGCATTTTCATCATTATATAATATTAATTTTCCTGAATATAAAGAACCTGTTCTTGTATTGAAGACGGAGGAGCCAGGTTCAAAGCAGCTAATAGCTATGCAATATGATAAGATAGAGAATGTGTGTTATGATATGATTAACCACCTTATTAATGATTGTATTGTTATGGGTGCAAAGCCGTTAACTGTTCAGGATGCTATAATTTGCGGGAAAATGGACAGTGACATTATAAAAAGATGTGTAAAAACTATGGCTGAGGCATGTAAAAAACAGGATTGTGTTTTGACAGGAGGAGAGACTTCTGAACAACCTGGAGTAATTGCAGAAGGAACTTATATTCTAACATCAAGTATAGTTGGGATCGTTGAAAAGAGTGAAATTATTGATGGCTCTAAGATAAAAGAAGGCGATGTTGTACTAGGATTGGAATCTAGCGGAGTTCACACAAATGGCTATACTTTAGTAAGATCAATAATGAATAAATATCCGAATATAAAAGAGAAGAATGTAGATGGAAGGAACTTTATAGACGCTATACTAGAGCCTCACAGGTGCTATTATAATACACTTAAGGGCTTGTTTGGCAGAGGGATTGTAACAGGACTTGCACACATAACTGGCGGTGGCATAAAAGAAAATCTTAATAGGATATTGCCAAACAATGTAGATGCAGAAGTAGACCTTTCAAAGTATGTTATCAGTGATTTGTTTAAGACCTTAAAATATGTTGGAAATATAGATGATGGTGAAATGCTGAGAACATTTAATATGGGTGTTGGTCTGGCGGTAGTTGCCGACGAAAAGGATAAAGGCGAAATCATTAAACATTGTAAGGAGCAAGGAGTTTGTTGTTTTGAAATAGGAAAAATAGTTAAAGGAAATGGGAAAGTTAATACTATTGGTAATTTTATTTGGGACTAACGAATAGTAACAGAATGTAAACGGACCCATGGCAGAGGTTTTATAGCTATGGGTCCGTTTTTTGTTATATCATTTTTCCATTTGAAACCTTAAGGGTTCAAAGTTAACGGGACACCATCTACACTTCTTGACATTTATCCAAATTAGTTTTATGGTAAATTGTCAAAATATACGATATGTTGTCGAAATACTGATTAATTCAAAGATTATTGATATAATTCTGCATTGTAACAAGATAAAGAATGAAAGTTTTATACAAAACATGAACTTTGAAACATTAATACTGGTGTAAAAATCTTAGCTAATAAGTTATATTAAGGAGTATTTGGAATGGATAATAAATACAAAGTGAGTATAATAATACCAACTTATAATCGTAGTCATTTGTTAACATTGACTTTAAATTCATTTTATAAACAATCAGTCCCAAAGGAGGATTTCGAAATAATCGTAGTAGATGATGGCTCTACTGATAATACCAAAGATGTAGTCACAGAGTTTTCAACGATTCTAAATATTAAATACTTTTATCAGGAGAAAAATGGATTTAGGGCTGCTGCAGCGAGAAACAAAGGAATAATTAATTCTGAAGGAGATATTTGTGTTTTTGTAGACAGTGGAATATTAGTTGGAAGCAATGCAATCGAAGAAAACATAAAGTGTCACAATTCCCAGAAAGAAAAGGCAGTAATGGGATATATTTATGGTTTTGATGAATGCAATGAACATGAAAAATACTTGCTGGATTTAAATATTGATTCTTTCAATGTTGATCAATATTTTGAAAAACTTCAAAACGATAAGATATCGGATTATAGAGAACCGGTATATGAAGAAATCGGGGATGATTTAACCGTTTGGCCTGCACCTTGGTCTATTTTTTGGACTGCCTATGTATCTGTTAAAAGAGAAACGCTCATAAGGGTTGGAATGTTTGATGAAAGTTTTACCACTTGGGGATGCGAAGATACAGATCTAGGACTTGCTTTATATACAAATGGTGTTCAAATAATTCTGGAGCGTAATCTAAAATGTATTCATTATCCCCACGAAAAATATAGACCTGCAGTTGGTGAAGATTCAATATATAATAAGAAAATGTACTTGCACAAAAAATATAATTTGAAATCTACTGAGTTGGCTTTAACAGTACCAAGTCGTAAACTAAATCAGTTAATGCTTAAAGCTGAAAAATCATTGATATAGTTTAATAAAGTTGTAAAAGAAGATAGGACATTTTGGCTTATAGACATCAGAAATTCCATTATTATAGTGATATAGGGGGAAAATTAAGATGGATTTGGTAACCAATAAAATTAATGATATTCAAGAATTGTGCTTGGATATATATGGAAGATATGATATAGATAAATCTATGTTATGGATGGCAGAAGAGTTTGGAGAGGTAATCGCTGCAATTAGAAAAGGAAAGAGCAAAAACGATATATGTGGGGAAATAGGTGATTTGACAGCATGGATAATATCAATTTGTAATATATTGAATATTGAACTGTCTTCAGCTATAAAAGCCACTATTCAAAAAGAAATGAACAGGCAGCTCAGGGCTTATGGAAAGTTGAAATATGCACAGTCAGAAGAGAGAGAAAAACTACTATTAGATATGTTACATAGTATAGAAAATGAGAGGGATAAAATTGGTTAAAATAGGATTGCCCAAAGGTGTTGTAAAAAGTAAATCTCTTGAGTTAATAGAAGAGTTATTGGGTATAAAGGCGGATAAAAACAGGCTTAACTTCAGTAAAGATGATGTTAATATTTATTTACTTAAACACAGGGATATCCCTAAATTAATTGAAAGAGGAAAAATAGACGTAGGTATTACTTCTTTAGAATGGATTGAAGAGACTGAAAGTTATGTTGAAATATTACAGGAACTAGACTGGTGCGATACACGTATAAGTTTAATTAGTTCAAAAGAAAATTCTGTATTGGATAGTGATCGTACTATACATTGCATAACTGAGTTTCCGAATATATCAAAAAAGTTTTTTGAAGCCAATAAGAAAACCAATGTAAAAATAGAGCTTATATCAGGTTCTTCTGAAGCACTTGTGCCTAGTTTATACAATTGCTGTGTAGATTGTGTTGAAACAGGGAGTACATTGAAAGTTCATAATCTTTATGAAGAACATATTATACTGAAATCTAAAGTTGTGCTTGTAACCCGCATAAACAATAGTAACAGTATGGATATTATAGAAAGGATTACGAAGATTATAAGGAATAGCTGAAACTATTTGGGTCAAATAAGACTAGACCGTGAAATTATTGTCGTCGACATTCCTAAACAAAAAGAAATTACCTTAAAAGAGAAGGAAAAATGGTGTAAGATGCAGTCATTAATAGAGTGTGTTATTGATGTAATAGATGAGAGTATAGTTAAGATTTACCCATTTTTAGGTCTTGGAAAACCTATCGCTTTGTTAATGGATGAACTTGTTACAAAAGAGTATGACCGATTGCTTCAACAAGCATTATGCAGTGGTTATAATGTGCAAGTTCTTTCAGCAGAAGGAGAAAGGGATGGGATACTTTGTTCAGAAATACAGACTTTTGAAGATAACGCAGATAGACCAAGTCTAATTATAGCTGTGGATCCGATAGATGGGACACTCACTGGTTCTAGAGGTGGAAGCAGATGTTTGTCGGTTGTGGGTATGTCGAAGAATAAAAAGGAAAAGTCCTATAAAAAATTACCAGATCGTCTTTCTTGTTTCTATGCAGGAAGTCAGGATGATGGAAAATTTCTTGAACATCTTTGTACAGATGGAGATAAGATAGGCTTGAAGAACTTTGAAAAAGACTTCCTAGAACTTAATATCTCTACATTACATCGGGCAGAGACAAAAGAGCTTTTTGCCAGTTTATTAGGATTAAGTATTGATGAATTCGAAACAAGATATAGATTTTCAATTGGTGAAAGAACTTTTTACAGACCCAATATGGCATTTAGAAAGATTTTCTATGCCGGGGATACTTCTATTTCTTTACCTCTGGAAACTAGGAATTTTATTGGCAGAACCGGTATAGCGGAAGCTAGATTAGAGGCAGGTATGTGGAAATATTGGAAGGGCTTGATAGTATCCGGAAGCAAAATGAAAAGGTATGAAGGCGGTCAGATTAAATACCTGGTTGATAGGATAAAGTGTGCTCATAGTGGCAAAGAAACAGATATATTAAATTTATTTGAAGAAGCTGAAATAGCTGAAATGCTTAATTATGGATGGAATTTAGGTGACATAGCCGGTTTTTTAGAAAAAGATGAGTTTACACCGGATTTCGATTTTACATGTATTGCTTCAATTACAGGAACACAGGATAGAAACTTGAAGTATGAACCACAAGCAAGTTTAAAACCTTGTACATTTATTCCTGAGGAAAACTCTATTTTTTATGAGATGTGGATAATTGAAAATGGTCTTATAAAAAAGGTTGAGAGGGAATGCTCAATTAATATCATTTATGGTAAAGAGAGGTCAGCGTATATATTGGACTGGTATAAGATGGGAAGCTGGGCTGAAGTATTCAGCAGGAGTATGTTACAAACATCAAATTCCTCAAGCCAATTTCAAAGCTTAAGTTTGCTGGCTAAAATGGAAAGGGGAGAAAACATGCAGAAAGAGGATGTTAAGATATGAGTGTAGTTAGTAGAGTTGAAATAAATAAACTGGAACAGAAGGCTGCAGAACTTCGTATTTTGATACTTAAAATGATAGAAAAAAGTGGATCAGGTCATATAGGGGGATCATATTCTTGCCTGGAAATTTTGATTGCGTTATATAATAAAATTATGAAACATGATAATAAAAATCCTGACTGGGAAAAACGGGATCGCCTTGTTTTAAGTAAGGGTCATGCGGAGAGTGCTTTATATGCTGTATTATGCTCAGCAGGATATTACCCTGTTGATTATACTGAGACGATGAGAAAGATAGGCTGCCCTCTGCAGGGACATCCATGTGCTAAGTGGCTTAAGGGTGTTGACTACTCAACCGGTTCACTGGGTCAAGGTTTATCTTTTGGTGTGGGGCAGGCTTTGTCCGGAAAGAAACAAGGATTTAACGTCTTTGTAGTTGTTGGAGATGGTGAATTACAAGAGGGCCAAATATGGGAGGCTGCTATATTTGCACCAAAGTATGAATTAAATAACCTGACAGTTTTCATTGATTGCAACAAATTTCAACTGGAGAGCCCAACTCAAGTCACCGGTGATATGGAAAGATTAGGTTCTATGTGGAGCAGCTTGGGATGGGATGTTATCCAAGTAGATGGGCATAGTTTTGAAGGAATAATAAGCTCGTGTTGTAAAAAACAAGATAAACCTAGGGTAATCTTAGCCAGCACAATTAAAGGCAAAGGCGTTTCATTTATGGAGAACAATAATGAATATCATGGCAAAAGCTTGAGCAATGAAGAAATACAAGCAGCCTACAGTGAATTATTGCATAAATATAATGAACTGCTGAAAGAGAAGGAGTAGGATAAAAAATGGAGGCACTTAGAGATGCAGTAAGCACACAATTAGTTCATTTGGGGAAAAAGATAAAAAATTTAGTAGTAATTGATTGTGACATGGCTAAACATACAAGAGTAAGCAGTTTCTTTACGGCTTTTCCGGATAGGAGTTATCAAGCAGGAATTTGTGAACAAAATGCAATGAGTATAGCAGCAGGAATAGCTAGCTGCGGTGACATACCGGTAGTTTCAACATTCAGTGCATTTGTTGGAACACGGGCCTGGGAGCAAGTGCGTCATAGTGTAGCGTATAATGATGCTAATGTAAAAATTTTTGCTACACATGGGGGCTTCACGGCAGGAGAAGATGGGGGATCCCATCAATGTCTTGAAGATTTTGCTTTAATGACAGTAATACCTAATATGGTTGTTTTAGCACCTGCCGATCCAGAAGAAGCAAAGCAGGCAATAACTTTTGCTGTTGAATATAAGGGTCCTGTTTATTTGAGAGTAGGAAGAGAGCCTGTGGAAAGTATAATGCCTGAAAATTATAAATTTGAATTGGGTATGCCGGTATGTTTAAGTGATGGCGATGAAATTGCAATTATTTCGACCGGAGAAATCACTCAAGAGGCTATAAAAGCAAAAGAAGTATTAAAAGACTATAGTTTGAATGCAAAGGTAATACATATCCCATGCATAAAACCGCTGAATTTTTCAACACTAATATCTCTTGTGGGGGATTGCAAATATATAATTACAGTTGAAGAACACTCCGTATTTGGCGGCTTGGGAAGTATTGTTGCCAATAACTTGATAGGAAAGGTAAGTGTTTCGAAGTTTAAGAGTATTGGTACTGTGGAGTTTGGTGAGAGTGGAAAGAGTGATGAGTTAAGAGCAAAGCATGGGATTGATTATAAAGGTATTATAAAGACAGTATTGGAAATTAGATATTAAAATGAGGTGCCGTACCTAAACAAAACTAAAGGGGGAAAAATTAATGTTATATACTATGAAGCAACTCTTGGATGATGCTTATAAAAATCATTATGCAATTCCAGCATTTAACTTTGATAACTTTGAGCTATTAATGGGAATTTTCCAGGGGGCAAAACAGGTACAAACACCTGTAATTGTTCAAATTACAGAACCGGCAATAGAGTGGTTGAATGTAGAAAATGTTGTATCTATGGTAAAAAATGAAGCGGAGCAATGTGGGTTGCCTGTAGCACTCCATCTTGACCATGCAAATAATTTTGATATTATAAAATCATGCATAAAGGCAGGATTTACCTCGGTTATGATTGACTATTCCGATAAGGATTTACAACAGAATATGGAGATGACCCGACAGGTTGTTGACTTGGCTAAAAATTATAATGTAACTGTCGAATCAGAGGTTGGAATAGTATCAAATATTAATGAAACTGATGAACAGGATAATGAGTTTACAAACCTAAATAATGCAATCAACTTTTGCAAATATACAAATATAGATGTGCTGGGAATCTCGATTGGAAATACACATGGAATGAGAAACAGAACAGCAAGCTTGGATATAGAAAGACTTGTAAGTATAAATGAAAAGCTTCAATTGCCGTTAGCACTTCATGGGAGTTCAGGCGTAAAGGAAGAGGATCTTGCCAAGGCTATTAAATTTGGTATTACAAAAGTAAATATGGAAACTGAATTAAGAGTAGCATTTAGAAAAGCAATTGAAGACATATTTGCTGAGAAACCTAATGAAATAAAGCCAAGAAATATTATGGCAAAAGTACGTCAAAGTATAAGTGAACATGTAATCAAACATTACAAGCTCTTAAACTCAGCAGGAAAGTATGCAAACTTTAGCTAATCAAAGGTTAATTTTCATTAGTGTATCAGAAAAGACAAGTTGATGAAGTCCTTTAGAAGCGGAGGCGTGTAGAATGTACAATATTAAGAATATTTCAACATTTGATGAGCTAAACCCTATCGATAAAATGGGAAGGATTTGCCAAGACAATTCATTTGATTATACATATATACTGGAAGGTATAAACGGTCATCAAGAAGTATTGGATTTAAGAGAAGCCATTCTTCTTAGTTTATATTCAATAGATAGTGTATTAAAGAATGAAGGCGGATCAAAATATAGTTTTTATGTCAAAGATGACAACTCTATAAAATACCTGATTGAAAGTGCCTACAATATAGTTATTGATAAAAGTTTGTTTTTGCAAAGTATTTTTATATTAGATGAAGCTAAGCTAATATATAGATTTACTTGTGCCAAGAAATTCCAGGAGAATGATTCCGGAATTAAACAACTAAGAATTAATAGTTGGGGCAATGAATATATCAGAGAGCATAATTTAATTGAAAAAAGAAAAACCGTACTTGAAAAACTACGATTAACGGCTGAAAAGTATTTTTTTGAAAATAAAATTATATATGACAGGCTTACTCAATTGCTACTAATGGATATTAGCAGTCAGGTCAGCAAAGAAATTTACGATTTAGATGAAGGTCTGAATATAAAATTATTGTCTTAAGATGTTATTTTATGGTCTTTCAAAATAAAAAGTGATTGACCTTTGAAGAATTGATCTCCGTCCTATAAGTTTAAGGATTCAATAAATGAATAGTAGGTCTGGAGATTTTTTTAAACTTAAGGAGGAAGTATAATGTATTTACATTATATAAGTTATTATTATGTTGACGAATTTGAAAGCATATAGTGTTCATATGGGACCGGCAGACTGTGCTGTTAGTCTGTCAGATGGAAGTGAGCGCGGTTCTTATGTGAATCAGGATTATATACTGGGTAAGTTGGGAAGACCTCACCAGGCAATTAATTTGATGTATTGTTATTATCCATATGATAAAGGATGGCCGAAAAGAGCCAGTGCTGCATATTCCGATTTGAGTGTATCTTATGTGTGGGATTACCCTTACGATGACTACTTTACGTATAAAGGGGGACTTAACGGAACACATGATGATGAGCCGTTTACATTTATGCGTGATATTAGGCGTCATGGGCAGGATGTTTTGCTGACACTTACATGTGATCCGAATGTAACAGACGATCATTTGATTGCAATTGCTAAGGATTTAACAACTTTTGGTCGGGTCAGGCTTAGAATTAATCATGAGGCAACAGGAGATTGGTTTTCATTTAACAAGCGTTGTACATATCAGGAAGTTGCTGACTTCTATGTTCGCTTTCATAATACTATCAAGAGATATTCGCCCAATGTAGAGACTATTCTTTGTATAGATGGCATAAAGAAGATTGATCAAGTTGAGATGAAAAAGGAGATTGAGTTTACTGAGGCAGTGCGTGTGACTGATATATGGTCAGTTGATAAATATCTTGCTCTTCATTGGAGTTGGCCATATGATGTTGCAGATCGTGGTATTACGACGCAGGAAAGGTATACTCCTGCCCATATCTATGAGTTGGCAAAGAGAAGCTATAAACGTTTTATGTTTCTTAATGATGGTGTATCAAAAAAAATGGTTATGTCAGAGCTTAATGCAGATGGCGATGTAACTGGTCCGTATGAGCAAGTAAAAATGATTCGTGAGTTTTGTGAAATGATAAAAAATGATCCGGATAAATGGCTGAGTGGTTTTACTTTTTATCAATTTCGTGATGACGGGCGTCTCGGATTGGAAATTACCGACCCCAATAATAGGGATGTTGGTATTGAGATGCCTATACTTAATGAATATAAGAAAATTATTCATGAAGATTTCTTTAAGCCATCCATGGTTTGTGGTGAAGAAATATTCTTTCCGGCAAAATTAAGGTGGGGTGGATCGGAAGATTCAGATGGATTGGCTGTTTTTCTTAAGTTTAAAGATAATCCGGTATTTGCAGAAATTTATTTTGATAAGGAATTAATTGATTTGAACCTTATGATTGAAATTAACGAATACTGGTTTTATAAAGCACCGGGAACAAAATGTATAGATATGATGCCTGCTTTCTTTCAGAAGCCATTGGATAGGGAAGAAGAACTTATTATGCGGATTTTTGCTCCGCCGGCATCTGGCGAAAATGATCCAACACAGGGCGATGATTGGCAGCAGAATTATTATACAGTTATTACTAAATTGCCTGATATTCGTCTTCGTTATGAAGCTATATTAAAGTAAAAATGCTAAAATATAACTTCAGCTATATTATAACTTCCAGCCTTTTTTGTTACAAAGAGGGCTGGTACTTTGGGTTTTAGATGCAATGAAAATTTTGATATAGTGCTGTATAGAAGAAATTGAAGTGTGAAAAAGACATATAAAAGTTATATTGCGGAGGGAGACGGTATTATTTGGAACCGCGGATCCAGTTGAAGCATGTAAGTAAGGAATTTAAAACATTGAACAGGAGAGAAGGGCTAAAAGGAAGTATTAAAGACTTCTTCTCCAGAGATTATAGAATTATAAAAGCAGTAAACGATGTCACAATGGATATTATGCAAGGGGAAATGGTAGGCTATCTAGGACCTAATGGCGCCGGAAAGTCCACAACGATTAAAATGATGACAGGTGTTTTGGTACCTACATCAGGTGAAATATTGGTAAATGGAAGGATTCCGTATAAAAACAGAGTTCAAAATGCTATGGATATAGGAGTTGTGTTCGGACAAAGGTCTCAGTTATGGTGGGCATTGCCGGTAATAGAGTCATTTGGAATTTTAAAAGATATCTATCAGATAGATAACAAAGCATATAAGGATATGTTGGACTATTATGAGTCGCTGGTGAATATTAAGTCACTTTATCATAAACCGGTGAGACAACTATCATTAGGGCAGAGAACTCTTTGTGATATTCTGGCAGCATTTTTACATAATCCTAGTGTAGTGTTTTTGGATGAACCGACTATAGGTTTGGATGTATCTATGAAAAGTAAGATTCGTGAACTGATAAAAGCATTAAATCAGATGAAAAAGACGACAGTTATTTTAACTACGCATGATATGGGAGATGTGGATGCACTTTGTAAAAAAATTGTAATTATTGATAAGGGCACAGTTTTATATGATAATGATATCGAAAATTTGAAGAAATTTTTTGGTACCTATCGGACATTAAAGCTTATGTTTGGAAAAGAGTCTTTTAATTATACGAATGAAGCATTGGATAAATCTGCGAGTGAGCTTTGTGAACAACTGAAAATACATTTTCCGAAGGTACAATCTATTTCTGTTACAGTTAATGAGGAATGGATTGATGTATTGGTTAATGAAGATGAAATATCTATAATAGAAATATTGAACTATATTCAGCAAATAAAGAAGATCCATGATATGAAGTTGCAAGAGATATCAACGGAAAGTATAATCAAAAAGATATATGAAGGGGGGGTAAAATGAATAAAAAAACCTCCTTTTCAATGAGAAAATATTTGACTTTGACTCGTGCAGGTATTACCGAATCATTAAGCTTCAGAGCCAGTTATATTATTTCTTTTTTTGGCAATTTGGTATATCTTGTTGTTATTTATTATCTGTGGAAAGCAATTTATGCATCCAGTTCGACGGATATTGTAAATGGAATGACATTTACAGATACAATGATATATCTTGTTTTGGCGGCAGCAATGAGTAATTTTTTACAGGTATATTTGGTTTGGGAGATAGGAAGAGATATTCAGACAGGTAAAATTGTATTGAACCTTATTAAGCCGATGGATTTCCAGATATATACCTTTTTCTGTGTCTCAGGAAATTACGTGGTTTCTTTTTTTACTTCATTTTTACCAACATTTATTCTGGTTTACTTTCTGACCGGTGGAGCGATTGTTACGGGAACTAATATTGTCTTTTATGCTGTCAGCCTTGTTATAGGATTGCTTATTAATTTTTGTATTGATTTTTTTGTGGGAACTATTTGTATGTACACACAATCGACATGGGGCATCAATATTATGAAAGAGGTTATATTACTTTTTGTCTCGGGAGCTATGATTCCGTTAGCCTTTTTTCCCGAACCTCTAAAAACGATTGTCGGATATTTACCGTTTCAAGCAATTTACAATACGCCTCTTTTGTTTTTGGTTGATGATTCTTTAACTATCAATAAAAGTTTTAAAATGTTGTTTATACAGTTGTTTTGGTTGCTTTTTGTTTTTCTGGCAAGCCGTCTGTTCTGGAAAAAGTCACTTAAAATAATAACAGTGAACGGAGGTTAGGGATTATGAAGAAAAGTAGATTTTTGTATTATCTTAATATATACATAAAAATCCAGGTACAGGACATTAAAAGTAAAATGAGTTACCGTGCCGATTTTATTATTTCCATGATTGGAATGATTTTTACAAATATATCAGGATTTCTTGCGTTCTGGATTACATTTCAGAATTTCCCGTCGGTAATGGGATGGAATTATTTTGAGATGCTTTTTTTATATGCGTTTTCCCTATTAGCCTTGACACCTGTGCAGCTGTTTTTTGATAATAATTGGAGTCTGAGGCATTATGTATATTCCGGTGATTTTATTAAGTATTGTTTCCGCCCTATTAATTTGTTCTTTTATTATATTTCAGAAGTATTTGATACGAAAGGGTTTGCTCAACTTCTCTTTGGCAGTTTGTTGCTATTGTATTCATGGAATAAAATTGGGTTAAGTATGTCCATTTTGATTTTTTTTAAGTTGATTATAGCACTAATAACTGCATCATTATTTATGATTGCACTAATGAATGCAGCTGCGGCAACTTGTTTTTGGATTGTGAGATCAGGGGACATTATGGTATTTTGCAATAGATTTAAGGACTATGCGAAATATCCTGTAAGTATATTTAGTTCAATTTTCAGATTTATATTTACTTTTCTAATTCCGATTGCATTTATTGCTTATTATCCAAGCCTTATTTTTTTAAGGCCGGATGAGATTCCTATACTTACCTACCTATCGCCTTTTATTGGTGTGCTGGTTTTCTATTTAAGTTATAAGATATGGATGAAAGGTGCAACTTCATATTCGGGAACAGGATCGTAATGCCAATTATTCTTATTAGGCTTTGATGGACTAGGAAACCATAGAGCGATTGCTAAATTATGATAAGATAAAATATCACAATGTACAAAACTCGTTAACCAAACTGGAAGATATTATGAACACACTAAGAAAGGATAGTTATAATTTAGATATTGCATG
>JAEWSG010000088.1 GCA_023398495.1 Bacillota bacterium
ATCGTTTTGTGTAAAGTTCATCTTTTTGTACCCCCTTTTTTTTATACATACAGTCTAAGGGGTACAGCCGCTTTTTTCAAATGAATTACATGGAAATCAATTCTTCAATAAATTAAAATACGCCCTAAGATAATTGACCCTTGAAAATGAATTGTAATTTTTGTGAATTGTGATATAATGTTTTTTGTCAGCAAATGTAGAATTTTGTTGTGTAAAATTTTGTAATTATTGGGAGGTTGCACTTTGTTAGGGCTTAAATTTATAGCACTATTTATGACAGGAATTGCACAGGAATTTTTCATTGGGATTTTCATTTTTTTAATATTTAACTTAAAAATCAACTGGAGAAAAGTATTTCCATATGCAATAATAATGGGATTAATCATTAGTATTTCGAATGTTTTCATCCCTCAGAATAATAAAAATGCATCTTTCGTTTATATGATTGCATTTGTTGTCTCGGCAATTCTTTTGTTTAAGTTCTTATTCAAGTTCAGTTTCTTAAAAAGTCTGTCAGCAATGTGTATATCCTACTTTTATAGATCCGTAGTTTTTCTTATCAGTCTTCCTATCTTCAAGTTATTTTTCAGGGAAGACTTTAGTATAACAAATGCTTCTTTGCATGAACATATTATTTCTCAGATAATTTCATTAACAGTTATACTACTCATAACAACGACATTATCTTTATTTAAAATTAAAATTCATATTCCGGAAGACTTGGGCAAAAAAAGGGCATTAACTGTAGTTGTAAATTTAGCATTATCTGTGCTTCTTCTATTCCCGAATTTTATTTATCTTCAAGAAGTTATGAATACTAGATCAACTCCTTTGCTTATATACAATTCAGTTTCACTTATATTGGTTGTTGTTCTTAATGTTTTTAATTTTCTAAGATTGGGAGAAATGGAATTTCTGAAGCAAAATGCAGTTTTTCAGGAATTATATATTAAAACACTCAATGAAATGATAGACAGCCTGAGAGGATTTAAGCACGATCACAATAATATGTTGCAAGTAATTAACGGATATATTTCAGCCCAAGACATGGATGGACTGAAAAAATTTCATAGCCAGATGATGTCAGAGTCAAGAAAATTAAATAATATTATTCCTCTGAATTCATATATAAAGCACAACCCTCCTTTATATGGATTGTTGTTATCAAAGATATCTTATTCTGAAATAAAAAATATAAATCTTACTATTAGTGTAATGTGTAAAGTAGAAATAAAAAACATAAAAATATATGATTTGTGCAAGATACTTGGAGTTTTATTAGATAATGCTATAGAAGCAGCATATGAAAGTGAAAAGAAATATGTTGAACTGGCCATAAGAGAAAATACCAATAAGAGCTGTCTTTTTATCGAAATAAACAACTCCTGTTCAGGAACTGTCGATTTAGAAACCATATTTAAGGATGGATATACTACAAAAAAAGATCATACAGGATTTGGCCTATGGGAGATAAGAAAAATAATAAATAAGTACAAAAATTGCAAACTTTATACACACTCTAGAGAAAATTTATTCTCACAGAGAATTGAAATCACATATTAGGTTATATTCCTTCCGGAATCAATTTATAATTAAAGGGGCTGCAACATAACGCGTCTATCATCACTTACAGTTAATATGTGAAAAATTATACCGCAGCGGAAGCTATAATCAAAGCAGTAAGTTCCGCTGCGATAAACAGATGAACTATATCTTCTCAGAATATAACAATAGGATGTTATTTTTTTGTTATTGCTAAGTCCTCTTTAATCCGACTTTATTAAGGATTCCGGCATCTTTGGCTGATAGCAAAAAAACGGAAAACATGCACTAGCCGACATTGCTGCAAGCAACATTGATAAAACCGCGATAGTAGTAAAAATGCACTGTCTGATTTTACCTTTAAACATACCTATCCTCCTTTCATTATTATAACGGAAGTTTCAATCTAAGTCGTAAGCTCTGCTGCGATAAACAGATGAACTATACCTTCAGTAACTATAGATAACGTTCACTAAAGTTAATCTAAGTAGCACCCAAACGTATCTAACTTAGATAAAAAACGTCCTTTAATTTTAGTTTTGGAGTTTTTCATCTAAAGTGCCTCACAACAGAATAAACTTCTAGAGCATGCGGGGCTTAGAACAGACGAATTGCATTTTTAACATTATGAAAACCATAAATTAGTAGTGTTAAAAAACACTAGCTGCCACGCTTGCAACGTGCAAGTTTGTAACCCATTGGAGAAAGAAGAAATGTCACAGGTATTGTTGAGAGTAAAATGACATTAAAAATGGTTTTATCAAAATGCCATAAAATACATGCTGTTGCATATATTAAAATAGTCAAAATCAAAGAAATAGCTTTCAAACGAAATTTTACCTTTTTTCTTAATAAAGGTTTTTCTGCTGTATCTCCAGGTGCATAAACATAAGCAATATAAACGTTTAAAATGAAAACTGGTACAGAATAGCAGAGACTATCCATCCATATATATTTAGATATGAATATAATGCCAAAAATAGTTACAATGTATGTTAAAAAACATTTTGTACGCGAACCTGCATGAGCTCCACCTTCAAATAGCCTAAGTACTCCATAAACAGTGAAAGCAACCAAAAAATACTTAAATACCCCTAAAACCAATGCAACTAAAAAAATAGTAATTGAAACCATAATTTCATAAACCGCTAATTTTATTCCATAATTAATGATATCTTCTTTTTCCGGCGTTATTCCCTCAACATTTTCTTTAATTAAATCGGTTAATTTTTTACTTAATGCATCTATCATTTCTTTACCTCACTACTACTAAAAACTATTAAACTATAATTTTCAATGAAGTTGCCTATTTAGTGCAGCGTGGAGTAATTAATTTCTAAAGTGTGCGAGTCACAAACAGATGACGTGTATTTTTAACATTATGAAAAACTAGAAATTTGTAATGTTAAAAAGCACTAGGTTGGAAAACTTTGAAGTGATGTAAAGTTAATAATCTATCTCTCTATATATATTATATCATATATAAATAAATATTTCATCACATTTAATAATAATTTTTAGTTTTATTTACATTTTATTGTATTATTGAATAACATATCTACCTCAAAGTATATACATCTAAATGTATACAAAAACATCTACCTTGAACGAATTACTGTTCCGAGGTGACGATTCTATGAAAATATTTCAGATACTAAAGAGAAGAAAAAAAACAGCCGCTTTTATAGTAATAGTTATGGTTGTAGCATGCTCCATTCTGTTAACACAGAATAAACGTACAAAAGATATCCTTAGCAATCCTGATGACAAGGTCCCTTCATCATCCACCAGATCATCAAGTGCAACATTGTATTCAGACAGATTTCTGGAATTGTTTAATGACATTCAAAAAAAAGGCTACCTTAGCGAAGAAGGAATACCCTATCATACCATTGAAACATTGTTAGTGGAGGCTCCAGACTATGGACATCTGACAACAAGTGAAGCTTTTAGCTATATGACCTGGTTGGGTGCAACCTACGGAAAGTTAACTGGAGACTGGTCTTATTACAAAAACGCCTGGGATATTACAGAAAAATATATAATCCCTGATGCCCAAAGCGACCAACCTGGTGTGGATACATATCCCCCTTCCAAACCTGCACAATACGCTCCTGAAGCAGATACCCCCAGCGGATACCCTACTTCAGGAAGTGAAAATTTTCCAACAGGCACAGACCCTATTGCAGATAACCTGGCCTCAGTGTATGGAACTAAGTCCATATATCAAATGCACTGGCTTCTTGATGTAGACAATTTTTACAAATACGGAAACCACGGCGATGGCACAAGCAGATGCTCATACATTAATACTTATCAGCGTGGTGCCGAAGAATCTGTATGGGAGACAGTCCCTCACCCTTCATGGGAAGATTTCAAATGGGGCGAAGGCGATAATGGAGGATTTTTAGGTCTCTTCGGAAGCTTTGGTCAGCCATCCAAGCAATGGCGTTATACATCTGCGTCAGACGCTGATGCACGACAGGTTCAAGCCTCTTATTGGGCTTATTTGTGGGCAAAAGAACAGGGTATAGACAGTGATCTCACCGACTATTCAGATAAAGCTGCCAAAATGGGAGATTATTTAAGGTATACCTTCTTTGATAAATACTTCAGACCCATTGGAGTTCAGGATAAAACAACGGCAGGAACAGGCTATGACAGTTGCCACTACCTCTTGTCATGGTATGCCTCCTGGGGTGGTGATATTACCGGTGCATGGAGCTGGCGAATTGGAAGTTCTCACTGTCACCAGGGCTATCAAAACCCGGTTGCAGCTTACGCTTTATCACAAGAAACTGCACTAAAGCCTAAGTCACAAGGTTCTCAGGAAGACTGGAAAAAAAGTCTGGTTCGTCAGATTGAGCTGTATCAATACCTTCAAAGTGCTGAAGGTGCAATTGCAGGTGGTGTAACAAACAGCTGGGAAGGCAAATATTCAAAATACCCGGAAAATAAAAGCACGTTCTACGATATGGCTTTTGATTATCAGCCTGTCTATCATGATCCCGCAAGCAACAATTGGTTTGGGTTTCAAGCATGGTCAATGGAAAGGGTAATGGAATACTATTACCTTTCAGGTGATGAAAACATAAAATCTGTATGTGACAAGTGGGCCAAATGGGCTTTATCGAATACAAAATTAAAAACCGACGGTACATATGAAATACCTTCAACACTTGAATGGTCTGGGGAACCTGACACTTGGACCGGCAAACCAACCGGTAACTTAAATCTTCACTGTAAGGTTAAGGATTACACTAATGACGTTGGTGTTGCAGCTGCCTATGCAAAAGCACTGATATATTACGCGGCTGCAACCGAAAAGCATTCAGGTGCAATGGATGCAGCAGCAAGAGATACAGCCAAAGGAATTTTAGACGGCATGTGGAAGAATTACAGAGATGATAAGGGTGTTGCTGTAGCCGAAGAACGAAAAGATTATTCACGCTTTTTTGATGAAGTCTATATACCCGAAGGATTTATCGGCACAAATGGACAGGGTGCAGAAATCAGAAACGGTATAACCTTTATAGATATGCGCCCTGATTTTAAAAAAGACCCTGATTTTAAAAAAGTAGAAGACGCAATAAAAAACGGAAAGAACCCGGTTATGACCTATCACCGATATTGGGCCCAGGCTGATATAGCAATGGCAAATGCAATGTACCATATTTACATAGAGAAGAAAGATGGCCTGGTTACTGAACAAGCTCAGCAAACAGACAATACTGTCGATGAAGGCGATACTTCCGAAGCTTCTTCCGGCAATATAGAAAACACTGGAAAGTACAAATACAAATATAAGAACAATATCCCTCCCCAACCACCAGCTACAGGATCATTTAACTATGGAGAAGCACTCCAGAAAGCCATTTTCTTTTATGAATGCCAACGATCCGGTAAACTCAGTTCAACAGAACTACGCCTTAACTGGCGAGGAGATTCCGGGCTTAATGACGGAAAGGATGCAGGTATAGACCTCACTGGTGGATGGTATGATGCAGGTGACCATGTTAAATTCAATCTACCAATGGCATATTCAGCTACTATGCTGAGCTGGTCAGTGTATGAATATAAAGATGCTTTCAAAAAAAGCGGACAGCTTGACCCCATTCTTGAGAACATTAAGTGGGCAACTGACTACTTCATTAAATGCCATCCTGAACCAGATGTTTACTATTACCAAGTGGGTGATGGAGATGCTGACCATGCATGGTGGGGGCCTGCTGAGGCCATGCCTATGGATAGGCCATCATATAAACTGGATAAAGCGTCTCCCGGATCGGCTGTTTCTGCTGAAACAGCAGCAGCATTAGCTTCTGCATCGATTATCTTTAAGGACATCGATGCTGCTTATTCCAAAGAATGCCTTAAGCATGCAAAAGAACTCTTCAACTTTGCCGACAGTACAAAAAGCGACGCAGGTTACACAGCTGCCAACAGCTTCTACAAATCGTGGAGCGGGTTTTATGACGAACTTTCCTGGGCGGGTTCCTGGCTTTATCTTGCAACAAATGATCAAACTTACCTGAAAAAAGCCGAGGAATATGTTTCTAAATGGGGAACCGAACCTCAAACTACAACAACTAAATACAAATGGGGGCACTGCTGGGATGATGTTCACTATGGAGCCTCCCTTTTACTTGCTAAAATTTCAGATAACAACAGTAAACACAAGGAAAATATAGAAAGACACCTTGACTGGTGGACAACCGGTTTAGGCGGTGACCGTATAAAATATACTCCAAAAGGTCTTGCCTGGCTTGATCAATGGGGTGCACTCAGATATGCAACTACTACAGGATTTCTTGCATGTGTATATTCAGACTGGTCAGGTGCGGATAAGACAAAAGCAAAAGATTATATGAAATTTGCTGAAAACCAAGCCAATTATGCTTTAGGAAGCACAGGCCAAAGTTTTGTTGTAGGTTTTGGCAAAAATCCTCCACAAAATCCACATCACAGAACCTCTCACGGCTCATGGGCCAATAGCCAGACAATACCAGATAAACATATGCATACTTTGTACGGTGCACTGGTCGGAGGTCCTGACAACTCAGATGGTTACAAGGATGAAATAAGTGACTATGTATCAAATGAGGTGGCTTGTGATTACAACGCAGGATTTGTCGGTTTACTGGCAAAAATGTATCAGACTTATGGTGGCAACCCTTCTGAAACCTTTAACGCAATAGAAGATAAAACTGCGGATGAAATTTATGTAGAAGCTGGTATTAACGCATATGGAAGTAATTTTATAGAGATTAAGGCAGTTATAAATAATAAATCCGCATGGCCTGCTATGTTGTGTGAGGACTTGTCTTTCAATTACTATGTTGATTTGAGCGAAGTTATAAGTTCGGGTCATTTCGCCTCTGATATCAAGGTTAGTTCCAGTTTTAATCAAGGCTCGAAAATCTCAGAACTAAAGCCTTTTAAAGGAAATCTCTATTATGTAACCGTGGACTTTAGCGGAACGAAGATCTTCCCAGGAGGACAATCGGACTATAAAAAAGAAGTGCAGTTCAGAATTTCCGCCCCTGATGGAACTTCATACTTTGATCCTAAAAATGACTATTCTTTTGAGGAGCTTGGATCAAATTCAATAGTAAGAACCAAAAACATACCAGTCTATAATAAAGGTATACTTATATTTGGTAAGGAACCGGACAGAGATAAAATCAGTTCTGAAACCACACAGATTAATAACAGTACTGCATTGGCAGCACCAAGCCCTTCAATTACAAATAGCACAAGCCTGAATAACAATGAGAATGGTAATAACAATACAAACAACAGTATAAACAACAATACTTCATCCGGCAGTGGCAAGCTTGCAGTTCAATGCTCAAACGGAAATTCAACAGACTCTACAAACGGAATAGCACCAAAAATCAGGCTTATTAACAACAGCAGTTCAAGTATAAATCTGTCAACGGTTAAACTAAGGTATTACTACACCATAGACGGAGATAAACCTCAAACCTTCTGGTGTGATTGGAGTTCTGCCGGAAATTCAAATGTAACCGGCACCTTTAACAAACTCCCCTCTCCAAAAAACGGAGCTGATTACTACCTTGAGTTAAGTTTTACAAGCGGAGCGGGATCTTTAGAACCTGGTAAAAGCCTAGATGTACAGGGGAGATTCTCCAAAAATGACTGGAGTAACTATAATCAGTCTGATGACTACTCCTTCAGTGCATCAGCCTCGGATTATGCAGAAAACAACAAGATTCCTGTATATGTATCCGGCAAGCTTGTGAATGGAACTGAACCTTAGAATAGCGGTATCATATAACAAAAAACAGGAGGTGACCTTTAAAATCATCTCCTGTTTTTGTATGTCGATATCACTACCTATACATTAATGAATTCTAATCCAGTTGTAAAACTTAAGGTACTCTGTTGGAATTTCCAAACCGGACATTACAGGATAGAAGAATATAAACAATGCAAGTGTTATTGCAAGATAACAATATATAAATGCTGTTGAAACCTTATTAGCTGTTATCTCGGAGCTCTTGCTCCCAAAATCTCTGCCTACAATTCCAGGCAAATCTTCTTTAAGGAAATTTAACACATACACTATGCTTAGTATCATAAATGGTACTGAGGTAAAAAAGTGATATATAAATATACAGCGGGTTACCCTGAACCATGGCAGGTACTGGAATGCAAAAGCAACCAAAAACGGTACAGCTCGCTTATCCTTCTTAACTATACTTATTAGTAAAGCAGCAAACACACATACTATTCCAAACCAGAATATCGCTGGATTTCCCAAAACATACATAATGGAGGTTCTGGTTGCCGGAAGGCTCATATTCCTATATTCAAGTAAAGGCTTTTTAACCAATGGCCAGGAATAAGCCGGCGAAGCCCAATCGTGATCGTCGGTTAACCCTGAATGGTAATCAAACATGTCTTTTTGATATTTCACAATTTCTCCTAAATTATGATGCTCACCCGGTAGAGTAATAATAGGTAGATACGAAGCAGAATATAATATTATCGGTATAATCACGAAAAACAATACACAAGCTAAAGAAGTAAGAACAAAGTGATTTTGAATCCATTCTTTGATTTTTGTGTTTCTTGCCGATCCGGATAATGCTTTTTTACGCAGCAACTTGTTATAACTGTTGTACTCAAGATACCTTGATACGAAATAGAGAACCGCAAGTCCTCCTCCTGCATAAACTGCGGTCCACTTGCTTGCAGAACCCAATGCCCAGCAAATTCCTGCCAGCATAAGCGGGAGCATACTCTTCTTGAATCCGATTTCATAGGACTTATTTATAAAACTGTCATACATAAAATAATAAGCCAGAATTACAAACAAACCCGCATACGAATCAATTGTAGCTATTCGTGTCTGAGCAAAGTGCATACACTCAAACATAATTAAGAATGCACTGATAAATCCGTATATCCTCTTACCAAAAATCTTCTTTCCAAACAGGTACATTGCAGGAATCATAGCAGCTCCGAAAAGAGTTCCCATTATACGCCACCCAAATGGATTTATTCCAAAGATAAGCATCCCTAAAGCCATGATATCCTTTCCAAGTGGTGGGTGAGTTGTCTCATAGGGTTCCATTCGGTTAATATGTTCAAACGCTGTTCTGGCAAAATATATTTCATCAAAATAGGTTGAATTCATAAAGTCATTTTCATAATCTCCAACATGGAGCTCATCAAAAAGGTTCTCAATAGTACCCTTATCGTTTGCACCTGATTTTCCAGCTTCAACAGTAAAATCCTGTATAGGCTTGTTGTTACCTCTTTCAAAGAACACTAATTCGTTTAGTGTACCATTGATTTTCTGTACCTTAAACCTAAGTGTTCTGGTTTTAATCTGAGTATCCGTGGAAGCCCACATGAACGCTTTATAGACATCCTGATTTATAGTGGCAACCGGTTCGTACACACCATCTGGCTTAAGGTACTCAACCCTAATGGATAAATCATTAATTCCATGGTAATAAGCTATTTTTGACAGGTCATACTCGCGATCAAAATTCACTGTAAAAGTCGTACCTAAAGCTGATGGCTTCCAGAAAGTCTCAGGAACATTTGTACTCCCTAAATTGAAGAGAGCAATTGCTGAGTAAATAACAGTCATAACCGTCATAATGAGCATATCTTTTTTGTCTATTTTAAAGGGTACGTGATCAGAAATGCCTTTAAAAGTAGCTTTACCATTTTGCTTTTCGTCAGCTATATCAAGCTTATTCTTGTTCTTGTTGTCAACTTTTCCTGACACCCTGAATACAAAAAACACAATTATGCCTATAGCAGCTACCAATGCAGCTATTAATGATATTATCCAGCCCTTGCTATCACTTTTATCAGTATTTGATGGCTGATTATTTTGCTGAGCAGCATAAAGATTCTCGATGGCTGCTCCTTCAGGAACACTTGATGTTTCTTCTACCGAAATATCATCAAAATATGCTGTTCCTGTGCTTTCACCACCGTGACCTCCTAAGCCTGCGGTAAATTCAAGAGCTTGTTGATCCGGGCCTGTCCGACCATACAATTCAACATAGGTCCAATCATTTGTACCTTTAAGTTCCGGGCTAGAGACCATTAGCATGTACACTGAAAGGATTGCACCTCTTCCTGCATCGCTTACATTTTCAGTCTTTATCCAACCAGATATTTTATACAATGTACTTGGCTTAACACTCACAACCTGAACAATCCTTGAATCGTTTCCTACATTATTTACAATCTTGATACAATTGTTCCCTGAACGGGCTTGTGCTGTATATAGACTTATCTCACCAGCCCCTGGTGAATTGGTATAAATCCTGTTTTCCCAGAAAGCAATATCGAAATTACTTTCCTCAAAACCCGGATTTAAAAGCTCATTGACTCCTTCTGCATAAGCAGCCCCAAATTGCAGCAGCACAATAGACAGAACAAATATGGCTGCGACTAGCTTTTTAAACATTCCCTTGACCTCCTAGTAAAAAAAATTATAGAAAAATGTTAACCCAAAGGGCTAAAATACGATGTAATTGGGTCCTATTTAGAGAAACACCGCTTAAATTACCTTGGTTTATTGTCGTGAAAATTCAAATTGCCCTTTTAAAATCATTTCGCGATTTATTTAGCCTTGTTGTCAAGAATTTCCTTCAGTTCATCTATATCCTTATTTGTCAGCCTTTGCTGCTCTAGAAAAGCTCTAATCATTTCTTTAAAAGCCCCACCATAAACTCTTTCTAAAAATATTCTGTTCTCATTATATACACATTGCTGTTCATTAACAAGACTGTAGTAATAATACTCTCTTCCATCCTTAGTAAACCCTAGTGCTTCTTTCCTGACAAGCCTTGATATAAGGGTTTTAATTGTTTTGGGCTTCCATCCTATAGTTCCTTCAAGTTCCTCAATAACTTGATTTGCAGTAATTGGTGACCTGTTCCAAATCACTTTCATAATATACCATTCTGAATCAGAAATGTTTGGCTCCTTGTTCATTCTTACAACATCCCCTTCAAGAAATCACACCGTAAAAGTATATTAACCGGCTTCGTTTCACTACTTGTCATGCTACCAGACTGGTTGTTACTCACAATTTAAAATTAATGAGTTTTTTGCTATTCTTACTGTTATCTTAATTAAATATTACGCTTGTAATCTTGGCTTGTCAATAAATTTGTTAGCTCAACTTTCCCACTTAGAGATAACGAAAAAATAACATCCCATTCTCATAATTTGAAAACATTATCAATCAGGTTTTTTCGTTATCTAGAGTTGGAACTTATATTTTAGTGGTAACTTATAGCATTTCGAGGCTATAAGCACTCACATTTCCTCATACAAAACCAATTGATTTTTTTAGTTCTCCAACGCATTAATAAACTAATCAAGTTTGAATAGCTTTCAATCTATTAGGAAATAATATCACACAAAGCCATGTATGCTATAATATGTAAAACACTTCAATTCAAGGGGGCTTGTACAAATGAGAATCACGAGGGTCGACAAATTTCGACAACTAAGACATGAGCGGATTAAAAAAATTCTTATTTTTGCTATGTTTTTGCCAGGTACATCAATTATCCTTGGTTATGTAATAACAACTTTATTTATATTGCCTAATATGGTCAAACATCCCTAGTGCTTTTGAAATCAATTCTGTTACGAGGCACAAGGCACAGACAGAAGAAGAATCTCAAAGCAAGAACTTAATTTTCAGCTTTACCCCAACAATCAAACGGGGCTAAATGCCCCGATTTTTTCATTGTTTCTTTATTATTTTATCATCTCTTTCAATAGGTGTATCAAATGCCATATGCAAATAAACTTCTCTTTTTTTCCCCTCAATAAGAAACTGTACTCTCCTTACATCTTGAAGCTCGGTAAGCGAATTAACTATAGAATATATTATCATTGTTTCTCCAGCTGAACCTATATAATTATTACCAATAAACTCCTTCGATAGGTTTAAAGTGCATACCCCATCCTTTGTTTCCACAGATATAAGCCTTGTACCTTCAGGTATAACAGAACTAAGCCCCCCTGTCTGAGGTCCCTTTATCAACTCATTTATAATTACTTCCTCAGTACTCTTTCCTGACACAACTTCAACTTCTCTACTTTCAGGAACAACAAATTCCGCTTCAGAGTCACTGAAATACAATGTAACTTTCTGTCCTTTTACACTCTGAGATATAAGACTTTCATCAAATTCAACCCTGCTCAATTCACCATATGGTTGTCCACTCGGTCCTACCAAATCTTCACCCTCAACAAGTATCCTTACCTTTTCAACCCCATCTATTTCAGTAAGTGTATTAACCACTGATACCCATTGAACTAACTCGGCAATATCCTCAGTATTACTATATTCTTTAGAAAACTCAACCACTGCAACATTATCTTCTCTGTCAATCCCAAGTAATTTCGTACCTTCAGGCATCGGGTTCCTTAGACTGCCGCTTTCAGGACCACCAATAAGGGCCTCCATAGCCGCTTTCATTACTTCATTATTTTTTATCAAGACTTCCCTTTCCTCTGCAAATACGTTATCATTATCTATAGTTGGAAAATAGAGTTTCAATTTTAATGTTTGCTCTTTTACACTAGTATTATCACTACTTTGAGGTGTCGTACCAACTTTGTTATTCCCTTCACCGTTTTCATTATTAAGCAAATTGCTGCATCCCATCAAGGAAATCATTATCATCGCTGCAGTCAAAACAATCAGTAGCTTTCTCATAATATTTTATCAGACATCATTACAATTGTCTGACAATGGTTCCCCCCTTTTCATTATTTTTTACATCTTTAATATCATTATACTTTTGATTTGATTATATGTCCATTTACAATATTTTTCTATGCTTATGCATAAAATATATAAATCACAAAAATGACTATACATAGGAAAATTTGATTTTAGTGATATTGTATTAAGGAAATTGAAGTGCGATGTAAAATCTTTATCGCGTTCAATATAGAAGAGTTAATTGACAGAAATAAACTCTTTGATATCTCCAAATTTGCTCTCTCCTATTCCCGTAACATTCATAATATCCTCAATCTTTTTGAAATTCCCGGATTTCTCCCTAAAGGATATAATTTTAGCTGCAGTTGAAGGTCCAATTCCCGGCAATGAATCGAGTTCTTCTTCTGTAGCAGTATTGATATTTATTTTTCCCTTTTTTCCATCAGATTTATCTTCTTCATCATTATCTTTAATTACTGCACCCCCACTGTCGCTTTTTATCTCTATCCCAGCAAAGCCTTGATTGTGAGTTGTAGCTGGAGTTTGCAGATTTACTGAAGCATTTATCTGTTGATTTTTCACCTCTCCCTTAATTGGGGTAGAAGATAACTTAGGATATATTTTAAGCATAACATTATCTTGAAGCTCGTAAGCAAGGTTAATATTTTCCATATCAGCTTTACCTGTAGGACCTCCGGCTGCTTTGATAGCATCATCAATTATCTGACCCTTTTTTAATGTAACAACGCCAGGTTTATTAACCTCACCTACTACATATACCTTTATTTCTTCTACTATTTCATTTTGTTCAGCTATCTGAGTAGCCTCAGGCAGGCTGCTGACACTCATACTTTTAGTGCCTGTATTTTCAGGTTTGCTTACTATTATTTCGCTTTTATCCCTACTCAGTAAAAAACCTATTACCCCTGTGCTAACGATAAGTGTTCCTACTAAAGCCACAAATATGCCCATCTTCAGTTTTATTTCTTTATTAAATATGTTCCAAGACATGGCTACCCTCCAATACATTTTACCTTTTGTACTGGCCACAAGAATTAAGAATTTTGTAAGCTCCTATGCTACAAAAACTGTTTGGATAAATTGCTTTAATGATACAAGACTTATATACATTCATTTATTTATTCGATATTTATATAGTTTTATCCTTTAATTTCTATATTAATTTTTGCTTATTGCCTACTCATTCTTTTCATTTTTTGATATACTTTTACTGATGTGAGTCCATATTCACCCTCATTATCAATAATATTTTATTTGCAAATTGTTAGCTATTATCTTAATATAGTTACTGGCATACTATTCTTCTTTTAAGGTTTATTTTGTTTACAGACTTTACAGAATACATAGTTGCGCTGTTTATCACAACAAGTATTACAACTTTGATGTAGCTACCTCTGCGATATTTTAACAAATATTTAGCATAATAAACAGCTTAAATTTCTATATTTTACACATAATAGTATTATACAGATTGGGAGGCAAACATGAAAAATTTTTTTATTGGCATAGTTTTGTTTACAAATTTAATTACAAGTACCGCTATAGTAAAGGCAGAACCTTTAAGCATTGATGCGAAAGCATATATTTTAATAGATTCAAAAACCGGTCAGGTTATTTGTGAACAAAATGCCGACCAGAAATTATATCCTGCAAGTACTACGAAAATTATGACTGCAATTCTTGGCATTGAAAATGCCGATCCTGAACAGATTATGACTGTCAGTCAATATGCAATAGATAATATTGGCCCAGGAGGAATGCATGTCGGGTTGTTAAACGGGGAACAACTCAAATTCAAAGACCTTTTGAATGCACTTCTCATAAGTTCTGCCAATGAAACTTCATATGTTGTTGCTGAAAATATTGGCCCCACTCCTGAGGAATTTTTTAAAAGAATGAACGAAAGAGCCAGAGAGCTTGGAGCTACAAACACAAATTTTGTAAATCCTTGCGGAATGGATACCGACGAAGCCGGTAAAAATCATCTGTCAACAGCACGTGATCTCTCCTTAATGGCAAAACACGCTATGACCCTGCCTTTATTCAGAGAAACTGTAAAAAAAACCAGCTATATCTTACCATCCACCAATATGCACAGCGAAGCCTATACTTTAAATTCTACAAATAAGCTTTTTACTGGAGAATATAGCTCCAAGTATTATAGTGAGGTAACAGGAATAAAGACCGGATTTACATCAAGAGCAGCATTCAATCTTGTTTCTTCAGCAAAAAACGAAGCCGGAATGGAACTGATTTCTGTAATACTGGGTTGTCCGACCAAAGGAGTATTTCAGGAATCCAAGAAATTGCTGGAGTACGGATTTAAAAACTACTCATTACAAAATCTTGTGGCCCCTAATTCTTTTGTTGCCAGTACACCTGTGGCTAATGCCAGTTATAACCCAAATCTGGACATTTTGGCAGCGGAAGGATTTGAGTGTGTTCTTCCAAACGACCCGGATATATGGAATGACATTACTGAAGATGTAAAAATGAACACGGATATCTCTGCTCCCATCAAAAAAGGTGCTGTATTGGGCTCGGTAGAATATAAACTAGACGGGGTAACACTTGGGAAAGTTGATTTAATTGCCTCAAGGGATGTGGAAAAGATTGTTATCTCACCCACTCCGGCACAAACCGTTATATCTGATTTTAATTCTTCCATTTTTAGCAAAGTGCTAGCAACCCTGTTTGCAGTTTTGGTTGCTTTTCTGGGCCTAAGAATAACGCTTAGAAAAATTTCCAGACACAGACGTCATAATCTAAAAAAACTTTAAAAGAAATTTATTTTTATTTGTTCGTTAATTGATTGTTATATTTGTTCGAAAACTTATATATATTATAACCAAGCCTTTAGGAAAGTTGTAGATATGTCTCCTACTACTATTCTGGCTGAAAGCTTGTTTGTAGCCCATATTACCCTGGTAAAATCAGGATTGATATTTTCATTCCTGATTTGCGGCTTGAAAGGGAGGTTAAATTATGCCAACAATAAAAAATTATGAGGTCAATGCAATAAAGAATCTGAAAGACATGATTGAGCAAAGCACCAGCCTTTATGGTACCAAGAATGTTTTTTATGTAAAACCTTCGGGTAGTCAAGAGTATAAAGGAATAACCTACAATGAATTTAAAAGTGATCATGATGCCCTTGGCACTGCACTTCTTAATCTTGGTCTTAAGGATAAACTTATTGCTCTGATCGGTGAAAACCGTTATGAGTGGTGCGTAACCTATCTTTCAACCGTTAATGGTGTTGGTATAATTGTTCCCCTGGACAAGGAACTGCCCCCTTTAGAACTGCAAAACCTCTTGAACAGGTCAAAGGCTTCAGCCATTGTCTATTCCGGCAAACATTGTGAACATATAAAAGAAATTTCAGACAACGTAGCCAGCCTGAAGTATTTTATAAATATGGAGTCCAATGAACACACCGATGACAGGTACCTCTCTCTAAGAAAACTAATTGCTGAGGGAAAAGAACAAATATCAAAAGGAAATGTTGATTACATTAATGCTGAAGTTGACGAAAGTATTATGAATTTCCTTATATTCACTTCAGGAACTACAGACCTCGCCAAAGGTGTTATGTTATCTCACAAAAATATATGTACAGATATTATGTCTGTTAATTCAGCTATATATATAGACAGCAACGATTCGGTTTTATCCATACTTCCTCTTCACCATACTTACGCCTGTACTGTTGATTTTCTTACTCTGGCTTATCGAGGTGGATGTATATCTTTTAATGAAGGTTTGAAGCATATTGGCAAGAACCTTAAAGAAACTAGGCCCACCATACTTATACTGGTACCGCTCATTATTGAAAATATGTATCAGAAAATATGGCTTCAGGCTTCAAAGGACAAGAAGCTCAAGTTTAAACTAAAGCTTGGATTATTTATCAGCAACTTTTTTTATAATAACTTAAAAATTGATTTGCGCAAGAAACTATTCAAGCAAGTACTTGACAATTTAGGGGGAAGAGTAAGAATTATCATTGCCGGTGCAGCAGCAATAGAACCAACAGTCTCAAAAGGTCTTAGAAACATGGGTCTTTCAATATTGCAAGGCTATGGACTTACAGAAGCCTCTCCCATTGTTGCAGTTAACAGAGAGGAAATGTATAGAGACGACTCTATAGGTTTCTCAATCCCTGGTGTTGAGGTAAAAATAGTTAATCCTGATAAAGACGGAATTGGCGAGCTAATAGTTAAAGGCGGCAATGTTATGTTGGGCTACTACCAAAATGAAACTGCTACCAATAAAGTTTTGAGAGACGGTTGGCTCTATACAGGAGACCTTGGCCGAATAGATAGCCAAGGCTTCATATATATAACCGGAAGAATGAAAAACGTTATAGTTACAAAAAACGGTAAAAACATTTTCCCTGAAGAAGTAGAATCCTATATTAATAAGAGCCCCTTTATCAAAGAATCTCTTGTGACTGGCAAAAACGTGGATGAAAATGGTGAAACCATAGTTACAGCTCAAATCGTAATTGATCTTGACGCCATAAAGGAAAAGCTCGATGTGGATACACCCTCCCAGGAAGAAATATACAAGCTTATTAAATCGGAAATCAAACAGGCAAACCATAACATGCCACTTTACAAGAGAGTCCAGGATTTTACCATACGTGAAAATGAATTTGCCAAGACTACAACAAAGAAAATAAAGCGTTATCTCGAAAAATAATTTTAAAAGCTGATTGGGTGCAAAGAACTTTATTGCAGCCAATCAGCTTTTTTAATGAGTGCATTTACTAAATGTGAAGAAAAATATTCCAGAAACTTAAGTTTCGCAGTCTAGAGACTGTAAATACTCCTCGGGGTCGAGCAAAACTCGCTTCGCTCAAACAATGCTCTCCCTTTCCTCGTCGTATTAACAGTCTCTACAACTTGCTTCACAATGTTTCTTCCATATTTTTCTTCACTTAAATAATCTAATTGTATATTTAACAAGTCTTAGCTGCTCTATCTGTGGAGTACTCCATCAGACCAAAGCCTCTCAAGGTTATAGAACTCCCTGTCTTCTTCATGAAAAACATGAACAACTACAGAGTTAAAATCAAGTAGAATCCATCTTGCACTGTTATAGCCTTCTTTTCTAAGAAGTTCTACATTTATTTCCTTCATTTTCTCTTCCACTTCATCAGCAAGGGCCTTAATGTGAGTTGTTGATGTACCGCTGCAAATGACGAAATAATCTGCAATGACTGTTACTTCCCTGATATCTATATTCCTTACATCCTTTGCCTTTTTGTCTGTTAAAACCTCTGATATCCTTTGTGCAATTATATTTGACTCCAACTTACTCCATCCTCTCCAAATTTAATCTAGTCTTTAAATCTTTTATAGTAAGGCTAAAATCATCACCTAGTATTACCAAAATATCAAACCTCGAATTATTATCCAATTCCTTTTTTGTTTTCTTAATGTCCAGCAAATTCATAACTCCACTGCCTGAAACATTCTCATTTTTCTCTATTACAACAGAACTTACTCTCTTTAGTGAAGCATCATTTCCTGCACCTACAATAAACCCATAAGATTCAAGCACCGCTCTGACTTGCTCTGCAAGTCCGCTTAACCCTGTGTAATTTACAACCTTTACACTTACCTCTCTATTGCTTATCATAGTATCTCTGACTTCTTTCATAGCTTGGTTGACAGGAGAAACGGTTGTTTCTGCATTTGCTGTGTGTAAGTTACCTGAAGTATTTTCTACGGCAATAGCTTGAGAAGGTGTAGCTGTGACAATTTGCCCTCCACTAGCCTCCTCTGATTTGCCTTTCAAAAATAATCTACATCCGAAAAATATCCCGGCACCAGCTAAAATCAACAGAACTACTGATATTATTACCCGCTTAAAGCTCTTTACTCTAATCTTTCCAAGTCCTTTTTTCTTATCCATAGTACATAAGCTCCCCCACAACAATACCCTTAAAATCCCGGCAACAAACATAATTACCCCGGTTTTATCTACTGCAGCTTCCGCTGAGGAATGCATTCAATAATTAAATCTATATATCTACTTCATGTTCATCATAATGTAATTCCATGAATCTATTGTATCTTTCTGAATAAGCTGCTTTTTCTTAACTAAATGCTTTATTGTGTTAACCAGAGAAATAATCATCCCCGTATCGAGATCCTCATAGACAGCCTTCCTTATTTTATCAACTTCTGTGAAATTTCTTCCCGGCTCAATGTAGTCTGCCAGAAAAATTATTTTGTCCAAAACAGTCATATTTTTGCGTCCTGTTGTATGACAGGATATAGCTCCGAGAATTTCTTCATCCTCAATCCCATACTCATTTTTTGCTAAAACCGCTCCCACAGGTCCATGGAGTAGCTTTGGCTCTAAAGCAGATATATCGTCTATTTCGATATTATTTTCCCTGCATATTTTTAGAATCTCCTCATTTCTAATTTCTCTGGCACAGTCATGGAGAATGCCGGCCAATTCAGCCTTTTTAACATCAAACCCATTTAATTCTGCAAGCCTCCTGGCAGTTTCCATAACACCCAGTGAATGTTTAAACCTTTTAGGGGATAAAATCCCCCCCAGCCTATCCCTGATTTCGTTTAGTGTCATTAATCAATACCTCTTAATAATAACTTTCAATCCTAACGCTTATACCTCTTCAAGGTACAAGCTGTTTTCTTTTATGTAGTCTTCTACAGCTTCAGGGACAAGATATTTTATTGTCTTCCCTTGTCTTATCCTATTTCTGATTTCAGTAGAAGATATCTCAATAAGAGGAGTATCAATAAAGTGTATTATTGCCCCAAAAGTATCTCTCAGGTATTCCATTTGCCTGTTAAAACCTTCGATATCATTTCCAGGGCGCAAAACAGCAATAAATTCGCACACTTTAAATACTTCCTGATAGTTCCTCCATGTAACCAGATCATTTAAAACATCTGCCCCGATTATATAATACAACTTCGCATCCTCGCCATAAATCTCTCGCAGACTTTTCACAGTATCAATAGTATATGTATAGCCGCCACGTTCAACCTCAATCCTGGATTCATAAAAACCAGGGTTATTCTTTACTGCCTGATGAACCATATTAAATCTGTGTTCCGCTTCTGCAACATCACTTAGATTTTTATGAGGTGGCATGCCGGACGGAACAAAAAGCACCTTTTCAAGTCCAAACTCATCCCTTACCAACTCTGCAACAATCAAATGTCCGTAGTGTATGGGATTAAAAGTCCCTCCGGAAATACCTATTTTTTTAGGATTATCCTTCACATCATCACTACCCTTTTTTCCCTTTGATAATAGCCAGTGAACCGTAAATAATAGCATCATCTCCAAGTGCACTTCTCACAATTTCAGTCCCCTTGAGAATCTCCGGCAATGTAAATCGTCTTACATAATCCTTTATTTTAGGCATGATATAGTCACCAAGGGATTCTAAAACACCGCCTCCAAGCACTACCATATCAGGTGCAAATATATTTATCAGATTTCCTGTACCGGCTGCGAGATAATAAATAGCCCTGTCCATGACTTCTAACGCAACGCAGTCTTTTGCATCTATGGCCTCTTTTAAGTCTTTGCTTTTGATTACTGCAGCATCTTCCATTAAGTCCTTCAATACTGTTTTTCTTCCCCTTTCAATCTGGACCTTGATTTCTTTAGTTATTGCAATCTTACTTGCATAAGCTTCAAGACAACCCCTCTGTCCACAATTACAATATGGACCTTCGGTATTTACACTCATATGTCCTAATTCTCCGGCATCATGCCTTTTTCCGGTAAACAGCTTATTATTGATTATAAACCCGCCGCCTACTCCAGTGCCTATAAATAAACCCACAACATTTTCTTTCTTCGTTGCTACTCCATACTTCCACTCACCGAGCATTCCAATATTGGCATCATTTCCAATAAAGAACGGGATGCCGAATTTATTCTCCATGACCTTTTTTATATCATAGTTTTTCCATGGAAGATTGGGAGTATAAAGTATTTCTCCTGTTTCTTCATTTATTACACCTGGTGCTCCTGCACCTATTGCTGCTATCTCCTTCTTATCTATTCCCGACTCTTTTATAATCTCATCGACTACATCTACTATTCTTTCTTCAATCTTTTCAAATCCCTTATCTGCCTTGGTCTTTTTCTTAACCTTCAAGATTATATTATCTTTTTCGTCCAGAAGTGCTCCAAGTACCTTTGTGCCACCAATATCCAGACAAATGTGTTTCTTGCCCATTTGATCATCTCCATCCTTTGAAAATCAGCAAGCTATATAAATATGATTGTACATAAAATTTAACCAATCTTCAAGAAATTATTACAGATTGATGAAAGTATTAAACTTTTTCAAAAACAGCTTTTAAATCAATTTCAAGGTCTGGGAAAATTGAAACTTTCACCTTATCCTCATCAGTGTACATTTCCGGTCTTCCATATCTGCCGTTGTTCTGCAAAGTAAACACACTTACTATCTTTTGTTCCGGCTCTACCACCCAATACACTTTAACTCCCGCTTTCTCATACTTATTGAATTTATCAACCCTGTCTTTTTTCGCCGACGATGGAGACAGTATCTCTATAATCATTTCAGGAGAACCCTTACAACCACGTTCGTCCAGCTTAGAACTATCACACACAATAGTTATATCCGGCTCAACTACGTTTTTTATATCCTTATCATTCTTTTCAACATCTAGTCTTACGCAAAAGGGAGCATGATAAACCTTGCAAGGCTTACCTCTTAAATATGATCCAATTTGCAAGTATATCTCACCGGAAATCTCCTGATGTACTCTAGAAGGTGCTGCTTGCATATAGGGTACACCATCAATAATTTCCCATCTCTCGTTTTCATCCCATGTCAAATAATCATCATAGGAATATTTTTGTTCAGATTTTGGCAATGGCATTCTCAGCACTCCTATTCATCTTGTTTTCTATTTATTCATTATGTTACAATTATATTATCTATCACTAAACATATCAATACACTTCTTCTACTAGAACACGTAGTTCAAAAAACACTCCGATGGAACAAAATCCAACGGAGTGAGCTTATATTTCAGTAGTATCTAAGATGTTAATTAACTAATTCAAGCTACACTTCAGTTATTCCCCCAATTCTTTTAAAAGCTCATCCACCATATCCTGGGTTACTTCCCCCACACTAAATCCCGGCAATGCTCGTAAAGGTAAATATTTTAGCATCTCAGTTATGATAGTTTTCTTCACTCCTTTTAAGCCTTTTTCCATTCCGAATATTTTCAAATAATCATGAATAACTTTATTTGCTTTAACTAATCCGTCAGGGTCCTCAATAATATCTCCAACCGTTGAATTTCTATCATATTTCTTGCTTATTTTTGTTGTAGAATTAACTCTGACAAGCCCACTTAACACAATTTCCTGCGAAGACTTTCCGATAAGTATCTCAAACTCTCCCGTCTCCACATGCCAATCTTTTATCTTAGTATTGTAATAAGCAAAAGCTCTTTTGCTCAAAGTAAAAGTCACTGTCTTTTCCTCACCCACACCGAGTTCGACTTTTTCAAACCCTTTGAGCTCCTTATCAGGTCTAACAACACTTTTTTCAACATCTCTTACATATAGCTGAACGATTTCTTTGCCAGGCACTTTTCCAATATTTTTAACCCTCACACTTACATTCAGTACCTCAGTATCAAGGAGTTCATTCTTACTAAGTTTTAAATCGCCATATTCAAAATTAGTGTAGCTAAGTCCAAAGCCGAAAGGGAACAGAGGTTTTATATTTTTGGCATCGAAATACCTGTAGCCTACAAACAATCCTTCCCTGTATTCAACACGATCTCCTTCCCCTGGGAAATTCAGATATGAAGGATTATGACTTAGCTCCATGGGGAAAGTTTCAGCTAATTTGCCACAAGGACTGAAATCACCAAATAATATATCTGATACTGCATCACCTGTAGCCTGTCCGCCAAGGTAGGTTTCCAGCACAGCTTTAACCATGGTTATCCATGGCATTTCTATAGGTGAACCGTTGCTTAATACAACTACTGTTTTGCTTTGCACTTCTGATACTGCCTCAATCAGTTTTATGTGATTTTCAGGCATTCTTAAATGCTCCCTGTCGTATCCTTCTGATTCATATTC
The DNA here is from genome assembly GCA_023398495.1 of Bacillota bacterium. Classification (GTDB taxonomy): domain Bacteria; phylum Bacillota; class Clostridia; order Acetivibrionales; family Acetivibrionaceae; genus Acetivibrio. The sequence continues at coordinate 22,949 of JAEWSG010000088.1, forward strand.
CTCGGTTAATCCCGCAAATACAACGGCGACATCAGACTTTAACGCAACTTCCCTCGCCTCATTAATCAGCTTTTCATCTACACGGTCATTTTGTAAGTCATATCCCCGACAATAGGTTATTTCAGCCTTTTGGCCAACAGCCTTAACTATTCCATCATAAGGATTTTCAAGCATAAGGGGGTTGACATGAGAACTACCGCTGCCCTGATACCTTGGCTCCTTTGCAAAAGCTCCAATCAATGCTATAGTGCCTTCTCTTCTTAAAGGAAGAATATCATCCTCATTTTTCAACAGAACCATAGTTTCTCTTGCAGCTTGCCTCGCCAATTCGTGATGAACTTTTTTATCAAAAGTCGCATTTGCCTTCTTATTGTCAACAGCCCTGAAGATTATTCCTAACAATCGTTCTAACGCCTTATCAAGAATTTCTTCCGACAATGTGCCTTTTTTAACAGCAGCTACTATTTCCTTGTCTCTCTCTCCACCACTTGAAGGCATCTCTAACTCCAACCCGGCTTCAAGTCCAGGTACTCTCTCATTAACTGCTCCCCAATCCGACACTACAAAACCGTCATGCTCCCATTCATGTCTCAATATTTCGGTAAGTGTATACTTATTTTGCGATCCGAATTCACCATTAATTCTGTTATAAGAGCACATGACCGTCCATGGCTTTGACTGCTTAACAGCACCCTCAAAGCTTGCAAGATAAATTTCACGTAGTGTCCTTTCATCTACAACTGCATCAACAGTCATTCTTCTATGCTCCTGATTATTAGCACAGAAATGCTTTAATGATGTACCAACCCCTTGGCTTTGAACTCCCTTGATGTGACTTGCCGCCATTTCACTTGAAAGGTAAGGATCTTCAGAAAAGTACTCAAAATTCCTCCCACATAAAGGTGAGCGTTTTATATTAGCTCCGGGCCCTAAAAGTATAGAAACACCTTCAGCCTGACACTCCTCCCCTAAAGCTATTCCGATCCTCTCTACAAGCTTTCTGTCCCATGAACAGGCCAAGCCTGCAGCAGTAGGAAAGCATGTAGCCGGTATACTGCTATGAATGTCAGTTAACTCTTCTACACTATCATCTTGCTTCCTTAATCCGTGAGGACCGTCAGTCATCATAATTGAAGGTATTCCAAGCCTTTCGACAGCTTTAGTCTTCCAAAAATCCAAACCGGAACAGAGACTTGCTTTTTCTTCCACAGTCATTTTGCTAATAATTTCATTAATATTCCTAACCATAAAATTCCTCCCTATGAATATTGAAAATATCTTATTTTCCTTTAATTTAAAAGCATTTCAAGATGCTCTTTGTCAATTTAAACTTACTCTAGACTTCCATATTATTCTCTTCTTTATCTGCAATTACTATTCCTGCTTAAATAAGATAAGAATTTTTAATAAAGTTATTTTGGGTCACGTCGCACAAAAATAGAAAGCAACTTGTAACCTCAACAAACAACAATTGTTATAGTCTTATATAGTGGTGTAAAATTGACGGTTTACTGCAGACCGATTACATTTGAGGGATTGAAGAAATTTCGAAATTGGCTTGAATAAAGTCTTTTAAAGGTTTTTGAAAACGGGAACTGCCTTAACTATGCGGGATGTAAAATCAAAAACTTAGCCCTGATACATTTTCAGGACTACCTCTCCTTGAGTAGGATCCCAATAATACTCTCCTGTCTCAATCAAGGATAACACATTAGGATCCCCAGTTTTGCTTTTTATTTTATCTTCTCGGAATATTCGAAGGTACGTAGATATCCAGGTTTTGGATCGGAACCATCAAGAGTATAATCTTAATTATAAACATCTATCGTTGTACCTACTGGCATTTTTGGAATGCAATCTCCAAAGAAATCAGGAGTATAGTTGCATAGTTCAAGTTTATTATCTTGTATTAAATATTTATATTCGTAAGTATCACGATGCTCCCTTCCTAAATCGATATATACATAAAAAATGATATTGCCATCTTCGTCAACTTCTTTTATAAAGTTATTGTCCTCAAAGAGTGTTGGCTTATTGAAAAGTTTAGTGTACTTGTTGTTATTCAGCTCAATATAGCCAATCTCACTGTTATCTATAAGGTAGACTTTGTTGTTTGAATAATACATGGACCTAGGTTTAAGGTCAGATAACTTTAACAACTCTTTTTTTATTGGATTAAAACTATATACTCCAAACCCTAGATCATAAATGATATAGTTGCTTTCTGCAATAACCGAATTAGATTGATAGTATGAGTCTTCATCTGTACTTTTCTTGATAGAATATCTTAATGGAGTTTTGTTGGTGTATAAAGTAAGTATAATTTTATCCTCATCAAGGTTTTCTTTATCTGGTATTCTTAAATGAAAATCTGCTTGATAATTATCTGTGCCTTGTTGTATATAATGTATGTACAAAACCGCATCATCTGAGCCATATAACAGCTGTACATACTCTGAATTTGCAATTGTAAACTCCTTATCTGTATCCATGTCAATATATTTGAATCCACAGATCCCTTGATATTTCAATTGGTTTACAAAGTACAGCCTGTTTCCTATTTTATTCATATTACTCATATAATCGGAAATACTTGAAAATTCGGTTTCTTTTTCTCCATTAGTTACCTTAAGTATTCTATTTGATTTATCAACTATTGAGGAATCAACATAATAAAACTTACCGTTATAATAAGTAAGATCATAACTGTCAAGATTATTTATTTCTGCATTTGAAATCAATCTATTCTTTAAATCAGATTTCGATACAATGTATAGTTTGTTATCTTCACCTAAAGCCAGTATATATTTGCAGTCTTCAGCGTAGTCTTTAAATTCCAAAAATTCAATGTCAGATTTTATTGAGGATGAACCCTGAGTTTTTACAATAAAACCTCCATCAGATAGCATAAACTCTTTATTACTAACATTAACCGTTTTAGTACTACCGTCCCAATCGACCTCCATATCTAATGCCTCAGAAACGAAACGCAGAGGAACCATTGTTCTATCATCTTTTATAATTGGTGGTACCTCAAGTGTAACATACTTGCCAGAATCAGAAATTATGGCTGATTTTTCTCCAATTTTCAAACTTATATACTTTACAAGGTTACCTTTTTTTGTTTTTGTAGATGCTATGATGTTTTTATCTGCACTATTCCATTCAACATTAACGCCTAAAGCTTCAAATAACGCTCTAAAAGGTACAAGAGTTCTGCCGTTTTCAATAATAGGGGGAACGTCCATATTTAATTTTTTTCCGTTTATAATAACTTCAATATCAGATTTTGATGCGATTGCAGTTTGGGGGAATAACAAAATAATTATTGCCGAAAAGGCTATAAGGCATATAAAAAGCTTGTTCATTTTGACAACCTCCTGTTATCATAATTTTATATAATTATCCTCATGGATTTAATTTTTTCTCACTGTTAAAGAAAACCACAATGCCATTATTTTCGTCAGAAAACCTTATTACAGCTGCAGAACAAGGGCTTGTTCCAGTAATCTTTTCATCTTTTAATTGTACCTAAATCTCCCATCATTTATTCCCAACGTCATATACGCATCTTCTGCAACAGGTCCTTCGTATTTATAAAGAAATCCTATACTTTCATCACCTTTTCTATAAATATTGTCCCCAGATATGCTTATATCCTGTCCATTTATTATTGCACCAGTTTGCAGTATACTTATCGTGTCTCCCTTTGCAACATTTCCTTTTATAACTTTTTTCACTTAAATTACATCTCTAACTTTGTCAATTCACTAATTTTAACCTTATTCCAGAATTCATTTTCCCAGAAAAAGTATTCAGTCTTTCTTTTCTTAAATATTCTAAATGGCTCATTGGAATTATCATATATATGACAAACATCACATACTTCTATCAATTCAGGCACCAAATGCAGTGCTTTAGAATAGCGACTAAAAATTTTTTCAATTGGCACATCGTGCCCACCTGATTCTTTTCTTGTTTTAACTCGTAATACATTAATATTTGCATCTGCAGTTAGAACATAGATACATCTGATAAAAAAACCTTCTTTTTTAGCATTCTTTAAAAGTTGCAGATTTCTATCCGTAGATAACACTGTTTCAAATGTAAAACTCTTATGCTCCTTAACAAGCTGAATACGCATTTTCTCTGCCATTTGTGCTGCATCAAGATCAGAACATAAGTTGACTCGCTTAATATCATCAGCATTCACATATGGTTCAATTATCTTTGCCATTTTTGCAATAGTACTTTTTCCACTACCATTAGGTCCAGCAAATACGATAATTTCTGGCTTATTATGCATATTCTCTTCTCCCATCTGGATATTCAAGATAAGGTGCCTTCTTTTCCATATCGTATTTGGCAATCGGTAACCCTTTTATTTTTTTAATCTCATTATCTATACGAACTGCTTCCTTAAATCTTTTTGTTAATTCTTCATCTGATACACCGCAGGTGGAATCTAATTCATTTAATTCTTTCATAAAAAACACCTCCATACCAAGAGTATTAAACCTAATAATAGTATACAATAAATTTGAATATATGCCAACCATGCACCTTAATTACTGAATTTTGTGCAAAATCTCCTCTTGGTTCAATATCTTTAAAGCTTGCATCCAAATATTCTTTAAATTAATTTTGTTGTAGGAATTAGTTCTAATCATGATTATGCTTGTTTATCTAATTTATTTTTTCAATTGGATGTTTATTAAGATTTTGTATTTTCATCTAAAGTCCTCTAATTCTATATTTATAATGTGTTCTCATTAACCCACAACCAGCCTGTATCAGAAAATGACAATTCATCATCAACTAAAGATGCAACTTCTGTCCAACTTTTTATTGGTTGCTCCTCTTCGATAGGAAGTTTACCTTTATTTACATTCGCTTCTGAATCATCAGAAATATCCAAAAATTCTCTTAGAATCACTTTATTTTCTATTACAATTAGTTCTCCATAAGGTATTGCATCATTATATCCGGCATAAGTAAAAGGATCTTTCTGAGCAAACACTAGCCAACTTTCAGATGGAATAGTACTAAATCCACCTGAAAGGTCTTCGAAAACTGTCAATTCTCCATTTTTATAGAAAAAACCCGCTTGTCCACGCCATGTGCCATTTTCATTGCAGGAAAGCTCTATAGCTCTAATACAGTTTGTTTCAACTATATTTTTCATCTCAGTAATCTTCATCCATTCACAAAATCTCTTCTTCGCAGCTTCGATATGAAGTTTAATCCTAAAATAGCTTGGATTTAAACCATATACACCTCCCTAGTATAAAAATTTTCCTGGGCTTTTTTATATAGCACCTCTTTTATTTTTCTATCTTTCTCTCCTTTTTCAGGTCTTTTAAACTCACAAAGAGCTTCTTTTTTAATCGAGTTTTTTTCGAGTGCATATTCAATTGCTTGAAATGCATTCAGTTCAAGTAATTTATTTATGTGTGCCCTATCTAATAACGTTCCATTGTCTACATCTTCCTTGGCCTTATAAATATGGTACTGTTTGTTTATTTCTTTGTTTTTCATAACTTCCTGGGCTCGTTGAATCTGTTTTAATGACATCTGGTTTTGCCTGATTAAATCAATAACAAGGCTCTCTAAAGCTCCAAAATGGAACTTCATATAGTCATTACGAATTTCATTCAGTACACAATCCTCTATTAAAGCATTTGTCCTTTGATATAATCGGACATAGTAAAACCAAACGATATGCTCCTTAACATCAAGTTCTACATTAATTTCATCAATATATTTATATAAACTTTTTAAAGTTGCTGATTTTACATTTCCATGCAATTCAAGTTGCTCGCTGCAAGTCATTTTTAAGAGTATTTCATTAATATGTTGAATTAGATTTTTCTCAGAGTTATAATCCTCAAATAAATCATCAAGCCTATTTACAAGTTCACTTTTCATAAATCACATTCACCTTCTTCACTTTATTATGATTCAGCCAATTCTTTCTCATTTTCCAGTAAAGAGTAATCAACCATTTTTCTAACCACCCCTACATTTCAAAATCACCAATTACTTCTCTTGCAATATTTTCATAATCCTTTTGGGATTTATCCAAATACCCTACCGGAGATCTGTACAACTTAATATTCCCCATATCAAGAAATAGCTTTTTGTGCCTGTGACCACAAATTATGCTTATCTCTCTGTCTTCTGAAATTGATTTAATAAATCCCCCAATTTGAGCACTACCTTCATAGGCATCAAAGGGACTAGGCTCACCTTTTGGAATAATACACTCTTTAAATGGTGCTGTATGCAAAACTATCAATACTTTTCTTATATTATCAGGTATCTTCTGAACAGAATTTTTGAGTTCCTCTAATAACATTACAAACACCGAATTATTGCTGAAAGTTTTAAGCCTCTCCCTCCAACTTGTTGAATCAGGGTTTTTAAGCCAAACTGCATATTTTGTATCATTCCAACTTCCCTCTTCGAATGTTCCCCTAACATAATCCATAAAATTGTATGTGCTTGTAAGCCTTGAATCAGCCAAAGTGTAATCATACCAGCCTATATTTCCAACGATCGCAGTATTATCAATAATGAAAGGCTCGGATATTGGATATAAGAATCCATTTTGACTACACACCTTTGGTATTGCGTGCCTGTATTTATAAAAACTGTCCTTACCCTTTTTTAGTGAATTGTTGGATTCTATCCACACATCATGGTTACCAGGAACCATAACTTTAAGGCAGCTTAATTCATTAAACAGCTTTAATGTACCATCCATGCTGGAGAGTGTATTGGAAATATCGCCTGCTATCACAAAAACATCAGGTTTTATCTCTTGGACACGTTTAACCAAGTATGGTATTATTCGTCCATTGTTTAAAGTTATATCCGCATGTACATCGGAAGTGTAAGCTACCTTCATATTTTTTCACCCCATTCACCTTAACTAACCTTATTCAACATTTTTGCCACTTCATTAGCCACTATAAGCCTTCCATAATCATATTGCTCCAACATCTTATATACTGCCAGTATCATCAGTAAAGTTCCACTCTGATGCTCTTAATTCTCGTTTTGAAATTCTGTCCAAAACTTTTTCTTCTTCACCAAAGAAAGTTTCACCAAAAGCATCTCCAACTGAAAGCCCGATTAAAGAAGTCTTTGCATAATTTAATCTTTCGCTTATGTTCTGATTTTCCATTGTAAAAACTCCTATCCTAATCCTCTAAAAATTCTGAAAAATTGTTTTCCACATCTAAACAAATGCAATACTTTTGCCTGTAGACCACTAAAAATTGCTTCCGTAACATCTACTTAATCTACCTTTTGCTCTTCTGAAAATACAAAAAGTGGTTAAATCCGTTTTACAGACTTAACCACTCTATCACTCATCTATTAATCTTTATTACCGAAATAAGTTATTTTGAGCTTTAAGTTTAAATAATAGAGGATTAAGCCAATGCATATGTAAATGAATACCTGGTTCACAAATCAATTCAAATGCTATGTTATTTTTTCTTGCTAGATGATTGTTTAATTTATACATTGTTTATCCTCCTTCCGAATGCTTTTAATTTAATAAAATGATTTTAATATATTATCTTAGTATCTGTCAATATCTTCCCACTTTTTCCTTATAAATGCCTTCTAAAGCAAATTTACAAGTAATTTCATTCCTTCTAATGCCTTACTGTCAGCTGCTTTACATTCATCGATTAAAGCAGCTATTTGGTGCCTTTTATCTGATTTTGCAAAATTTTGCATTTGCATTTCGTTTCTATCAAATCCACCTAGAACATCAGCCATTTTCCATATATTTTTTGCCACTTTAGCAAACTGCTCCTCAATTGCTTTGCATGTATTGCTATCCTCTTTCATTTCTTCTGATAATTTTTTCATGAAAATTGATGCATTGTTCCGACCATCAACAAGACAATCCATTGCATCTCCTTGACACATAAGACGTTCAACTAAAATTGGTAAAATCGCATTCTGAGGAAAATTCGACTCATCTAATATAGCACTTTTCCATGCATCATATGCCATTAAGCCTTTTGCAAAAATCTTTCCAGCCCTTTTATCAAGACGTCCAGTCAATACTTTAATTGCGTTTTCGATTATTGCCTTATTTGATATTGGTAGTTTGTTTTGTTCTCCAAGTGAAATAACTGCTATAGTGTCATTATTTTCCCACCATTTACTTGAGATAAAATATCCAGATTCATCAATCTTAACATCTGTTGCAAACTCAGTTATATCCTGAAAAAAATTCCACCCCAACAAAGTTTCACCCTTATCTCTATAACCAGTAATGATACATGCTTCTGGCGGTCCTATTATTCCTAATGCTATGCACGGAAATCCTTTATCTATTTGTTTGCTTATAAAATCTATAAAATCATTTTTATTATCTGTGTTATTACTACTAGTGAATTTTACATCGCATGAAGTATTCGTCCTTGTTATTATTTGGTATTCACGTCCAAGTGCTTCAATACCTAACTTATACGTTTCCTCTGGGTTATCAAAAGTGTGAATTATATCTACATTTCCACAATTCCACGATGTGGTATCCCAGGTTAGTCTAAAAGCAGCTCCTGTTGATACCATCGAAAAGTCAATGCTTACATCCTGACCAAGATAATTTGCACAACTTTTTACACACATGGGGTATGGTGTACACCCATTGGCACCATATTCAACTTTAGAAATCCCGTATAGTACAACACTATTTTCGCCTTCTTGTTTGCCTCTATTACTCATTTTTACCATCCTCTCTTTTAATTGGATTAAGTAGCCCTATTCCGAAAACACAAGCACATAGTTTTATTCTACCTACAGGCGGACGCTTTTTTCTGAATTCGGATGGAGTTAAGCCGGTAATTCTTTTAAATGCACGTGTAAAAGTATCGTGATTTGCAAATCCATACTTTGTTGCAATGTTTATAACACTTTGGCGGTTATAAAGCAGTTCATATGCTGCATTGGAAACTTTACGAGTAAGAATATACCTCGAAAGAGACATGCCTGTCCTTAGCATAAAAACATCACGTATATGTGCTATAGAAAAGCCTGTAGCCCTTTCAAGTTTTTTATAGTCTATCTTTTCCTGAATTCTATTTTCAATGAAAATGATAATAGAACTTATAGTTAGAAAGTAATCCATTTATACCACCCAGTATTTCCCTTCATGAATTATTTTCAGTATATCATATTACAAAAAGACTTCTCGACTTTTTTAAGGAAAATACATAAAATCAAAATTTGCCATAGTTTTTCTCCCCATATTGCTAATTTATAAATTCGGTAAATGCCATTTACCGAATTCGATACGACCTACATCTATTTTTTGCCAAAACATTCTAGTATATCATCTGCATTCACATATTTCACCACACCACATAGCACAAAAACAGATAGCAAATTGTAACCTAACAATTTGCTATCTGTTTTACATCTAATCATTTTACTACATTTTTATCCAACTAAATCACTTGATTTTTGCTTCAAACTCGTCTACAGTGAAGCTAAGTTGGTTAATATCTTCAAAATCCATTTCATCAATTGGGTCTGATTTTTTTACCTTTTTATCTGATTTAGATTTATCACTGTATCCAAATCCCTGTGCAATGATTTTTGAGTCCTTTACATCAAATCTGCCATCATTTATTCCAAGGGTCATGTATGCATCTTCTGCAACAGGTCCGTCGTATTTATACAAAAATCCTATACTTTCATCATCTTTTCTATAAATATTGTCCCCAGATATGCTTATATCCTGTCCATTTATTATTGCACCAGTTTGCAGTATATTTATCGTATCTCCTTTTGCATAATTTCCTTTTATAGCTTTCAATACCTCCGCTTTGGACACAGTGAAATATACTTCTGAGTACTGTATAGTTTCAGAAGATAAAACTTTATAATGCACAATCGCATCTGCTTTTTTCTTCAACTCCTTTATATTAGAATAGCCTGCAATTTTACTAGCACTTATACCTCCCCCTGGGTTGTCAGTGATTGCAACTTCTTTTCCACCACTACACCCCACAGTACTTAAAAATACTGTTAGTACAACACAAGATAAAACTATACTTTTTTTATTAATCATTAAGTTAATCCTCCTTTTAATATATAGTCCTAACACCATTAATCTCATCAGTTGTAATCCCATATGGCCTATTTGGTCCGGTTTGCCACCACATTAGCTTATTAGTATTAGTTCCGTATAAATCGTTCAAACCAAAAGCATGCCCCATTTCATGTGCAGCTATTCCTTTAATATCATTTAATGAATAAATATAACCAGTATACCCAGGTGCACTTTTTATGCGATTAGTATGATACACATTCATTGATAGTTTACAATACGCCCAATCCCCCGGAGTAGAATTAGGGTTATGAACAGTATTATTACTAAGATAAAAAGCTGCTGCACCATCCCATGGTGTATTACCAAAATCACTAATATCAAATCTTAATGTGGCAGATGTATAACTTGATGTATAAGATAAAGATACATCAACATTGCTAGATGAAGTTGGATTTATCCCATTCCAATTAGAAACTGCCTGCGAAACCCTATCATAATAATTAACTGTGGTATCATATAAATGATATGCCATTGTATTCATACTCCATGTTCTACCATAAACACCACCATTTAGTTTGCCACAATAATAGAATCTCTGATAGGCACTTGCTTGGTTAATAAAACCAGCAAGTAAAAATAAGCACACAAACAAGGATACCAAAACTTTTCTCTTGTACATTTAGTCGAACTCCTCTCTAAAAAACCGTATTTAGAATAATATCTGGCACACATATCATTTAATAACTGTTGCAACAAATTATGTAAAACAATACAACCACATTGTATCATCACCAATAATTCTAGAAAAGCTTAGAATATTGAAAAAAAAAAAAAGCTCTAAAATACTACTTCTCAGTTAATTTTTGGTGTTTTTCCTTAATTTCTCTCCTAATTAATACAAAAATGCCCTGGCAGATCAATAAATCCACCAAGGCACTTCCATACTTCCTATTACTTAATGCCTATATCTTTCCTGAAATGCATGTCCTTAAAACTCACCTTTGCAACACCTTCATAGGCCTTTTTAATTGCGAGATCAAGGTTACTCTCTACGGCAGTTACACCAAGAACCCTACCGCCTGCGGTTAAATACTTTCCATTTTCACATTTTGTACCGGCATGGAAAATAACTGTATTTTCATCTTTTTGTGCTTCATCAAGGCCTGTAATTTCATAGCCTGTCTGATATTTTTGAGGGTAGCCGCCTGATGCTAAAATTACACACACAGCTGCATTGTCATACCACTCAATGTCAATTTCGTCCAACTTCTCATCTATTATGGCATTAAAAATTTCAACAAGATCTGTCTTCAGCCTTGGAATAACCACCTGAGTTTCAGGATCTCCAAATCTTGCATTGTATTCAAGAACCTTCGGTCCCTCAGCAGTTACCATAATTCCAAAATACAATATCCCCTTGAACTTTCTGCCTTCTTTGTTCATTGCATCCACTGTTGGTATGAATATTTTCTCCATACAGTATTCTGCCATTTCTTGGGTATAAATTCTGCTCGGTGAGAAAGTCCCCATACCTCCGGTGTTAAGACCCTGATCGTTATCTAAGGCCCTTTTGTGATCTTGTGAACTCACCATCGGTTTAACGGTTTTACCGTCAGTAAAAGCAAGCACCGATACTTCAGGCCCTACCATAAATTCTTCAACTACAACCTTATTCCCCGCATCTCCAAAGGCCTTATCCTCCATGATGCTGACAACAGCTTCTTTTGCTTCTTCGAGGCTCTGAGCAATTATAACACCTTTGCCTAAAGCTAATCCATCTGCTTTTATAACTATAGGAAGCTTCTGGTTCTTTATGTACTCAAGTGCATCGCTACTCTTTTCAAACACTTCATATTTTGCTGTAGGAATGTTATACTTCTTCATAAGATCTTTAGCAAAAGCCTTACTGCCTTCTATTATGGCAGCATTCTTCCTTGGTCCGAAGGCTCTGATCCCTTCCCTTTCAAGGGCATCCACCATACCTGCTGCCAGGGGATCGTCAGGGGCAACAACCACAAGATCTATTTCTTTTTCCTTTGAGAATTTTACAATTTCATCTATATCCATAGCCTTTATTGGCACACATTTTGCAATAGCAGATATGCCACCATTTCCAGGAGCACAATACAGTTCTTCTACCTGCTTGTTCTGAGCTATTTTCCATACAAGTGTATGTTCACGTCCACCACTGCCTACTACCAAAACCTTCATTATATCACTCCTTAAATTCTTTAAGGGGACAAACCAATAAAGGTTATCCCCTACTCTAGGATTATTAGTGAACCCAACGTTTCCTATAGACGTTTTCTTCATTAGATATATCTAAAATTAAGTTCCTATTCTATCCCTTAGTGTTTAAAATGTCTTTTTCCTGTCATTACCATAGCTATGCCGTACTTATTGCATGCATCTATAGACTGTTGATCGTTTACTGAGCCACCTGGATGAATTATTGCAGTTATTCCAGCTGCAGCTGCTGCCTCAACACAATCGGGGAATGGAAAAAATGCATCGGAAGCCATTACTGCGCCTTTAGCACGTTCCCCTGCATATTCAATTGCAATCTTTGCGGCCATAATTCTGTTTGTCTGACCCGGGCCAACTCCTATGGACTGCTTTCCTGTAGCTAACGCTATACCGTTAGATTTAGTGTGCTTAACTACCTTCATTGCGAAAATAAGACTTTCCATTTCTTCTTTTGAAGGTTTTTTATCGGTAACAACTTTCAACTCATCAACATTTAAAAGCTCATTGTTATAACTTTGTACCAGCAAACCTCCTGCAACCTTTTTCATATCGTATGTTCCAGCCGGAAGTTTTGCAGATATATTATCAAGCTGCAAAAGCCTTATATTTTTCTTTTGGGTAAGGATCTTCATAGCACCTTCGGTAAAAGATGGTGCAATAACAATTTCTAAGAATATCTTACTTATTTCTCCTGCTGTTTTTTCGTCAATCTCTCTGTTGGCAGCAACAATTCCACCAAATATTGACACAGGATCTGATTCATATGCTTTGATATATGCATCACAAATATTTTCGGCACTTGCAACACCGCATGGATTTGCATGCTTAACCGCAACAACTGTCGGCTCGTCAAATTCTTTCAGAAGGTCAAGTGCACCGTTAGCGTCATTTATATTGTTATAGGATAATTCCTTTCCATGGAGCTGTTTTGCCGAAGACAAGCAGCCTACATTTGCTCCTATTTCCTTATAGAAAACAGCCTTCTGATGTGGGTTTTCTCCATATCTCATATCCTGAACCTTTTCAAAGGTAAGTGATAAAGTTTCAGGGAATTCCTCCTCGCCAACCTTGTCCCTAAGATACTTTGCAATTAAAGTGTCATAGTGGCTTGTGTGCTCAAATACTTTTGATGCTAGCTTAAACTTGGTCTTTACAGATATCTCTTTTGATGACTTAAGCTCATCAGTTACCATCTGATAGTCCGCAGGATCAACAATTACAACCACATCCTGGTAATTTTTTGCTGCTGCACGAAGCATTGTAGGGCCACCAATATCGATATTTTCAATGGCTTCCTCCAACTCAACATGTCCTTTTAATATAGTCTGCTTAAATGGATAAAGGTTGATAATAACCATATCTATAGGCTCTATTCCAAGCTCTTTTATCTGTTTCATATGTTCCGGGTTGCTTCTCATTGCAAGAAGTCCTCCATGAACCTTAGGATGGAGAGTTTTCACCCTTCCGTCAAGGCATTCCGGAAAGCCGGTGATGTCAGAGATGTTTATTACCTTTATACCTGCATCACTTAGTGCTTTATGGGTTCCACCTGTAGAAACAATCTCCACTCCCGCACTTGAGAGCTCTTTTGCAAAATCAACAATTCCTGTTTTGTCGGATACACTTATCAATGCACGCTTAATCACATTATCACTCCTTAATTTTTTTATTCTAAAATTTTAACTCTTCTGCCTTCAATAATTACTTTGTTTTCAGAAATCAACTTAATGGCCTTGGGCAATATATCCCACTCAGCCTCCTCCATCACTCTCTTCTGGAGAGTTTCAGGAGTATCACCCTCTTCTATGTAAACAGCCTTCTGCAGAATTATAGGACCTGCATCAGCCTCAAGTTCAACAAAATGAACCGTTGCACCTGTTACCTTCACACCATACTCAAGTGCTTTAACATGAGGTGTCAGACCATAATACCCTTTACCGCAAAACGATGGTATAAGGGCAGGATGTACGTTGATTATCCTGCCTTCATATCTCTTTGTAAACGTTTCACCGAGTATTGAAAGGAACCCTGCCATTACTACAAGATCTGCACCGTGACTATCAAGGTGAGAAATCAGAGCAAGGTCATATTCTTCTATTGAGGCATAATTCTTTCTGGCTATGCACACTCCCTCAATATTGTGTTTACGGGCCCTTTCAAGTGCGTAAGTATCTGGTCTGCTGGATATGACAGTAGCAATTGAACAATTGCTTAAATAACCACTTTCTACCTTATCAATGATTGCCTGAAGGTTTGTACCTCCGCCCGATACAAGTACGCCTATTTTCAGCATATCTCAACCTCTGACTTTCCATTTACTATCTCGCCAATTATATAAGCCTCTTCCTTTTCCCTGTTGAGGTAGTTTACCACTTCATTTGCTATTTTACTGTCTACAGCCATAGCAATTCCTATACCCATATTGAAGGTATTGAACATATCCCTGTCATTTACATTTCCAAGCTTCTGTATTAAATTAAATATCGGAAGCACAGGCCAACTTCCTTTTTTTACTTTTATCCCTAATCCTTCCGGCAGCATTCTTGGCATATTTTCATTTCCCCCAAACACTTAATTTTTGTTGTACCTAAATTTCATGAGCATTAAGCTCCATTAAATCTTAGTTATTTGTTTCCACGCTTTTGGCATGAAAACAAATAAAATACTAACATGACATAAATACTTTTTCTTCGCATACTTCGGAATTACTAACCACAAGAAAACTTGGTACCATCTTGTGGAACTTCCATTGGGTAATCCCCCCTGAAACATCCTGTACAAAAACCACAGGTTGAACCCACAGGGGTCTCCAATAAACCTTCAATACTAAGGTACCCTAGACTGTCAGCTCCAATCATATCCCTAATTTCCTCAATTGAATGCTCCGACGCAACAAGCTGTGATTTTGAATCAATATCTATACCAAAATGACACGGATATTTTACCGGAGGAGAACTTACCATCATATGAACTTCCTTTGCACCAGCATCTCTTAAGAGCTGTACAATTCTTCTACTGGTAGTGCCCCTTACTATGGAATCATCTATCATTATCACTCTCTTTCCGTCTATTGCGTCCTTTAAGGCATTAAGCTTTATTCTTACGCCCTTTTCTCTTTTATCCTGATCAGGCTGTATAAATGTCCTGCCAATATATCGGTTCTTTATAAGACCCACCCCATATGGTATTCCTGATTCTCTTGAATAGCCCATAGCTGCTGACAAACCCGAATCGGGCACTCCAATTACAAGATCAGCTGCAACCGGATGTTCCTTTGCAAGTCTCCTCCCCGATTCAATTCTGGACCTATAAACACTTGCACCATCTATATAGCTGTCCGGCCTTGCAAAATAGATGTGCTCAAATATACACAGCTTTGATGTTTCAGGAACTCTGGTCTGCACAGAAGTCAGACCATTCTCATCAATCACTACAATCTCACCTGGCTTTACATCTCTAAAATAAGCGGCACCAACTGCATCTAATGCACAGGTTTCAGAAGCCAAAACATAGGTCTCATCGAGCATACCAATGCAAAGCGGTCTTATTCCAAAGGGATCTCTGACACCAATGAGCTTTTTGGGCGTAAGTATGGTTAACGCATAGGAGCCCTTAATTTCATCCATCATTTTTTCAATTGCAGCTTCTATACCCGAACTTGTAAGTCTAAACCTTGAAATCAGATTTAATATTACTTCAGAATCTATGGTGGACTGAAATATTACACCTTGCTCCTCAAGCCTTTCCCTTACCTTTGATGCATTAACAAGATTTCCGTTATGTGCAAGTCCCATGTGTCCGTTCTTATATTTGATAACCATTGGTTGAGCATTATCCCTAAGACTTGCTCCTGTAGTTGAGTAACGCACATGTCCAATAGCACTGGTTCCTTTTAAACTATTTATTATTTCTTCATTGAAAATTTCAGGTACAAGTCCCATATCCTTATGATATGAAAATTCGCCATTATTGTTCACGGCAATACCTGCACTCTCCTGACCTCTATGCTGAAGAGCATATAACGCATAATACGTTAAGCGGGCACTATCTGAATTTTCTCTGCCAAATATGCCAAAAACACCACACTCTTCATTCATTTTATCAAGCCTTAGTTCATTATCATCAAAGATATTGCTGCAAAAATTGTCTGTTTGTATTCCCCCACCATAACAATTCATAAGTATTTCTCCTATAATTTCTACTATAGCTCTTTAATCTTCTGCTGAAGTGCTTCGTTCTTGTCCTCAACCTTTTTGGCGAGTTTCCTTTTGTAATCTTTCATCTTTTTCCTAAGTTCAGCATCACCTGTTGATAAAACCTGCACTGCGAGAAGAGCTGCATTTTCTGCACCATCTATTGCAACTGTTGCAACAGGTATCCCACTTGGCATCTGAACAATAGACAATAGGGAGTCCAATCCGTCCATTGTTGAAGACTTTATAGGTACCCCTATTACAGGCAACGGTGTAAAAGCAGCAAGAACACCCGGTAAATGGGCAGCTTTTCCAGCACCGGCAATAATTACGCCAAAACCGTTTTCTTCAGCACTCTTAGCGAATTCTGCTGCTTTGTCTGGAGTTCTATGTGCTGAGCATACCATTGCTTCAACCTCAACTTCAAACTGCTTGAGAACTTTAATGCAATCCTTCAAAATTGAAAAGTCTGAATCACTTCCCATAACAAGTGCAACTTTTAGATTATTATTTGTTTTAGTCATTATAAAACCTCCAGTTTAATATTTATAATAAAAGTATCGTTTGCATCTCAAATTACTGTCTGAAAGCCCTTAAAACAAAGTCGACTACAAACAGCAAGGTTACTATATATAATATAGGATGTACTTCTTTAGCCTTACGCTTTACTATCTTGGTAATCACATAAAATACAAATCCAGCCGCAACTCCATTTGAAATGCTGTAAGTAAAAGGCATTATTACTGCTGTAAAAAAAGCCGATGCAGCTTCTTCAAATTCCGACCACTTAACTTTTGTAATTGACTCCATCATCAATATACCAACAACAATTAAAGCAGGAGCAGTAGCAGCTGCAGTAACCATTTCTGCTACCGGAGCCAAAAACAATGCCAACAAAAAGAATAATGCTGTAAACACCGATGTTAATCCTGTTCTACCACCTGCACTTATTCCTGCAGTACTTTCAACATAAGTAGTTGTGTTGCTTGTCCCTAACACAGCACCAATTGATGTTGCCGTGGCATCTGCAAACAAAGCCTTATCCATTTTTGTCTTTATACCTTTACTTTTATGAACATCCTCTTCTGCCTTATCGTCAAATATCCCGGATTTCCTTCCTGTACCAAGGAAAGTACCTACAGTATCAAATGTATCAGATAAGCTGAAGGCAAGTACAGTGCTCAAAACCAGGAATATTCTGGACGGATCCTCAAATAGTCCTGCTATATCAAGTTTAAAAAATGTCGGTGCTATTGATGGAGGAATAAAATCCGCTAGACTCATACTGGGTAATTTGGTTACATTCCCTATAAATAGGCCAAGGATTGTGGTTGTAATTATTCCAATGAGAATTGAACCTTTAACATTTTTAAGCATTAAAACTACAGTTATGATAAGCCCAATAAGTGCCAGCTGTGAAACCGGATCTCTAAAATTCACTATTTCTGGGATAACATCCTTTGCAATCACATTTCCACCTGGCAGGTTTGCAGTTATATTATAGCTCTCTGAAGTAAAGTTTAAAAAGTGAGCTTGCTTAATCCCTATATAGGCAATAAAAAGGCCGATACCTCCGCTTATAGCATATTGAAGCGATTCCGGTATGGCATTTATAAGCATTTTTCTTATTTGTGTAGATGTTATGATTATATTAATGATACCGCATATAAATACAATTGCCAGAGCTTGCTGCCATGAGAACCGTAATGCACCACAAACTACGTATGTAAAAAATGCATTCAGCCCCATCCCGGGTGCTTGTGCATACGGTACATTTGCAAACAAACCCATTACAAGCGTTCCTATAACCGCAGCCAAAATTGTAGCAACAAAAACAGCTCCTCTGTCCATACCTGTGTTTTGCAATATCGTAGGATTTACGAAGATAATGTATGCCATTGTAACAAAGGTAGTCAGCCCAGCTATTAGTTCCGTTCTAACATTAGTACCATGTTCTTTAAGCCTGAATAGCTTTTCCATATACTATTACCCCTCCCGCATGATTAAAATAAATTTAGAGCTAAAAGTCTTCAATAAAAAACGTCCTGAAGTCCCTTAAACCCTATCAATATTATTCCAAAAAACACAATAATAAAACACAGAAGTTTAAAACGGTTGCTTAAATAACAAAAAATCTACACAGATATACTATCAAACATATATCAAGCTTGTCAATGAGAACAACAAAAATATCCGAACATTTTTAACGCTTTCCTTAAAAACATTCGGCTTTTTGTTGTTATCTTATTAAATTTTGCATCAGATACACAATAAAAGGCAAAGTGAATATACCTATAACTGTTGTAACAAATACATTTTCTGTTGCCGATTTGTAGTCTGATCCATACTCCGCTGCCAATGCAGGAACTATTGTTCCACACGGCATCGCCAGTTCAAGTATTATAACATACTTGGCAACAGGATCAATAAATCTGCCTATGACAACTAACAAAAGCGTTGCCAAAACCGGCACAAGGATCAGCCTGAACAAGGACAGAATAAAAATATGAACTCTTTTAATCAAATCCGAAAGCTTTTCAATCTTGATTTCTGATAATATCAACCCTATAAAGAGCATTGAAAGCGGAAAAGTGGTCGATCCTAACAAATGGAAAGAATCATAAATAAAACCGCTGGTCTGGGATATGTACGGTATGTTGTACACTGACTGTCCGAAAATTGTCTTAATTACCAAAACACTCAATCCTAAGCACAAAGCTATTGTATTGCTATTTATAAGGCGTTTAAGATTTTCCTTCACGCTGGCTTTCTCACGTTTATTAACAAGAAATATTCCAAGTGTCCATAAAAGTGTGTCATTGGCAATGCCAAAAATAACAGCATAAAAAAGACCATCATCTCCGTATAAGGAACTTAGCAATGGAAAGGCCAGATATATAACATTGCCGAACATTGAGTGCATTTTATAGACATTCGCTGTAGCTCCTTCAAGCTGCATAACCCTGCATAAAAAACTACCCAAAGCAAATGAGATCATCATAAATATAAGCCCAAGCACATATATCCAGACGATATTGGATATATTCCCAGTGTCGAGTTGCCTTCCGGACAAAGTGATAAAAACCAGTAGAGGAGCTGTTAATTTTACTACTACTCTTGATATGATAGTACCTGCATTTGCTGGAAGATACCCCGTTTTCCCAGAGATAAACCCTATTAACCCAAGCAAGGTCAATATGGATATCTGATTTAATATAATCATTACTTCTTTCATTGATACTTCTCCCTAAAAAATATATTTAATAACAATGTAAAATCAAACGTTTTCCCATTCAGCTCACTTATCAAACAGAAAAGTTATAGTTCCGTAGATTGAACAGCGGGACTATAACTTTATTTTATTTTTCACTGCAATATGCTATTTACAAACGAAAACGGTATTTCCACTTGCTCTATGCAACCAAGGAACCTTATTGCATCATAAACTCTAGTGCTTTTTAACATTACTAATTTCTAGTCTTTCATAATGTTAAAAATGCACTTCCTCTGTCTGTGCCCCGAACACTTTAGAAATCAATTCTGTTACGGGGCTCTAGCAGCATACCACACTTATTCCATGCTCTAATTATAGACAACTCATCTAGCTATGTCAAAACAAATTTGTACCCATTAAAAAATATCTGAGGATAAATTACAAACCAAATATACTGGTTGGTCTGTTTTCACCATGTTTAATTGAATCATCTGCAACCTTAATCCCCTCATCTGGTACCCAATACTTATAAATCGTCTCCTCCTCCTTCTCCTCCCCAAAAGAACTTGACCCACGAATCCCTTTTCTTCTACAAGACATTCTCTTGCTTCTTCCGCATCCTCATATGACATTTTGGCAAAATCAAAATTTTTGATACGCTCGGTTATCACTTTAATCTATACTTCCTGTTACTATTTCCACCTATAGCTTCAACATCCTCCATCTCTGCTATAATTACTCTTGTTCTTGCTGGACTTAATTCAATATAATCAGCAATATCACTTGTTGTTGATTCGCCATATTCCTGCAAATATTTTCTGATTTTATCCATATTTTCGCTTGTTTTCTTCGCTTGCTTTTTATCGCTTGTTTTCTTCGCTTGCTTTTTCCTAAATTCAAGAGTTAAAATCATTCTATCAGGATCAAACTGTTCCTCAATCATCGGCTCAACCCAACCTTCGTCTTCCCATACATTAAAGATATTTGGAACTCCACTTCCTGCACGCTCACCAATATTAATAAGATTGAACATCTTCATAAGCGTCTTATTACGAGGATCTGATACTCCACCTTTTCGCATCTGAGCCTTGCCAGTCCTGCTATAACCTGGATTTTCCATAATTAGCTTGTCTGACTCTTTTTTGATTACAACACCTCTGACTCCATAAAAATCTGTATTAACTAAGCAATTCGCAAGTGCCTCTCTTAAAGCTTCATGCACAGGTGTATCATCAATACGATCTCCACCTTTAGTCTTAAATGGCACTTTAATATCCTTGATAATTTTATTATATACCCGAAAATAAAAATCACAGATATTACCTGACCATTCTCCGGAACTTGACTGTAATCGGTCTGTCCAGCGAATCGTAGGATCAAGCACTTCTCTATAGTCTAAAAAGTATTCTGGAAAATGTCTCACAATGTTATACTCATTTCCAAACATCAGCATACCTGCTGCTGTAGGATGTAACTGTTTGTCCACATCAGATATAGCTGCTGCACCAATGCTACGAAGATACTCTGAATCATCCAACCTTTCAAATGGATGACCAGCTTTTAATGTCCTGTGCCGATTTCTGTATCCCTGAATTGTTTCTTGATTTAAATCTTCCATTACTGCATCATCCAAAACTTCCATATCCATTGTGTTATCAGTTTGATCACGCAACATAGCTTTTACTTGAAGTCTTGTACAATGATAATCTCCAGAATGATCTCTTCTGAAAGTTCCGCCAAACATGTCATTATTAATAAATACAGGCTTTTGTTCACGTTTTGCCATTGGAACATAAATCACTATAATTATGTCTTCTCCAACCTCGTGAACTTCTACATCATTTTCAGATAAGAGATTAATATTTATCTTTTGAATGTTATGGATCAAATTCCAGAAATTATCCAACAGTTTCTCTTTATCAGACACCTTTAATCCTGTAGTTTTCCAACTTTTATCATCCAGTTCTTTTATACCCAGAATAATTACTCCACCATAAGTATTGGCAAATGATGAATAGGTATCCCAGAGTGAAATCGGAAGACCTCCATTTGCTTTCTTCACTTCTAGGCGGTTATCTTCTTTGTATGAATCAAACTTTGAAATGTCAAATAATTTCGTCACTTAGTATCATCTCACTTTCTTTTCTTTTCAACCATTCGCTTATCTTGACTTCTCATTCTTTTATATCCTTGAAAGAACATCTAATGATACTTGTCGGTCGTTATTCATTTTCATAAATGTACTGCGTGCAATCTTTGTATTTTTGTGCAATTCAGTCTTTGTTATTTCTCTGTCTATAAGCAATTCCCACAATGGTTTGTAAGTTATTTTTATTTGCTTATTTTTCAACCTTTTTACCCTACACTTGCTATAAGCGACTTATTAATATACAGCACCTATTATACTAAAGTGATTTCTTCTTTACAATTATTGTTTTTGAGTTCTCGGATATCAGCCAACAAAACCAACTTTTGTGCCAACACCAATTGGTCCTATTCCAAAAGAAAAGGCATCAGGAAAAGTAATCCAAATGCCAATTCGAAACATCGTTTAATATTAATATCAGTCAGTGCAGTAAAAAATGCGCTGTATCGTCACAAAATACTACTATAAGCCAAATAAGAACTAAGAAGAAAGATAGTTGCGATTAGTAGCAAAGTAGTAGCAGATCAAAAAGAAAAGTCTTGAAACGCTCTATTTTATAGTATCCCAAGACTTGTAACTACTATTCCCACTCAATAGTCGCAGGCGGCTTGCTTGTAATATCATACACTATCCTATTGATGTGTTTAACCTCGTTTACAATTCTATTTGAGATCTTCTCCAATATATCATAAGGAATACGTGCCCAATCGGCAGTCATGAAGTCTGTTGTAGTAACAGCACGCAGTGCAAGTGTATAATCATAGGTTCTTTCATCACCCATTACCCCAACACTTCTCATTCCTGTAAGAACCGTAAAGTACTGGTTAATTTCCTTGTCAAGGCCGGCCTTTGCAATTTCCTCTCTGAATATATGGTCAGAGTCTCTTAAAATTTCAAGCTTTTCCCTGGTTATATCACCGATAATCCTTATAGCCAGACCAGGACCAGGGAAAGGCTGTCTCATAACAATTTCATCAGGTATTCCAAGCTCTTTTCCCACTTTTCTTACTTCATCTTTGAAAAGATTTCTTAATGGCTCAATTATCTCCTTGAAATCAACATGTTCAGGCAATCCTCCTACATTGTGATGGCTCTTTATAACGGCAGCATTTCCCAATCCACTTTCAATTACATCGGGATATATGGTTCCCTGAACAAGGAAGTCAACTGTTCCGATTTTTTTTGCCTCTACCTCAAACACTCTTATAAATTCTTCACCGATTATTTTTCTCTTTGTTTCAGGGTCGGTAACTCCTGACAACTTTTCCAAAAATCTTTCTTCCACATTAGCTCTTACCAGATTTATATCATATTGGTTTCTGAATACTTCCTCGACCTGATCCCCTTCATATTTTCTAAGGAGTCCATGGTCTACAAAAATACAGGTAAGCTGCTTGCCAATTGCTTTATGGATTAAAACTGCTGCAACAGAAGAATCTACTCCTCCAGACAGTGCACACAAAACCTTTTTATCTCCAACCTTTTCTTTTATTGCATTTATGGACTGTTCAACAAAGGAGGACATCTTCCAGTCACCGGAACACCCACAAACATCAAAAAGGAAATTATTCAGTATATCCCTTCCTCTAGGTGTATGAAGAACTTCCGGATGGAACTGAACTCCGTAAAGTTTGTTCATTGCATTTTCCATTGCCCCGGTTGGACAGTTTGCGGAATATGCTGTCTTTACAAATCCTTCGGGCATTTTATCAACAAAATAAGTATGACTCATCCAACATGTAGATTCATTATCTATACCCTTAAACAACGTACTCGACACATCAAAGTTAATGTTTATTTTGCCATACTCACGAGAATCAGCTTTTCTAACCTCTCCACCGAGTACATAACTCATAAGCTGCATTCCATAGCATATACCTAAAACCGGGATACCTAAAGAGAATATCTCCTTTTCGCAAATCGGTGCATCCGGATCAAGGACAGATGCAGGCCCTCCGGTAAAAATTATTCCTTTCGGATTCATTGCTTTAATTCTATCTATAGAAGCGTTATAAGGTAAAACTTCACAATACACATTTGCCTCTCTAACTCTCCTCGCTATAAGCTGATTATACTGTCCTCCGAAATCAAGAACCACAATTAACTCATTATTCAAACTAACAACTCCTTCAATAAATATGATGTCTAATTATATCTAAATTTAATATCTATTGCAAAACAAATATTGTATTGGGGTGCATAAAACAAATATGAAGAAAAATATACATCCATTGTATTGTTAAAAAACGCAAGCTTTACCGTTCAGATAGTTAAATGCTCTTCCTTGATATCTGCCTTCCTGGAACATTTTCTTCTCTATCATATCATGCAATTTCCACCAACTCATACCCCAGTTACAAAACAGACTACGCTCCTCGGGTGCACGCCCTATAAGTCTTTGAACTACTATTGACGGATCAAGATATTCCAAAAACGTTATTGTCCTCTCTATATATTCTTCAAAACTCACCGGTGTTACCTCTCCGGCCATATATTTATCACCCAGTTCAGTGTCTTTAAGAATATACATTGAATGACACTTAACCTGATTAACTTTTAGTGCCGACAATATTCTTGCTCCTTCAACGGTATCCTCCATAGAATCCATCGGCAAATCCAAAATATAATGAGCACAGGATTCAAGTCCGTATTCTCTGATGGACAATACGGCATCAATAAATTCTGCAAGTAAATGACCCCTGTTCAGTTGCTTTAATGTATGGTAATTAACAGTCTGAAGGCCCAGTTCAATTACTATATCTATAGCCTTCTCCTGTTTTATTCCCTTCAAGAACTCAAGATATGTACTGGGCACACAATCAGGACGAGTTGAAATATATATGGCAACAATATTCTCCCTGCACGCCTCTGATATGTATTTCTGAAAATCATTAAGAGGAAGGTAGGTATTTGAATAGTTCTGAAAGTACGCGATAAACTTTTCAGATTTATAATTTTCACCTATATATTTTGAATTCCTACCAAGCTGCTCACTTACACTTAAAAAACTCGGCAAGTTTTCAAAACCTGCACCCTCATCTCCACAGAACGTACAACCCTTGGTACTTATTCTTCCATCCCTGTTTGGACACGTGACAGGCAGATTTAAAGGAAGTTTGTAAACTTTTGTGCCATATCTGCTTTTTAAGAAATCAGAAAACTTATTATATAACATTTTATTTCCTTTCATTAATACTTTATGCTTTTTTGGTCCCGAATTCTCCCAGACCAGCTTTTTCATACACAGCATTATAAACCTTCCATAGAGGAATATCTCTGCTAATGGCTATCTTCCTGCAATCCTCATATTCAGGTGCAAACTTCCTGAAGTCTCCGATACTTGAAATTTTCACCCTGATTTCACCAAATTCTGTATTCACTTTTACCGTTTCCCTATCCATCTTGTATCTCTCAGAAATAGTTCTCCTTATCCCCAAGGTTGAAGTCTCTTTTAAAATTGCGTCTACAATAACCTGTTCACAATCCTTTTCACATAATACGGTAACTAAAACAGCAGGACGATTTTTCTTCATATAAACTGGTGTGTGGAATACATCCAATGCTCCCAGTTCAAAAAGTTTATCCATTACAAACCCTAGCATTTCAGCACTCATGTCATCAATATTGGTCTCAAGAACTATTATCTCATCTTTTATATTATTAGTTTGAGCTATAGTCCCTAATATACATCTTAACGCATTCAACCGACCCGTATCCCTCTTCCCTGAACCGTAGCCAACCTTATTTACTGTGAATTGAGGCATACTGCCAAAACCGTCCGCAAGGCATTTTATAATTCCAATACCTGTAGGAGTAATCAGTTCTGTATTTATATCCTCTGTAATGTATGGGATATTACCACCTGCAAGCATTTCAAGGACAGCGGGGACAGGAACAGGAAGCCTGCCGTGTTGACATTCTATGAAGCCTGTCCCATCATGCAAAGGTGAAGAATAAACTCTATCTATCTCAAGCATATCAAGACATATGGCTGTACCTACTATATCTACAATTGAATCAACCGCTCCCACCTCATGGAAGTGTACCTCATCAACATTTTTGTTATGTACTTTTGCTTCTGCTCTTGCAACTTCTCTGAAAACTTTTTTACTGAATTCCTTCACATTGCTTTTCAAATCACTGGCATCTATCAACATTTCAATGTCCTTAAGGTTTCTGGCATTATGGTCGTGGTCGTGGTTATGATTATGGTTATGGTCGTGGTCATGGTCATGGTCGTGGTCATGGTTATGGTCATGATGATTATGTTCGTGATGTTCTTTACATTGATACTTTTTATGTTGGTACTCTTCAGCTTGCTTTAGAATAACTTCGACATCAGTTACTGTAATTGAGTTTTTTACCTTCTTTTTTATAACAAGGTCATATCCAGAAAGGTTTAGCTTGCCTAACTCTTTTTTAAACCTCTCCTCACTAATTCCAAGATCCATGAGTGCACCAAGCACCATATCGCCACTGATACCGGAAAAACAGTCAAAATACAACACTTTCATCCCAAAAGTCCAATCCCTTCTATAATTTATTAATCATTGCTGCTAAAAAACCTGCTCCAAATCCATTATCAATATTTACTACACCAATACCCGTTGCACAACTGTTAAGCATAGTGAGAAGTGCCGACAAACCTCCAAAATTCGCTCCATATCCAACACTGGTTGGGACTGCTATTACCGGTTTGTCAACCAAACCACTGACAACACTTGCAAGAGCACCTTCCATTCCTGCAACGACTACTATAACATTAGCTTTCATAATAATGTCTTTTCTGGCAAACAATCTGTGTATCCCTGCAACCCCTACATCATACACTCTTTCAACCCTCTGCCCCATTGTTTCGCAGGTAATGGCAGCTTCCTCCGCAACAGGGATATCAGAGGTTCCGGCTGTAACAACAGCAATCACTTTTTCTGTTCTTGGAATATCTCTCTTTTTAACAACAACTATTCTCGCATCCTCATAATAAACAGCATCATCTGTTATCTCCCTGATTTTATCAAAAACTTCCCTGGATGCTCGTGTAGCCATAATATTATTATTACTCTTCATAAGTTTTTCTATAATAGATACAATCTGATCAATGGCCTTTCCCTGACAATATATAACTTCCGGATAACCATTACGTATGTTTCTATGGTGATCAACCTTTGCAAAACCCAAGTCTTCAAAAGGTAGTTTTTTCAAATCAATAAGAGCTTCATCTACACTTAATTGTCCATTCTTTACATCTTCAAGCATTTTTTTTAAAGCTTCCGAATCCATGCTTTCTTTCCCCTCTTTCGTTATCTAAAGTAAGAACTTATATTTTAAACGTACCTTAACCCAGATAATAGCTGATTATTAACCAATTACCCCGTTCAGCCTAAGTACATCGTCTTCCTTAATGTTCCCTTTTTTAACAGCTATATCTATAGTTTCTTTTCCCAAGAGCCTGTATATATCTGTAAGCTCCGGAATTTCACAGGATAGAGACTTTATATGCTGTCCTACAACTTTGTGATCGCCCCTTGATATTGGACCTGTAAGAGCGTTAATATATCCAAGCTTCTCAATATTATCAACTGTATTTTTTAGTAGCGGCATAAAAGCATTAACCGCTACATCTTCTTCTATACCTGACTTTAAAAGCATCTGATGCATAATATAAAAAAGGGTAACTGTATAGTTTGATATCATACACGCTGCAGCATGGTACAAGGTTTTCTGTTCTTTCTTTATGAAAACTATTTTGGAGTTCAGTTTATCAGCTATCTTTTGTGCGCATTTTTGTGCTTCATCACAACCCTCAAACCCAAAAAAGCAACCGGGCAACTTTTCCCAGCCGTTTTCTCTGTCTGCAAAGGTCTGTATAGGGTGAAAAGAACCAGTGTATGCACCTAAATCCTCTAAAGGCTTTAAGGCCTCAGAAGACAATGCACCGCTCAAATGAAAAAAAACTTTACCGCTAACAGATTGTGATTTAAAACAAGTCGCAATCCGAGAAGCCATAATATCTATATCATTATCGGGAACACACAAAAAAATAACATCTGATTTTATAATAACCGTATCTAAACAATTGTTCATCTCTAAACCAAGCTTATCGCAAAGCGATTGACATGATTCTACGCTTCTGCTGTATATACCGGAAATGCCAAACCCAAACTTATCCATAGCAACAGCTAATGCATTCCCCAGCTTACCTGCACCTATTATCCCAATATTCATTCCAGATTCCTCCACAAACCAGGGTTCAGTTTCCATTTTTCTTTATAATACCACAAACATAAATGTATAAATAGCATTCACACAAACTTTTTATATAAATCACAGAAATGATTATACCTTGGAAAATTTGATTTTCGTGATATTGTATTAAGGAAATTGAAGCACGATGTAAATCTTTATTGCGTTCAATATAGAAGAACCGTATATTTCACTTATTTTACAATCAGTTTACACTCATTGTATAATACTTCGTCTTCTGATATTATACTTATATACAATGCAATTTTAGTGCCCTTGAAGCATATTCCTGAGCCATAAAATTGACTTCTTATCCTAATTTTTACAATGTATTTCAAGTAATAATTATACATATTGAGGTTGTGCTGATATGAAAAAAATAGTTTTTCTTATTCTTATTACATTATTTGCTGCGGTATCTGCAATAAATTGCTATGCAGGGAGCTCTTTAAAATTGTTTTATAACGGTAAGTTTCTTAACTTGAGCCAGGAAATAATTTCTATAGGCGACGAGCACTTTGTTAATGCCAAGGAACTTTCTGCAGTAATTGGCTCTCGCTGCAAGATTGATATTACTAACAGAAACCTGTCGCTAGAAATTAACAAATCAACCAAGAATCATGAAATAAAGAGTTATGACTACACAATAATTGACCCTCCCTCTATTATACACAACGTACCTGAACTGATTAACAATACGGTGTACTTTCCTTTTTCCTTTATAACTGAAGAATACAACGTTACTGTAAAATATGACAAAAAAGCAAATTATCTTTATTTCTTTCCAGGTGATAGCAAAATAAATACATTCATAAATAATAATTGTAATTATAATCTTCTCATTCCTGATAATCTTTATTTAAATTTCGATGATTCCCAAAATTTTGATACAAGTTCTATTTATTTAACAAACGAAGATTATACTTTTTCCGCCTCAATAATTTGTGATGCAGTAAATACTCCCGCTGTTAACAACATGAGATTTCTCTTGTCAGATTATGTATCTGATGAAAATTATATATTTGATAGGATAGTAGAATACAAACACAGCTATTTCCGTTCGCTCTTGGATTCTTATAAAAACGAATTCCTTTTTGGCAATATGGATAGCTCCCTTAGCGAATCTAATATTAAAATTATAAAAGAATACTCCGAAGAATTATTCGGACAGAATTCAAATATTGTTATGTTTAATACTATATCCTCCCAAAAACAATTAATGCAAGAAGATATAAATATAATTATGACCATACCATCTTATGTCAACAAATCAATATATACAATTGCATTTACTATGGAAAAAGGGTATCTTAACCAAAACAACATCAATAATATATTACAATTGTTAAGAGGACTCTCTATTACAAAACATCCCCTTCAGGAAAATCTGCCTGATATACTCCTGAACAGTTCTTTAATCAACTCTGCTAATAATGGTGTATATCCTTCGATACCTGCATCCGAAATCAAGTATATTGATCTTGAAGACACCTCCAATTACTATACAATCAAGTACCCGTCCAATTTTATGCCTTACTTGTGCAACAACTTTATTGACAACCATAGTTACAGGAGTTTCAAAATTGATCACAATACACATATTTCCATCTCAGTAGAACACATATCAGGTAGTCCATATAGAATTTTGGAGAAAATTAATATGCTTAAGTCATATTACGGAGATAAAATCAAAATTATCCGCATAGAAAGCAAAAATATAAGTGGTAAGGATTTTATATTCCTTGATTATGAAAAAGAAAACCCTATTAACGGAACAAGGGAATATGTGACCAATTACTTTATAATCAACGGCTTGCGTCTATATACACTAGAGCTTAACAGTATGATAACGCCGCCTTCAGAACAAGTATTCTATGAATTTCTTAGAATTGTATCTTCTTTTGAGTTTACAAAAACAGCAAATTCTAACAAAGCCAATACAAATATTTCCTTTATAAAGTTCTCAAATGACCGCTTAGGATATTCTATATTTTATCCCGATAGCTGGAGCCTTCAGGACAACTCGCAGGATATAAATTATGACAGTATTGTAGTCACCAATCCAAACTACTCAGGGCCTCTCAATATAGTTATAAATGAATCGGAGTATACTTCAAACCTCACCACCAGGGAATTATTAAGATTCACAACCGGCTATGACATTGAAAAGCTGTCTAAATATTTCAAAAACTACATAACTCCTTATAACGGCAAAAAGTATAAGATACTAACAAGCAGTGTTAAAACCTACAATAATTCGACTATAATATACAAGCTGGTCAACTATCTTGACGAAGGTGATAGATATAAGCTATGTTACTCAATTGATTTGATCAGAAACAACAAAATAAACTCATTGTATATATCAGCCAGCGAATATCTTTTTCAGGATAATGTTTTAGTAGATAATGATCTGAATTATATATTGGAATTCATGAGTGAAAGCTTCTGTTTGTCAGATAACAAAGAATACCTGGAAAACCAAAATTCCACTGAGGATAGGAATAATAAAATAGTATTCATTGAAAATTTCTTCAAAAAAGCATTGGGAGAGTCCACTACTGTCACCTATGCAAAAAATTTAAGCTCTGAAAAGGAAGTACTCGTTTATATTAACAACTGCAGTAAGGCAGGTGCTTACAAACTGACTTTTGATTACAACTACAGGACAATCCAAGTTTCCAGCCGTATTTTACAACCTGATATAGAAAAGTCTGCCCAGGAACAAATACTGAGTATTTTTAAAAACAATACTATACACGATGTAGCATTTAATTGGGATAATATGACTGTATCGGTTAAGTACTCTGACATTAAAACTTCTCCGCAAAAGATTAAAGAATATTTCCTGGAAATAATTCCTGCAAAAAATGAAACCAGTATAAGTTTAATAAGGAAGCTAAGTAAAGAGAACATAAAGAACGACTGTCAAAGTTTTCTTGAAAATTATCTTTTGACCAATGTACAATTATATTTTCCAATGAATTACGACTTCTCAAAAGAGGATTGGAACAAATACCTTCCTGAAAAACGTCAAATCCCTGTGTACGCAGAATTTGACGGACGATCCGGTTATTTCTATCTGGAAGTTGATCCGGTAACCGATAACATAACAATACTAAAATATATTTCAATTAATGATATAAAGAAAAAAATTGAAGATTACTATTTCTCAATTGATCCGAAAATTACAGTTTTGGATTATCAAACAGATAAGTTCGATAATTTCTGTTTTACAGCATCAATTGTCTCTGAATCAAATGAAACTTCAAGCGAAGTAATCCACGCTTACTTTGGTAATAAAAACCCGGATTTACTATTTTCAACTAAAGATATTTATTTTACAAAAACACTCAGAAAATAAGCATAATTCAGCTGAATCTGCAATACCCACCGCAGCAAACAGAGGATTAATAGCCCTAAAAAGAATTATGTATAACAACAGAAGCTACCTAAAAAAACAGGTAGCTTCCCCTATGGTCAGAATTATGAGTTACAAAAAACAAGATATGAATTTATGAAACCATTTAAATCTCCATCCATTACATTATCCACATTAATTTGTTCATAATTTGTTCTATGATCCTTAACAAGAGTATATGGACAGAATACATATGACCTTATCTGGCTTCCCCATGCTATATCCAATTGCACTCCCTTCAAATCCTCTATCTTTTCTTTCTGCTCGCGTTCTTTAAGCTCCAAAAGTTTTGATTTGAGCATTCTCATAGCCGTATCTTTGTTTTGGAACTGCGACCGTTCTGTTTGACATGCCACAACTATTCCTGTAGGAATATGGGTTATCCTTATCGCCGATTCTGTCTTATTGATATGCTGACCTCCTGCACCACTTGCACGGTAGGTATCTATTCTTAAATCATCAGGATTTATATTAATCTCAACATCATCACTAAGCTCAGGCATAACATCACAGGAAGCAAAAGATGTATGTCTTCTTCCCGAAGCATCAAACGGAGAAATTCTTACAAGTCTGTGTACACCCTTTTCAGATTTTAAATAGCCATAAGCATTTTCTCCAATAACGTTGATAGTAACGCTCTTAATGCCGGCTTCTTCTCCGTCAAGATAATCAAGAATCCTAACATTAAAACCTTTACTTTCTCCCCAACGTGTAAACATTCTCAAAAGCATCTGAACCCAATCCTGGGCTTCAGTTCCTCCTGCCCCTGCATGAAGTGTCAATATGGCATTATTCTTATCATAAGGACCTGTTAGCAAAGTTTCAAGCCTCAACGCTTCAAAATCTTTCTTAAATCTCTTGAAGCTTTCCTCAACTTCAGAGAAAACACTTTCATCGTTCTCTTCGAGCCCGAGCTCACACAATGTTTTTGCATCTTCCCATTCCTGAGAAAGCCGATTATATTTTTCCAGTTTTTCTTTCAATGTTTTTATTTTCTGTAATACCTTTTGCGAATTCTCAACATCATTCCAAAAATCCGGTTCCGACGCTTTCTGTTCCAACTCCTCGATATCGTTACCTAATCTGGCGATGTCAAAGTGAAGCCCCCATTTCCTTTAAAGTTTTCTCAAATCCATCAATTTCCAGTCTCAACTGTTCGAGTTCCAACAACTTTACCAACTCCTTAAATAATTTTATAGCATACTTTAAAGCATTTCAATTTTATAGCATTAACAATTTCTTGTCCACATATCAAAAGCACTAGTATTTTAGCTTGAAACCTTATTACTCTTAATACTCTCTAACAAAGGCTTAAGCACTTCAACAGGTAGTCCTGCCTCCTGAATCTCTTTAGCAAGTTTTATATATGACTTGCTGCTCTCTTTCAAAATCCAATTTTTTAGTTGATCATCGAAAATGTCCAATGTATTGGAATTTTCTTCAACTTTCTCTGTCTGCTTTTGCTGACTCATTTCGAGAAGGTAAAGTTCCTTCTCTTTTTCATAGCTTTCCGGGGTATTAAAATGATAAAAAAAGGAATCTCTTACTTTTGCATACTTGGCAAGAATTTTTATTGTACCTACGAAAGGCATTCTCTCACCTTTTGCATATAACTCCAGCATATCAGGAAAGATTAATGCCCCAACTCTTGCACTTATATCCTGAGATAACTCCTTATATGTAAAATTCCCTTTTATCAAATCTATATTACTGCCAACGGTAAGAGCATTCATATCTCTACAGTTTGCCCTACCTAAAATATAATCAATAGAAACACCAAAATAATCTGCAAGTTTTTTTAGTATTTCATAATCCGGTTCTCTTTTGGCAAGCTCATAGGAAGCAACCGCCTGACGCGTAATGCCTAGATAGTCTGCTATATCCTTTTGAGATAATCGACTTTGTTCCCTAAGTTGTTTAAGCATCAACGCAAAAGACATTTTTTCCACCCCAAGAATCAGTTTTAGTATATTTTATCTACATATTCATATTAATGCAACATTTTGATTACATTTTTTTGTATTTTTTTATTGACAGCAACAAAGTGTTGCTATAAAATATGTATGAAAGCTAAAGGAAATGCATTGCAGATTTATTTTATCACAGTAAATTGTTACTATACAAGTTTTTGTTTTAAATTTGTAAAAAACATGGCCATGTTTAATATATAATTTTGTTTTTGTGGAGGTCGATGCGTTGAGTAAAATAGAAAATTTAAGAGAAAAGCTTCACAATGTTATGGATCATGGCGATGATTGTGAAATATTAGCAACCAGTCAAGAACTTGACACTTTGATTGTCTTGTACATGAAGCTTCAGCTTGACACTAGAAGAAGTAGTTATATTTGTTAAGTTTGGACAAGTTATAAGTAAAATGTAGCGCTACAATTTTTAGTTAATCCTGCACAATTTTATATACACATTTGAAATTCGTACTATTTATTATAGTACGAATTTTTTTATGACATGGGCAACACCATTCTCATCGTTTGAAGTAGTCACAAAATCACAAATATTCTTTATACTTTCCTCAGCATTTCCCATTGCAACACTAAAACCTGCATATTCAAGCATTGAACAATCATTTTCGTTATCACCTATTGCAATTATTTCCTCTCTTTTTACAAATAATTTCCGGGAAATAATCTCCAAGGCTTTCCCCTTACTAACTCCATAGTTCAGAACCTCAAAATTGTCATGACTTGATTTTACCACTTCAATTGTCTTTATATTCTCAACGGCCATTCTTGCCCTCAACAAAGCTTTCAGATCCGAAGACATTACAACTATTTTAGAGGGATTCACATTGCCTCTTACAATCATATCATAAACTGACTCAACTATTTTTACATCAATCCGCAAGTCACTCCCTAGATCCTTACTTTTCAACATATAGTGAAGAGCTGAATAGTCAAGCTTTTCAGCATACATAATATCATCTATATAAGTATGAAAATAAATATCTTCATCATGTAATATATTAATAACGTCATAACAGTCTTTCTTTGAAAGGAGGTTTGTAAATAATACGTCATCGGTTTTTGTGTCCTTGATAACAGCACCATTGCATACTATCAGCGGCTCTTGCAAAGATAATTGTTCCGAGTATATTTTAGCTCCGGTATAGATCCTGCCAGAACAAATAACTACCTTAACACCCTTTTCAAGTGCCAGTTTAATACATTTCCTATTCTCATAGGAAATTTCTTTATTCGAATTAAGCAATGTGCCATCAAGGTCTATTGCTATCATTTTATACATACTGTCATTTTCCCCGACCATTATTTTCAACAAAGCGATTTATTCTTTTTAACGCTTCAACTATATTTTCCATGGAATTTGAATAACAAACCCTCACAAATCCTTCTCCGCTATCTCCAAATGCCGAACCCGGCACAACCGCAACTTTTTCTTTCAATAACAAAGTCTCACAGAACTCAGTTGAGCTCATCCCTGTAGACCTTATACAAGGAAACATATAGAATGCTCCAAAAGGTTCGAAACAGTCAAGACCTGCCTTTCTAAATCCATCAAGCATAACCCTCCTTCTTCTGTTATACTCGCGCCTCATAGACTGAACATCTTCGTCCCCTTTCTTTAGAGCTTCTATAGCTGCATATTGTGCAGTTGTGGGGGAACACATAATTGCATACTGATGTATTTTATACATAGCTCCTATAAGTTCAGGATGTCCACAGGCATACCCAAGTCTCCAGCCTGTCATGGCATACGCTTTTGAGAATCCGCTAATATAAATGGTTTTCTCCTTCATCTCAGGAAAGCTTGCTATGGAAACATGCTCACCTTCATAAGTAAGTTCAGAGTAGATTTCATCCGAAAGCACAATTATATTTTTGTCTTTCAATATTTCAACAATTTTAATAATATCCTCCCTTGTCATTACGGCACCGGTTGGATTATTGGGAAATGGTAAAATAAGAACTTTGGTTTTTGGAGTTATTGCCTTTTCTAGAAGTTCGGGCGTAAGTCTAAACTGATCTTCTGCACGTAAATTTATCAAAACTGGTGTTGCCCCGGTCAAAACTATACAAGCCTTATAAGCAACAAAACTAGGCTCAGGAAGTATTACTTCATCACCTGGTCCGACAAGAGCCCTTAAAGCAAGATCAATAGCCTCGCTTCCGCCCACAGTAGCAATAACCTGATCTTTAGAACTGTAAATCAGTCCATATCTTCTCTTTAAGTAATTGCATATTTCTTCACGAAGTTCCATAAATCCCGAATTAGGCGAGTAGTGGGTGTGTCCCTTTTCAAGTGAATATATTCCCGCCTCCCTGACACACCACGGTGTTACAAAGTCAGGTTCTCCTATACTTAGAGATATTGCATCTTTCATTTCATTAACCAGATCAAAAAATTTTCTAATCCCGGAGGGCGGCAAATCCCGGACCGTAGGTATCAACATATCCTTCATGTTCATAATACAATAGCCTCCCTGTCATCTTTGTGATCCTCTTCAAATATAACACCCTTATCTTTGTATTTCTTCAATACAAAATGAGTAGCTGTACTCAATACAGAATCTAAAGGAGATAATTTTTCTGCAACAAACAGAGCAACTTCCTTCATTGTCTTTCCTTCTACAATTACAGTAAGATCGAACCCGCCTGACATCAGATAACATGCTTTAACTTCGGGAAATTTGTATATGCGCTCTGCAACCTTATCAAATCCCTGACCTCTTTGAGGAGTAACCTTCACTTCTATCAGAGCTGTTACGCTTTCCTTTTGTGTCTTTTCCCAATTGATCATTGAAGTATAACCCAATATAACGTTATCTTCTTCATATTTTTTTATTGCAGCTCTAACTTCTTCAACACTTTTATTGAGCATAACAGCTATCTGCTCATCAGTGGCTCTACTATTCTTCTCTAATATCTCTAAAATTTCTTCCATATTAGTTATCCTCCTCATTTAACTTAATAATATATAAATACCTTTATATCAACTAGATTATACCCAACAAAATAAAAAAGTCTGCTTCGCCGATTTAAAACCAGGGTATTTCTCTGCAGCAACAGTCTTGCGGTAGACTTTTTTGATGCCAGAAAGTAATGCACTTTCTTAGGCATTAAAAAACTTCTCCATCCCCTCGAAGGGACGAAGAAGTAATCCGCGTTACCACCCTAATTAACACTTAATAGTGTTCTCCTCAATTAATATCGGTACTTTATAAAAAATTCCGATATTTATCCTTTATAACGTAAGGAAACGTCAACCTCTATTATCAGACCTCTAAGTGTTGTCATCATTTCTCAAGGTGAAACTAAAGGGCTGCCTTCCATATTATCATTTGCCGTCTTTCACCTTACGCCGGCTCTCTAGAAAAATCAAATATGTACTCTTCCCCTATTATCGTTTTTAGGTTATAAATTATTAAAAATGATTATACCAAATAAAATACCATCTTTCAATAGGGTATTTTAACTTTTTAACTTTCTTGATTTTTCACACTATTCCTCTTCAGTAGCTGAAGCTGCTTTATTTGTAAACTCTTCCATAATCTCATCAAGGATATCTGAAGTTTCATCTGCAGACTCTGTATTATCATGATTAACAGCAGTATTATACATATCTGTCGTTTCTTCAACAGTCTCAAGCACTCTATTAAGCTCTTCTTCATACTTTTTCAAGACTTTAGTAACATCCGTCTTCAGTAATTTGATTTCCTGTTTTATATCGACCAGCTTTTCCTTTTCTTTTTCTGTTAATTCGGTAAGCTTCTTTCTTTCTTCATGTGATTGATTTCTTGCTTCTTCCAATATTGTCTCAGCTTTTTCCTGAGCTTTTATCAGAACATCAGCAATCTTAGACCGATCCTCACTTACTTGATTAGTCTTTCGAGCTACATCCTCATATTTGATTCTAAACTCCCTGCATTGATTTTTTAACTCTGCAATTTCGCTTTCTTTCTCTTTGAGTTTATCGTCAAATTCCCTTAGTATCTTTTCAATATAAGAATTAACATCTGACTGTTTAAAACCAAAAAGCGATGTTCCAAACCTTTTTTCTCCTGCCATTTTGGTTCCTCCTATTTTATCCCAAAACATAATAATTGTTGATATACGTATATATTTTATATTCAATACAATTTTTCAAAATCCTTCTTTTTTTATAAAAAAATTATCCAAATAAAAAACCACACAAATTATTTGTATGGCTTATCTATAGTTCTATTATTATCAAGAAACCAGCTTCCTGGACTACCTGATTTCTACCCTTAACCTATATATGCTTATCAATAAGAGATGCTAATTCAGTCTTTGACCTAGCTCCAATAACTTTTTCTACTACATCTCCGTTTTTAAATATCATAATTGTGGGTATGCTCATAACCCTAAACTTAGCAGCTATTTCGCCCTCATCATCAACATTTAGCTTTGACACTTTCGCCTTGCCTTCATACTCGCCTGCAAGTTCATCTACTATTGGTCCCACTGCTCTACAAGGTCCACACCAGGGTGCCCAAAAGTCAACTAAAACCGCCTGATCAGATTTCAAGACCTCCTGCTCAAAATTATTTTTGGTTATAACTGTAACCTTTTCATTTGCCATAATTCATCCTCCTAATAAGTTTATATTTTCATCTACTAATGCTTAGGAATGCTGAAAATATAACTCAGGCTATAATTTAACTTCAGCTACTCCTTATTCAAATTACAAAAAATTAACAATCAATACTTTACTATATTTTTACCCATACTTAATAAAGAAAAACATCAATCTACAAATTTTAAAAATTTTTGTATTGTATCAACAAGTTCATTTACGACTTCTTTTTTATTTTCACCCTCTAGAGCATTGTGAAGACAATTCTTCGAATGCCGTTGAAGGATTACACCTCCAACTTTATTTATAGCAGCCCTTACTGCTGCTACCTGTGTAAGGATATCCACACATTGCTTATCCTCACTTATCATTTTATGTATCCCCTTTATTTGCCCCTCTATTCTTCTCAATCGTTTAAGAATGTCTTCTTTGCTCTCATAGCATTCACTATCTGCATTATTGTTTTCCATAACCATTCCTCCTATACTCGGTATGGGTATAAAACTATTATAACTGCTTTTTACACAAAGCTCAATAGCT
This sequence comes from Bacillota bacterium, assembly GCA_023398495.1. GTDB lineage: Bacteria > Bacillota > Clostridia > Acetivibrionales > Acetivibrionaceae > Acetivibrio. The sequence goes on from JAEWSG010000088.1 coordinate 61,604, forward strand.
ACAAATTAAAATAGCCTTACAGCAAACCTCTGGAGCATTTATCCTTTCCTGCTTTTTGTATTTATCTTGCAATTTCCATAGCATCCAAAGCTTTATGCAAACGCTCAAATATCAACCCGGCTACAAGCCAGGCAGGAGCAAAGTCTATTCTAACAAGATTGTCAATAGCAAATGGTCCGGAATAATACCATGGATATACACCCAATGTATTATATAAAATCAGTCCGCTCGTGTATTCTATTCCCCAAATTATTACAATCCACAAAAGTCCTCTAAACGTCCACCTCCATCTGCTTAATACATCACTAATGGGTTCTAAAAACACAGCACAGCCATATATAAAAAACATCCATAGGTTTGTATATCCTTGCAGGGTCAGATCCCCTGTTAGCAGCGAATGCAATCCTGTCCAAAATATTTCCATGCTCCATCCTGCAAATCCATAAATTAAAAATCTTTTAATCATAGCTTTATTTTCTTCAAAATACATAATTTTAGTATAGAAATAATCTGGAAAACATAAAAACCGTTAAAATTTTTCTTTTACAATCACTTAATTTTACCCTCTCCGGATTGCTTTTTTATTTCAGCCTCACTCTTTTTTAAAAACTGCTTTATATATTCCTTGTTCTTAGGTAGATTATCATCCCAAGGTTTTTCCTTTTTGTTTTCTTTCATAAAAATTCGCCTCCCAAGGTCTTTACAAAATATTTTTTACAAAATTCACCTTATAGTACTTTTACTATTTCACAAGAGTTTTTCATCTATAGTATATCCAATTCTAATGAATATTTATTATAGATGTATAAGTTTCAAATTAATTGCCAACTATAGGTACTATACTTATAGATGTTAATACATATATTTTTGTGACTAATCTTCTTTATATCAGTCAGAAAAATATTAATAATTTAATTTTTTTTAAAAAAACACTACCATAATAATTAAATTTGTGTTATCATTTTGGATAAGAATCTAGGTAATCTTATCCAAATAATTAAAGTCTATGTTGTTTCACATACTAAAAAGAAGTTCGTGTTCAAGTAATTATAATTTATAGCTATTTTTCAGAAAAAACGTAATAAAATATTTATGTTATTTATTATTTAAAAATGGATAATAATATAGCATATAATCAAATGGAGGGATCCTATGTATCTATTTGGAAAAATAACAGTAACAGCAGTAATACCAGATGAATTATCTAAATTGAGGGACATTGCCTATAATCTATGGTGGTCGTGGAATTCTGAAGCAATTGACTTATATAGAGAAATTGACCTTGCCCTTTGGGAAAAACTCAATAAGAATCCTGTTAGGTTTTTGAAGGAAGTAAGTCAGAAAAAACTCGAAGATAAGGTTCATGACCAGGATTACATGGAAAGATATAAAAATGTAGTAAATAATTATATCTCATACATGGAAAAGTCTGATACATGGTTCAGAAGAACTTATCCAGATAAGAAAGACCATATGGTTGCATATTTTTCTGCGGAGTACGGTCTTAATGAAGTCTTGCCGGTATACTCCGGAGGTCTTGGAGTATTGTCAGGAGATCATTGTAAATCAGCCAGTGATTTAGGCATACCCTTCACTGCTATCGGTCTATTCTATAAGCAGGGTTATTTCAGCCAGCATATAAACAGCGAAGGCTGGCAGGAAACCATATTTAATGATTTGAATATTTCCAACCTTCCAGTAAAACCTGCTTTGAACCATAAAGGTGAGCAAATTCAGATAAGTGTTGAATTGCCTGGAAGAGTAGTTTTAGCAAAAGTCTGGCAGGTAAAAGTCGGGCGTGTGAATTTGTACTTAATTGATACTGATGTTGAGCAAAACAGCCCTCATGACAGAAGTCTGACGGCAAGATTATATGGCGGTGATCAGGAAACCAGAATACAACAGGAAATATTTCTTGGCATCGGAGGTGCACGAGTACTTGATGCATTAAATATCAAAGCAACAGTATTCCATATGAATGAAGGTCACTCATCATTTTTAGGTCTCGAACTTATAAGGAGGCTGGTACAGGACAAAAAACTACCTTTTAGCCATGCTAAGGAAGTAGTATCTTCTTCTCTCATATTTACCACGCACACACCTGTTCCTGCCGGAAATGACGTATTCCCGCTTGAGATGATCGACAGATATTTTGGCAACTACTGGCCTTCACTTGGTATCAGCAGACATGAGTTTTTAGATCTGGGTCTTAAGATCGGTGATCACCAGAACTTTAATATGACTGTGCTTGCATTAACTCTTGCAGGACAGAAGAATGGAGTTAGCGAACTCCATGGAGCAGTATCCCGGAATATTTTCAAAAATGTGTGGCCAGGGATACCTGAAGACGAAGTGCCTATCGGACACATAACAAATGGTATCCATACTCTTACATGGTTGTCCCCAAGTATCAAATTCCTGTATGACAAGTACCTTGATAAAAACTGGAAAGAAGAATTATATGACAACAAAGTATGGGAAAACGTAGATAAAATACCGGATGAAGAGTTATGGAAAACTCACAGTGTCTTAAAAACAAAAATGATTGGGTTTATAAGGGAAAAGTTAAAAGAACAAAGAGCCGCCAATGGGGAATCTATTGAAAGTATAAGACAGGTAGATACCTTGCTGGATTCAAATGCATTGACTATAGGTTTTGCAAGAAGATTTGCAACTTACAAAAGAGCTAATCTCATATTCAGGGATTTGGCACGTATTCAAAGATTTCTTAACGACCCTAACAAACCCATGCAAATTATTTTCGCCGGTAAGGCACACCCCGCTGACGGACCTGCTCACGAAATAATCAAGCATATTAATGATATTGCAAAACAGCAAGGATTTGTGGGTAAAGTAATATTAGTTGAGAACTATAATATGACCCTTGCAAGAAACATGGTACAGGGTGTTGATATCTGGCTCAACAATCCAAGAAGACCTCTTGAAGCAAGTGGAACAAGCGGTCAGAAAGTATGTATAAACGGTATTATAAACTTTAGTGTTTTAGATGGCTGGTGGTGTGAAGGTTACAATGGCAAAAACGGTTGGTCAATAGGCGATGACACTTTCTATGATAATGAACATTATCAGGACAATGCCGACAGTGAATCTATCTATAATACTCTTGAAAAGCATATCCTTCCTCTGTTCTTTGATAGGAATGAAAACGGAGTTCCTGAAAAATGGGTTAAGGTTATGAAGGAGTCAATAAAAACAAACAGCGGCCTGTTCAGTACTCATAGAATGGTTCAGGATTATACTAACAAGTACTATGTCACCTCGATGGATAAAGTGAATAAAATTATAGCAAGTAAATATAAGCATTCTATAGATTTGTCGGATTGGAAATCTCAGGTTGAGAAATTCTGGCCACAAGTTCAGATACTAGCTGACAAATCCTCCAATCACCTAAAGGAAAAGAATTTTATATCGGGTGAAAATATAAAAATTAATGCTTCTGTTTATCTTGGTAGTTTAGAACCTTCAAGTGTTAAAGTTCAGGTCTATTATGGAAACATAGGTAAAAATAACAGTATAGAAAATCCTGAAATTGTTGATATGAACCTTGAGGAAAAAACCAGTGAAGGCACTTACAGTTATGCAGCAATTGTTAAACTGTTCGAAGGTGGAGAATATGGCTATACCTTCAGAGTAATACCGCATCATCCGGATTTGATCAATACCTTTGATATGGCCTTAATCAGATGGATAGTATAAAACACAATTAATAATACAAAAAGGGCATTGTACTGCGGATTAAAGATTGCAGTACAATGCCCTTTTTTATTTAATTACTGAAAAGACCTGTAATCCGAATAATATCTTGGCTTCTGCACAAGCTATATAAATCACGAAAATGATTATTCATTGAAAAATTTGATTTTCGTGATATTTTATTAAGGAAATTGAAGCACGATTTAAAATCTTTATCGCGTTTAATATATAATTTCAGTTATGAGGAGTATCAAAGTGGAGAAATACGAAAAGCGTGCCATGAAGCTGACAGATAAAAGCACTCGCAAAGCTAAAAAAAGCACTCATAAGAATAGTTATAAAAAAGCACCTTCTAAAGCTCAAAACGGTGCGATTTCCCATGCAATAGATGAGAATCATGCTTTTTTAGTCAGTGTTCTCGGAAACGGCATTGGTTTGACTTTCACCAAATATGATATTTTAGAAAAAAAGGCTCAGGTCGGTATTGCTTACATACAGAGTATTGTAGACAAAAATTTAATAAGCAGTCATATAGTAAAGCCTTTGATTGAAAGTAAAATTGATACCGTACTTGATCAACAGCATATATCTATGTTAATACAATCAAAGTTTATACAAATACCTGACATAAAAAAAACTTGTGAAATGAAGCAATTGATGGACTATCTACTTACCGGGTATACAATTGTTTTTTTACAGCGTTCAAATGAAGCCTTTGCCATTGGCTCTCGAAAGTTTGAAAACAGAGCAGTAGAAGCCCCTAATAATGAAGCCACTGTTCTGGCTTCGCAAGATTCATTTACCGAAGATGTTCAAACAAACTGCAGCATGATTATCAGGAGGCTCCCTACTCCCGATCTTCATTTTGAAGAATTTATAGTTGGCAGCTTGTCTCGTACAAAAATAAAGTTGCTTTGGCTAAAAAACAAGTCAAATTTAAAGGTCGTAAACGAAGTCAGGAAACGTATTGAAAATATTAATGTTGAATCCATGGATGGTATAGGCAGCCTGGCAGAGCTTATAGTTGAAAAACCCTTGTCTGTATTTCCAAAATACAGGCAAACACAGCGTCCGGATTTGGTTGCAAAAAGACTTTCAGAGGGTTATACTGCTATTTTGTGCAACAACAGTCCTTTTGCACTTATAGCTCCCATGTTTTTTTGGGACAATTTCAAAACAATGGATGACTACTCCGAAAATACTTTTGTTGTTTCTTTTTTGAGATTGGTAAGAATATTCTCTTTTATACTATCGACTTCAATTTTAGCACTATATGTATCATTTGTAACATATAATCAAGCTATAGTTCCTGCACCACTTGCCATAAATATAGCAACAGGGAGGGATGGTGTTCCATTTCCATCTATCGTGGAAGTGTTAATACTCTCTGTGGCCATAACCATTATACGTGAAGCATCCTTAAGACTTCCAGGGTCAGTGGGATACTTTATAGGTGCATTGGCAGCTGTAGTTATCGGACAAGCGGCTGTTACAGCTGGTTATGTAAGTGCTTCAGTTATTATTGTAGTAGCTGTATCGGCAATATCGTCTTTTGCCATCTCCAGTACGACAATAGTATATCCCTCAAGGCTCATTAACTATCTATTGATTCTTTTTGCAGGTACCTTCGGAATGTTTGGTTTAATAAACGGATTAACGCTCGTAACCTGGCATCTTGTATCACTGCACTCCTTCGGTATGCCTTACATGTATCCACTAGTACCCTTTGATATGCAAGCAATGAAAGATACTTTCATACGAGCACCTTTTAAGAACAATAAAAAGCAACCAGGTATGCTACTTGGTGACAATAGTATAAGTAACAACAACAAAGGCTTCAAAAATCAAAACGGGAATAGGTAATTGTATATGTTAAAAAACTTAAAGCTGACAAGAGAGCAGATATTCTTCTGTACATTTTTAGGTATAATTGGAAACATTGTTTACACCCATACCTGGATTGACAACGATACAAACAGAGCAGCATGGGTTGCCGCTTTTGCAGGCATATTAGCCATTATCCCTTTTGCATTATGGCTAATGTATTTAAGTAAATTCAATCCTGAAGGTACTATTTTTGACACCTTAAAACAAGGCATTGGCAAACTTCCAAACTGCTTATTATGTATAATGTTCATTGTATTAAATGTTTGCATTGCAGCCACACATATAAACATGTTCGCAGAAATGCTGAAAGTATTCATCTTGCAGAATACTCCTGCACCGGTGATTATGTTTATTATGGTCTTAATAGTTTTTTTAGTATTAAACAGCGATATCACAGTTATATGCAGGCTTGTTGAAATTCTCACTGTTATCGGTTTGATGAATTACTTTTCATGCTTTATTTTTGCCTTTCCCAAAATGATTAATATCAAATATATATTTCCAGTGTTCGACACATCACTTCCTGGGGTTATAAACGGAATTATATTTATGGCTGGCGCTTCATCAGAACTGCTACTTTTTCTTATGGTAATCGTTTCCAACATTCCCGATCCCTCTAAGCATCGAAGTTGGGTGATAAGCGGTATAATTTCATCTGCCGTAGTATTTTCGCTTGCAATTTTGATCATAATAGCTATGATGAGTCCTGAAATTGCAAAACGTATAGCCTTTGGCGGTGTTAATGCTGCAAGACTTATAACTGTAGGTTCTTATATTTACGGTCTAGAAATCTTAGTGATTGGAACATATCAATTTATTGCTTTTGGTAAAATTATCATGTGCATGTACTGCTCGTGGATTTCCCTTAAAAGAATCTTCGGCGAAAAAGGTCCCAAGCTTCAATTGGCACTTACAGCCTCAGCCATTTTAATTCCAGCTATTTTACTTAATTCTTATACAAAATCATATTTTATTGCAGTATTTCTCGGGCGTTACATCTTATTACCCTTTTCAATACTCATTCTTATTCTTACATCTATAAGTGTGAAAATCAGAAGAAACCGGATTGGAAGTGTTGCTAAATGATTAGAAAAATACTTGCATTAGCCTTGTGTATTTTACTATTAATTCCGCAGACTGGCTGCTGGGATTACGTCGAATATAACGATCTCGCTCAAATTATTGCAATCGGTATAGATTTTGATAAGCAAACGGAAAATATCGTTTTTACTTTACAGTTCATACCAACTTCAAAACCAGGTAGAGGTAGTGGAAGTGAAGAACAATCCAAAAACAAGGGTCTTGTACATTCTGCTGCTGACACAACCTTATTTGGAGCTTTGTCAAAATTGCAGCAAGTGGTAGACAAAAACTTTTTCTACGGATATTCCAAAATATTAATAATAGGTGAGGATGCGGCAAAAAATATACTCTTACCAATGATGGAAGTCCATGACAGGGCACCTTCCATTCGAAGTTCTACTAATGTGATATTTACACCTGGTAAAGCTGAAAATGTTTTAAGCACTATTGATTCTTCTCATTCTGAAATTTCAGGAAATACCCTAAGCAATTTGTTGGATACAGCGTCATCAAACGGAGCATCTTTCTCTGTCACCATCCAAAAATTTTTAGAAATGCTTTCCATAAGTGGCTTGGAAGCTGTAGGTCCATGTACGACCACTACAATTAAGGAACCTGATATCAAAGGTGGTATTACTGAAAATGTAAAGGCAAATGAACAAAAGGAAGGAAAACTTACAGTTTCCGGTCTTGCAGCTTTTAAGGGGGGTAGTTTGGCAGGCTGGCTTGATCAGAAACAGAGTTTGGGATTCGGATGGATTACCGGTAAAAAAATCAATGCGTACAAATATACCGGATCGGTAGGCGAAACAAAACGTGATGAAGCCTATTTTCGTGTTACAAATTCCAAAAGTAAGATAAAAGTCAAGCTTATCAATGGCACTGTGTCAATAGACATAAATGTAAAAGTTACAAGCAGTCTGAGAAAATACTATGCATTTGGCAATACCGACTTCCTGGATAACAAGGACATAAAGCAACTGGAAGATAAGCTTTCAAAATCTATTACATCCGATATAGAAGCAGCATTAAAAAAGGGGCAAAAGGAATTACAATCAGATATATTTGGTTTTGGGTTTGAGCTTTTTAGGAAGTATCCAAAATTGTGGAATCAGAAATACGAAAAGGAATGGAATGAGATTTTTCCTGAGGTACCAGTTAATATAAAGGTAGATGCAAAAATAATAAACACCGGTACAAATATTAGGAGCTTAGATGTGAAATAATAAAAATAGTTCATCTTTTACTTGGAGGAGTATGTAATGGAAAACACACACAATTTTATCATACCAAAAACCAACCTGATTGGAGTTGGAGCAATTAAGGATTTGCCAAATGAGTTGCTGGACTGGAAGCTCAGTAAGGCTCTAATTGTTACTGATGTGAATATGATAAAACTAGGTTATGTAGAAAATGTTGAAAAAATTTTAAAAAGTCTATTTATAACGTACGACATCTTCGATGGAATTCAGCACCCTAACCCCACTGTATCATTCGTTGAAGATGGGTTGGCATATTTTGATAAGGGAATCAATGTTTTAAAACGTGATTATAAACTAATAATATCTATTGGTGGCGGGACAAACCACGACTGTGCAAAAGCAATAGCAACAGTAGCTGCAAATAGTGGCTCCATAATAGATTATGAAGGGTATAACAAAGTCCCCAAAATGGCTCTTCCCCAAATAGCAATAAATACCACTTCAGGATCCGGAGCAGAATTAACCATGACTTCGATAATAACAGATGAAAGCAGAAAAGTTAAAATGGTAATCACATCTCCTATGACAACACCATTTATTTCTGTCAACGACCCAATATTTATGATGAGCATGCCAAAAGAAGTAACTGCGAGTTCAGGAATAGATGTAGCTTCACATGCAATAGAAGCCATTTGTGCAACTGAAGCATCCCCAATAACGGATTCGCTGGCTTTCCAAGCTTTAGCTATGGTTTTTAAATATCTTCAAAGGGCATATGAAAATGGAAATGACCTTGAAGCAAGGGAACAAATGATGTACGCAGGTGCAATGGCCGGTATGGCCTTTAATGCAGCCGGTTTAGGTTATGTGCATTCAATAGCACACCAATTGGGAGGCTTTTATAATCAGAATCACGGTAATTATAATGCTGTCCTGCTTCCATACGTTTTTGAATTTAATGCTGTTTCAATACCAGAGGACAGGATAGAGAGAATCTGTAGCGTATTAGGTGTTAAGTATAAAAGTAAATCTAATGCTGTTGATAAAATTATTGAAGCAATAAATAATTTACGGCAAGACCTTGAAATCCCAGGAAATTTAAATCAAATGGGGCTTTTGGTGGAGGATATTGAGGAAATTTCCCAGAATTCCATAAAAGATATATGTTCTTATACAAATCCAAGACAGGGTACTGCTGAAGATATTAAGGCAATATTGAACTCTGCCATGTAAGTTTACCTCATTCTTGCAAAACAACTATATAAATCACGAAAATGATTATACTAATTGTACAAAGCTATAGCTGACATATGTTTCACATCAATTCAAATTAATGTCTTAAATATTATATGCATAAAATCCGATATTTATATGACAGGATTTTTATAAATCCCAATTTAATAAAGGAGGTCCTTTATGCTATTTTTCAGGAAAATGAAGATAGGAATAAAGATTACTATCTGTCTTACTGTTTTAATTATGGTCAGCTTTGGATTGCTTGGCTTCTATATAAATAACCAGGTAAACAAAGCTCTCGAAGAAAATATTAATTTATTCTCATTAAGTAACACAAAAAACGCTGCTGACCTTGTTGAAAAAACCCTTAGTGTTCATATCTCCAATATTGAGGCAATAGCTGCACGACAGGAAGTCAAAACTATGAATTGGGAAAGCATGAATACCTCACTATTGAGCGAAGTCCAACGACTGGGGTATTTAAGACTTAATCTCATAGATATAAACGGAGGCGCACTTTCTACAGACGGCAATACCTCAAACCTATCTGAAAGAGATTATTTTAAAAAAGCTTTAGCAGGTAATACCAACGTAAGTGAACCACTATTAAGTAAATTTGATAACAAAATGGTTATGGTATTGGCATCACCTATCAAAGACAGCCAGGGAAAGGTAAGTGGCGTATTATCAGCTACCATTGATTATAATACATTAAGTGATATGGTTTCCGGACTAAAGTTAGGAGAAAACGGCTATACATTTATTATTAACCAGTCAGGAACAACTATTGCTCATCCCAATCCCGAATATGTAATAAATGCCTATAAGTTAAAAGAAGACGATACACTTAAAAACATAACAGAGATTCACGAGGCAATGATAAGCAGAGAAACCGGCCACGGCGAATATGAAAGTGAAGATGAATTATTCTTTGTGTCATATGCTCCAATAAACCATACTGAATGGAGTATCGGAATGGCAGTACCAAAGGAAGAATTGTTTGGTGCTATCAGCTCACTAGAGCTTAAATTCTGGTTCATAATAATGTTTTTTGAACTTCTGTTTATACTGTCCAGCATTATTATTACGAAATATCTTATTGAAAAACCTATTTATAAGTTGGTAGAGGTATCTGAAAAATTGGTTTTAGGCGATGTTGATGTGAATATAAAAAGCAAATCAAAGGATGAAATAGGTATCTTGATGAATAGTTTTAACAAAATTATTCAAAGCACAAAGGAACAGGCTTATGCTGCTGAAAAAATATCAAAAGGGGACCTGAACTTAAATATTCAGGTACGTTCAGACAAGGATATTCTCTCAAAGAGCATGCTACTTGTAACAGAGACCCTTAAAAATCTGTCAATTGAGACGGAAAAATTAACTGCATGTGCACTGGAAGGTAATTTAAGAGAACGTGGAAACACTGACAACTTTGATGGAGAATACAAGAAAATCATCAACGGCATAAACAACACCCTTAATGCAGCCGTTACTCCGGTTTTAGAGGCACAATCCGTACTTGGTGAAGTGTCAAAAGGTAATCTTAATGTCAGCATAACGGGAGATTATAAGGGAGATCATGCGATAATTAAGAATGCTGTTAACGAGACAATCACCTTGATTTCCGGCTACATAAAGGATATAGGCTATTGCCTTGGTCAATTGTCGGAAGGTAATTTCTCCATAGATATCAAGGGCGAGTATATTGGCGACTTCATTGGTATAAAAAACTCTCTTATTATGATAATCAACTCACTTAATGATGTTCTTGGAAATATCAGCATTGCAGCGGAACAGGTATCTAGCGGTGCAAGACAAATTGCTGATTCCAGTCAGGCATTGGCTCAGGGAGCAACCGAACAATCAAGCGCTATTGTAGAGTTGAATACATCGATAAACGAAATTGCAGAAAAGACAAAAACGAATGCAATTAAAGCAAATGAAGCTGCAAAGCTGGCAGTTATAGGAAGCGACAGCGCAAAGCTTGGCAACAGTAGGATGAAAGAGATGCTCAATGCAATAAAGGATATAAACGATTCCTCGGAAAATATATCAAAAATAATAAAAGTAATCGATGATATTGCATTTCAAACAAATATACTTGCATTGAATGCTGCCGTAGAGGCCGCAAGGGCAGGACAGTATGGCAAAGGATTTGCGGTAGTGGCAGAGGAGGTCAGAAATCTTGCAGCAAGAAGTGCAATGGCTGCAAAAGAAACTACTTCCTTAATTGAAGGTTCTATAAGCAAAGTAGAAATCGGAAGCAATATCGCTAATGAAACTGCCACAGCATTAAATAAGATATCTGAAGAAATTACTAAGGCAACAGTCCTGATGAAAGAAATTTCGGTTCTTTCAAATGAGCAGGCTTCTTCAATTTCTCAGATTAACCATACTATTATACAGGTCTCACAGGTGGTACAAACAAACTCTGCAACCTCACAGGAAGGTGCAGCTGCAAGCGAAGAATTATCCAGCCAGGCAGACATGCTTACTAGCATAATGGAAAACTTCAAATTAAAGAATTCCAAAGGTTCTTCACGAATAGACCAACTTGATCCGGAAACTATTGAAATTCTTAAAAAGTTACGCTAATTTATGAGAAAAAACTTATGGTGCAAGGGGGATTCAGACACTTATTAGGTATGGTACATATACCTATTTCTCAATCTTTCCGTAAATCCCCCCTCCTCCAGCTTCAATAGACAACTTTCCCTCCCTTGAACGGATTATATTTACTGCAATCTCTTCCTTTACAACCTGTGTCAATTCTTCAAAAGCAGCCTCATGTAAAATCTTCATTTCGCTTCCGAAATGATTTATCAGCTTGTCTATAGTTTTAGGCCCGACACCTGGCAGAAACTCTAGCGGTACCTGATAATTATAAGGTGCTCTTAACTCCATCTCCGGTTCACTTCTGTCCCTGATAATCTGTAATCTGTCCTTTACCCCCACAACTATGCTGTGTCTTTGAGAAACCGGGCATTTCAATACTGGAGGTTCGCCATCAATAACCCGGTCACAAACCAAACAATAAGTTCTATGATATTTTCCGAGCTTGGGATCAAGACCATAGTTGGCCTTTACTCCTCTCCCATCAACACCTTTAAGTGCTTTCACTACCTCAACAAAATTTGGGAGCTCCATATTGAAAATATTATACTCCCTTCCCATCTTGATAAGAGAATGTGCATCCGAATTACTGATAAATGCTTTTCCATCAAGCTCGCTAAGCTGGCTTGCCATCATTGAATCTGCACTTAACCCGAGTTCAATTGCAGCTATTTTTTCAAAGGAATCGGGTTTAAATACCTCAAGCAGGCTATCGCAGCAATTCCCATAAAAGCTTTTATGTGGTGTAAACACATGGGCGGGTATGAAAACACCTCCATGATTCTCCGTTATATTGAACAACTCTTGTCCGGTAAGCCTGCTCATGGACGAGCATAAATATATATTTTTTATATGCCTGCACATATCAGTTGAGAAGTCCTTAATTGCCTTCAGTGTTGGAAAGAAGCACAGAGAATGTGCACTGCATCCTTTTTTCTCATGGGTTTCTATCTCTGCACCGAGCAACAGTATCTGGCCTTTCCTATATTCCATTCCCCCATCCTTCATCTCTACAAGTTCACCTTTGTCAATCAGCATGTCTATATCTTCTATAACATATGGCGATATGGCATCAACAACACCTATTACATCTATACCTTTTCTATAATAGGAGTCATATGCAATGTTTTCAAATGTAAGATTATTTGCTGTGGCTTTTTTAATTTCATTACCTCCGGATGACCTTCCAATGTGCACATGTAGATCGACAAAATAGCTTTTCATTGCCACTCTATTCTTCTCCTTATAACATTAAGATTTTTTGCTTATAAAAGCATTCCGATAAAAATTTCGTCATGTCAATATATTAAATTTATTCTATTATAATTTTTCCTAAACTTCTATGAAATATCTGATAAATTTTTCAAAAAAGTATTTTATATTTCCAATTCTTCTGTTAAGATAGAAATTGTAGAACGGTAGTATGGTAGGAACGGTAGATAAAAAGTCATGTAATCTTTTCAAATACATTCTTTTGTGTTGTTCTCCGTTTCCATCAATACAAACCAACAATTTAAAAATATTATTTAAGAGGCTCTTGGTAATGGCTTACTCCTAAAGATCAATTAATTGGTCAGAGTTATTATTATGGTGGATCTTTTGTTGTGGGGTTTTATTTAGAACAAAGGTCTTATGAGTAGTATCTCTTTTCTTTACCATGAGCAAATAGGCCAAATGCTATAATCAGTGGGTGCATTTAATTATCATGCACCCATAATCAGTAGCTTTGTTGACAATTTTAATTCGAAAGGGTGTATTAAATGTGTAAGATGGAAACAACAAATAGTAAAGTAATTTCAAAAAAGGGAACTTGGATGACGTATAGACCTGATGTAAAAGTATTGGATTGTACTATCAGGGATGGCGGACTTATAAACAAATTCGGTTTTAAGGATGAATTTGTAAAAGCAGTATATCAAGCTTGTATTGAAGCCGGTGTTGACTATATGGAAATGGGCTATAAGACTTCTAAAAAAATTGCTGCAAAAAGCGAATTTGGCGTCTGGAAATTCTGTGAAGAAGAAGATATCAGGAAGATTGTAGGTGAAAATCCTTCCACACTAAAACTGTCTGTAATGGCAGATGCCGAACGTACTGATTACCATGAAGACATACTCCCAAAAAATCAAAGTGTAATTGATATGGTAAGAGTTGCAACCTATGTTCATCAAATACCTACAGCAATTGATATGATAAAAGATGCTCACGATAAAGGTTATGAAACTACCATAAACATTATGGCCATATCACAACTTAAGGAAAGTGATTTGGATGAGGCATTAGAAATCCTCTCCAACACCGAAGTTGAAGTAATTTATGTTGTAGACAGCTTTGGCTCTCTTTATTCAGAAGACATCCATAAACTGACCTCTAAATACCTCAAGTATGCCCAGGATTCAGGTAAAAAAATCGGGATACACGCCCACAACAATCAGCAACTCGCATATGCCAATACTATTGAAGCTATAATACTTGGAACAAGTTTTGTAGATGCAACTATAGCAGGACTCGGACGTGGTGCTGGTAATTGCCCTATGGAATTGATTTTGGGCTTCTTGAAGAACCCAAAATATCATTTAAGACCCATATTGGAGTGTGTAGAAAGACACATTCCCGCACTCAGAAGTCATGTAAGCTGGGGATTTGACATTCCCTACATGCTTACAGGTCAGTTAAACCAACATCCGAGATCAGCAATAGGATTTCTTTCTGAACAACGTTACGATTACACAAATTTTTATGATTCAATAGTAAATGGTGATTAATAAGGTGTTTCAAAAAAACCAGCTATAGCCCAAAGCTATGGCTGGTTTCACCAACTAAACGCTATCCTACAATCTCTTTATCCTTCTTAAGTGCCGACCACTTTCCACACCTGTCGCCCCACCTGGCAAGCACTTCACCATTTGATGTAATTTCAATAACTTCACATAAATTAGAGCAATCATTACACTCAATACTTCTAGCCTTGTATTCATTATCAACTGTTCCAAATCCATAAAAGTTAGTTGTATTTGATGCTTTTTCCATTTTCTCCTTAGCGATAAGTGCTGCTCCATATGCACCCATCACATCATGGTATTTAGGAATTACTATTTTCTTGCCGATAGCTCTTTCAAAGGCTGCTACTATTCCAACATTTGCAGCCACTCCACCTTGAAACACAATAGTGTCCTCGAGATTTTTTCCTTTGGCAAGGTTATTGAGATAATTCCTGACAAGAGCTTCGCACAAACCATTAATTATGTCTTCAGTACTATGACCCGTCTGCTGTTTGTGAATCATATCAGACTCTGCAAACACAGCACACCTTCCAGCTATTCTTACCGGTGATCTTGACTTTAATGCATATGCTCCAAAATTCTCAATTGCAATTTCAAGTCTTGCAGCCTGTCTGTCTAAAAATGAGCCTGTACCAGCCGCACATACTGTGTTCATCGCAAAATCATATATAACACCGTTCTTAAGTATAATAATTTTTGAATCCTGTCCACCAATCTCAAGAATTGTTTTCACATCCGGAACCAGCATTTGAGCAGCAACAGCATGTGTTGTAATTTCATTTTTTACTATGTCTGCTCCTATTATGACACCGGCAAGCTGTCTTCCACTTCCGGTAGTGCCAACTCCTCGAATTACTGTATTTGCTCCAAACTTATCTGCGAACTTCTTCATTCCTGTCCTCAAAGCATTTATAGGCTGTCCGCTTGTTCTTAAGTACAGTTTCTCAACCACTTCATTTTCTCCGTTTATAACAACCAGATTCGTACTGACTGAACCTACGTCAACCCCTAGATAAAGCGATGTTTTTCCCAAATTCCTTTCTCTCCTTTCTCTTTAAAAGCAAATCAACAAATGCCTCTATTCTTGTCAAATAGCCTGCTTCACCAGTTAATTCATCAATAATTAAGGTCAGGACAGGCATATCATAATCTTTTTCAACAGAAGGCAATATGCTTTCAGCTACAATTTCAGGCATGCACGTAAGCGGATATACCTGTATAACTCCGTTATACCCTTTCTGGGCGTATAGCACAGCATTTCCTATTGTTTCCTGCGCATGTCCTCCTATCATTCTTCTTAAATATGGCTCTGCAGCTTCCTTATAGCTATGCTCCTTGCTCACAGGTAATATATTTTTCAACATATGCTCAATTATCCACCCGCTTACTGTAACAGACCTATCCACCTCAATCCCCATATTTCCAAGTATTGATTCAATATTGAAGTTCGTAAATGAGTCTATTGTTGTATAAATCTCCCCTACTATTCCAACCTTTAATGGAACAAATTCCTTGTCAATCTCTATCTTAAGCAACTGCTTTTTCGTCTCTTCTATGAGTTCTAAAATCTCTGAAGAACCTTTTATAGTTTTGACTTTGGCTTGGAATGATTTGTAAGCCCTGTCAGTTGAACCTTTTTTCAGTTCCCTCGGCCTTACTTTCCAGGTCAGCTTTTCAAGTTCATCAACCCTTTTTGAAACAATAGTTGTACTTCTTATAACTTTAATAATCTTGTAAATATTAAAGCCTCCTGCAAGCCTTTTGATCCTGTTTAAAAACTCCCTGACATTTCCGTTCGGACTGTCAAGCGTAATTATGTCCATTATATAATCTGTATCTGCAAGTATCTCTTTGCTCATCTCACAGTAATACCCAAATCTGCAAGGTCCTCTGCCACCTGTTATAAGTATGGTGTCTGCACCTTTTTCATAGGCTTCAATATAATTGCCAATATTAATTTTCAGTGGAAGGCACGCCATTTCCGGGGCATACTTGGTGCCTATCTCCAATGTTTTCTTATTGTTGAAAGGCGGTATTACACACTCTACTCCAAGATCATCCAAAAGTGCCTTGACTGAAATGTACGTATTACCCATGTGCGGAAACGTTACTTTCACCTTTATTCCTCCATCTGATCATATCTATAAACGCCTCAATTCTCGTATCCATACCTGCTTCTCCCGAATGTTCATCAATGGTCAGAACTATAAACGGTAAATCTTTCTTTCT
Source organism: Bacillota bacterium (assembly GCA_023398495.1). GTDB lineage: Bacteria > Bacillota > Clostridia > Acetivibrionales > Acetivibrionaceae > Acetivibrio. The sequence goes on from JAEWSG010000088.1 coordinate 78,354, forward strand.
TCTTATATTTCTTTCAACAAGGTCTCCTACAAATGAATCAATACCACACCCAAAGCTCATAAGGTAAATAATCCCGTCTATATCCTTTCTGTCTAAAAAATGCATAGTACTTCCCATGGCTCTGGTTCCATAATTCCAAAACATCTTCTTGGATAAGTTTTTTGACTTTTCTTTTATTATTCTGCTATCCACCATATCAATTGTTATTATATTGACGCCTCTATTCCTTAACTTTTTAGTCATATTCATGTTTACATAGTCATCATAAATATTATAACTATGCCCTACTACTGCAATATTCAACCTAGGCCCTTCGTTCTTTTTTACAAGACTAAGCTTTTTAAATAAAATATCATCCGGAAGTATACCTTCTTTAACCTTGGCTCTGTATTCCCTGAATGCATTAACTGCTTTTTTGTATGCTGCTCTGATCTGTCTCCTGTCATCGGTAAAGTAGCAACCTACCTCAAAAGCAGAAATATAAGGATTACTGCCTTTTTTCCATAAGTCCACCTCTGCATCGATTATTTCAGGTAAATCGTTGAAAGTATTCCTGACCATATCAGGAAGGCCTCCAAATTTAGGACAGATATATTCTCTTGTTGACACACTGGTAAACCTGGGAATAAATAAAAAATCCACCTTATCCTTAATATCGATTACGTGTCCATAAAATACTTTAATTGGAAGGCATGCTTCATCCACACAAGTCTTTGCTCCATTATCAATAATCTTTTTTGAAGTATTGCCCGAAACTACAACCTCAGCTCCAAGCTCTTCAAAAAAGGTATTCCAAAGTGGAAAGTATTGATAATAGAAAAGTGCTCTGGGTATTCCTACTTTTTTTGACATAAAAAACACCTCAAAAGGTATTATTAGCTTTTAAGCATCGGTTTATACCCAAAGTAAATTTGAAAGAAAATTTAAATCTGCTAAACAATTAATGCATAGGGGTGTATTGATTTTTCGTGCACCCAATGCATAGTAAAACTATGGATTTTTTATGTAAATAATAATACAATAGTTATACACTAAATTTTAAACAACGTAATTATAGATAACGTTTGGATACTATATAAATTTAACTTTAGTGTACGTTATCTATATTAACATCTATTACTAGGAGGAAATCGTGTGGAACTCAAATTCTACCAACCGGACTTGTCATATATTAAGGCCTATAAAAATAAAATTATTGAGGTTGGAAATCCTTTTCTCGAACTTACAAAATACAAAAAAAATGAAATATTAAACATGGATATTAATTTTATTTTCCACAATCTATTGAGACTTCATATTGAAATCAAAGAGTTGGAAAAAACCCAAAAAAGCTTTGTTATTTTTACCAAAGATTTTGACACAAGAGAAGTGCAAATCACTGTTAATGCACATGATGATGAAATAGTAATAATTTTTAATGAAATAATGCATTCCAGACTTGAAGAGATTGTTCCTAATACTCTTTTTTCAAATACAAAAGCTGCCGTTGTTGTATACTCAGTACCTGACTTGATACTACTTAATGCAAACGAAACGTATTTAAAATTTTTAGACAACTCATACAACAAGAAAGAAAATAGTATTGGAAAAAGAATTGACGAAATTCACAAAGAATACTTAGGGAGCAAAGACCAAGAAAGCATCACAAAACTTATAAAAACAGGTGAGATAATTTTTTGCAGCGATATTCAACGCTGTGGAATAGACGGTAAAATTACTTACTGGGATCTATACATCACACCTATATATCAATATGGAAAAATCAAATACTTTATTGCAAACTATCAGGATGTAACCCAAAGAGTGTTGCAGAAAAATTGTATCGAGGAGCAAAACAATATTATTTCTGAACGAAACAAAAAGCTTGAAGCTATTTTAGATACTGTACCAAGCTTCAACAAGATTGTAGATAAAGATAATAATATTATTTCACTTAGAGTACATTGTGATGGTAATACAACAAAACAAGTAACACAGGATAAATTAATAACAAATCAGGTTGAACAAATAAAAGCTGTCCTGGAGAATATGTCCGATGCAATATATATATTTGACAAAAACAATAAGTATATATTTGTAAATAAGGCTGCTCGCGAACAAAGTCCATTTATGAATAATAAAATACGCAATTGTTTTGAATATGCACAATTTTTCAATATGGACGGAAGTGAAGTCACCTATGATCAAATGCCTTTGAATATGGTTAGAAACGGACAGCAAGTTATAGATAAAACCATATATGCAATAGTTAATGATAAAAAACAATATGTTGGAATCAGCGGTACCCCGATATTTGATGAAAATAACAATTTTGTAATGGGGGTTATGTGCAGTCGGGACATTACCTCTCGTATTGAATATGAAAAAGCTTTAAGAGATAAGCAAGAGGCTTTACTAATAGCTGAAAGAAGAGAAAAAGAGGCTTTAGAAAGTACTATAAAATTTAAAGACGAATTTTTAGCAAACATGAGTCATGAGTTTAGAACTCCTTTAACTGTTATTAATGCAGCAATTCAAACAATCAGCAGCTTATACGGTAATGAATTATCCAGCAAATTAAAAAAACACATTAGGTCAATTCATATAAACTCTTTGAGGCAGCTTAGACTTGTAAATAATTTACTTGATATAACCAAATATAAAGAAGGCTACATCAAATTTAACGAGCAAAACATTGATATTGTTTTTCTTACAAATTCAATTATCGAATGTATAAAACCTATTGCAGGGCAAAAGGGGGTTAATCTAGAATTCACGTCCGATATAAAAAGTAAATCCATGGCAATAGACGTAGATAAGTACGAACAAGTACTTTTTAACCTTTTGTCAAATGCTATCAAATTTACACCTTCCAGTAAATCGGTGTGGGTTCACATAACTATCAAAAATACATATGCTGTAATTTCAGTAAAAGATGAAGGTATTGGAATAGCTAAAGAAAACCATGAATATATTTTTGAGCGTTTTGGACAAGTAGACACTTCACTGACAAGGCAGTCCGAGGGTACAGGGATTGGTTTGTCCTTGGTAAAATCAATCATAGAAGCTCTAAAAGGTACAATTTCGTTTGTTAGCGAAGTCGGTACGGGAAGCACTTTTACCTTTACAATTCCAATAAAAAGATTAAAACCATCAAACCTTAAAAGTACAGATGATGAATTGAGCAAAAGTATTATGCAATATGCTGCAATAGAATTCTCCGACTTATGTTTGTAAGGATATTTTTATAAATATGCAATTACTGCAAAGAGGATAAAAAATCAGAAGCACTGCATTTTCAATGCATCTAATTTCTTATCCTCCTATATTTGTCACCACAACCATTTAAGCCCCGGGAAATATTTGAAGGCAACTTTGCCTAACATCTTACTCTTATGAACATAGTTTGTTGTCCTCCAAGCCCTTGAATCGGCTGAATCATTGCGATTATCCCCCAGCATAAAATAGCTGTCTGCCGGAACCTCATAAGGTCCAAAATCTTCTGCCCTTGGTGTCTCCTTCAAATAGGGCTCTTCAAGTATTATACCATCTATATATACTTGTCCCTCCTTGATTTCAACCCTTTCCCCGGGCAAGCCTATGACCCTCTTAACAAAGTTTGTCTTTTCATCATCTGGAAATTTAAAAACTACAATATCGCCTCTCTTAGGATCTGAAAAAAGGTAATGAAGTCTGCTGGCAATTACCCTGTCTTTTGTCATAATTGTGTTTTCCATTGATCCCGAAGGTATGTAGGCATTTATAATTACAAAGTTGGTCAGGAACAAAGCAATTAATATTGCTGACCCTATATATTTTACCCAACTGAATATTTCCTTGTAATCAATTTTATTTTGTTTTTCATTACCGGTAGAATTATTGTTTTCCATAAGATTTACTCCTATCTATATAGCAAAAGGTGAGGTTGCCCTCACCTTTCATCATATAATAAATATTAAGCTTTACCGTCACAACCTAACACATTGATAAGCTTGTTCTTAACAAGTTCTTTTATAGCAGCTCTAGCTGGTGAAAGATACTGTCTTGGGTCAAAGTGTGAAGGATTCTCAGCGAAGTACTTTCTGATACTTCCTGTTAATGCAAGTCTTAAGTCTGAGTCAATGTTTATCTTACAAACTGCCATTTTAGCTGCCTGTCTTAACATTTCTTCAGGAACACCCTTTGCACCTGGCATGTTGCCACCAAATTTGTTGATCATTTCAACATATTCAGGCACAACTGATGATGCTCCGTGTAATACGATAGGGAATCCTGGAAGTCTTTTTTGAACTTCTTCCAATATATCAAATCTCAATTTTGCTTCACCTTTAAATTTGAATGCACCATGGCTTGTACCGATTGCTATTGCCAAAGAGTCAACACCTGTCTTTTCAACGAATTCCTGAACCTGATCAGGATCTGTAAATGCTGCATCTGCATCGGATACGTTAACTGCATCTTCGATGCCGGCAAGTCTGCCAAGCTCACCTTCAACAGTAACGCCCTTGTCGTGTGCATATTCAACAACCTGTTTTGTCAATTTAATGTTATCTTCAAAAGAATGATGTGAACCGTCTATCATAACTGATGTAAATCCACCATCTATACATGATTTACAAAGTTCAAATGTATCACCATGGTCAAGGTGAACACAGATTGGAAGGCCTGTTTCTATTATAGCAGCTTCGATAAGTTTCATTAAGTATGTATGATTTGCATACTTTCTTGCTCCAGCTGAAACCTGAAGAATTAAAGGAGCATTAACTTCCTTTGCAGCTTCAGTTATTCCCTGAACTATTTCCATGTTGTTAACATTGAATGCACCAATTGCGTATCCGCCTTCATAAGCTTTCTTAAACATTTCTTTACTTGTTACTAATGGCATATTTCCCACTCCTTATATTGATATATTAGTTATTATAACCACTCTTCATAAATTTTTATCATTATAATTCTATCAGATTATTCTTGAAAATCAAGGATTTATTAAAAATAATTGATAATATTTTGTCAAGGATAATTGCATTTCAGGCTAAATTATGTTATATTTTTATTTGATTTTGTTTTGACCATGCACAATGTATTTTGCGGGACATATGGGCAACAATATATGTTGGTCTAATCGATAACTTATTTATATATTTCAAGGAGGTTGTTATATTATGAGCCGTTTGGAAGGAGCATGTATGTTCGGCCAGTCAGGTGGTCCTACATCAGTTATTAACGCCAGTGCTGCCGGAGTTATTCAGGAAGCATTGAAACAGGATTGCATAACAGCTGTTTACGGAGCAGCACATGGAATTAAAGGTGTTTTAGATGAGCAATTCTATGACATGGGTAAGGAAGATGCATACGAATTAGATTTAATGAAAACTACACCATCATCAGCTTTAGGTTCAGTCAGATACAAACTTAAGAGTGCTGATGACGATGAGACAGATTATAAGAGACTTTTAGAAGTTTTCAAAAAGTACAACATCAGATATTTCTTCTACAATGGTGGAAATGATTCAATGGATACTTGCAACAAAGTCAGCAAGTACATGCAAAAAGTTGGCTACGAATGTAGAGTTATGGGCGTTCCCAAGACTATAGACAATGACCTTTGGGGTACAGACCACTGTCCTGGTTACGGAAGTGCTGCTAAATACATAGCTACTTCAACCATGGAAGTTTACCACGATGCAAGAGTTTATGATACAGGAATGGTAACAGTTCTTGAAGTTATGGGTAGAAATGCTGGTTGGCTTACTGCTGCTGCTGCATTGGCTGCACACAAAGGAAATGGACCGGACTTGATCTATTTGCCTGAACTTCCTTTCAGCATTGAAAAATTTCTTGAAGATACAAGCAAGGTATACAAAGAAAATGGCAAAGTTATTGTTGCTGTTTCTGAAGGCTGTAAAGACGAGCAAGGCAGATATATAGCTGAAATGGGCTCAAATCTTGCTAAAGATTCCTTTGGTCACGCTCAACTTGGCGGTGCTGCATCAATACTTGCAAACATTGCTAAAGAAAAGCTTGGAACTAAAGTAAGGGGAATCGAGTTCAGCTTACTTCAAAGATGTGCTGCTCACGTTGGTTCATTAACAGACGTTAATGAAGCTTACATGGCAGGACAGATGGCAGTTAAACACGCTGTTGAAGGTAAAACAGATTACATGGTAGCCTTTGAAAGAGCTGAAGGTCCTGTATACAAATGCAATACAAAGCTCATCAACCTTACAGATGTTGCAAATACTGAAAAGAAGATTCCAAGAGAATGGATTAACAAAGAAGGAAACGGCTTGACACAAGACTATATTGACTATGCTCTTCCATTAATCCAAGGTGAATCAAAACCTGTATTGGAAGATGGACTTCCTAGATTTACTAAGTTAAAGAAAGTTCTTGCTAAGAAATAATCTTTTGATTAATAAAGGTTAGCTATGGTGTCAAACCATAGCTAATTTTTTTGATCCGTTTAATAAATGTGTAGAAAAATATTCCAGAAACTTAAGTTTCGCATTCTAGAGCCTGTAAACACTCCTCGGGGTCGAGCAAAACTCGCTTCGCTCAAACAATGCTCTCCCTTTCCTCGTCGTATTAACAAGCTCTACAACTTGCTTCACAATGTTTCTTCCATATTTTTCTTCACATAAGTAATATGCACCCCCCAGGGCAGGATTTTTTGTTGACAAATACAAATACAATTACTATACTAATTATAGAAGGTCTTCAAAGCCTTCACACAATTTTCTTGTTAAAACGAATCATATAACTGGCGGAAGTGGATTTACCACAGGGAGTATGATTCTTAATTTTACCGACCGCCTGGGTAGCTAAAAGTACTCAGGCGGTTTTTGTTTTTATTTACTTAATACGGGTAAAAATAAGTAATACCATAAAGATGAATAACTTTAAAATTGTAATTTTCAAAGAAGTTGTTCACTAACATATATAACCTTGAAGTGATATAAATTTTATATTGGTTATCTATATATCTAACAGCGAACCGGATTTAGAGATTTATAGCTATGCCTCGTAGTATACTTTTTTCATTCGAGGCCAGACCCAGCCTGAAGGAGGTTTTAAAATATGGATCAAAAAGCTTGGAACGGGTTTGTACCTGGAAACTGGGAAAACAGCATTGATGTCAGGGATTTTATTGTAAACAATTACACACCTTACGACGGTAACGAAGAATTCCTTGTGGATTCAAGTATAAAAACAAAAAAGTTATGGACTAAATGTAAGAAACTTCTCAGTGACGAACGCCTCAAAGACGGTGTTTTGAATGTAGATACCAGGACTATATCCGGTATTACAAGTCATGCCCCGGGCTACATTGATGAAAAGTATGAAGTTATTAAGGGTCTTCAGACAGATAAGCCTCTAAAGAGAGCAGTTCTGCCCTATGGTGGAATCAGGATGGCCAAACAGGCCTGTGAAAAATACAATTACAAATTATCTCCAAAAGTTGAGGATATATTCGAGAAGTATCGTAAAACTCATAACGAAGGTGTTTTTAGTGCCTACACCCCTGAAATGAGGAAAGCAAGAAAATCCGGGATCATCACAGGTCTTCCCGATGCATACGGACGTGGAAGAATAATCGGCGATTACAGAAGGGTAGCTCTTTATGGGGTAAACAGACTTATTGAAGAGAAGAAAAAAGATCTAAACAATCTTCTAAATAAGGGCATGAATGAAGAAACTATCAGATTAAGAGAAGAAGTGACAGAGCAGATCAATTCACTTACCGATCTCATTGAAATGGCAAAAACTTATGGTTTTGATGTGTCAAGACCTGCTGAAAATGCACAGGAAGCTGTTCAATGGACCTACTTGGCTTTCCTTGCTGCCATGAAAGAAACAAACGGAGCTGCTAATTCTCTTGGAAGAGTGAGTACTTTTCTTGACATTTATATCGAAAGAGATATTAAAGCGGGCATACTTAGCGAAGTTGAGGCACAGGAATTGATTGACCAGTTCATTATCAAGCTTAGATTTATACGCCACTTAAGAACTCCTGATTATAATGAGCTTTTTGCCGGTGATCCCGTATGGATTACCGAGTCTATAGGAGGCATGTGCGAAGATGGAAGACACATGGTGACAAAAACCTCCTTTCGCCTGCTTCAGACGCTGTTTAATTTAGGTCCTTCGCCAGAGCCTAATATAACCATTCTTTGGTCGCAAAAGCTTCCAATTGGTTTTAAAAGGTTCTGTGCAAAGGTTTCAATGGTTACGAGTGCCATTCAATACGAAAATGATGATATTATGAAACCCCATTTTCAGGATGACTACGGTATATCCTGCTGTGTATCGGCAATGCGTACCGGAAAAGATATGCAATACTTTGGAGCACGCTGCAATCTTCCGAAGCTTTTGCTGCTTGCTTTAAACGGTGGAAAAGATGAAATATCGGGTGAACAGATAGGACCTGTTTTTGAGCCTTATGCAGACGAATATCTTGATTACAACAAAGTAATAAGCAGATTCAAGGAAATGCAAAAATGGCTGACTGGTCTTTATGTAAACACTATGAATATAATACACTACATGCACGATAAATATGCCTATGAAAGGCTTATGATGGCCCTTCATGACACTGACGTCAACAGGCTTATGGCTTTTGGTATTGCCGGATTATCAGTATTGGTCGATTCTTTGAGTGCCATAAAGTATACCTATGTGAAGGCAATAAGAGATGAAAGAGGACTTATTACCGACTTTGAAATAAAGGGAGATTATCCTCAGTTCGGCAACGATGATGACAGAGTTGACAGCATTGCGGTTGAAGTAGTCAGAGACTTTTATAATGACCTCAAAGAGCATGAAACTTATAGAAATGCCGTACACACACTGTCAATACTGACCATTACCTCTAATGTTGTTTATGGCAAAAAAACCGGTTCGACACCTGACGGTAGAAAGAAGGGTGAACCCTTTGCACCGGGAGCCAATCCAATGCACGGCAGAGATAAAATGGGTGCTCTGGCTGCTCTGAACTCTTTAGCCAAGATCCCTTACGAATACTGTATGGATGGAGTTTCTTTGACTTTAACCCTTGTCCCCCGTTCACTTGGAAGAGAAACGAACTCCAGAATGAACAACCTTGTGGCTCTTTTAGACGGATACTTTGTACAAGGCGGACACCATGTCAATATAAATGTCTTTGAAAGAGTAGTACTGGAAAAAGCGATGGAAGACCCCTACAACTATCCTCAGCTCACTATAAGGGTCTCGGGCTATGCCGTTAATTTTATAAGGCTGACCCGTCAGCAGCAGCTTGAGGTTATAGCCAGAACCTTCCACAATGCAATGTAAAGGTGATTTTTATGACTATTAAAGGCAGAATACATTCATTTGAATCATTTGGTACGGTTGACGGTCCCGGCATAAGGTTTGTAATATTTATGCAGGGCTGTCCTTTCCGTTGCCTTTATTGCCACAATCCCGATACCTGGAGCAACAGCAGCGGGTCTTTGTATTCTGCCATGGAAGTGTTTGACAGAATCAAAAGGTATGTTCCCTACTTCAAAAATTCAGGCGGGGGTGTTACAGTATCCGGTGGTGAACCGCTTCTTCAGACGGAATTTATCACAGAACTTTTTAAGCTGTGCAAGGAGGAAGGCATTCATACCGCTATTGATACAAATGGGTTTGCTGACAGTAGATCGGATGCGGTCAATGCACTTTTAGATTACACTGACCTCGTACTTCTCGATATAAAACATATAGATGACGAAAAGCATAAAGCACTGACTGGTTGCAGTAATGGGGATGTACTTAAATTTGCCAGACACCTTGACAGCAGAAAAATACCTGTATGGCTAAGATACGTTGTTGTTCCCGGACTTACAGATTATGAGCCTGATGTAAAAAAACTAGACAAATTTATCACAGGTCTTTCAAACCTTGAAAAGATCGAACTGCTACCTTTTCACAAAATTGGAGAATACAAATGGAAAGAACTTAATCTTGATTACAAGCTCTATGATACTCCTCCGGCTAATGAGAGCGATATAGAGAGAGTGCGCAGATTACTCACTCCATGCGATTAAATCATTATTTAAATTGTCATTCTTCTACAATTGTCACTTTTCTACATTTCTCATCAATCCGGTCAAATAGTCCATACCATCTCTGGACACCGTTTTCAAGTTTGAAATAGTGGCCGATGTACGGAGCCAACAGAACCAAAACAAATAAGCTAACGAGCAGTATAATAAGCTTTTCAAAGCATACGGCAAATAGAATTGTTACTATAAAAAACAGGGCAAAAGCTAATGTAACCATCAGATGTATCAATCTCTCATGCTGCAAATACCCTATCTGCGTTTTGTGATAGTCTCTCAGCCAATTCCAGTTTACATCTACATCTTTCTCTAATGCCTCTGTTACGAACTTCTCATGCTTTTTCAAGTAATCAACCAAAATCTTAAATTCCCCCTTTTTCAATTTGTTCATTAAATACTTTACTTCAGGTTTCAATTAACATTTTCAGTTCCTTACCTTTAAAGCCTACGCCTATGCATACAATGTTTTCATGCCCGTGAATCTTATAGACTCCTTCCTTGTATTTCTTTTCCTTAATTTGAGTTACAGCTTCGTTTACCAATATGTCCAATGTTTTTGACCCTTTTATGCTATCCCATTTAAATTCAAAAACATATGCTGTTTTTCCCATATCCCTTGGTATTATCACTATATCCGGGCGACCGAATCCATATTCCTTATTGCTCTCAACTATAAATTCTCTGCCCATCTGTACAAACAAGCCCAACATAAAACCATGATGGAAGCTTTCAAATCTTTCCTTCTGTTCCCACTCTTTTAAATTTTCCAAACTTGTATCATGATAGCTTACCTGACCTAAATACAATTCTTTCATCAGTCTTTCAAAAGATTCGATATCACTATCATACAAGCTTTTTATTATATAGTTGACATCACCCAAAATATTTTCATCTTCTTTTAAATAACTTACTATAATATCTCTGTATATCGTCTTTATTTCTATATTTGGTATCGCCAACTTGTAAGTGAATTTTGATTCATACCCTTCCTTTTCTTTACCAAATGCTTTCAGATAACCTGCATGCAAAAGGAAACTCCACGCCACATCCGGATTGTCCTTTACGCTTTGATATACTATATTTTCTTCTATTACCTTATATACTTCTTCTCCTTTTATCAACTTCTCTACTACTTTTTTACCCTCCGCTTTATCTAACTGCATTACGTCTTTTATCATTCTGTTGTCGCTTGTGTGTATCCAATATGGCTTCAGACCATCTTCCGGCATACTTATGTACTTTATTATGCTCCAGGGGTTGTATATTACCGTATCTATTCCGAATATATATCCGTCATACCATTCCCTTATGTCTTTCAAATGATTTGTGAGGCAAAAATATTTAGCCATTTCTTCTACTTCATGTTCTGTAAACCCAAATTTGTCTTTATATCTTTCCGATAATATAGTATTAATTGATGGGTTGTTAAAGTCACTGAATATGCTTTCCTGGGCCACTTTCATTATCCCGGTAAGTATCCCCTGCTTAAGGGCATTATTATCTTTAAAGCCCTTCACCAGCATACTTTTTTCAAACTCCATTACTTCATTAAAATATCCTTCCAAATAACCGGATTGTATTGGTGTATCATATTCGTCTATTATCACTATACAGTTTTCATTAAAATATCTTTTCAAATATTCAGTCAAATGTAATAATACATTTGTATACTCAATTTGCTTTGCTTTCATGTTAATTATATCTATATATTTTTCCTTTTCATATTCAGTAAGTATCTCGCCGTCCAGCAAATATTTATGACGGCTATACTCACGTGCTATAGTCAATTTCAAATTATAAAGTGTGTCTTCCCAATTATTTTGTTTTGCATTTTTGAGAGTTAAATATACTACAGGGTATTTTCCAAGTTCTTCTATGTATTGTTCTCCGGCTTTTGTTATATCCAGATTTACAAACAGATAACTTACATCTCCTTCAAACTCATCTTGCCTGCATTTTGGATGTTCAAAAAAGTACTTTAACATGCTCATATTCAATGTTTTACCAAATCTTCTCGGTCTTGTTATCAGTACTATTTGATCAGGCCGGTCTATCAGCTCTTTGATTAGTAATGTTTTATCAACGTAATAGCCATTACTGTCTATAAGCTTTTTAAAATTATCTATTCCCTGTAATACTTGTTTTTTAGCCATATTAAAAACCTCATAATTCATATTTTTATGCCTGCATTGGCATTCCAACAAATTACTAATACTATTATATACAAGTTAAATTTTATTAGCAATTAAATAGATTCTAAACTATATTGAACGTGATGAAGATCCGCACACAAAAATGAGGTGGCTTTGACCCCCACCTCATTTATATAAGCTCTCTATTTAGGAAATGTCAACTGTACCGCATTTCCAACTATTTTTCTATTGCCAAATACTGCTGTTATACTGAAGTAATATTTTTGACCGGGTACTAAATACTCACCAAAGCTTCCTCCTTTATAGGCCGATTTATTATCTATTACGCAAGAGGTTTTATTTACATCAGTATAATAACAAAGATAGCCATCTTCCGGGTATTTAGGATTTGATACATCCTTTGATATAACTACCTTGTAGTAGTGAAAGCCTTCTGATGTTACTGGTGTCCAATTTAAAACTATCTTTCCATCCGATACTTTTCCCGTTACTTTTACTGTATTTGAAACAGGGTTTGAAACATTGCTTACAGAAGGGTATTTTAGCAGAACTGCATTACCGGGAACTTTCGCATCATCATACACAGCCGTTACGCTGAAATAATAGCTCTTGCCCGGAACAAGTTTACCACCAATGTCACCACCATTGTAACTATCACCACTTTTTACGGTAACGCTTGTCTGGTTCCTGTCTGAAATAACATATAAATAACCATCCTGAGGATATCTCGGCAGAGAATTGCTTTGTGATGCTACAACTTTATAATAAACAAAACCATCTCCTGATGCCTTTGTCCAGTTTAATACCAATTTCCCATCGACTACTTTACCCTGCACAACCGGAGCACTATAGTTATATATGCTCCCTTCTTGGTTGAGCTCATGGTTTTCAGCTTTTTCATCCGATACCGGGGTACTTAAAAATTCATCATATGTAATCTTTTCTTCCTCAAGAGCCATTTGAAGAGTATTATAAACCAATACCGCCGCTTCGGCCCTCGTCAGGTAATTTTGGGGTCTGAATGCCTTGAGCTCACTTCCATCAATCGGATTGCCCTGCATTATATTATGTTTAACTGCAATGGCGACATATTTCCTTAACTGCGGTGATATAGAATCCTTATCGCTGAAGTTGTCCAGTATTGACACATCAACTTCTTCGTCCTGATACTTCATTGCTTTTACAAGAGCAACAGCCATATCTTCCCTCACTGACTCCCTGTCCGGCCAGAATCTGTCGCCGGCTGCGGTTCTGAAACCTGTCAGATAATACTTTGCAGATTCTACATGTTTATACGCCCAACTATCTTTTGGCATATCAATAAAAGTCTCTTCTTGAGGAGTTTTTAACGGAAGATTCAGAGCCTTGACCATGATTACTGCAAACTCAGCCCTTGTTACTATGTTGTTGGGCTTAAATGTATTATCGGGATATCCGGAAATTATTCCGTTGCTATCCATCCATTTTACTGCTTTGTAAGCCCAGTGTGATGAAGTCAGGTCTGTAAAACCATTATTAACAGACTCCTCATATTTGTTTTGTGCAAAAACCGGAAAAATTGATTGTGTAACAATTATAGCCAAAGCCAGCAGAATACCAATAGTTTTTTTCCTCAACATAAACCCCACACTCCTATTCTTTTTACTCTTATTTTACTCATTCGTAAATTGCAATTTTTTTCATAGTGTAGGTAGAAAAAAACTTTTTTAATGCCAAAGAAAGTGTATTTCTTTCTGACACTTAATCAAAACTAAAATACAAACCCCATTCATCAATTGAGCTGCTGTCAAAGCATGCACTGAATGTGCAGTTTTTATTCTTATATTTTACATTTTTCTTAAGGTATTCACCTGAATCAACTGTAAAGCCTGCAGCTATAAGCTTCGCTTCCCACTCCTTTATATCCTCTCTGGTCAAGCCCTTAAAATATAGACTGCCATAGGTAACATCTTCGGTGGGTTCTACTACTTCAACCAAATAGCCTTTAGTCAGAGGAGGGATAAAGGCAAGTAATTCCGGCCATTCCACAGCTTCAACTCTATATGATGTTATCTGGAGAAGAGTATCGGTATTCAATTGAAACTTAACCGTAAATGCGTCCTTGGTATAGGAACCGTTATTCTCAGAAAAGCCATTATTTACGAGCACCTTTATGTACTCCTCCAAATCTTTGCTGTCGGTGTCCCTGATAAGAATGAAAATGTCATATTCACCTCTGCCGCCTGAGTTCCACCCATTAATTTTGCCTTTCGTATAAGGAGGCATATCAGGAGATAAATAATCCTTTGGCCAATCCGTCTTTACTCCCAATAACCCCATCGCTGTATCCATTGCATTTTCCATATTTATATCTGGTACAGGTGTTGATGAAATTGAAGCAGTAACCTCTTCCGAGCTTAAGGAATTAATAAAAAGAAGCTCTGCCATATCACTACTTACAGGATACTGTGAGATTGCCTTAAAACAATCGTTAAACTCCTGCTCTAGCCCGGAACTGTTTTTATGTGTATTTTCTTCATATCCACAGCCCGACACAACAGCACTAACGATTACTAAAAAAATAACGAGCCTTTTCATTTTTCAAATCACCTCCTGCTAAATATTAATGCTCTACTCTTTGCTTTCAGGAAAAAAAGCAACTTCTTCAGGATTTGTCCCTGCCGTAAGAGGAGCAAGCTCTACCTGGTCTCCTCCAGGCCCAATGCTACTGCTATCGCTGCCTTCACCGGGTACCAGCGGAGCAAGGTCAATATCTCCATCTTCAGGTGAAAGAGGTGCCAAATCTATATCCGTTTCTTCACCTTTCTGACTTTCTTCATCCAGCTGTTCTTCCATTCCCTCATTGATTTTTCTTCTCCACTCTTCCAAAGCCTTTTCCTGTTCCTCCCTAGCTTTTCTTCGCTGCTCCTCCCTGTGCTTTTCCGCCTGTTCCTTTGCCAAGCGCTCCCTCTCTGCCTTGGCAATATCATCAAGCGGGAATTTTTCAAGCATAGCAGGAAAAGTAAGGTCTCCACCACCTGGTTTCATATTAAGGAGAGCCAGCTTGTAGTTTCCTTTCACTCCAACAAGTTTGATATCCAGTGGAGCACTACTTTGTTCCCTGAACATATCTCCCCCCATTTCAATTCCCATATTCTTATCCTTGATCTGTGGATTTAAGACAGTGGTTCTACTAGTCATAATAGAAATAATTGCATTAGATCCATCGTCATTCTTGGAGTCAATGGAAAATCGGGCATTATGGTTATAAGCTTCAATACTTACGCCGCCCATACCCTCTAAAAATCCGAGATTGTTTTCTCCTAAATACTCTTGCATGTTCTGCTTCATACTGAAAGAAAGATATCCCACATATGGATTTTTATCTCCATCGTTATAAACAGGAAGCGAACTGGCAGTGTAGCCTCCAAACTTCATGGCATAGAGGGCAAAACGACAAACAAATTTAGCTCCTTTGCCCATATCCACAGTCATCTGACATACTCCAGGTGTTCTTATAATCCAGTCATATTCCAGCAAATCTTCCGTCGACGTCTTTTTATCTTCGGGTTTTTGTGCTTCTTCCGCTTTTGTAGGGGTGGACTCACTTTGAGCAGGTGTTGCAATGGTCCCGGGTTTTTTGGGTAATTTCTTCTTACGCTTCCCGGGACCGGTGTCCGCCTTAGGAGATTCATCCCCTTCTAAAGGAGGGTTGCACGTTACATCCTTCCTCCTGACATATCCGTAAAATGTGTGTCGGTATGTATGTGTACCCTGTGAAACATATGTTTCACATCTGGTCAGAATCCAGTTTTTGTCATACTCATAAATATCAATTTCCTGGTCAAAGCCGAGAAGTCCTATAGCAGGAAAACTTTCCCCCTTTCCGAAGTAGACATAAGATACCGTTTTCATTTTACCCTTGGCAACAAGAAAAGAATCATCTGTCTTATCAGCCGAAACAGCTGCCATTGCCATAGCTAAAACTGTGAGCAGACATAGTACTGCACTTAAAAGCTTTTTTTGTCTCATTTGCCGAACCTCACTTTTTTATTTAAACTTAATGCCCTCAGGTATACTAAAGACAGTATCATCAAAGGCAAGAACCTCAATAGAAGCAGTTTTCATGCAAAAAAGCGGTGCATCACAAAATAGTATATGCCCGGTTTCCTCATCTACATAAAGCAGTATCTCGTCCTCGTCCTCGTCCTCCCCATTGCTCAATTTGTATACTCTGCAGTCCCTTTTACAGTAATCATAGCTTTCCCCGGAAATCACCCCATAATCTTCCATAGCTACAAGTGACACAGGATTTATCATAAATATCCTGCTGCTCTCGTGCTTTACTGCGTTAAGGGTATCAGGCTGATAACTGATATGCATAGCTCCATCATCCTGTATTTTCTGAAGGATATTACCATCCCTGTCAAGCTCCTGGCAAAGAGCCTTATCCTTTGCTATCCACAACTCATAATAATGAGGAATGGGATTGCTCTTTTCATCATAGAACTCAACCACCTGCTTAAGGTGAAACATTTTACCTTCTAAAAAAAGCTTATCCGTTTTTTGAGCCTCCTTTGACAGGTTTGAGCTTGCAGTGCTATTGCAGCCTGAAGTCAGGAGACATAATATAGCAAACAGGATTATTGCTGACACAAAAGAGGTTTTCTTAGTAATCATTGATATACCTCCGTTAGTTACTTACTTATGTTTAAAACAAAGGGCACCTTCCTTAATAAAGGCACCCTCCGGACTTTACAGATTTATTTTACAAACTTTGGTTCTCCGATTATGGTTGCACCGCCTGTGCAATAAACTGTGAGAGTTTTGTAGTCAATACAGTCAATATCAAACTTCGTTTCTGTTCCAGGTTTTATATCCTTTATATGTTCGATTTCCACTCCGTGTTCATTTTTAATTGAAATTTCCAAAGGCTGGTTCTCATCATTTAGAGTATCTCTGTATATCTTTTTCTGATCCTCATTCCACGCACTATATACTGTAAATTGAAATCTTTTGTATTTGAAATCACACAAGAATATAGGAGAAGTATAGCTATGCTTACCACCGTAACCAAATTCAAAAACCTTGCCTGAAGAGGTTGTCAAACGTGCCGCATCAATTTTCTTTGTAACATATTCCCCACCAAAATTATCAGTGTATTCCGGAGTGGCATTTATATATATCTCCTGTACAGGGCCGCCGGTTGTATTAGGTTTTGTGCCCAGATATGCAGTTTTTGTACTCTGATCATAATCCACAGGAAGTCCCACAGCCTCGGCAACTGCCCTTAATGGTAAATAGGTACGCCCTTTGTATGTTATAGGAACATATGTAGAACCATCCTGAGGATCCTTTGCATTAAAAACTGTTCCGTTTATTACAACACTAATATCGTTATTCAAATATACCTCCGTCAGTTTTGTAAGTCCGCCGTTGGCATTGACAACTGCACCTAGTGTGAAGGAAAGTGCAATAGTCAGTAATAATATAAATATCATTTTTTTGGACATAATAAATCTCCCCTCGTATAAAAATTTTACAAGGAGATTATATAATATAAGGCTTTGACATCGATATCACATTATTGCCTTTTGATTGTCAAGTTATTGCTATGTTTTGGGTGTATATTTTTCTTCACATTTATTACATGCACCCCTATGTTTTTAGTGATTCTTCTTTGAAAAGTTTGTTTTTTTAAGTATGTATTACCTAATAGACTTCATGTATTCGGAGGGTGTTCTACCAACCCTTTTTCTGAAAACCGAAGTAAAGTGGCTGTGACTTGAAAACCCAAGAATAAAACATATCTCCGTAATTGAGTACCTTTTTGTTTTTAAATAGTCCAAAGCTTTGCTAATTTTGATATCCATGTAATACTCGTAGGGAGTTTTGCCTGTATAATCCTTAAACAGCCTGATAAAGTAGTATGGGCTTAAATTAACAATTGCACACAGATTATTCAGTGAAAACTCGATATTTGTGTTCTCCCAAAGATAGTCAATGGCAGTATTAATCTCTCTCCTTTCAAAGTACTTGCGGACTCTGGGTATGTCTGGCATATTGCTCTTCAATTCTCTAATCAAGTTAATTGCAAGCTCAGTCGAAAGGCAATCGAGTATAAACTGACATCCGAACTGCCTATTCGTATATTCTGTTTCAAACTTTGATATCAGTGTTAAGACATTATTACTTAAATAAGATGTATTGTTATAAAATAATATTTCAGTTTTGTTGAACTCTGCTTTCGCTATTTCCTGAAGCTTATTGGGTTTAATAAACAAACAAATAAATTTTACATCATTAGATTTGTTATACTTTTCACTTATAGGTGGCAATCTCAGTTTTTGCCATGGATTTGTTGGCAGTATTGTGTCTTTTGCTATATTTATCTCTTTATTATCTGTGAAAAAGCTGGGAACTTCAACTTTAGGTATGACAAAATGATACAAGTCAAACTGGTTATCCCCCTCTACAAAATGTCTTGGCTTGAATACAGCTAAGTCTGAAGAACAAAAACATTCAGGAATTTCAACAATATTGCCCTCAATAATGTTTATAACTCTGTCACTTATTGAACTCACAACAAAAACTCCCCTCCCAAAACAATAATCTGATTTTATCTACTCTGGTATCATACAGACCAATTTCAAGTTCCATATTTTTGATGTTCAATTGACACATTTAACATTATATCAATTTTTTGTATCTTCTTAAAGATTTTTGTTTGTTGTTAGGTGCATTTAATTTTAGTGCACTATTAGAATATGTACCCTCTATTGATTTCTGTGCTTAGGTACAACTTATGGAAACACCAACTGTGTGGCATTCCCCGCAACGCTCTTTCCATTGTACACCATGGTAATGCTGAAGTAATACTTCTGTCCCGACTGAAGATAACCACCAAAATCTCCTCCGTTATACGACATATCCTTATCAATAGTAAAATTGGTTTCATCCGGGTCAGTAGTGTAATATATATATCCGTCATCCGGATATTTGGGATTCGAATTGTTTTTGGAAATAACAACTTTATAATAGGTGAAACCGTCTACATATATAGGATTCCATTTGAGGTATACCTTACCATCCTTCACTGTTGCGGTTACTTTTGGTGTAAGCAAACTGCTTGTATTGTTCGTGCTGCCTGTACCCGCACTTTCTCCCGGGTAGGTCAGGATAATAACATCTCCTGGAACTGTTTTGTCCTCATATACTGTAGTTACACTAAAGTAATACTTCTCCCCCTTCTTAAAGTAACTGCCAAAGTCTCCATTATTATATGACTGGGAATTGTCTACAACAACAGAGGTAGAGTTAATATCTGTTATCGCATAGAGGTAACCGTTTTCAGGATACTGAGGACTAATATCGCTTTTTGACGCAACAACCTTATAATACTTAAACCCATTTTTATTGCTTACAGGCTGCCACTTTAGGGTTATCTTGTCACCTTCAGCCTTTCCTGATATTTTTGCATATTCATAGGTTACTTTCGAGCCTGTTGACTTTACCGAAGGCTTTGGTGTTGGCTTAATTGTCGGTTTCGGTGGAGACGAAAGTGCAATTTTTAGTGTAGGCTTTGGTGTAGGTTTGGGTGCGACTGTCGCTGTCATTATTGCTGTTGGTCTGACTTCGGCCGTTGCAGACCGACTAACTGTTGGAGTAACTAAAGGCATTGAAGTAGCTTCAGACTCCGGTGTCGACACAATTGTAGGCTGTGGCGTAGAATTTTCAACTTGCCCGTCTATTATCTCACTTTCATCCTCATATGATATTTTGACTAAATCAAGCAAATCTTCTATTTGACTTGCCCTGATTTCGTTTAAGCCAATCCTGTTTTCCAGTTCTTTGGATTTTTCGTAGATATACTGTCTTCCTGTAGATAAATCATTTTTGTCAGCAGCTGTTTTTATTTCTTCCGGAACAGCAATAACCACAGGCTTAATAACTTTATCCCCACTCGCTCGCAGCTTTATTTGTGCTAACAACTTATCCAGGTTCTGTTCTTCGTCACCTTTTTTATCTGCATCAGGGTTTAAAGCCAGCGAAACAAGAACCAGGTTCTCTTTGTCTTCATATACAAAACCACGATCATGGGCAAATTCAAATACATTTTTAATTGCGTCATCCACAGGCATACCCATCAAATCATTATCTCCAAGGAGAACCTCTGCATCTTTATTTATTGCATTAACACCAACGACTGAGTTATCCCTGTCAATCAACAACTCCAGGCTGGGGTTTATATCGATGTCAACAAATGCATACGTCACATCAACCGGACTTTTTTGCACAAACTGAAATACTGCCATAAATGCCACTATCAACACAGCAGCAATACCTGCAATGGCAGAAACTTTTTTAATGAGCCCATGATCAGGCTTCTTAATATCTGAATCTGAAAACTTTATCTGCTGGCCTAAAAACATGCCTCTTTTCTTCCTGATTAAAACAAAATTACAATTACTTACCATTACTATGGCACCATCATGTGCCAGTTCTATAATTGTACCGACATTATACATCTGCATCCCCTCCCCCCTCAGTCTGACTTATGTATCCGTTCATAACTTCAAGGCCGCTGGTCATAATTACACACAACGCAATAATAAACTTGCGGTTTTTTTCAAGTGTGCCACGATAGACACTTACAACTTTCAATAGCTCCTGAATCGGAAGAGTTTTGTTTTTTTCCATTTTGCCAAGAAGTTTTTCATCTCTTACAATAGCTCTGGCAATTCTAATACACATCACTCTGGAATCCTTATGTTTTGGAGCACAAGCCAAAAGATCCCTGAAAGAAATCCCATACTTTTTCAATTTATCTCTAAATATCAAAATATCTTCTTTGGCTTCTATGCTCCCAAACTCATTTGAAAAATCCGATTTTAAGTATCTTTCTTCAAAATCATTATTTTGCTCATCACTAAAGTATGTAAATGGAAATACCTTATTCCGGGTTTCCCTGTTTTTTCTGGCATAATCAATAATCCTGCGTTTTATAACCTGCTCGCTAAAACCGAAAAAGTTTTTATTCTTTGAAAAATCGAAGCTGTCTATTGCTTCATTAAACGCCACCAAACCAACACTAAACTCTTCGCTGTTTTCAATTTCCACTCGCTTTCCGGTCGCATTAAAAACAGCCTTTATAATGAAGGGCTTATAATCACTGATAAACTTCTCTTTCAGTTGAGTATTTCCGCTTTTAATCTCACTCAGGACACCGTTTACTCGGTCACTTTCATTCTGTCGTCCGGTGAGAAAAGGAATTTTGAAGCTCAAAGAATTCCCCCCTTACTCTACTGTTCGCAATTTTTAATTTTTTTCATAGTGTACTTTCTGATTTTTATTAATCTATATTGAACGCAATAAGGATTTTACATCGTGCTTCAATTTTCTTGATTTATTATAGTGAAAATTCAATTTGTCCTTGTAAAATCATTTTCACGATTTATCTATTTTATATATCGGAAAACAACCTGGATGCAAACACACAATTATCCAGCAAAAATAAGATTTTACTTTACTGTTTACATCTTATATTACCACATCCCAGTGCATGTAATAAATATAAGAAAAATATACACACAAAGAAGCGGCATACGTATACACCGCTTCTCCTATTTAGCTTTATCTCTTTATTTTTTCAGCCAATTATCCTAAACAGCATTAGTTCTTCTGTACCGGCAACTCTCTTATAACACCAAGCAAGTATTGTCTCATGTACCCGAAGTCTATAGAATTAAAACTGCCGCTCCGGTCTACATCTGCGGCTTTCAGCCCATTATTTCCCGGAAATACATTAATTATTCCAAGCAAGTACTGTCTCATATAGCCAAAATCTATTGAGTTTGCTGTACCATTGTTATCAACATCACCATAGACAACTTCCGGCATCGTCGGTGTTGGAGACGGTGAAGGCCCATACACAAGATCATACGCATGTTTTACTGCCCAAATACAGTTTGCTCTCATATAATAAGGTGCTCTCACCTCATTTACGCCCTGCTGCCATGCCTCAGGAGTTCTAAACCACAACGCATTTGTATTCCAGATGGTGTTTGATAAATTGCTACCCACCTGAACAGCTTCTGTTTCAAGTCCTTCCTGAATCATGCCTGCAATAACACCCCATGATGTTCCAACCCAAGCCTCAGTCATTTGCTTATGAGATCTGTCAAGACTTCCGTCAGCCTTCATAACGTTAATAAAGCCGTGCAAACCATTGTCAAATTTTTTGTTGTTATATTCATAAACTTTTGTATATGCCTTTTTTGCGTACTCGTCCGGAACAATTCCCTGCAATCCACATGCTTTTGCATACCAATGCCCACAAAGCTGATCGCTCATAATTCTGCTTGTATCATAACTACCAGTGTCAATTTTGAAGTAGGAACCATTCCAAAGTTTTGTAATAAAATTTGCCTTGCTCTTATCGTACCATTCCTTATATTGGGCTGCCTTGTTACTATCCCCCATTGCCAGTGCAATCTCTTTTGCTGCGTCACATGCTGCAACAAACAGGCCGCCGCAATATGCAGTATTTCCCTGTAGTGACATATCATCATAGGTCTGGTCTATACCATTACTGTTTGGAAGATAATCACCATCAGTATCCTGGCTTTTTACCTTATCCATTGCCTTTTGCACGGGAAGCCAACAATATTTTAAAAATTCGGTATCGGTTTTACCCGTCAGAACCCAATCTCTGTATACCATTAGTACAAGCTTTGAGTTTAAGTCTTTCCAATTTGTTGAATCCCTGTATACATAAGCATTCCAAGTTTCAAATACATTTTCAGCATTACCAATATCATGAGCTGTTGTACCTATTGGAGCAGGTTTGTCACTCCTTGTATGATATACGCTGTCTGCAAATTGTCTTACAGCTTGTTTATCAATATCAGGCCATAAAAGTATGAGTGGCCAGGAACCATAGAAACGTACATCGGAGGTTCCGTAAAAATCGTATTTGTAACACTCTAGATGACTGAACATGTCTTCATCCGGGTTATCCTTCTGTCCTGAGGCTGCTCCCGCTTCCCAGTAAGTCCCTCCTGTAAAATAGTAATACAATTCATTGAACATTGTAGTTTTTAACCAGTCAGGGTACTTTGGATCATTAATTACACTATTTTGCCAACTGTCTATAGCAGCTTCCCAGCTTGAGTAGTTATCTATAGCATCCTTGGCAATATTCCACGAATTTAATCCCGATCTTCCATAAAACCTCGTGTACTTTTTGTACCACTTACTTCCGGAACCCGCCTGAGATATTGGAATATCCCATGACAAAACAACCGGAACAGTTATTGTCTGACCCGGAGCAAGAGTAGCCTTAAATGCAACTCCTCCTAAATTATTTGAGCCTACAGTATCTCCCAAAAGACCGTCAGCACCAAAATCCGATGCAAGGTTATTGGCTCCTGACGAAGAAGCATATGTAACTTCAACCCCATTCTTGTTTGCAACCGCAAGCGAAAACTCACCTTGATTTTCCATTGTAGCATTCGCTGTTCCATTTCTTCTCATAATAATGCCTTTGCTGTTTCCGGATGTCTGACCTTCTACAAAGCTTCCGCCAAAATCATTTTTCCAAGACAACATCACAGCCACATCGCAACTGCTCGAGCCGGGATTTGTAATTTCCCACTTATATATACCTACCGGATAGCTTGAAGTTTGATAATTTCCTGGAATTATAGGACTAAACTGAGTAACTTTTGCCTTACAATAAAAACTGTTTCCGTTGTAGTCAACCCATGACTTAGGGAAAAGCGAATAATATTTAGCTTGTCCACTGCCTATAGAATCTGCACTAAGCTTTTTCATTGATACAGCTTGTCCTGAAGGCTTTTGATACATATAGAAAGCACAATCAGAATCTGTTGACATATTGTCGCTTCCAATATAAAGTCTTCCCTTTGTAAAAGCACCATCAAATTTCCACGTAATTGTACCGGCACCAAATCCCCCAATAGGGGCCCCATCAACATAAGGTGCGGAACCGACTTCTTTTGACCATGCAACTGAAGGAATTACACTACCTGCAGAATCTGCGGTACTAAGAATCACTCCGTTTAAAAGCAAAGTCAACAATAGTGCCAAAACTATCAATTGAACCAAATTTTTTTTCACTACTTTACCCCCCAATTCTCTCTTCTCTTTAAAGTTCTTTAAATGTGTACACAAAAGTAGGAATATTAACTACACCAGAAAACCATTTAAGAAAACTGCTCTGTGTGAATTGTCATGAACGTCTATAGAAATTTTACCACATAATCGAACACATTTAAATAGGCATAACAAAAATCGTGGTGAATAACACCACGATTTCATTAAATGCCAATTTCAATTCATAGTAGAAATCATCTACTCAGCTACTCTGCTTAATTCAGTGGAAGTAGAATCCTTCATATTTATTAGAGTTGCCTTGTCATTGCTGTCTCCAGAGAGCATAAACATATAATTTATCGATTCCTCTTTATTGAGTGTATCACTCTTATCAGCACCTTCTGACTGATATGTTTCATACTTCATTTTCACAGAAAAAACATTAAAATATCCCTTTGCATAATTATCATATTTTTGAAGGTAATCCTGAGTAGTTATGTTCAAATCTGCCAATGCTTTTACACCAGAAAGAATTGTAATAGAACCTTTATAATAATTATCGGAAGTATTATTTTTGTCTTCATAATATGCATATTTCCCATCAGTCGAAAACTCAAACATTGGACCACTTTCCGCATCTGCTGACCATTTGCTATAGATCAGATTATCAGAATTTCTTACCGGATTTGAAGTTTTTAGTCCTGCTGTAACATCCGGTGTAGTCGGCTCTTTTTTTTCACACGCAGTAAATGATAGCAACATAACTATAGCCAAAACACTTGTTATTACCCTTTTGTTCATCAAACTAACCCCCATTAAGAATAGTATGTCAATATTCTACCACAAACTCTATATATTTTGAAATACTTACTTTAACAAATAAACAGGATTTTAGTCAAAAAACATGCAATAAGCGCATAAAAACACAGTCTTTGGTTGAATTTTTCAAAAATTATGCCATAAATTGAAATTCTAATTACATCTCATTTCTATTAATAAATACCAGGATTTTTAAGTTTATTCAATCAGTTGGCAATTCCAAGTATAAACTGAGACTTTCTTTCAAGATTAAAATCGGCAACCCCCTGAACATGTTCTTCAACATAAACCAGATGCTTTGTCTTAAATTTATATTTCGAGACAACAAAAACCTCACACAGATCCAATCTATCCTTTTTTATTGTTAAATTCACAATAAAGTCATTATATCTTCCATAATTGGATTTAAAGTATGCTTTACCAATTTTCTCTTCAGGCAAATCATAAATACTCTCCTCTAAAAGACTCAGGTATCTTCGAACAAAAAATAAAATTTATTTCTTATTTCTTTAGAAAATACATCGAAAAATGATATAATAGAAAACACATTTATTTGAATCATTTAATACGTTTGACAGTCCTAGAATAAGACTAGTAATTTTTATGCAGGCTGCCCTTTCCGTTGTCCTTACTGCCTCATCCCGATACCCGATTTTATCTTTATGCAAGCAATTTTCTAGTTTTATAACTAACAATGCTAACACTTGATAATATTGTTGCAATTAATACTATAGACAAATTAAACATTTCCATGCAAATTAAAGATCTTATTGAAAAAGCATTCGCCATAACTTTTGTTTCTAGATTCATATCAAAGATTTGCACATTGGTAAAATCCATTGCCAGATTAACAAACTGTTCTCCAAATGTGTAAATAACGCCACATCCTATTATCAATGATACACAGAGAGTTACGATTACGATAACTAATATTTCTAATATAAAATACATTACAACTATTATTTTTTTAGACCCCAATGCAATATATATGCCAACTTCATAATAGTGATCCCGCATCCATAAAAGAGTCATCAAAAATAAAATAATCAGTGAAGTAATATATGTGAAACTAAGAATATTTGATGCAACGTTCTTTAAAGTAATAATCACCGTTCCATAACAACTAAGCGAATTTTCTAAACAGTTTACTACAAAATACCCTTGTTCTGGTAATGCAATATCTTCTATTCTATGATACGTCTCTTCAATATTATCATATTCATCAACATAAAATTTTAATGATGATATTTTTTGATTTATGCTAGATATTTTTTTATAAGAATTGTAATCACAAAAAATATAACTGTTCGGAGACACAGTATAAAATGTCCCACTTTTATTTTCTACTTTAATTTCCGGAGCTTTTAATGTTTCATATATCCCAATAATCCCAAATGATACTGTTTTATCATTTTCTCCATTATACAACTCAATAGTGCAACCAATAGACAGACTATTTTTAGCTGCTAATATGCTATCAACAATAACTCCCCTATTGTCAGAATCGGGATATCTACCTTTCTTTAGTTTCATATAACCATTCCTAAAAGTATCGTATAATGAAGTATCAACATTACCACACAATGTAATATTCTTGATATCATCATTTTGCTCATATACATTCTTCCCTTTATATGGAACGTTTTCAAAGCCAATAGGCTTATAATTATAAAATAAATCTTCAGCGTTATTATAACCCACAATATGGCATAAGGATAAAATTTCATCTCGTATTTCGTCTGGTATAGCCTTTTGCTTGTCACTATCTTTATTTTCAACAAAAATACTGTAGCCATCTATTTTAATAAATTCTTGGTAATAACTGTTTACGATATCCTTTAGAAATACTCCTATTGTTGACATAATAGATAACACTAAGATTGTTAACATTAAAATAATAGCTCTAAATGGTCTTCTGATAATCCCCATAAACACACGTTTACATAACCCCATAACCTAATCCTCCAGAGAGAAACACACATCACTTTGTTGCTTTAAGTATTCAGAATGGGTAACTACAATCACACATTTATCTTGCTCATATACTAATTTTTTAAAAATATTTATGATATTTTGTGTGTTTTCTTTATCAAGATTACCAGTAGGTTCATCCGCAAGAATATATTTTGCATCTGTTGCAAGTGCTCTAGCGATAGCAACTCTTTGTTGCTGTCCACCTGACAATTTAGTAATTACTCTATTTATGTCCGGTTCTACAAGCCCTAATGAATAAAGCAGATTGATTGCTTTTTCCTTAGCCTGTTTTTTATTTTTAATTTTTCCTGCAATATCAATAGCAATCATAACATTTTCAATAGCATTCATATATGAAAAAAGGTGAAAATCTTGAAATACATATGCCACATGTCTTTTTCTAAGATTGTTGTAACCAATTTTTTTAATATCAACTCCATCGAGAAATATTGTTCCTTTTACCGGGGTATCCAATCCCCCGAGCAACGACAGACAAGTAGTTTTACCACTTCCTGAAGCTCCATATATTGTATAAAAAATACCTGATTTAAATTCCATAGTCCTATTTTCTAAAATCAATAAATTAGCATTATTTTTATTCTTATACCCATAACTTACATTTGTCATCGAAAGCATTTTTTCTCTCCTCTAGTTATTGCACAACAAAAATTTTGGTTTTGTAGTAATAATACTATATGTAGGGATTATCATGGACAATAATAAAAATCCAACAGTAATCATAAGTATTCTTAAATAATTAGATAGACTTATCATTTTACTTACATCTATATCAAGCTCAAATCCTTGTCCTAACTGTGGAGTTATATAAGGACCATATGAATCGTCTTGGTATAATTCAGAAAAAACTTTTTCAGCGG
Organism: Bacillota bacterium; assembly: GCA_023398495.1. Classification (GTDB taxonomy): domain Bacteria; phylum Bacillota; class Clostridia; order Acetivibrionales; family Acetivibrionaceae; genus Acetivibrio. The sequence continues at coordinate 106,317 of JAEWSG010000088.1, forward strand.
TGTTATCTATACCATTAACTATTTTTTCTGATGTAAAACTATAGATTACCCCTGAAATTACAAATGAGATTACAATTAACATTAATGTTGACAAAAAATACTGTGATATTATTCTACTTTTTTTACAACCAAGAGCTAAAAATATTCCACTATCGTATTTGTATTGACTTGTAAAAAATGTAAATGTAAGCAACATTAGTATGCCACCAATAGAAGATACATATCCTAGTATTGCTAGAGAATACTTCTTCATTAACATTACTATACTACGTTCACCACTCAAATAATACGGCGAATTGTTATATATGTTAACATCTTCACCTAATAACTTATGCAAGGAAGCTATAACTCCCCCTACATTATCATAACTATCAATATAAATTTCACATCCGTCTTTAGAATATGATTCAAATCCAATCACTTTAGAGGCATATTCGTAATCGACAAAGATTACATTATAAGGACTATATTTGAATACACCTTCCCCATATTTGTTGTTTTCTGTTATTTGAAAGTCAGAATCCACACAAAATATTCCACATACTTCAAATTTGCAATTCTTACCTGACTTCTCGATCATAAATGTAACATCATCTCCCAGATTAAGATTATTTTCTTTTGCAAATCTACTCTCGATTAAAATACCTTTATTCTCAGAAGTAGGATACGTGCCACTAACCATTGCTACAGATTTCTCATATCTAAACCACGGATATAGTTTTGTATCCATTTGTGCCAATAATATAACTGAATTTGTACTCCAGTTTATGCTTTCTGTTGCCACTCCTGGCTCCATTCCTGTATGCTCTTTCACATTATTCATTCCTACAGGTACTGCACGATTTTCTTTCCAATTATTAACTCCTATAACATGATTGATTGAAATAATCTTATCATAGATTTCACTTGTCAAGTTTAAATTCTTTCCATTTATCAAAAGAGCTGAGTTATTATATATAAATGCTTCTTCCTCACCATGTATAGCTATAGAATACACACAAATTCCAACTAACTCGCCAAGAAAAATTAGAGCAAATATGGTACATAAAATTATGCTTTTTACAGGTTTACGCATTATGTAAGCAATTGCACATTTAAATATATTCATTCTTTAGTGTCTCCTTACTAATATCATAAATAAATTTATTAAAACTACATTTACTATTCTATTAAAGTCCTGAATATTATGTCTTATCATTATCCAAACTACTAAATTACTATATAAATGAAAAATATATGCTTAAAATGCTACTTTCAATAAAGTACAATATGCAATAACACTCGGAAAATTCATATTACTGAACTTTCTGAGTGTTATAATTTGCTGTTTCAAACCAAACATTAAAAATTATTGCATTTTAGCATAACTAGTATTTACATTATAAATATATACTGTATCATTTTCATTTGAAATATAAGGCTTATAATATCCTGTCGCGCAAGGCATGTTAAGAGTTACTGGACCCGTAGACTTTCCACTCATAGTACCATAATACCAAGGGTTTAATATTCCAGTGGAAGTCTGGTAAAAACCAGCAGTTATTAGATTTCCTGCAGTCGTAAGGTCAAATTTAATAGTCTGCTGACCTCCATTATGTAATACCCACCCACTAGAATTACTCGAAGGATTCCATGTAGTATAATAACCAGGCTTAGTTGTTCTAGCAGCAAGATAAGCAGTTGTTGTAGATGCATTCACTGCATGTGCAACAAATACAGCGGAACAACTAACTCCAACTAAAAGTGAACATAAAACTGCTCTCATTTTTTTCATTTCGTTACCTCCAAAATATTATTATTTGCCAACAATTCAGAAATATATCACATCACCTACAATATGTCAATACATTTTATGTAATTTTATTATTAGATTTCTTAGATATACTTTTATTAGTATTTTTTCTCTATTGTAAGAGGAAATTCAAAAATTTATTTCGCAAACCATGGAATTTAGTAGTACAAACAATATTAGATAATGTCAGAATATTTATAAGCAGGTAATCACTTGTATCTACACGCCATAATTAATTTATAATAAAATATCTCCAAAAGCAATACAGGGGGTAATCTATGATTGGTATCATAGTCAAATAATAAACAAGATTTATGGAAGTCACATACCGAGTCAGTGGTTTGTCTGCCAAAGAATGTTGTGAAAAATATCAGGTTTCCTATCATGCTATAAAATATTGGATTACTGAATTGAATAAAAGTCCACAAACAAGCTCAAAGCTTCAGAACCTGTTTTTGTTGCTGTTTCTTCTAAATCAGTTAATACAAGATCACCGATAGTTATCCATTTTTGTGAGATTTGTATTGAGATATTGGATAATTGTAGTAAAAATCCTCTTCCTAATCTGATGGATATCATGAAAAAATTATGCTTGAATTATCACAAGACTCTATCGTATCCATTGCGTGTGGTTTATCCTAAGCTTTTTATTATCCTCATGTTTTGCTGAAAGCAGCTTAAATTCTAGCCTTCTTACAGAAAATATGAGGATAATAATCATCTCAATCCACAAAGACAAGCCAGTTCGTGACTTGTTTCACAGAATACACTTGGTCAGTCGCAACTAGGAATTCTCCAAATTTGAGGTAGAATACTTGATGTAGGCTTATATGTAATTGCGAATAATCATGTTCCCATGTAAAGCTATAACCTTTTGTGCATTCAAATAATGTAGATTCATTAAATCACCTCATAAATTTACATGGGTGCGACACGAAGTCGCACAGATAAATGTTTAACTACTTAGAAGTAGTATAAACCTGTTATTCCGTTAACAGTAACCTGACAACGGTGTGTGGGTGGTAACACCCGGGTTCTAAGCTGTTGTGACAATGCAACCCTTTCTCGAAAGAGAAGAACTGGAATCCGTGAGGAATCTGGAATTCTGCTAGCACTAAGGCGGTTAGGGAGCTAGGTTGTGG
>JAEWSG010000145.1 GCA_023398495.1 Bacillota bacterium
CTCTGACATTGTATTCAAGGCACGTCAGGAGTTCGCTAATTCGTCTCAGTCCTTCTTTTCTTGGAACTTACTCTCTGACTATGATCCTAATCTGATTAAAAGTAGTGATATTGTTATGTCTCAGTCCTTCTTTTCTTGGAACTTACTCTCTGACATACACGGACTGTCATAGTATTGTTTGGTATTGGTATTGTCTCAGTCCTTCTTTTCTTGGAACTTACTCTCTGACTCGTCCCTTTTTTTTATTTTGAGTCCACCCTTTTTGTGTCTCAGTCCTTCTTTTCTTGGAACTTACTCTCTGACTGTATGATAGCTGGACGTTATTGTTGTCTCAGTCCTTGTAGTCTCAGTCCTTCTTTTCTTGGAACTTACTCTCTGACTCTACAGTCGTAATGGCTGATGTACCTCATGCTGAGTCTCAGTCCTTCTTTTCTTGGAACTTACTCTCTGACAGCATTATTTGTAATTGATTAATTGTCAAGTTTTTAATCGAATAATTTTGATCAATTAACTCGATTTCCTCCTTTTGGGGTACCCTTTTTTTGGGAGTGCAAAAGTACATCATTTTTAACCTACTTAAAATATTAAGGTATTCTTTTGTTCTGTTATCATATCAAAACTCACACTCTTCCCTATCACTTTCATTGAATGAATCTCATCTGTTGATACCGGAAGAATAAATATGCTGTCCTCATTATCATACATGTCCTGTACTTCTCTTAATGTCTCATGTATTTGATCAAACACTGTTCGTGGTTTATTGGCTATGAATACTGACTTTTGTACCCTGATACAACCTTCCCTGATCAAATATTTGGCAATGTGATTTCGTACCTTGTTGTTTTCTATGTCATACATTAGGAAGAAAATCATTTCATGCGTTTTTCTCTTATTTTCAAATATATTCAGTACCTCATTAATTCGTTCATTTAATTCTGTTAGTGGTATTTCAGTTAAATCTACTTTCAATAAGGCCGATTCATTCAAACCCGACTTCTTGATCAATCTGATTACTTCTGCAAAATTTGGTTTGCTCTTCTTTGATGCCATTTCGTTGTTAAAAATACAAAGTTTTTGGCCATTATCTTACGCTTTATTTATATTTTCGTGCAAATATCCTGTAATTATGATACAATTATGTTTTGGTAATGGTATTACTGACCCTGCCGGAGATAAACTTACGGAAATTAACTATGTGGAACTCTTCCAAAAAGTAACCGATGTCAGTTCAGTGCTGGTCTGCAAGACAAATCAGCTTCGTCGCCTTGGTGGTATCGATACCAAGGGTTATCAGAATATGAAAAAGTCCTTGCCTTATTTTACTTGTGGTCTATTTAATCCACCATTTCGTAAAACTGAGAATTTTACAAGCATATGTTGCTTTGTTCTTGATCTTGACCATTTAAGTGATAAAGCAACTTCGCCTGAGGTACTGAAGCCTGAGCTTATGAAGGATCCCCGCATTGCCATGATGTTCACTTCTCCAGGTGGTGATGGCCTTAAGCTGCTTTTTGTTTTGAAGGAGCCATTTACTGATCATGGTAAGTATACATTATTCTATAAACTTTTTTCGGCATCCTTTTCAAAATTGTATAATCTAAATCAGGTTGTAGATAAACGTACCAGTGATGTTTGCCGGGCCACTTTCATTTGCCATGATCCTGATGCGTATTCAAATCCGCTCTATGAAGCGGTTGATCCCGCAAAATATATTGATTTTGATTCGGCAGTACAGTTGGATGAGGCTCACGACTATCTGAAGGAACTTGAAAGTGATAATGAAATACCTTTTGAAGTTAAAAGTGACGAAACCGATGATATTGCCCACGAAATACTCCTCAAAATCAAGACCAAATTAAATCCGAAGTACAAGCCACGTCCAAAGGAAAAAAGTTATTATGTGCCCGAAGAGGTCAATTTATTGGAGGAGAACATTCGAAAACGTTGTGAAGAAGTAGATTTGGTGATTGAAAGTCATCCTATTCAATACGGAAAACAACTTGAATTCACAGCAGGTTTTCTTAAAGCCGAACTGAATATTTTTTTCGGAAAGGCAGGCTTCTCGGTGGTTAAGTCAACAAAGACCGGATGTTCTGATGAACTTAATGATATAGTTTACAAGATCGTAATGGAAATTATCGATTAATTATAAGAGTATGGATCTGGTTTTGAATTCTTTTGGAACATCACTGCAGGTTGAGAATGGCCTATTTCTGGTTAAACATGCCGATGGCAAGCAGTTGATTGATCCGCAGACACTTACTTCCATCATGATCAGCAGGGGCGCCAAGATTAGCAGCGATGCAGCTCTATTGGCAATTGAAAAGGAGATTGAAGTGCTTTTTATCGACAAATCGGGTAAACCTTCCGGACGAATCTGGAGTGTTAAATATGGCTCAATTTCAACTATCCGTAAAAAGCAGGTAAATTTCCTCGATAAGCCCGAAGCAATATCCTGGCTGAAAGAACTTATCTGTGAGAAATTGGATAATCAAGTGGCATTGATGCTTTCATTATCAGCTTCAAACAAAGCATTGTCTTACACCATTGACAAGGCAGTTCAAAAAGTAGTGAATCTTCGGGAAAAGACGGCAAATTTACAGGCTGAGAAGTTATCCGACTTGATTCAGGTCTTGCGAGGATTGGAAGGCGCAGCCTCCAGGGTTTACTTTGCAACGATTTCTTCCTGTTTGCCCGATGAACTGAAGTTTACCAAAAGATCTCAAAATCCCGCCATGGATGTGTTCAATATGCTGCTTAATTATGCCTATGGTATTCTTTACGGTAAGGTTGAAGGGGCACTAATCAAGGCTGGCATTGATCCCTACGTGGGTATAATGCATCGCGATGATTACAACCGACCTGTCCTGGTTTATGATGTAATTGAACGCTTCAGGGTTTGGGCTGATTACGTAGTGGTAGGTCTGGCTGCACAGAATGTTTTTAGACCTGACAGTTACACTATTAAGGAGGATGGGTCCTATTGGCTGGAAAACAGTGGTAAAAGAATTCTTATCCAGGCATTCAATGATTATCTTAATGAGATTATTAAGATAAAGGGTGTGGAACGGTCCAGGTTAAACCAGATCAGCATGTATGCGCAGTCTTTGGCACGTTTATTTGAAGGTCTTCCTGATTAATCCAATTGTTTTATTGTGCCGAAACCGTGACTCACTCCCTTGCCCAGACCCATGTAATTGGGCAGGAATACATTGACTGTAAATTCAGCATCGAAACCGCTTAAAAGAACACCTTTATATTTTAACAGTTTGAAAGGCGAAAGCTTGGTAATCTTTATTTCAATTGGTTTTTCAATTACCCATTCTATACCTTTTGCAAACGACAATATATTGGCTGCCAGAATCCTTTCCAGTTTTTCTATCCTGTCGGTTAAACTTTCAATGCCTTCAAATTCCTTGTAATTCGTTTGGTTCAATGCGAGCCAATTGCTTATTCTATAGTGCAACCGATCTTTGGTAATCCTTAAGGTATAATCCTTAAGGTTTAGTGAACTTACCTCCATTACAAGATCACGACCGGCCATATTTATATTCCAGTTCTTGTGAATAAACAATTTGTAGATTTCTTCAACACCGTCTTCAATGCAGAGAATGGATGGTTTTCTGCCAACACGCATATATTGTATCAAAGGGTAGTTGTAGATAAACTCGTCATCATTTTTATGATTGTGGAATAAAACATTTTCAAAGCCTACCTTTTCTGCAACTCCTGCCCTGAATGCAGGTATCTCGTATGCTTCAATCGTCGAGTTGAAAACTACATGCAATATTCGCAGTTTTTTCATTAACTTTCTCACTTTAATTTATGAATGCAAAATAATGAATGTTTACCATTCAACGCAAATAAAAATATATTTTGTTTTTGATTTGCTTTCCAAAAAAAATCTTAAATTGAAGCAATTTTGACTGTTGTTGATATTGCTATTCCTTATTTTATTATATTCTTGATTAATAAACATTTATGGATTATAATCTAATCAGTATTCCACTCGAAGTAAGGTTAAATAATGAAATATTTTCCATTCTTCAGGGTGATGTCCTTATGGAAGTAATGAATACCGGCTTAACTGAGCATACTGACAACAGGTATCAACAGTTCCTTCAAGGGCATAGTTTTCAGGTTACGGTCGATCTAGCTCCGGGTCTGTTTGGCGTTTTCCAGGAGGTTACGGAGGTGCTTGAATTCGATGAACCAATCGAGTTTTACATCAATAACTCCCCAGAATTGAATGCCTTTGCATTTTCTCCCTATGATCATGCTACTCCCCATATTGTCAACATAAATTCAGGGCTGATCCAGGCACTTAACAACCGTGAGCTGAGGTTTGTAATTGGGCATGAGCTGGGGCATATTATAAGCAAGAACAACATTCTTGATAATCTCATCAGGTTTGTATATCCCAACAATAACCGCATACCAATACTACTCCGCCACAAAATCAATCTGTGGCAAAAACTGGCCGAACTTACTGCCGATCGTTACGGTTTTATTGCCTGTAATGATCTCTCATCGGCTATCTCCGCCTTTTTCAAGATATCAAGTGGTCTTGATACCGAAAGGGTGCAGTTTAATTACAAGGCATACCTGGAGGAGAACCAAAAGCTGCTTGATAATTTCATCAATGCAGTCACCGGTAATGTGCTTTCACATCCTGTAAATCCTGTCAGGATCAAAGCCATTGAATTGTTTTCACAGTCCACCCTTATGAAAACGATCTTTAAAGATAACAAAGTAAAAGCTGATGAAAAGCTGAATGCCCAGATTGATGAGATATGCAAATCGTTGCTCATAATAAGTACTTCACCACTTGACCATTACCGCAAGATATTCATTGCAACGGCAGGTGTCATTGTGTCAACGGTTGATAAGGATATTAATGAAGAGGAATACAACATCATCTTCGAATCATTATCACAGTTCACGGTTTTCCCGGTTGAATTCCTTGATTCAATCGTTCAGAGCAAAAAGGCACATGATCTGTTTGTTGAAGCAATACAACAAATAATGTCGTATAATCCGGCTGAGAAATATGCCATGATCGACATGATGTTCTCCATAATACACAGTGATCACAAAATCCACAAAAGTGAAATAGAGTTTCTTTATAATTTAGGGACAAACATGCTAGGCATGTCAGTTAAAGAGGTAGCACAGGTTATTACTGGTAATCTGCAACAAACATTTTCGCCTAAACTTTTTCATGAAGTGGTTTAATGGATAGGATTTTTTTATTGGGTGGATATGATCTTGAAATGATAACTATAAAAGATCTGCTTGCAGAACATAAGGAGGATTTTTTTGACTACCGGCTTTCCTGGGGTGCCCGACTCAGCTCATATAGTGATGTATTAAATCCATATGACCTCTTTATTGGAATAGAGCTCTTTGAAGATATTAATCCTCCCATGAATTATTATCCTGTTGATCATCATAACCAAGGCCAGAATAAACCTTCATCCATTGAGCAGATTGCTGATCTTTTAAAGTTGAAACTGAACCGATATCAGCTTTTAGTTGCGGCAAATGATAAAGGATATATTCCGGCAATGGAAGTCTTGGGTGCTTCAAGACCAGAGATAGATGAGATAAGAAAAGCTGATAGAAGTGCACAGGGTGTTATGGAAGAAGATGAACTACTTGCCGTTAAGAGCATAAATGAAGGACTTGAACAGCATGGAGATTTTATAATAGTTAATTCATTAACCTCAAAATTCTCAACTATTACTGATAGATTATATCCGTTCTGGAAGTTGTTAATTTATTTTTATGATCATTTTGTATTTTACGGTGCTGGGAAAGATAAACTTGTGTCTCACTTTAGTGAGTTGATAAAAGAAGGAAAAGCATACCATGGTGGGGGAAAGGATGGCTTTTTTGGTTTGGCTAAGGGGTCATTTACTCCATCTGAAGTAATAAAATTAAAAAATGAAGCTATTAATTATATTCATAAATTATGAGGTTATATAGTTATCATGTGTTTTTATTCCCTTTTCAATGGGAACTGAAGGATAAAATAAAAGAGCCTTTCGGTGACCGATTTGATCTAAATAGTATTAGACCGCATCACAATTGTAACTGGCGGAATATCACTGACCCGATTGAAGACCATTATATTACAGAACTGTATAATGAAAAGAATTTTTTTTACAAGTTCGTTCATAATGTCCTCTATGATACCGGAAAGGTGGAATATCCTGCCATACGGCATTATGAGCGCAACGAAGCCTATAGGGGTGAGATGTTTTATGAAATCGGTGTAAAGGCTGATGGATCCAATGTTTACAGGCTCGGCTTAAAGTCAATTGGACTTGATCTATTTTCTACAGGTACGGGAATGTTGATTTTCTATCTTGAAAACAAAACCTATCCTGAAATTAATGATGTCAAACGTATCAATCAGTTCGGTCGTAGGATATTTCCTCCTTTTCTTTCTAAAGATAATGGAGTGGATGGAACGAAAAATGTAGAACTTGCCGATTACATCAGCCTTCTTGGATTAAGTGGCAATCCACAAAGGTATTTCGAAGATTTTAATGCCTATTCACCATCCGATGACTGGAAACCAGCCAGTTTTATAACATCTCTTCTTGAAGATATGGATACTAATATCCAAATAGACCCGGTGGTTGACGACAGAATGTTTACCATGTGTTGGTATTTTGATGATGAACTAGATAAGACATTTAAGGATAATATTACATTTCGGAAGTTCATTTCAGGACATGAATGGCATGAATATCTTTTTGTGGATACAAATGAATCAACATGCCAAAATGATCAAATGCAAAGAGAACTTTTGGAAAAGCACTCCTATAAACGCTGGCAGAAGCGGGGGACACTCTATGGTATCACCAGGCATTCCTTTATGGCAATTTCAGGATTTGGTTTGTTTCCTGAAAATATACTATTGACAAACTTTCGTACTATATACGTCCGCATGACTGAATTGGCATTACTTCAAAGATCTTCTATCTTGAAGTTTTCTTCAGAGGTTACCAGACTCAGCACCCTTACTGAAAAAGACACTTCGGTACTTGCTGAAAACATTGGTAAATTTTATCGTTCCTACATCCGGTTTGTAAATCAGGTTTATTTCCGCGAAATAACTGCCCAGGAGCAAGGCATCGAAATGTATGACATACTGCTTAAGAACCTGCACATGAATGAGCAGGTCAGGGACCTTGACAATGAAATAAGTGAATTGCACAACTATGCTATCCTCCTGGATGAAAAAGCACAGGGAAGTAATCTTCACTTATTGACTATTCTTGGTTCACTCTTTTTAATCCCCTCTTTCATCGTCGGATTTTATGGTATGAACCTTATACCTGCGCAATTCAGCGAACATGAGCACAGATGGATATTGGTGACGGTGACTATAGTTACAATTATTGTATCGGGTGGCTTGGCGGGTGCTGTGATGCTGAACAGAAGAGATAAGAAAAAGTGGGCGAATGGCCTTATTATAATAATAGTTGGTATAATACTAAGTACATTAGCAGTAGCAATCTTCAACAACTTTTAAAATGAAAAAAATCCAAATTCTATTTTCTGTCATTGCAATAATTATTCTTGTGTTACTTATAGTTTGCTTGATATTCTTGCCATTCAAACTTGAAGAGTTGAGTAACCCAGATTATATGTCAATATTGCCATGGTTGACATTAATACTCTCAATGACTTTATGTGGAATCCTTTTTATGATACTTTCAGCAGCGAAGTTTGAAAGAATAAATACTGTGGAAGTGGAGAAGAGGAAGGATGAAAGGGAAGACAGATTGGCAAAATATAAAGACGACAATGTCAGAATGAAACAGGTTCTTGATTTCAGGCAAGAGATGGAAAGAATTGAGAAAGAAAAGGCATATACAATAGATCTAATTAAGAGCATGGAAATTGAAAAGGGTAGTTTCCAGAGTGTCGAGTCAAAGTTTGCTTTCTTATCTAGTTTCGTGCATAATTTAAAGTCTTCGACTAAAAATATAAACAAACCAGAACAGGAGCTATAAAAAATGAAAAGACTCTTAAATCTTTCGCACCCAGTTTTTATAGGTATTCTATTCATTGCTTTTTTTAGCAGTACATGTAGGCAGGATACCAGTGGAAATACAACACAAAAACCGAATGATGAAGCAACTGATTATTTCAGAACCCTATTGGTAATAGGGGATGACCGGAGTGGTTCAACAACTGACATTCGGAAACTGACTACCGGTGAGTACAAGGATATCTTCAACACTATCAGCCAAAAGGGCGGTGGTACTGTAGCTGTTTGTCTTATAGGGAATCCTCTTGATCAAAGTCGTGAACCTTACATTTTGCAATTGAATCCACTTCAAAATACGATGCCATTTGATCCTCGTGATACAAAACTAACTCTGACAGAAAAATCCAAAATTAAACTCAATAATGACAAAATAATCGCCGACAATAAGAAAGCTCTGGAGGCCAACACAAGCAAAATTGATCAATTTATTTCAACAATAGTAAATCCAAATATAATTAATTACAAACCATCAGGGGTTGACCGAACAGATCTGGATGATGCACTTGGAAGAATTAACACGCTTATCCATGAACCGGGCTATCAAAATTATGATCAGATTACAGTAGTTCTGCTTTCAGATGGAGTCAATGAACCAAGTAATGCAAAAGTGGACATTAAATCAAGAATCAGCCATCCTAATGCACATGTATGTTTGGTTGGTTGGCAAACAACTGTGAACTGTTTTGATGTAAATAAAACCGATAATTACAGTGCAAAGGAAGGAATGATAGAAGAAATCAGGAATCTAAAAAAATAGCAATATGTCAGAAGCTTTAGCAAAAAGTTATTATAATCAGGCAGAAGTCCATGCCTTAAAAGCCAATGAGTTGGCTGCCGATGCCAGGGAAACCCGTAAGGCGTTGCTTAACGTCAGAGCCAAGCTTGACCGATGGTCTGAGATCATGAGCCATAACCCTCTTTCGGTTTTCACCGTAATTTTCGTATTGGTGTCCATAGGTGAGTATATGTTTTCATTGGAGCTTTATACCGACTTATTACCTCGGGCACCATTTGTTGTTCCGTTGGTAATTATCGGAATCAGTATTGTTATTTCTCATTGGTTAGCCAATAAATTCATTGCCGGATTCAGACTTATGGAATTTGATGATAAGCGTCAAAGTGAACTACACAGCAAAAAGACCGATGAACAAATATGGAGAGAAGTAAACAATAAAAGTAACCTTACTTTTTATTTGGGACTGCTCGCAGCCATACTAATAACTGTCTTTATCTTTTACATGTCAAAAGAACGTGTGGACCGTGAAATAGCCGCGGGTATGAGAGAGAAGGGATTTGGCTTTTATGATGCATTACCAGTGCTGTTCTATATAGCAGAAATAATTACAGGAGTATATGTAATATACTTACTGAAACGACTCAATAAAGCTGTAGCAGCCTGGTCGTTGAAGAGAAAATTGGAAAAACTGATACAGCAAGTTGCCGGTCTTACTGAGAATGCCATAAGTAGTTTTGAACGTGCAGAACTGGAAGGTTTCAATATTCTTGAGCAAACCATCAGTGAAAGCATACATATTGCCTTTTTCCGGAACAAGAACTGCAATCCATCCAATGAAGAACAATATATTGCTGAACCCGAAAATCTGCCACTTGGATCAAAATTCAAACTTACACGTGCTGACGATTCAAAATCATTGAAAGCGACGGTGCATGTACATACAGAGTATAATTATGCAGCTAGTTCAGCTAGTAGTGCTGATGGGATTGTTGATCTTTCCTTCAATTCATTTGCAGGTGATACGATAAAAAAACTGATGGTGGAATTCAGTGATGGCATAAACTGTGAAGACACTGGTATATATCAAACTGGCAATCCCAATCCACATACCTTATTATTCAGGGAATAGTCAAATTTAAAGAGATCACATTATGTATAAAATAGAATTCACACTCAAGCAACATACACCGCTGATTCATTTTCAAAATGACGAAGGGGCAACATTAAGGGCAACAGAACTAAAACCAAAATTGGATCAATTTTTAATTGAGCTATTTTTGAATGAGAGAGGAGAAAGGTTTGAATATGCCCATGAAGCTCGAACTAAATTTTTAAGTATTGTAAAGAGTGAACACAAATATGATTGGATTACAGGAGGGATAAAGGCAGATGAGAATAAGATTGCTTTGGATTATAAGGTAAACATTACAGCAAAAAATGCCATTTCCACCAAAATAGAAGCTAATCAACAAGTACCCATGTTCTTTGGAAACATGGGTAATGATTATAATCAAAATCCAAAGTACTTTTCGTTTTCAGAAAGTGTTACAATTTACTTCACAACTCAAAGTGATTTTATCAAAGATCAGATAGAAAGTCATTTCAAACTATTTATACTGACTCATAATTTCGGCACAAGGCAGAATAAAGGCTATGGTTCTTTTGTTGTAGAAGGCAGTGAAGCAGAGATCAATAAAATTAAGGTTCCTAAACTTAATTTTAGTCTTAAAAATGATGATGAAATTCAAGGGAAAATCTTTAAAGTAATAAACTATTACTACCAGAGGTTGAAATCAGGAATAAACTATTCAAACATTCGTGATGAGAATGAATCATATAAGCATTCATTTCTTAAGATGTATGTTTCGAATAATACTGATTATAAATGGGAAAAGCCATGGATGAAAAATACATTTTTCTCTCAGATTGATCGGAACTTTAATCCAATAGAGACTGGTAAAATGTCGTTTGCAAGAGCTTTGCTTGGATTATACCCTTCTGTTAAATTTATTAAGGATAATGGGCGAAATACGAATAAGCAATATAAGCCTGAAAGGACGATAAATATTGTAATAAACGAGAATAAAAATGAAATTGCTAGGATTAAATCGCCAATTACTTTTAAGCCTATTATTTTGAGTTCTAATCAAAGGAATCTTCAGATAGTTGTATTGATTATCATTAATGAGAATTACTTTGATCCTTTAAAAAACAGAGAGTTTACTTTTTCGAGTAAGAATCTTATTGATGGTTCAATTAACATTCCATCTAAAGCTATTGACATTGAACAATTGATAAATCAGTACAATAACATAGAGCTAAAGTCTCACTTCAGTGCTTACGAGTTTTCAGGAAAAATTTGTGAAGTTACAATATCATAAATAGAAAATCATGTCAAAATATACTGCATTAACAATAGGCCCTATCTTTTCAACCATTTTAAAGGCAAAGAAGACCCGCCAGGTATGGGCATCAAGCTTCTTCTTCTCATTTATTATTAGTAAAATTGTTAAGCTTGCCAGAGATAAGCAATGGGGACTTATACTGCCTTCAGATGATGGATTAAACAAGAATGTTTACGGAGCTGGTTTATATGGTGACAGATTATACTTCCAGTCAGATACTGTCACAGTCAACATCATTAAAAATGGTTTTAAGGCAATACTTGAGGAAATTGCTTCAGATATGGCTGATAAACTCAAGCATGAGAAAGCTAGTGTTAATGATTATCTGGATAAGTACATCAATCTTCATATAGTAGAATTGGTTGTTGACGAAATACATGATAATACTAAGATAGAAATACTAAAAACACTTAATTGCTTACTTGATCAGACTGAATTAAATCAACATTTTCCCTTTATAGCTGATCCGGATTACTTGATGGATTATCTCAATCTCCCAATAAATGCAAGATCCCTAATATCTAAAGCAGGATTTGGAGAGAACGATAAATATGGTTTTCCATCTATACCTGAGATTAGTTTACAAGCATATATACGTGGTAATGATGATATTCGAGCTTTTGTCAAAAAATTCGATGATTCCTCTGAAGAGAAGCTTTTTGGTTCATTAGAAAAGGAATTTAAAAAGCCTATGTTTCCATTTATGAAATATTACTGTGTATTGCATGCAGATGGCGATAATATTTCACAAGTTCTAGAACAGATTCAGAGCTACGATCCAATTCGGCGTAATGAAAACCTTAAGAAATTTTCTGCTTCTATCTTTGATTTTGCTGAAAAGGCTGCCTTAACTATAAAAAATTATGGAGGCAATGGCATTTATCTTGGTGGAGAAGACATCATGGCTTTTGTTCCATTGGCAAATTATGTTTCGGAAGGCAAATTTAATTCAGTGTTCAATTTAGTAGAGCAGCTTGATAAGGATTTTAAGACTACAGTTCATGCTTTTGCTAATAACCTTTCTAAGGATTTAAGCCCAACATTGTCAACCGGAATAATGATCGCATATCACAAACATCCTTTAAGTGAGGTCATAAGGGAATCACATGATTTATTGGAAAAGAAAGCAAAAAAGCATTACAATAAGAACAATCTTGCCATTAAATTCCAGAAGCATAGTGGACAATTTACAGATTGCATAATTCATAAAGAAGGAAATACATCCTGGAATAAAATTTTAAAATTAAATGAAAAATACCTGGCAGATGCATCATCAGAAAATGCCATTCTAACATCTATAATTCAAAAATTCAGAGAACCAATTTTTATTGACTTATTCAAAGCTTCTATAGATTCGAACAGACTAGATTCTTTTATAAAAAATAATCTTAACGAAGCCCCCCATTCAGGCAAGTTCAAAGATTTTATAAAAGATGTAGTTGACTTTGCGAATGCCGCGAATGATGAATATCCTGCTGATAAAAATGGAATGGATATTATATTCACAGTTCTAAGGATCATTAAATTTATTAACGATAAAAAGTAACAATATGTCTTATTACAGGATTAACTTAACCCCTGTTGAAACATACTTTTTTGGTGGCGAAAAGCATGACGCAACTGGCGAAACGATAAATTATTTTACCGTTTCTGAAGAATGGCCACAACAATCCACGTTATTCGGTTTTACCAGATATTGCCTGCTTCATCTCAAAGGTCTCCTAAATTCTGGAAGAAGACTAAATGAGGAAGCTAGAGCACTTGTCGGCAGTACTGGTTTTAATTTATCTGCTGATGTATTGCCTGATTCTACTATAAAAAATATATCTAAACTATACTTCAGCAAACAAGACCAGCCTTATATTTTTGCACCTAAGGATTTAAATTATAGTATCACGGAAAAATATGGGAGATTGCTTTTTGTAAGGGATGGCGAACTGATCGTATCAAAAGGTTTGGATGATAATTTATACATGATGCCAGTTGATTATTTCAATCGAACCCAATCCATCGATGTAAAAATTTTCCCTGTTTCTAAGATCATAGAATCTGTGCGATCAACAGGAAATGAGAAATCATTTGAGGATGATAGGGATGAGATGTACTATGTTCAGGAAACCAAGAAGCTAACTGATGACTGGTCGTTCATGTATGAATGTGAAATTGATGGAGAACTGCAAATTCCCGAAAATTTACTTCTCCCTTTTGGAGGTGAGAAAAAGATTTTTAGAGTAGACATTGAAAAAATTGATAAACTTACAGAAGTTGAGGATATAGAGATAAAGAAAAAGCTAATTACAAAGGATATAAGGCAACTCTTCGGCATTTATTGTATTTCCGATATTATTTTTGATATGACCTCAGTTGTTTCACCCGATCTTGCCATATCAAAAAGCAAAAGCTTTAGATACTTTAGTTCTGATATCAGTAAAACCTCAAATTATTATAGGTTTTCTTCAAGCAATCAAAAGGAGAATAATTATTCAGGTCTGGTCAGAAGCAAAAAATATAATTTGATTGCCAGAGGATCAGTATTCTATTATTTCAATGAAATAACTAGAAACGAGGTTGCTGAATTAATCACCTCCAATAAACAATATCAGGCTATAGGATTCAACCAATTAATAAAAATTTTACTAGTACAATAATAAAAGAACAATATTATGGCAAACCCATCACTTTTTTTAATTGAATGCATCACCAACCTGCATGTAGGAAGCGGAGATGCCAATTATGGAACTATTGATAAATTAGTTCAACGCGATCATGTTACAGGGGCACCTGTTATCAATGCTTCCAGTCTGAAAGGAGCCTTAAGGGAATTTTTTGAAAAATCAAACTTAAAGGATAAAGTAAGTTATATCTTTGGAAGTGATGATAAAGATCATCCCGATGCGGGTAAGTTTATATTTACAGATGCAAACATGCTGTCTATTCCTGTACGTTGCAGTTTCCAGCAATTTGCACATGCCATCTCTAGAACAGACCTTGAAATGATCAATCGAAAGATTAATTTACTAACAGGAGCGGCGAATTTCTTTAATATACCTGAAGAGGAAAACATCTTTTGTTCAGAGAGTCGTGAAACTCCAGACAAAATACTAGCTGAAGATTATGAGATTCCAGTTTCAGGCAGTGATATTCAAGTTGGTCATATCAACAAGGCGCTGCATAATTTAGCTATACTTGATGATGATAAATATAAGTCGCTCTTCAAGAGATTGCCTGTCATTGCAAGGAACAGCCTGAACAATGGAATAAGCGAAAATCTATGGTACGAGGAAGTAGTTCCTCATCATTCACTATTTATCACAAGCATAATCTATACTGAAGATAAAAAGGAAATTATTAATCAATTTGAACAAGAGCTTCAGAAATCGGTGATTCAGATTGGGGGTAATTCAACAATTGGGTATGGTTTATGCAAACTATCAATAATTAACTAACATGAAAACACTTGAACAAATCATACCTGATGCAATGATCGCTATTGATTCGCATATAGCAGCCGGAGATAACGTTAGCAAAGAATTTAATGGTTATATATCCTCTTTAGGAGCAAGTATTATCTCATCAGGATTATTACCAACATTACTTTTCTTTGGAGAAAAAGGGGGTGCTAGAGCGGATAGGCCTAAGTTAATTGTTGCCATTGAAAAAATGCTTGTGATAAATAACATCATCGGCCAAAATGTAAAACTTGTTGTAGAGGTTAAAAATTGCATAATTCAAAGAGATAACCTAAAACTTGAAAGGTTAACAGACGAAGTAATGAAATGCGCAACAGCTTTAAAACTTGTTATTCGTACATATAACCTTAATTGACAATATCATGAGTAATTGGAAAGATTTTAAACAGCCTAACCTGGGATGGCTTTATAATAAAAGAATTTACACGGAACAAAGCGTTGCAAGCAGCATCACTTATGATCATGATAGTGATACATTCAAATCTGATGCCGATTTGGATAGGTATTACAATGATCTTCTCGAGATAAAATGTGATTCTTCTTCTGTGGCAAATAACAGCAATATACTTAAAGATGTTCCAGGTTTCAGATCATTTTATGGTGAAGTCTCATATCCAGGACTTCTAATTGGGACAGGCTATTCACATGGAATAAAGAATGAGAAGGATTACAAATTAGGAATGTCATTTGATCATACTACTGGACTTCCTATAATTCCTGGTTCATCAATCAAAGGCATTATCAGAAATTTCTTTGAATCAGATATAGATTTTGATATCGATAGAAATAGCCAAAAAGAATATACAGGAACTCAATCTGAAGATCAAGTAATTGCCTTATTAAATGAAATTACAAATAGAGAAGTAAGTTTGCCTAGAGAGCGGGTAAAGGAATTAAAAGAGAGGATTTTTGGATCATCAGGGAGTGATGGATGCAAAGGGGATGATATTTTCCTGGATGCAGTTGTTGATTGTGAAAGGTCAAAAAAAGCCAGGAGTGTACTTGGCTTAGACTATATTACACCTCATAAACATCTAACAGATTATAAGCTTGATGCTTACAGCAATCCTACACCTATCAGGTTAATGAAGGTAATGCCAGGGGTTGTTTTTAAATTCGGTTTTATCCTTAAAGAAGATGAACTATTAAATGTTGCCATTAAAGAAAAAATATACCAGGAGATACTTTTCATGAATGGTATTGGAGCGAAAACGTCAACAGGATACGGTTATTTAGATGTTAATAGTGAAAATATCATAAGCAGACCTTTCAAAAATCTCTTCCCGGATAATATCAAAAAGTTCCTGATTAAAAATGCAAAATTTTCTGGAAACATTATAGATTACAAGAATGATTATTTCCTGATAAGCTTTGAGGTAAACGGTGTTGAATGTTTATTCAGGAAAAAGCAAAGTGATAAATTCACTGCGAAAGTGGGTGATTGTGTGCAGGTACTATGTAGTAATGACTATACGGATGAAAATCCAAATTTGCAAATTAAGCTGAGAAATTAATCATGCTCTACCACGCACTGCTCATTGATGATGATGTCAAATATTGTGAGTCATTCAAAAAGGAAGCATCAAAACATCTGATCAATGTTTTGGTTGCCCATAACCTGGAAGAGGGCATTGAATTGGTGTCTTCCAATAGACGCATCCTGACGGTTATTCTTGATGGACATTGTTTTCTTAGCGTTGACCAGAAGGGTGATCCTAAGGCCAATTTTGTGTACCATGCCTTTCATGATTTGGATAATATTGAATTTACACAGCGAAGGGTTGTTCCCAGGTGTGTGAATAGTGAATCTCCTGATAGTTTTAAGGAAGAGCTGAACGGATTGTATGATCTGTTTGATAAGAATCAATCAGTGACCGAATTATTTGCCTGGATACGCAGGTGTATAGCTGAAAGGCCTGAAACAGCAGTCAGAGAAGCTTACGCGTCTGTTTTTGAGAATTCTGAATTTATCTTTACAGATGAAGAAGAAGCTGAATTGATTGATTTGTTTATGTATGTTGACTTACTTGATACAGCTGAAATACCCGGTCAACTGGCAATCATCAGGCGATTACTGGAGAAATTGGCCGATTATGCCTGCATAAGGTTTCTTGGTAAAGATCCGGTCCACTATGCTTCCATGAAGGGCTCTTCAGTTAGGGCTATCTTTGATGCACTTGAGTCAAAAGGGATAATTCATAGTCAGATTCGCAAAATCTCAGGTCAGTTATAC
This sequence comes from Bacillota bacterium, assembly GCA_023398495.1. Lineage (GTDB taxonomy): Bacteria > Bacillota > Clostridia > Acetivibrionales > Acetivibrionaceae > Acetivibrio. The sequence goes on from JAEWSG010000145.1 coordinate 16,913, forward strand.
ACATATTGCAGTGCTTTTGGAAACCATGTCAACCGTCCCAAAGTGCCGGCTTATAAGCCTTCCATATACAGCTTTCAGGCCAATCTGTTTCTTTTAGCCGAACTTATAGTATGTATTGCCGAAATTAAAGAGGGTGTGCAACCAAACCACTGCTTCATGCTCTTTTCAGGATTACCAGATGTATAATAGCCTTAAGTGATAGGTCGTATATTGACTGCAACAATCGTATCTACATTCTTTGATTTATCGAAGGATGTTTCTTTTGAAAATGAGACTCTTTTTCCCTGCAGGTCTGTGCCTTTAAGTCCGGTCACTTCCTGTAGTCTGAAATAGTAGCCCTTGCCATCATCACCGGTTATAAATCCGGCTTTTCCGTTGGGCAATAGATTTTTGATAACACCGGTAAATCGTTCTGCAGTGCTTTCGGTATAAGCTATCCAGCATTTGGTTGCCATTTCCAGCAAAGAGTCGGCACTTTCGGGGAACTCATCAGGTAAATTGCATTCCGACAGCATTGACTCTGCATCCCTGTCAGCACTCCAGCCTTGTTCCTCACGCACAGCCAAGGCCAGTTTGGCATGCAATACAGCTTCCTTTTTCATGTCTTTGGCAAAGAATAATCGTGAAAGCAACATGTAGAGCTTGACCTTCATTTCATCACTGCCCTTATCGTCTGCGGCATCAATCGCTCTAACCAGTGCTTCATCCGTTTTGCCCGCTTCCATCAGCACTTCAGCAAGCTCTTTCTTGATAAACCAGTCCTGCTTGAATTTTAGCACCTCTTTAAATTCAGCAATAGCTTCATCATACTTATCAAGTTTGTATAAGGAAAGCGCTTTCAGCCTTCTTAGCCAGCTATCGTTGTTATTCGAAAAATTCAATTGCAAACCAAGTGCCTCATACACCTGATCTATACATTCATTGAATTTATCCGTCTCAAAATGAAGCTTGGTACTGATCATATAGTACTTCTCTTTTTCAGAAGCTATGGTAATGTTCTTGCCATCAGCCAGTGTCATCTTATAAGGAGAGGCACTCAGTGAAGCAATGTCAAGCTTGGCCAGCCACTCGCCAATGCTCTCTTTGTTTAATTCATAATTCTGCTCCAGGAAGTCGATTACCTGAAATGCAGTAATGTTATAAGGCGTGAATTTCTGATCGAGTGCACAGGCACTCATGATCCTGTTGGCCGCATTCATGAAGTTCTCTTCATTCTGAACAGGTTCAGGTTTAATGGCTACATGATAGAGTGACCAGCAGTAAACATTGTTCAGGTATTTGGATTCCGGATACTTCTGCAATCCCGCTTCGGCAATTTCCAATGCTTTCTGATAGATGTCTTCCTTTAGCATGGACTGTGCATATCCCCACCAGTCAAATTCGTTGCAGGTGTCTTTGAAATTTTCAAAAAGTAATTCATACTCCATTACAGCTTCTTTAAAGTTGCCACTCTTACGCAGAGCGCCTGCCTTCATGCTTTGATCTTTAAATTCCATAAATTTGGTTTTAAATGTACTATGGTATAAGTATATATAATCTGAGCTTTAAAGTGTATATTTGATAACAAATCAATCCGCGATTCATGGAGTCACTTGTCAGCTTTTTCAATTCCAAAGTTAACCTCAATGATGATCAAAAACAAGCGGTTGTTTTACTCGATGGTTTTTTCAGGTCTCATGATAATTGTTTTCTGCTCAAAGGATATGCAGGTACTGGAAAGACATTCCTGATAAAGGGATTGGTGGAGTATAATCCGGACCATACTTAAAAGGGAAACAGTACTTATGGCGCCAACCGGAAGAGCCGCCAGGATCATTTCTGAAAAAACCAATACAGATGCATCAACCATCCACAAGGTCATTTATGACCTTGATCTTTTGGATGAAATAGAAGTTCTGAAGAAGGGAAAAGTATCCTATAAGTTTGTTTTCAATCTTCATAGCTTGGAGGATCAGACTGACCATATTTATATTACAATAAGAAAGGTTATTTCACCTCAATACAGCATGATGCCAGATCCGGCAACACGGAACTTCGTGATCAGTTGAAGGCAATTCTGGAGAAACCCTTCAGCTATTCTATCAGTGAAATGCCTTCTTCGGAGGACCCGGATGTACCGATTACAGCTACAGCATTCACTTTTGATGAGAGGATGCCGCATCTGGAATTATTGTATAATGCCTTGGATGATTTAATTGAGATCAGGGATATTGAAGTGGATTCCATAGTTCATGAACAGTTTCATGAGCGCTATTATTTTAGTCGGAATGCTGAAAAAGCTTGTCTTGATTTCTGGTATGATGGCAAGGGATGTTACAGCTATGTGAGGCCGCTGCCTAAGTATTGCAATTCCAACAAGCTGATGGATGATCTGCAGTCCATTATTGAGATGCTCAAGGAGGCCTGAGCCTGTTGTTTGCTACCTGCCACCCCTTATTTCAACATAATCCCTATCCAGACTAATTCCGAACTTGTTTTCAGTCACTGGATCCACTATATATGGCTTGGCCATTTCTTCCCCAAAATGTTGCCTGAATTTCTGCCGGATATTGCTCAGGATATCGTGCTTTGTATCATGCGGCTCTCTTAGTATGTTGTCAACAACATTTTTTAAATTGTCCTGTCCTTCTCTTATGTTGACGCTCTTGTAGATATTAAGCAGTTCATCACGGTATCTGGCCATTCCAGGATAGGTAACCCCTTCCGGATGATTCAGAAAAAAAAGGTAAATAGCCATCTCCCTGGGAGATAATTTGAAGGATAGATTTCCAATGTTTGGAAAGGTCAGGCTCTTTCTCCTTTTATCAATCACCATGTCAGAATATATTTCAGTAAGCCTGAATCTGCTTCTATACAACATTTGGGTTCGTATGCTTTCAAATGTTGCGAAAATTTGGGCTACCAATGCAACGTCTATCTGCCTGTCAATGAGCCTCTGCCGGCATTCCTTACAAATATCGGCTGTCCGCAGCCTTAGCTGCACATCTTCCTTTTCCTTGCAATAGTCAAATACACAACCTCTGGCTCGTTGATGTGCCCATGCTTCCACTTCATCCATGTTGTCGAATGCAATTATGGCCAATGGAATAGATGCCAGCTCATAAATGATCGGATAATCAGGGTCTGATTCAATGAAATTCCCCCAATCTGACGTTTGAATAAAGAAATTGTATCTGCCTGTGGGATCCCAGGCAGAGAAGAAGTTGCGCTCATTTCCGTGGTCGGTAAAAAGCACTACAACATCTTTGTCTTGAATCTTGTTTTTGCTGCGGATGTCTTCACATTGCTCAAATAAATACTTCCAGGGGTACATTTGCAACTCCGCATTACCCTGCATTCCATAAGCAGAATCCCGAACTTCACCTTCCTGATCCTGTGATATATCAGTTCGTGCTTCAACTGACGAATCGTTTTCGTCCTCTGAAGGGGCTTCTTTCCAGATATACTTAATGGGACCCGGTTGGGTCTTTATTCTATTTACAATGGATTGAAAGAGGTTTATGTCGACCTCTTCTGAGCGATACAGATACATATTCATTCTGGTGATGATATTTGTTAACCTTCACTATATCCGTAAAGTTAGCAAAATATATTCAATCGATACAAACTGTAATTTCAATTCCATTCCATAACACTTTCCATTAAAGTTAACCAGCTGGTCAAAAAAGCAACACTCTCAAGAATTATCACAAATCTTTGAATCACGAATTGAAAAAACGTTTCAGGAAACTGGTAGGGAAAAATAAAATTCAAAAGCATGAAGACATTAATCATACACCCAGATGACCGAACAACGGATTTTCTCAGGAATATCTATAACAATGTAGAAGATAAGACCATTGTGACGGGTGGATTCTCCAGAAACCAACTTAAGGACGCAATCAAACATCACGACAGAATTCTGATGTTGGGACATGGTTGCCCTGCCGGTCTTTTCAGAACATCTCAAGCTTGGGGAGATGGAATCAGCAGCCTGGTTATTGACGAAGGCATGGTTGAAGGGCTAATGGACAAGGATTGCATATTTATCTGGTGCAATGCTGACCAGTTTGTCCACAATAACAGACTACATGGTTTATGCACCGGGATGTTTATTTCGGAAGTTGATGAGGCTATGTTGTACAATTTTCCTTATTCCAATGAATTGAAGGGCCTGATTCATGATTCCAACTATGGATTCTCAAACATTGTTGGAAGTTTTGCAGGCGAACCACTGCATGCGCTTTATAAACATTTAATGAAGGAATATGGCCAATTGGCAAAGGTAAATCCCATTGCCGAATTCAATTTTAAACGACTGTACTTGATAACAAAACAATCTACCGGATTGTCAAATAAAATTCGTAACGCAAGTTGAGCATGAACGGGCTATACTATTATCATGACATGGAAGGTATAACATACCTATGGTTCCACTCTGACGGCAGTGTCTTCTCAATTAGCCAATGGAGAAGTAGAAAGCTGCATTGGTCAATCTTTCTAAGGAATAGTGTAATGCCTAAGGAATTTAACTTTTCGAGTGGGACATGGAATTTACAGGAGGGTGAAAAACTTAGAATTTATCTTACAGACGAAAATGTTACGTAACTTTAAAAAAGCGCTGATCATTGCCATTGCGATCGTAGTGGTACTATGGGCCTGGGACCAGCTTAAGAAGGACAACGCATCCAGGGAACTTATGAATCGGTTAAAGAAGGCAATTGACAGCAAAAAGATTTATTGAAAATCAATAACCCCAATTTAGTTCTGAAAGCAAATCAAGGGTCAAGGCAAATTACTTTAGTAGAATTAATCAAAAAAAATAAAACAACAAACCATGAAACCATCATTACAGGATCAATGCTCCGTACTGGAACAAGCCATTAATGCAATTGCACCCATTTATAATGCTGACTCAATCAATGAGAGACAAAAGGCATTGCTTGAAACCATGATTGGTGCCGCTATCTTTTACCTACCCGGGAAAAGTGAACTCTATTCAGGCTGGATATCAAAAAGAGCCTGGGAGTCATTGCTGGATGGTAATAAAAAGCTCACAGAGGAGCATAGATATCCAAGAAAACTCGCAGGGAAGCAACTGCTATCATTAGCATATCAGAATTTTGAAGAACCTGGCAGAAGTCTTCAGGATTTGTATCTTAAAGAATATGGAGTATTCAATCTTGTTTTGGCAAAAGAAAACAACGAACTCCGTAAACATCAGAAAGAAATCAATTTTATAAATATTGAAACATGCTATTCTATAGCCGGAATTCAACTGATTGAAAAATCGATGCAGGAAATCAAGGATTATATCAAGGCAAACAGAAAAAATAATTTGATTAAGATGGTGCCTCCACTGTTATGAATCTTTTTATTTCATTTGGAATAGTTTGTAAGTAGAACCAGTTGACCCAAACTGAGGGAATTGTCTGTTAGTATCATTAAATCCAAGCTCCATCAGAATATTATTAACAAAACTTAAATCCCAATATCTTATGCAAAACTCAGCCTCATAAGAAAAAGGTCGATTCTGAAAAATACCGCTACAGATTTCATGGTATTTGTAAACGCCTATGTCATGGATCTTTGTTAATTTAACTGATCGGTTAAAATCGTTGCTATGGATGTTAATCAATTGACCCATATTAAAAAATATAGGATCCGGAAGGTCAAAAAAGAAATAACCTTTTGGTCTTAAATGTTGAGAGATTGATTTTAGGCTGTCAGTCAATTCCTGTTCAGTTAATGAATAACTCAAAACAGTGAAAAGTGCCAAAGCTAGATCTGCATCACCATTGGAATAATCAGAGATTGAACAATTATAGACCGGTATATGAACATTGTTACTCAAACATTTTGCCTGCAGCTGGTCTACCATACCGACGCTCTTTTCAACGGCAATCACATCAAAACCACTCAGTTTCAGTGGAATAGCCAACCTACCGGTTCCTGCTCCAAAGTCTACAATGATGCCATGTAACATTATGTTCTTAATTGCATCCAGTGTTGAAGTATTGAGAATACGATAGTGGTCTCCAAAAGTCTTTTCGTAGACGAAGTCGTAATATTCTGCCCAATTGTCATGTGGTTGTTTATCACAATCATCTTTTGGTTGTCTAAATGTGTCGTTCATAATGAGTCAATAATTAAGTGAAAATACCTTTCATTAATATAATGGACATTCATAACCTTTAAATGGTATGCTAAGTTAAGAATTAGCTTCAATAAAATAGCTATTGGTTATCTAATAGTGAAAGGTATTAAAAATATATCAACAAGAATTCAGTAAAGCGAAGAAAAACAAACAGATAACAAAGAGATAACTAGATATGAAAGTTTTGCTGGAAAACTTGTTGAATTTGCTGGAAAACTTTTCGTTCATAACCTGATTGTTGGTGATTTGATTGATATTATTACCTGTAATGAAGTTAACAAGAGAGTTCCTATAGTTTATTGGCTATTTTTAATTGCTTTAATAGCACTTTTTATAAAAAAGTGCGTTTAATTCTCAATTTCGAGAGCTATAAGCATCAGTCCGATGGAGAATATAATTAATGATTCTTAAAAATCTTATCAAAAAACTCCTTATTGATTAAATAACTTTTACCTGTCCTAGCACAATTTAACCCCATCAATCCCTGGCGGTACAATGAAATCCAGCCATCCCTTGTTTCACCTTCCTTGCAATCCAGAATATCATCCAGAATGCAGTTAATACATTCCTCATCAGGGTCCCCTTTAGTTCGTTCAAACCTGTCCGGAACACTGATTATTTCACTACATTTTCTTGTTTTGATCATTTCGGGTTAATTGAGTGGGATAAAGTTAACACAATTTTTAAAGGTTGAGTCATTTAGGCGTTAAGTTGTTGAGCTGAACTTATAAAAAGCAAATGAAGAAAAAGTACCTTGTTGCACTTAATCTCCTGATGCATGATGATTACAGCAAACCTTATGAATGCGATTTTAATGGCTACTGCATCCCATTCCAGTATTCATTACATGTGCAACAGGCTCCGGTATTCACACAGCACATCATGAATGGTTGGGGTTGGGCAGTCCACCTTTTGATCCACGCCCTGCATTTATTAAGTCGCTCATAAGCCAAATGGGCATCTCAGGAACTATCATTACCTATAACATGGTATTTGAGCGTTCACGCCTGGAGGCTAAAAGAACAAACCTATTGAATTACTGTCATTTGGATACCCTGGCGATAGTGAGGTTAATGTAGGTTGTTAACAAATCTAATTAACATCAATTATCCTGTAGGCTTTGAAATTTGGCTTTCATAGTTGGATTTCCATGTGTTAATTTTTTTATTGTTAAATCGTCTGTTTTTTCATTGGCCAACCGCAGATTGTTTTCTGAAGAAATTAATGCATCTTTGACTGCCTTCAGATGATCTATTGTTATGTCAATTTCAGTAATGGCTTTCATGAATTTTTTGCTGGCTAAACTATAATTGTTTGCAAATCCCTTCTTAAAGGAATTTAGCTTTTCTTCGAATTTAGAAATATCAATATTCTGATTCTTCATCAATGCAAGCTCTGCTTTATATTTTAGAGAATTCAAGGCAGCATTGCGAAGAATGGTAATAATTGGAATGAAAAACTGTGGTCTTACCACATACATTTTAGGGTATCTGTGTCCTACATCCACAATGCCGGAATTATAAAGTTCATTTTCAGATTCAAGAACAGTGACAAGAACAGCGTATTCACATTTTTTTTCGCAACGGTCTTTATCCAGTTTACTAAAAAAGTCCTCATTTTTTTTCTTATTACCAGTCTCGTCTCCTTCATTTTTCATTTCAAACATTATTGAAATGATCTCATTTCCATCCTGATCAGATTCCCTGTAGATGTAATCGCCTTTACTTCCTGATTTACAGTCATTATCTTTT
>JAEWSG010000184.1 GCA_023398495.1 Bacillota bacterium
TACTGCATAAACTCGATTTATCGAAACCTTTCACGGGCTTCGCTGTGAAGAAAATGCTCCAGATCAGCTATTACACTATTGCCATAGGAATATTGAGTTTACTAGGCAGGCAGACGCTTGAAAGGCTGTCGCTCACTGAAAACCAGATCGCGATGCTGAACACCTACTGGGTGGATAGCCAGGCCTTCATAATTATGGCGGCTGTAGTATATGTTATTGCCCAGATTTTTAAGAGGGGGGTTGAACTTCAGAATGATAACGATTTAACTGTATAGGCCATGGCGATAATTGTAAACCTCGATGTGATGATGGCGAAGCGTAAGATGTCTCTCAATGAATTGTCGGAGAAAGTGGATATAACCCTGTCGAACCTTTCGATCCTTAAAACCGGGAAAGCGAAGGCGGTGCGTTTCAGCACGCTGGAAGCCATCTGCAAAGCATTAGACTGCCAGCCGGGAGATATCCTGGAATATTCGGAATCCGAAATTCAGCAAGGTTGAAATTTAGCCTTATTGCGTGTTAGCTTGCGTTTTTATTTAAAATTTCACTTTATCTTTCTTGCAATAATATACAGGGTCACATCCTGTTCTTGCTCCACCTATAAAAGCCAGTCCTTTTTTTTCTTTCTTTATCATTTTCTTTGTAGCAACCCCATATAAAATCGGAACAACTTCATCAGTTTTACCGCAAATTGGACAAGTCGTTGGATGTCCTAATATGTGATATTCACATTCAGATAAAAAGAACTTTAATATCAAATCCTTCCCAGGTTCAACAACTACATTATTAACTGTGGTATCCTTATATCCAATTAATTTTATTCCAAATGAATATTCCCCGGAATTAAGATTTCTAATTTCGAAAAATCCACTTGTATCAGAAACAGTCATTTCATTGGTTTCGAACATAGTAATATTTGCCCCAATAACAGGCTTTTTTGAAACATTATCAAAAACATACCCCCTAATTATTCCATTTTGTGCAAATCCTGAATTAGCAATAAGAATCAGGATTAGAATAAAAATTGTCATTTTTATTTTCAAATTCATCAACTATCAAATTTTGGTTGTGGTTTCAAATGTATCAGTTGATCCTGGTCTTGCAATGACTAAAACGGCTTATGGTATGGTGTCGTGCGGGATTACGAAGCGATTTCCTATCAGTTTACACCTACATTTTTTATGAGCTATAAATGCCCGCATACCTCTGAAACCCGCATGCACTATACCATGTATTAGGCACATTTGTTATTTTATCACTCTATAATACTCTTTGTTAAATGCCTTTATGTGTTCTTCTTTATTTTTTTCTTCATACACAATGTAAAATCGTTTCAAAATTTTTATCTGTGATTGATGACAATTGGCTGCTTCATTTTTTACTTTCCAATATTTTTCAATATTGACTGATATATCAGGATTAGGTAATCCTTGGCTACCTGTTAATCTCTTTGATAGCTCATATCCCGGAGATTTAGAAACTAAAAAACTTTCCAGTTTATCAGAAAGCGTTATTTGGAATATCGTTTTAGTGGTAAAATCACTATTATTTCTATTCTCATTAAAGATTTCTTCGGTTAATTCAGCCGATATTCTATGCTCAGGATGCCCATACCCTCCAATTTCAGAGTCGTAAGTAATAATGTAACGTGGTTTAAAAGAATTGATTTTATCTCCAATCACACTTTTGATGCTATCTTTATGATCATACCAAAAAGCAATACTATCTTGCATTATAGCATCCCATGAATTGTTTATAAATCCTGCGCTTTCAACATTCTCGATGCCCAACTTTGAAGCAGAGCAGTTCAGTTCATTAATCCGTATTTCGTTATGCTCACACAGTGTAAGCAAATGAATTAAAGCCCCTTTCTCTTTGAAAAGTGCAATCAATCCGCCTGCTATGGTTTCATCATCAGCATGAGGCATAATTACAAGAACCTTTGTTGAATCAGTAACCTCAATATTAAGTTCAGGCACAGAATAGTCCTGATAGGTGGTTATCTGTTCATAGTTCACACTGTTTTCACAGCCTACAAATGATATCGCTATTGAGGTAAGTAAATAATACAATGATGCTTTCATGTTTCTAAGTTTTTTTCTTTATACAATTGTGCATAACTAATTTCTAACCTCCCCATTTGTATGGTTATACACCTGCTTTGGGTTGTATAACCGCACTTTTTGGTGTTTGTATTTCATTACCCCTTGCAATTTAATAACTATTTCTTTTGATTTTAACAAGATTAAATATTATTCTTTTGGAGCATATTGATTTTTTCTCTAGGATTAATCAGCACTCTTCATACCGCAATAGGCTAAATAAATACGGAGGGGAAATAACACATTAAACTAACCTCCTTATTTATTGTTGAAGATAAACACAAATCACCACACACACATGATGAGTTACAAGAAATTTGCCTTAATGCTGGCTATATCATTCGTGATAATGTATCTGGCCATGTTCCTGAATATCGACAGGCTGAGTCACTATCACAACAGCCTGACCAGAGTTTACATGTCGCTGCTGATGGTAGCGCCCATGGCAGTATCAATGATGTTGTTAATGGGAAAGATGTTTCCATCGCCAAAGAAAAACAAGATCATTATATCCGTAAGTTTGCTTGTAATGGTGCTGGCTTTCGCCGGATTGCGGAACCAGGTGCCAATCGGCGATGTTCAATACATGAAAGCAATGATACCACATCACTCTTCGGCCATAATGGTCAGCAGAAATGCAAACATCACTAATCCGCAGGTAAAAGAGTTATCGCTGCAAATCATCCGGTCGCAGGAAGAAGAGATTGCCGAAATGGAACAGCTGATAAGGGAAATAAAATATATTAAACTGGGGCGCTAACTTCAGGCCTATGGTGGCTGAAGGACAAAGTTGGAGATTGTTTACGGCTTTTTTCCTGCACATCGGCATGTTACACCTGCTGCTGAATATGTATGCTCTGCATTTCATTGGATCACAAATTTGGTCGAATCAACTAAAGTCAGTTCTTTAAATATGTGGTTCTCAAATTAGTTAATTGATCATACATGTTGTTGTCTCAAATTTCTTCTATTGCCTTACAAATATTGAAAACCGCTCTCGTGTGTTCATAAAAAGCACTAAAAAATGAAACTTTCATTTGATTAACTTCTAGCACTAATAAAATTCGTAGTATTTATCAGGATATTCATCCTTATACAAATCCAAAAACTTTGCATGATCACCTTTTAGCTCTCTATTCAATTTTACAATTAGAATATTCCTATTATACACTCCATCGTTCCATTCATCAATTTGAGGAGCCTGATCAATGATTAGTCTTACCTTCTGTTCATTATTTTGGTAATACATTATTTGCCTATGAGAGTTTAATTTCCAATGATCTGGCTTATTTGACTTTTGTAGACCAAAATGGTCAGGTCGATCTCCAATTAAATAAAAGATCAGCTTAATTAACCTGAGTATGGTTTTTTCATTTAAGTCATTCAAGTTATTTGCCTCGGAAATTTCTTCTTTTGTGATTCGGCAAATTGACAAGAGTTGAGCTTTGTGATTTCTATCTGAAATTTCGATTGTTCTATCAATACTAAGCTCAATTGAATTAATAATTTTAATCAATCGGAGTTTCCATTCAGTACAATTCTTTATACCTGAATCACAACGAAAGTTCTGTTCACCATATAGATATCTCAATAAGGTTTCGAATGAATCACTTAAATTAATATACCCTTCCTCCATAAATTTCGCACTAATAGTGCTCGAATTTCAAGTTATAATTCCGTATTTAATTATTCATTTGTAAGTCTTTCCTCATTTCTGAAATTCATCTCTTCAATTTGCTTGAAAGGCTCATCTCTCTTAAATTTGTTTCCAGATTCAAAAAATTTCTTTAATGCCTCATTGGCAATTTTGGGTTCAATACCTGGTGTTCTTGACAATGAGTTGTGCATATGAAAATCCTCAAAGCAACCTTGAAGTTCTTTTCTAATGTTTTTAAGCCCATTAAGAATCTCAGTGTTTAAAAATGGCTGAGAAACAGTATAGTAAGTGATGAATTGATTAAATTCAAAAAATAGTTCTTCACCAAGTCTTTGTTCTCCACTATATTGATACTGCTGTATCTTAAGCTTTAATTGAAACAATTGTCTCAGAATTTCTTTGTGTATTTCTATCTTCTCTTTGTATATCCATGAGTAGGAGATCTTTTGCCGCTCAATTGACTTTTCGACCTTACCTTTAATAAAAGAGTAGAAGGCAATATTGCCTAAAACAGCAACAAGCCCAGGAATTATTAAATTTAAAATATCCATCGTATTATGGTTTAAAAAACCAGATATCCTTAAGATATCTTATTTGAATTAATCACCCTTTTTATGTATGTGAGGCCTTAATGAAGGGTCATTTTTTGGTGTTTCTTTATTGTCTCTTTGACGCCTATCTGGTTTCCCAGTTGATTCAGCGATTCTTTTTGGTCCAGGTTTAATTTCCATCATGTTAAGGTTTTTAAAGATTAAGTCTTACGGATGTTGAATGTTAATATGCAATTCAAATCATTGGCATCAGTAATTGCCAATTTTATTATGTCATTTAAACTACACAAATTATACTTCGCATTTTACATAAAGGAAATGCCTTTTTGTAGAGACCTAGCATTCAAGATCTCCACAAAAAGGCTTATCAGTTTACGAGTAAATCTTACTATTCGCCGTCAGCATTTCCTTGATACCTGCTACTGAGCTTAGAACTCCGGTTGCTTCATACGGCATGTAAATGATCTTATTATCTTTTCCGCTCACCATTTCACTCAGGGTGTCGATATACCTTACTGCTATCAAATAATTTACCGGGTCGCTCTTGGTGCCGGCTATAGCATTGGTGATTTTCTGAATTGCCTCAGCTTCTCCATGAGCAGTCCGTATTCTTGCCTGGGCCTCCCCTTCTGCTTTCAGGATCTGTGATTGCTTTTCACCTTCGGCATTATTGATTTTCGATTCCTTATCCCCTTCTGACTGTAAAATCTTAGCTTGTTTATCACCTTCAGCTTCCAGCACTTTAGCTCTTTTATCGCGCTCAGCCCGCATCTGCTTTTCCATTGCAGCTCTTATTTCCTGTGGTGGATTGATATCTTGTAATTCAACCCTGTTTACTTTTACACCCCATTTATGACCCGCTTCATCTAATACAGCGCGTAACTTGCCATTTATGGTATCCCTGGAAGTAAGCGTTTGATCCAGATCCAATTCACCAATCACGTTTCGGAGGGTTGTTTGAGTCAGTTTTTCAATAGCATCCGGAAGGTTAGAAATCTCATAGATTGCCTTTACCGGATCAGTGATCTGAAAATAGATTATCGCATTGATCTCTGTACCTACATTATCTTTGGTGATAACATTTTGTTTGGGGAATTCATATACAGTTTCTCTCAGGTCAATTTTAGTGACGGTTCTGGTCGTGACAATACTTCTTCCATCAATACCGACATCCTGCCTGACGAATCGCCACATGATTTCTCTTGGCCTGTCAATAATTGGCCAAATGATATTGATACCGGTTGGTAAAGTCCGGCTGTATTTACCAAGTCTTTCAATAACAATAGTTTCTGATTGCTGAACAATCTTAAAACCCGAAGCGGCAAAAATAATTACAAATAGTGCAATTACACCCAAGATGATAATAGGACCCATTGTTAAATCTCCTTTTTGATTGCTTTAACTGTTAATATGGTGCTGTCAACTTTCAGTATTTCTACCTTTTCCCCAGCATTTAGGATTTCATTGTTTTCTGATTCTGCTTTCCAGTCGTCACCTTCAACAGAAATTCTTCCCGTATTGAGAGAGTTGTCAATAGTAACCGTAACCTTTCCGGTTTTGCCAACCAGTGCATGAACGTTCGTTTTCAGATCGCCGTTTTTTTTGTGCCCATACTTTAGGATGAAAGGCCTTACACCAAAAAAAGCGATTAGTGTTCCTATTGAAAAAGCCAACAACTGAATTTTAAAGCCCAGTTCTATTGATGCAGTTACTCCGGCAAATATGCAACCAATAGCCAGACTAGCTGCAAAAAATGCCGGTGTGAAAATTTCCAGGATAAACAGGATAATAGCAACAATTATCCATATATGCCAAATTTCAAGTTCCATAAAGTACTTATTTATTGATTGTTGAACGATAATATAAACTCAGGTATCCGGCAGTATAAATATAAATTGAATCGTCAACGAGCAGTTTAGACAAACAAATCTACTAAAACTATCTGGTTTTTATATATCCAAATAAAAATTTTATAATTTTCATTTTTAAAAGTTTATTTGATATGACGTCTCCTATTCTGAATGTACATGTCTTTCAGTTCAATGACTCGCATTTCAGCTTCTACAAGTGCAGCCGGTATTTGCAAACTTATCTCCCCAATACGACAAAACAAGGCGTCTCCCCCACTCCTGTTTCAGGTAGCAGATTACTTGGATATCAAGATGCTTGTTAATTTTTTGGAAGATAAATATATAATTGTACCTTCGTGCTGATATTACTTGAAATCTGTAATCTGAACCGAATGAAGAAAAATACTATTCGCTTTACTAAGATCGCCGTTGTGATT
>JAEWSG010000201.1 GCA_023398495.1 Bacillota bacterium
AATCAGTGGCAGATATCTTAAGAATTTAACGGTAAAACCGAATGGTAAATTACCAGCCTTTTATTCAGGTCAACATGCGGTCACGAAATGTTGTAGCGGAATGGTCAAAGAGCGTGAGCAACAACAATAAAGCTTCAAGTGCTTTGATTACATGTTTTAGAAAAGAGATAAGTAAAAATAAAAGTGAATTTCGATTAATGCCGGAAGACGGAGAAGTTTTTATTGATGATGATTATAGCGAAATCTATGATATTAAGTATTCAGACACGATTAATAAACTTCGAGGCGTGGATGGTACTTCTATAGACAAATTCGCTTTTTCAAAATTCCTTGGGAAGTATCTTAGGATAGGAACTCTCATCAACGATAAAAAGGAATCAAAATTCATAAAAGACATCGAGAAAATATTTGATAAAAAAACAGTTATAGAAAACTTTATAACATGGGAAAAAGTACTGAATTATCTTGTGATAAATGAAAAAGTAGATTCTTTTGTAGATTTTGTTAAGACTATTAATAACGCTGTAAATGATATTAATTTTGCAGAAGCAAATAATCATTGTAATATAGTATCAATATGCGATAGTTTGAATATGTTTATGTTTTCTGCAATTACAAGAGCACTAGCTCATTGCTGGGGTGCAAATATTAAAAAGGGAATATTAGATATAAAGGATTTATTACAAAACATATATGGAGTGGATTTTATCAAAAATGATAAAAATGATTACTATAAGAAATTGACATGGTATCGATTTAATTATTGCAGAACGAGAATGTGCGATAAATATATATTACCATTGCTAATTGATACTTTATTTGATGGTAATGAAGAGAAAATATTCAATGATGAGTCTGCTAAGAATCTCAGTCAATTGAATACTTTTATGAAATATTCTAGTAATATGGATCTTAGCAAAAATGGCTACAAATATTTCCCATATATGATAACGCCACAAGATATATCAATGAGTTTAACATGCAATAAATTAAAACTAATTAAAGATATATGCGATGATAAAGAAACGATTGATATTATTAGTGCTAAATACATTGAAATGAACTATAATTATTGGGAAAATGAGCATGAAAACTATTTTTCAGATAATATAATTTGCAAGCCTTTTAAGGATCATACTACTCCGGCAAATCATGAAATAGGTGAATGCTCAGAGATTAAGTCACATATATTAAAAGTTGGGAATAATAAAAAGAAAAAGTTTAAAATTGCTGTAGCAAATGTTTCTTTAAAACATGACGATTTTATTGGTGTTTTAACTGATTCACCTAACAGGTCGTTTGAAAGATATAATAATCTATCAAAAATTGTTAATATAGCTATTAAAAAAGATGCAGACATACTTGTACTTCCGGAGGCTCATGTACCATTCGAATGGGTTTCAACTCTCGCAAGAATTTCTTCAAAAACAAAAATGGCTATAATCACAGGTATTGAACATGTGAAGGTTGTTGATGACAAGGCCTTAACAAAAAAAGATATGCGGTACATTTATAATCTCACAGCTACAATTCTGCCTTATACAAGTAATGAATATGTTTATACACATGTAAGTTTTCATACAAAAGTATTTTATTCCCCTGAAGAACAAAGGAAAATAAAAGGATATGGATTTCAGCCTAAAAAAGGTAGTTCGTATGATTTGTTTAATTGGAACGACCTTTGGTTTTCAACATATTGTTGCTATGAACTTGCTTCAATAAAAGATAGATGCCGATTTTTATCTTATGTTGATTTACTTGCCATTGTTGAATGGAACCCAGATATAAATTATTATAGCAATATTATAGAATCGTTAAGTCGTGACATGCACTGTTACTGTGTTCAAGTGAATTCATCCGATTATGGCGATAGCAGAATAACGCAACCATCAAAAAGTGAATACAAGGACATTTTAAAAGCTAAAGGCGGTATAAATGAAACGGTTTTAGTAGGGGAAGTTGATATAGATAAATTGAGACATTTCCAAATTAAAGATTATGAATTGCAAAAAGATGATAATGCATTTAAACCTACGCCTCCTGAGTTTAGCAGAGATATTGTCGATAGCCGAATAAAGGGGAAGCTTTTTTACGAATTATAAGCCGTTTACAGTATTATGAATTGATAAAAATACAATTTTGTTTTCTTAAATTATCCAGCAGGAGTTTGGATGGGCAGAAGTGGAAAGTTATATGCTACCAATGAGTATGATGATAAATTATAAGAATTAATGGATATATTGGGAGGATACAATGGGAGATAAAGCGTTTGACTCGGCAATATATAAAAATGGAGATCTCTTTGAAACGATACGCCTCTGTGATCTTAGCAAGGAATTATATCAAAAAACTTATCGCGGTCATTTATATTGTCCGAATAAAAAATGTGGAGCAAGATTGAAATTTGTTCCAAGGAAAAATGGCGCATTACCAATGATCCAAAGCATTGATATACATGAGCACATTAAGGGATGTCCATACTATTTCGAATATAAAAGATATGATACGGACGAAAAGGTAAGCAAAGCTTTTTCACCAGAACATATTTCGGACTCACTTAAAAGGCAAATGCGTAAGTTTGGGGCAGAGAATTCGAAAAAGTACAAACCCAAGCCGGAAACACCTTCTCGAAAATTTATCAATAGACGCAATGAGCCTACTATCCAATACTATGGTGTTGAAAATGTTGATGCGAATTTGGAAGCGAAAGCTATAAGCGTTGGAGGTTTTATAAAGTCAGTAAAAATTATTGATGCAGACCCTCACCAAATACATGCTTACATTAACTTTGAACTGCCCGATAGAAAAGTAAGTGTGTTTATTTCGCACAATCGATATGTGCAAGATGAATTGACCAAAGATATTGTTGAGCAAATCAGAGAGACATGGAGAACGACACCTCAAAGCAAGAAATGTGTATGTATTTGTTTTGGATGGATCAAGTGTGTAGAAAAAGGTATTAATGTCGTGCCTGTAAATCTTGACTCTATTCGCACAGGTTATAAATAAAGATGATTATGGTTGGATAATGCTACATTTTAAGCTGTACCCGCCCGTTTTATATTTACCTATACAATATAGACGCATTGTAACATATTTTTGGTAGACCATGACGCTCCGATTTTGATCTATTTGTCGTTTAGAAGTGTCCATTATATTTACACTCATCAAAACAACAAACTGAAATTCGAAGGGTGGATAATTAATTATGGAAAAGAAAGCATGTAAGAAATGCGGCAAGGAATTGCCCGAAGATAGCGACGATAAATTGTGTGAAGAGTGCCGAGAAAAAAGAAATGGCCTAACCAGAAAGATATTAA
This sequence comes from Bacillota bacterium, assembly GCA_023398495.1. Lineage (GTDB taxonomy): Bacteria > Bacillota > Clostridia > Acetivibrionales > Acetivibrionaceae > Acetivibrio. The sequence goes on from JAEWSG010000201.1 coordinate 3,321, forward strand.
TCGGTGCTAGTACTATCGGTGTTGTGGCTGCTGCTATTGTTGTTAGTATGGCAGGCAAAAGCAAAAAAGATGATAATGATATCGATGATGACCATGATGAACCGATGGAGAATGACAAAATGGCATTTGATAAAATGGACTGCGATGATTACTATCATGGATATATTCCGGTAGGGTGTCGTGCCTGTGGTGGTCCTTATCCCCATTGTAAAGACAGCTGTCCTCTATATGAATGACTAAAACACTAAAACAACTACCAGTAAGCATTTCATACGTCAATACGAATCTATTGAGTTACTACCCATTATGCTTATAACCAACTACAACGGCCATTTTGTGAACTTCTCATTATCGATATAATGTATATAATTATTTGTTTTGAGGTTAATGAAGCCGTATCAATTATATTTTTTATAATATGATTAAAAATTAAATAGTAATTACCAAAACTTGACTTACACTTAATGATCCACCTACGGGAGCCTAGGGAAAGCATACAATAAATCATTTATTGTATGCTTTCCTTAGGCTTTGACACTACAAGTTTCTGCATAGAAGCTAACGTAGTTGCTTACAGTGCCTTTATATAGGGCTTCATGTGCTTTCTTGAAAATGAGGGGGAGGGATTTTCTCTTGACTCGCTACGTCAGGGACTTCAAAGATTTTATCTGCTCTCCGGCTGTGTCTTTCCATTCTTTAGTGTAATAATAAACTCTTAAGATTC
>JAEWSG010000206.1 GCA_023398495.1 Bacillota bacterium
CCATTCCGAACACGGTAGTTAAGCTTCTCAGTGCTGATGATACTTGGATGGAGACGTCCCGGGAAAGTAAGTCGCTGCCAGATTTATATCAAAGCCTTATGGTTTATGCCATAAGGCTTTGTTTTATCTAGAAAGAACATTGTATTATCAAAAAAAACAAACCAAACCATTCGCTACATCTTTAATTCAATGCGAATTACGCTTTGAACCTGTTTTAGTGTCAAATGACGCAATTGCTTGAGCTGAGCATTAAAAGCAGTTGCCGAAGGCTTGATAATCTGAAGCAAAAATGCCAAGGATGGCATTTTTAGCGTCTTGGGACAGGAAGTCCCATAGACGCGGCGAAGAATTATCAAGTCAAGGCTTACTGCTTATTTGCGAAGGTCATGTAATGGAGGCGGTTGACGCTAAAACAATAGGAGACACCTCTAAATCGGCTAAACAATACCGCAATTTGGTTAATTAAAAACAATTTAATATCCAACGTAATCGTGCAGAAAATAATACTGCCAGATTAGAGTTATCAGTACTAGCAGTATCAATAAAAAAATGGGACAATGTACCTGTCCCTGTCCCTTTGTCCCACACCGATGAGATACGTTCATTTAATAATTTTGTTGCCAATCAAAATATGTACATTTAATCAGTAGAGATATATCCTATCGTTGTCATAGGAAAGCAGACTGGCAATATATAGCAGGCACTAAATACAAATGATGCCAGGTTGCAAAATTCAGTGACTTAATAAATAAAGAGTGTATGTGTTCATATTAAACTAAATGCAATTATTACCTTATAAAGATGTAACAAATATTTAAAAAAGTACTTGAAAAATATATATTTATGTAGTAGAATATTGAATGTTGTGGCGTGGCATACGATGAAACAGGAGATTGCTACTATTGAGTAGGTAACTTCTGTGGAGAATGTCCGATTCTAAGAAACCGGGCGACAAGTCACTGTACATTTTGCGATGTATATGAACTGTGCATTTATTTGTTTATTTTGGCCCAGGTTAAACTGCCGTCAGGCATTTAATTACCCTGGGTTTTTATACAAGCAAACAGGAAACACCCGGCATAGTGTACAGAAAAAAATCTTGTTGTACGTAACAAATTTAAGGAGGATTATGTATGGCAAACAAACAAAAAATCAGAATCAGATTGAAAGCATTTGATCATCAGGTTCTTGACCAGTCAGCTGAAAAAATAGTTGATACTGCAAAGAGAACTGGGGCACAAGTGTCGGGGCCGGTGCCGTTACCTACAGAAAAGGAAATTATAACGATATTAAGAGCTCCACATAAGTATAAAGATTCCCGTGAGCAGTTCGAAATGAGAACACACAAGAGGCTCATAGATATATTGCTCCCAACACCTAAGACAGTAGATGCACTTATGAGATTGGATTTGCCAGCTGGTGTTGACATCGAAATTAAACTTTAATTAGTATTGCTTTCAAAATAAGGTCAAGTTCACTTATAGACGTATTATGCTGGTATGTGCGAGTGAACCAATAACCACAGGAGGGAAATTTTAATGAAAAAATTTATTTTAGGTACAAAAGTCGGAATGACACAGATATTTGATGATCATGGTTTAGTGATTCCGGTTACAGTTATTCAAGCTGGTCCATGCACTGTTATACAAAAAAAGACAGTTGAAACAGATGGATACGGAGCTGTTAAAGTTGGATTTGCTGATGCAAATGAAAAGAGACTTAGCAAACCTCAAAAAGGCCAATTCTCAAAGATTAAAGTAGCACCTAAAAAGTATGTCAGAGAATTCCGTGCTGATGACTTTGATAAATATGAAGTGGGTCAGGAAATCAAAGTAGCTGATATGTTCGAGAATGGTGAGAAGATTGACGTTACAGGAATTTCAAAGGGTAAAGGATTTGCAGGTGTTATCAAGAGATACGGTCATCAAAGAGGTAAGGAAACTCACGGTTCCATGTATCATAGAAGAGTTGGTTCCATGGGTGCAAACACCAATCCTGCAAGAGTTTTCAAAGGTAAGAAGCTTCCAGGACACATGGGTGTTGACAGAGTAACAGTTCAAAATCTTGATATAGTTCGCGTAGATGCAGAGAAAAACCTTTTGTTAGTAAAAGGTGCAGTACCGGGTGCAAAAGGTGGTCTCGTAATTATTAAGAACACTGTAAAGTCAGGTAAATAGAAAAGGCGAAAGGAGGAAGTAAAATGCCAAAAGTTGATTTATATGATATGAGCGGTAAGGTAGTTGGAGATATAAATTTGAGTGATAATGTTTTTGGTATCGATGTAAATAAAGAAGTGGTTCATCAGGTAGTTGTGAACCAGTTGGCAAATAAAAGGCAGGGTACTCAGTCCACAAAGACAAAAAGTGAAGTTCGTGGCGGTGGTATAAAGCCATGGAAACAAAAAGGTACGGGTAGAGCAAGACAGGGAAGTATTCGTTCTGCACAATGGATCAAAGGTGGTATTGTCCTAGGTCCTAAACCAAGGAGCTACAGATACACACTTCCAAAGAAGGTTAGAAGACTTGCATTAAAGTCTGTGCTTTCATCAAAAGTAAGTGAGAATGAAATAATAGTTTTAGATTCGTTGAATTTTGATAAAATTAAGACGAAGCAAATGGCAGAAGTGCTCAAAAACCTTAAAATTGACGGAACTGCGGTAGTATTAATTGCCGATAAGAATGAGAATGTAGAAAGATCAGCAAATAATATACCTGGAATAAAAACTCTGCTTGCAAATACTGTAAATGTTTATGATATAGTTAAGCACAGCAAACTTATAATTACGAAGGATGCTGTATCTAAGGTTGAGGAGGTGTACGCATAATGAGATTAGCTGAAGATATTATAAAAAAACCACATATTACTGAAAAAAGTAATATGGAAGCGATAACTGGAAAGTACACCTTTATTGTTGATGTTAAAGCAACAAAAACCGAAATTAAGCAAGCAGTTGAAAAGTTATTTAACGTTAGAGTTCTTAAGGTTAATACAGTTAATTGCGAAGGAAAGCAAAAAAGAATGGGTGTTCATCAAGGACAAAGACCGGATTGGAAAAAAGCAATTGTTAAAATTGATACCGATCCAAAAGCAGCTTCGTATTTGACTAAAGGCGGTAAGGCTGCAACTGTCAGCAAGAAGCTTAAGACAAGTATTGAAGAATTCGGAGTAACTCAATAAGCATAATCTTTTGAGGTAAGATTTATAAAGGAGTGAAAAACAAATGCCTGTTAAAAAGTATAACCCTACTTCTCCTGCAAGAAGGGGCATGTCAGTTCTGACATTTGACGAAATAACAAAGAAAGAACCAGAAAAATCTTTGTTAGAGCCTTTAAAGAAAAATGCGGGTAGAAACTCATATGGTAGGATTACTGTTCGCCACCAGGGTGGAGGAGCAAAACAAAAGTACAGAATAATAGATTTTAAAAGAGATAAAGATGGAATTAAGGCAAAAGTTACAGCTATAGAGTATGATCCAAACAGAAGTGCAAATATTGCATTGTTAAATTACGCTGATGGAGAAAAGAGATATATTATAGCTCCTGAAGGTCTCAATGTTGGAGATTCCGTTGAATCCGGAGAAAATGCTGATATCAAGCCAGGAAATGCATTACAGTTGAATAATATTCCAGTAGGTACATTGATACACAACATTGAATTAAAGCCTGGAAAAGGTGCACAGCTTGTTAGATCAGCAGGTATTTCTGCACAGCTTATGGCAAAGGAAAGCGACTATGCACAGATCAGACTTCCATCCGGTGAAGTTAGAATGTTCAGATTAAACTGTAAAGCAACAATTGGTACAGTGGGTAACCATGAGCATGAAAATGTTTCAATTGGTAAAGCTGGCAGAAAGAGATGGATGGGAATAAGACCTACAGTTCGTGGTGTTGTTATGAATCCATGTGATCACCCTCACGGTGGTGGAGAAGGTAAATCACCTATAGGAAGGCCAAGTCCTGTTACTCCTTGGGGTAAACCAACGCTTGGATTGAAGACAAGAAAGAAAAAGAAGGCATCCGATAAGTTTATTGTTAAGAAAAGAAACCAGAAGTAATAGAGTGTTTGAAAAACTAATTATAACAATACGTGGATGGACTCAAGAAGTGAGTGAAAGGAGGACATGGTTTAATGAGCAGATCGATTAAAAAGGGACCATTTGTACATGATAAACTTCTGAAGAGAATAGAAGAAATGAATGCTCAGAATGAAAAGAAAGTTTTGAAGAGTTGGTCAAGGGCATCAACAATTTTTCCTCAGATGGTTGGACATACAATAGCTGTACATGATGGAAGAAAACATGTACCTGTATATATTACAGAAGAAATGGTTGGACACAAACTTGGAGAATTTGCTCCAACAAGGACCTTTAAAGGACACGGAAACCACACTGAAAGGTCAACATCATTAAAGTAAAAGTAATTCTACAATGAAAGGAGGAATTCCAATTGGCAGCAAAAGCTAAAAAAGAACAAGCGGAACTTCTTGAAAATAAACAAAATTTATTGGAAGTTTATAATTCAAAACATACAAAATCAAAGAAGCCTGCGGTGCTTACAAAGGCTGAAAAGAAAGAATTAGGTATAGGTAAGGATCAAGGTAAGGCGATTTTAATGTATGCAAGAATATCATCAAGAAAAGTTAAAATCGTAATGGATCTTATTAAAAATAAGAACATTGATGAGGCATACGGTATTTTGAGGTATACTCCAAAAGCAGCTTCAGAAATATTGTTCAAACTCTTAAGGTCAGCCGAATCAAATGCTACAAACAATAATAATCTTGATAGAGATAAATTGTATATAGCAGATGGATTTGCAAATCAGGGACCTACTTTAAAGAGAATAATGCCAAGAGCTCAAGGTAGAGCAAACAGAATCAGAAAAAGAACCAGTCACATTACGCTAGTAGTTAAGGAAAGAAGCTAATAGAAAAGGAGGGTGGATAATGGGACAAAAGGTTAATCCTCATGGCCTAAGAATAGGTATTATAAAAGATTGGGATACCAAATGGTATGCTGGTAACAAGAACTTTAGTGAATTTCTTGTAGAAGATTTCAAAATCAGAAAGTTCATTAAGAAAAAGTTATATTCATCTGGGATTTCAAGAATTGAAATAGAAAGAGCTGCAAACAAAGTAAAAGTAAATGTTAATACTGCTAAACCTGGTCTTGTAATCGGAAAAGGTGGTGCTGGTATTGAAGAACTCAGAAAACAGCTTGAAAAATTGACACAGAAAAACATATTGATAAACATCACCGAAATCAAGGTTCCTGAGATGGATTCTCAAATAGTTGCTGAAGGCATAGCATCTCAGCTTGAAAAAAGAATTTCTTTCAGAAGAGCAATGAAGCAGGCAATGTCAAGAGCAATGAAGCTTGGAGCAAAAGGAATAAAGACATCTGTTGCAGGGCGTCTTGGTGGAGCAGAAATAGCAAGAACAGAGCACTATCATGAAGGTACTATTCCACTTCAGACACTTAGAGCTGACGTAGATTATGGATTTGCAGAGGCAGATACCACTTACGGAAAATTAGGTGTAAAAGTGTGGATATACAAGGGTGAAGTTCTTCCAGCTGTCAAAAGGGAAAGAAAGACGGAAGGAGGAGATAAATAATGTTAATGCCTAAAAGAGTAAAACGTAGAAAAGTTCAAAGAGGTAGAATGAGAGGCGTAGCTACAAGAGGAAACACGGTTGTACATGGCGAATTCGGTTTGCAAGCTACTGAACCTGCATGGATAACAAGCAATCAGATTGAGGCTGCCAGGGTAGCTATGACACGTTTTATCAAAAGAGGCGGTAAAGTTTGGATAAAGATTTTTCCAGACAAACCGGTTACATCAAAACCAGCTGAAACACGTATGGGTAGTGGTAAAGGATCGCCTGAATATTGGGTGGCAGTAGTTAAACCAGGAAGAATAATGTTTGAAATTGCTGGAGTTCCGGAAGATACTGCAAGGGAAGCATTAAGACTTGCTATGCACAAACTTCCCATTAAGTGTAAATTTGTAGCACGTGAAGATGAAGTGGGTGGTGAAGCAAATGAAAGCTAATGATATTAGGGATAAATCACAAGTTGAATTACAAAAAGAGCTCGGGGAATTAAAGTCGGAGTTGTTTAAATTGAGATTTCAACATGCTACCAACCAACTTGAAAACCCTATGAAGCTTAAGGATGTTAAGAAGTCAATAGCTCGAATTAAGACTATAATGAGGGAAAGAGAGTTAAAGGGTATAGAGGCTTGATTAATACCCTTGAAGGGAGGTAAATTCATTGGAAGAAAGAGCATTAAGGAAAACAAGAGTTGGTAAGGTTACCAGCGATAAAATGGATAAGACAATCGTTGTTAGTATAGAAAGTGCTGTAAAACATCCGCTTTACAAAAAGTTTATAAAGACGACTTATAAGCTCAAGGCTCATGATGAGAAGAATGAGTGTAAAGTAGGAGATAAAGTAAAAGTTATGGAGACCAGACCACTTAGTAAAGACAAAAGATGGAGACTGGTGGAAATTATTGAAAGAGCTCGTTAGTAATGATCGAAAGGAGGTTTAGCCCATGATTCAAGTACAATCAACTCTTAAGGTGGCTGATAACACCGGGGCAAAAAGACTGATGTGCATAAAGGTACTCGGTGGTTCCTGGAGAAAGTATGCCAACATAGGAGATGTTATCGTAGCTTCGGTTAAAGATGCAACACCCGGTGGTGTTGTTAAAAAAGGCGATGTAGTAAAATGTGTTATTGTTCGCTCAAAAAGAGGTGTTAGAAGAGCAGACGGTTCATATATAAAATTCGATGAGAATGCTGCAGTATTAATAAAAGATGATAAGAATCCAAGGGGAACACGTATATTTGGTCCTGTTGCAAGAGAATTAAGGGACAATGAATATATGAAAATTTTGTCCCTCGCACCAGAAGTATTATAAGGGAGGAGGCGGCTTACAGTGAACAATAAGGTCCATGTAAAAAAGGGCGATACTGTTATCGTATTAAACGGTAAGGATGAGAGCAAAAAAGGTAAAGTGCTTGCGGTTTATCCTGAAAACAGCAGAGTGTTGGTAGAAGGTATTAACATGTCTACAAAACACAAAAAACCAAGATCACAGACTCAACAGGGTGGAATTATTCATCAGGAGTCACCTATACACAGCTCAAAAGTTATGTTAGTGTGTCCTAGATGTGGAAAGCCGACAAGAGTTGGTAAGAAGATTCTAGAAACTGGTGAGAAAGATAGAGTTTGTAAAAAGTGTAATGAAGCTATAGATACTATTAAGGAAGTTAAAAAGGGATAGAGAGACTCTTTTTGAAAGGAGGTTTATAAATGCCAAGTTTGAAAGACAAATATATTAAAGAAGTTGCACCAGCATTAAAGGAAAAATTTAAATATACAAGTGCAATGCAGATACCCAAATTGGAAAAGATTGTTTTAAACATGGGTGTAGGCGATGTAAAAGAAAATGCAAAGGCATTAGATGCTGCAGCTCATGATATGGCACTTATAGCAGGACAAAAACCTATTATAACAAAAGCTAAGAAATCAGTTGCGGCTTTTAAGCTGAGAGAGGGCATGAATATCGGATGTAAAGTGACTTTAAGAGGAGACAGAATGTATGAATTTGCTGATAGATTCTTGAACATTGCTCTCCCAAGAGTTAGAGATTTTAGAGGAGTTCCAGGGAATTCTTTTGACGGAAGAGGTAACTATTCAATGGGAGTAAAAGAACAACTTATGTTCCCTGAAATAGATTATGATAAAGTCGAAAAGATAAGAGGAATGGATATTACTTTCGTTACAACGGCACAGAATGACGAAGAAGCAAAAGAACTTCTCAAGTTACTCGGTATGCCGTTTAGCCAGAGCTAAAGGAGGGATTAGAGCGTGGCAAAAAAATCGATGATTTTAAAGCAGCAAAGAGCACCTAAGTTTAAGACAAGAGCTTACAATAGATGTAAATTATGTGGAAGGCCACATGCCTATATCAGAAAATTCGGAATATGCCGTCTTTGCTTCAGGGAATTGGCTTACAAAGGTCAAATACCTGGTGTTAGAAAAGCAAGTTGGTAGTAAACTTACGAAAGGAGGTTAAACATATGCAAGTGACTGATACCATAGCAGATATGTTGACCAGGATAAGAAATGCTAGTTCTGCAAAACATGTTACAGTTGATATACCAGCTTCTAATTTGAAGAGGTCAGTAGCAGGCATTCTATTGGAAGAGGGTTTTATAAAGAATGTAGAGGAAATTGATGACGGAAAACAGGGTATAATCAGAGTATCTCTTAAGTATACCGGAAATAAGCAAAATATTATTACAGGTATTAAGAGAATTAGTAAACCTGGTCTTAGAGTATATGCAGGCAAAGGAGAAGTGCCTAAGGTACTTGGAGGACTAGGAATAGCTATAATTTCTACTTCAAAAGGCATAATGACAGATAAGAAGGCTCGTAAGGAAGGCGTTGGAGGAGAAGTTTTGGCATTTGTATGGTAATCAGGATAACCGTTAGATTAGATAAATATATTGAGTTGATGTTTTGAGAGCTCAAGTAAAGTGATTCTATATTTATCATATATGTGGTTGTCTTGAAAAATAGATTCTGAAAAGAGTTTTACGATAAGCCTCGTAAACTCTCAATATCAAGAACAGGAGGCAATAAGATGTCAAGAATTGGCAGAATGCCCGTAGCTGTACCAGCTGGAGTTGATGTTAAATTAAAAGACAACACTCTGACTGTAAAAGGGGCAAAAGGAACTTTAGAAAAAGAATTTCATAAAGATATGACAATTAAGATTGAAGATGGTAAGATATTAGTTGAAAGACCTTCCGATGAAAAGCAACACAGAGCACTTCACGGATTAACCAGGTCTTTGATAAACAACATGGTTACAGGTGTAACTCAAGGCTATGAGAAAGCTTTGGATATTAACGGTGTTGGTTACAGAGCACAGAAACAAGGAAAGAAGTTAGTTCTTACTTTAGGCTACTCCCATCCTGTAGAAATGGAAGAACCTGCAGGAATAACTGTTGATGTACCTGCTCAGAACAAAATAATTGTTAAAGGTATAGACAAACAGGCAGTAGGCGAATTTGCTGCTAAAATAAGAGGTAAGAGAGAGCCTGAACCTTATAAAGGTAAGGGTATCAAGTACGAAACTGAAGTTATCAGACGCAAAGAGGGTAAAACCGGCGGTAAAGGTAAGAAGTAAAAAGGAGTGAGACTAAATGATAACAAAACCTGGTTCTAATATAGCTAGAGTTAGAAAGCACGCAAGAGTTCGTAAAAAGATATCTGGAACTACTGAACGCCCAAGATTGAATGTATTTAGAAGTTTGAGCAATATGTATGCTCAGATCATAGACGATTCAACAGGAAAAACACTTGTATCGGCATCAACTCTAGACAAAGAAATTAAAGGTAAACTTAGCTTTTGTGGAAATAAGGACGCAGCCAAAGAAGTTGGTAAACTGGTAGCAACTAAGGCTTTAAATAGCGGAATTAAGAAAGTTGTATTTGACAGAGGCGGATATATATACCACGGACGTGTTAAAGAGTTGGCAGAAGCTGCCAGAGAAGCAGGATTAGAGTTTTAGTAGAAGGAGGGAGACAATTTGCAACGTATTGATGCCAGTGTATTGGATCTGAAAGAAAAGGTAGTAAATATCGGTCGTGTTACCAAGGTTGTTAAGGGTGGTAGAAACTTCCGTTTCAGTGCTTTAGTTGTAGTTGGCGATGAGAACGGACACGTTGGTGCTGGGATGGGTAAAGCTGCTGAAATACCCGATGCAATCAGAAAAGGTATTGAAGATGCTAAAAAGAATCTTATAAAAGTGCCTTTAGTGGAGACAACAGTTCCACATGAGGTAACTGGTGAATATGGTGCTGGTAGAGTATTAATAATGCCAGCAGGAGAAGGTACTGGAGTTATAGCTGGAGGACCTGTTAGAGCAGTTCTTGAATTATCTGGAATTCGTGATATCAGAACAAAATCTTTAGGATCAAATAATCCTATAAACATGGTTCATGCTACTATAGAAGGCCTTTCCCGTTTAAAGACTGTAGAAGAAGTTGCTAGGCTCAGAAATAAAACTGTAGAAGAAGTATTAGGTTAGGAGGGAACTCTAGTGGCTAAACTCAAAATCACTTTGGTAAAGAGTACCAATAAACTTAAAGAAGGTCAGTTAGCTACTGTGAAGGCTTTAGGGTTAAAAAAAATCAGATCAGTAGTAGAACAACAGGATAATGCACAAATCAGAGGAATGATTAAAAAAGTTGAGCATGTTTTATCAGTAGAAGAAGTTTAAAAAGGAGGTGTAATCCATGAAGTTGTTTGAATTACAACCTGCACCAGGTTCATCAAAAGCATCTAAGAGAAAAGGTAGAGGTGTTGGTACAGGTAATGGAAAAACTGCAGGCAAAGGTCACAAAGGACAAAATGCTCGTGCAGGTGGTGGGGTCAGACCTGGTTTTGAAGGTGGACAGATGCCTCTCTATAGAAGACTTCCAAAGAGAGGTTTTAACAATAAGTTATTTGCAAAAGTTTATGCTGAGGTTAATGTATCAGATCTTAATGCTTTCGAAAACGGTGCAGTTATAACACCGGAAGTACTAATTGAAAAAGGACTTGTAAAGAAAGTCGTTGATGGAGTTGCAATTTTAGGAAATGGTGAGCTTAATAAAAAGCTTACAGTAAAAGCGGCAAGATTTACGAAGACGGCTTCAGAAAAAATTGAGGCTGCAGGAGGAAAGGCCGAGGTGATATAATATGGGTGGAATGTTAGGAACTATTAGAAATGCCTTGAAAATTCCTGATTTAAGAAAAAAAATGTTTATGAGCCTGATAATGCTTCTCGTTTTCAGGCTGGGTTCCCATGTACCTGTACCAGGTATGGATGCAGCTGCACTTAAGGACATGGTTGGTACCGGAACAATATTCGGATTCTTTGATATAGTATCAGGCGGTGCTTTTTCACAGGCCACAATATTTGCAATGAGCATAACACCATATATAAACTCATCGATCATTATGCAGCTTTTAACCGTAGCAATACCAAAACTTGAGCAACTTGCTAAAGAAGGCGAAGAAGGAAGAAAGATTATCGGACGTTATATCAGATACGGAACAGTTATATTGGCGTTCTTACAAGCCACCGGATTATATTTCGGACTAAAAGGTGCAGTTTCAAATCCTGGTATAATTTCATATCTGACAATAACAATGTCCTTTACAGCTGGAACTGCTTTCCTGATGTGGCTTGGTGAACAAATAACCGAGCACGGCATAGGAAATGGAATTTCGCTTCTGATTTTTGGTGGAATAGTCTCTAGAGCGCCGTACGGTGCTTTGGCTCTTTATTCAAACTTAATATCAGGAAAGTTTGGAGAAGGGTTTTTAGGGTATGTTGGACTTATTACTGTTTTAGCGTTATTCTTACTTGTAATTGCTCTTGTTGTATGGATCCAAGAGTCTGAAAGAAGAATACCTGTGCAATATGCAAAGAGAGTGGTAGGAAGAAAGATGTATGGCGGACAGAGCACGCATATACCTATTAAGGTTAATCTTGCTGGAGTTATTCCGATCATATTTGCCATGTCCTTTGTGGCATTACCATCAACTTTGGTAACATTCTTTGCACCAACTTCTAATAACCCATTTATACTTTACTTAAGAGATATGCAACAAAAAGTTGAAATTTCTTTATTGTCAGGTTTATTGGTAATGTTCTTTACTTTCTTCTATACGTTTATTCAGTTCAATCCTGTTGAACTTGCAAATAATATGAAGAAAAACGGTGGCTTCATACCGGGTATAAGACCAGGTAAGCCTACTGCAGATTATATTACCAAGGTATTAAACAGAATTACATGGTTTTCTGCAATATTCCTTGCATTAATTCAAATAATGCCATCTATACTTCAGGCCGTAACCAAAATTCAAGGTGTATGGTTTGCAGGAACCAGTGTTTTGATCCTTGTCGGTGTCGCGTTAGATACTGTTAAGCAGATTGAATCACAGATGCTCATGAGGCATTATAAAGGATTTTTAGAGTAAAGATGTGAGCTGTTTATAGAAAGTAAGACATTCAGACCACATAAACGTATTTTGGAGGCTGGTATGAAAGTTGTTCTATTAGGTGCCCCAGGTTCAGGCAAAGGGACACAGGCAGTGAAAATTTCAGAGTGGTATGACATACCCCATATATCTACAGGAGATATATTCAGAAGCAATATAAAGGAAGGCACCGAACTCGGAAAGAAAGCCAAAGAGTATATTGACAAAGGTTTGCTTGTACCCGATGAAGTTACAATTGATATAGTAAACGACAGGCTTAGAAAACCTGATTGTGTGAAGGGATTTGTGCTTGACGGCTTTCCTAGAACTGTTTATCAAGCTGAGAAACTCGATGAGATACTTGTTAAAACAGGGGCTACCTTGGACGTAGTATTGAATATAGAAGTTCCGGATAGTAAAATCATAACAAGACTGGGTGGCCGAAGAGTTTGTACAAAGTGTGGAATGAGCTATCATGTAGTTTTCAACCCGCCAGCAGAGGGAGATGTTTGTGAGAATTGTGGTGAAGTAGTTGTCCAAAGGGAAGATGACAAGGAAGAAACAGTACTTCAGAGACTTACTACTTACCATAAGCAAACAGAACCTCTTATAGAGTATTATAAAAATGATAAAAAACTTGTCACTGTTGATGGACAAGAAAATATCGATGATACTTCAAGCTGTGTAAAAAAAGCTTTAGGTGGAATATAAATGATATCGATAAAATCAAAGAATGAGATTGACCTAATGAGAAAAGCCGGGGAAGTTGTGGCTCTTGCTCATAGAAAAATTGAAGAGTCTATAAAGCCTGGTGTTACGACGGCAGAACTTGACACGATGGTGGAAGAAGTTATCCGGAAAAATGGTGCTATACCATCATTCAAAGGTTATAAATGTCCGTACCCAGGTGGGATAGACTATCCTTCGAGTATATGTGCATCAGTTAATAATGAAGTTGTACATGGGATACCAGGTTTAAGGGAATTGAAAGATGGCGATATTATAAGTATTGATATCGGTGCTTATTTAAACGGGTTTCATGGTGATGCTGCAAGAACCTTTGCTGTTGGAAAAATATCCCCTGAGGCTGAAAAGCTTATTGAAGTTACAAAACAAAGTTTCTTTGAGGGGATAAAAAATGCAGTGGAGGGAAATCGAATAATAGATATATCTTCTGCTATTGAGGACTACGTAACTCCCTATGGATATACCGCCGTTCGTGAATATGTAGGGCATGGTATTGGCAGGGAAATGCATGAAGAACCTCAGATACCAAATTACCGCAGCAGAGAAAGAGGTCCAAGGTTACAACAGGGGATGGCATTAGCCGTCGAGCCGATGGTTAATGAAGGTACTTACAGAGTTCAGGTTCTTAATAACAAATGGACAGTTGTAACTGCAGACGGCAAGCTTTCGGCCCACTATGAAAACACAATAGTTGTGACGGATAAAGAACCGGTTATACTGACAATTTTGGACTAAGGATTCAAGCAATAAACAGAGGTGAATTGAATGAACTTAACCCTTGGGCAAGTGGTGTGTTCAAAGGCTGGCAGGGATAAAGGGAATAAATTTATTGTAGTTGATATTATAGATGAAGCTTTTGTAATGATATCAGATGGAAACCTTAGAAGAATTGAAAATGCAAAGAGGAAAAAAACAAAGCATTTAGAGGATGCCGGAGAAGTTATTCTGTCGTTGAGTGACAAGCTGGAGAAGAAGGTTAGAGTTTCAAACTCTGAAATAAGAAAGGCTTTATCGAACATAGATGAAGCAAAAGAATAATAACTATAATCTAGCTTTTAGCAATGGGTTTAAAGCAGGTAAGGAGGGATTTGAGTCTTGTCAAAGGAAGATGTTATTGAAGTTGAAGGAAAAGTTATAGAAGCATTGCCAAATGCAATGTTTGAAGTGGAACTTGATAATGGACATAGGATTTTAGCCCACATCTCAGGAAAGTTGAGAATGAATTTTATCAGGATTCTACCGGGAGATAAGGTTACACTTGAGTTGTCTCCTTATGATTTGACCCGGGGTAGGATAACTTGGAGAGCAAAGTAGATATAAAAGTCAAAGAGTTTTTACATGAAAAAATTTGACTTTTACAGCTGGAGGTATATTATTTCTCGAAAATAGAATTAAGTAATGTAAAATGATTTTCGAGAAAAATATAGAAGGAGGATTAAAAAAATGAAAGTAAAACCATCTGTTAAAGTTATATGTGAAAAATGCAAAATAATCAGAAGGAAAGGCAGAGTTATGGTTATCTGCCAAAATCCTAAGCATAAGCAAAGACAAGGTTAAATATTTCAGATGACAGTTGACAATAGACAGTACTTATCGTTAAATATATATAGACTGTCTTTTGTCAACTGTCATCAGACGCAATTAAAAATAACATACAGGAGCGGCTGCACAAAAAGTATATCTTTATTAATCTTATATAGAAAACTTGTTTGTGTCCTGGATTGTTTATTTGATATATTTAATTAAAAAATTCAGACTGTTTTGCATAGGGAGTTGAAAATATTAACCCTTGCTGTAGCTTCTTGAGTAGCCATAAATCTACAAATTGGTCTGTGAGAAGAAGTAAGACTAAGTATTTTCTGTACCCGAGGTAGTTTATTTTACGGAATTTTTATGGAGGTGTAAAGAAAGATGGCACGTATTGCCGGAGTCGACTTACCCAGAGAAAAAAGGGTAGAAATTGGATTAACCTATATCTTTGGAATTGGCAGAACAATGTCAAACAAGATACTGGAAAAGACTGGTGTTAGTCCTGATACAAGAGTCAGAGACCTGACCGATGATGAGATAAGCAAACTTAGAGAATGTATTGATAAGGAATATAAAGTTGAAGGTGACTTAAGAAGAGAAGTGTCACTTAATATCAAAAGATTGATGGAAATTGGCTGTTACAGAGGCAGAAGGCATAGGATGGGGCTGCCATGCAGAGGCCAGAGAACAAAAACAAATGCTAGGACAAGAAAAGGTCCAAAGAGAACCGTTGGAGCACAAAGAAAGAAATAGTTAAAGGAGGTTGGCGATTTAATGGCAACTAAAACATCAGGTGGTGGAAAAAGACCCACTAGAAAAAGAAAAGAGCGTAAAAATATTGAGCGTGGCGCTGCACATATCCGCTCCACTTTTAATAATACAATAGTTACGTTAACCGATGTGTCAGGAAATGCACTTTCATGGTCAAGTGCAGGAAGTCTTGGCTTCAGAGGATCAAAGAAAAGCACACCGTTTGCAGCTCAGATGGCTGCTGAAACTGCATCTAAAGGTGCTATGGAACATGGACTTAAATCGGTTGAAGTTTACGTTAAAGGACCAGGTTCAGGAAGAGAAGCTGCAATCAGAGCATTACAAGCAGCAGGTCTTGAGGTAAGTCTTATAAAAGATGTTACTCCAATTCCTCATAATGGTTGCAGACCACCTAAAAGAAGAAGAGTGTAAAATATTACATTAATCTTGAATTAATATTATATATTATGTAGAAAAAAATGTTTTCTACAGATAATACTCGTTGGAGGTGTAAAAATAAATGGCAAGATATACCGATGCATCTTGTAGACTTTGCCGCAGGGAAGGTGAAAAGCTTTTCCTAAAAGGTGAAAGATGCTATACAAATAAATGTTCGGTTTCCAGAAGGGGCTATGCTCCAGGACAACATGGACAGAGCAGGAAGAAGTTGTCGGAATATGGTATACAGCTTCGTGAAAAGCAAAAAGCAAGACGGTATTATGGAATTCTTGAAGGACAATTCAGAAAGTACTTTGATCTTGCGGTAAACAAAAAGGGAGTTACTGGTGAAAACCTTCTCCAACTTCTTGAACTAAGACTTGATAATGTAGTATACAGATTAGGGCTTGCTACATCAAGACCTGAGGCGAGACAGTTAGTAAGGCATGGTCATTTTACTGTAAATGGCAAGAAAGTAAATATACCATCATATCTGACGAAGTTGGGAGACGCTATAGCAGTAGTTGAAAAGAGCAAATCCTCTCCGAAGATTAAGGCAATTGCAGATATCACATCAGGAAAAGCTATTCCAAAATGGCTTGAACTTGATGCTGAAAATCTAACAAGTAAAATAGTTGCGCTTCCATCAAGAGAAGACGTTGACTTACCTTTAAAAGAAAACCTTATAGTTGAGTTATATTCCAAGTAATAAAGACCGGAGCGGGAAATATATTAATAGTTATATTTTTACGTTCCATATAATAAGTATTAAGTGTACTTGCTTGGTTCAGCAACTGAGGATTCTGAATTTAAGATGGAAGTTCAATATATGGTTTGTTTAGAGATAAAGAATATTGAATCAGTTGCCCTCAAAAAAATAAATTTGTTATAAAAGGAGGGTTTTTGATGATAGAAATTGAAAAGCCTAGGATAGAATGTGTGATTTCGAGTGAAGATAACACTTATGGCAAATTTGTAGTTGAGCCTTTAGAGCGTGGATATGGAATTACCCTCGGTAATTCATTAAGAAGAATTTTACTTTCATCTTTACCTGGAATAGCCGTAACTTCAATCAAAGTAGATGGTGTATTACATGAGTTCTCAACTATACCTGGTGTAGTTGAAGATGTAACAGAGATTATTCTTAATGTAAAAGGTTTGTCCTTGGATCTTCATGGAGATGGACCAAAAGTTGTGTATATTGATGCTGACGGTGAAGGAGTAGTAACTGCTGCAGATATAAAAGCGGATGCAGAAGTGGAAATCTTAAATCCTGATCACAAAATTGCAACTTTAAGCGGAGACCACAAGCTTTATATGGAGTTAACGCTCGATAGAGGACGTGGCTATGTTTCGGCAGAAAAGAATAAGCATCCTGGACAACCGATAGGTGTTATACCTGTTGACTCAATTTATACTCCGGTAACTAAAGTCAACTATAATGTTGAAAATACCCGTGTCGGTCAGGTTACAGACTATGACAAATTGACACTTGAGGTATGGACTAACGGAAGTATTAAAGCAGATGAGGCAATAAGTCTTGGTGCTAAGATAATGAGTGAACACTTAAACCTGTTCATTGATTTGTCTGACAATGCAAAGAATGCTGAAATCATGGTAGAGAAAGAAGAGACTAAAAAGGAAAAAGTTCTTGAAATGACAATTGAAGAACTTGACTTGTCTGTTAGATCATATAACTGCTTGAAGAGAGCAGGTATCAATACTGTTGAAGATCTTACAAACAGGACTGAAGAAGATATGATGAAAGTTCGTAATCTTGGAAGAAAGTCCTTAGAAGAAGTTTTCAACAAATTGAAAGCTTTGGGTTTGTCATTAGCCCCAAGTGAAGATTAACCATATGTTCCGTAAGTCAGCTTGTATTTAATATATGGTGAATAGAACATATAAAGTGCACATTTGACATTATAAATTGTTTATTAAAATAATGTTGAAGGCACTGTGTGGAAAAAATTTTAGCCAACAAGATTTGGTGTAAAGGAGGTATAAGAATGCCGGCACAAAGAAAATTAGGACGTGCTACAGACCAAAGAAAAGCTATGCTTAAAGGTCTGGTGTCGTCTCTCTTTGAGAATGGTAAAATTGAAACTACCGAGGCAAGAGCCAAGGAAGTTAAAAATATTGCTGAAAAGCTTATTGCGTTAGCTGTTAAGGAATGCGATAATACAACATCGAAGCAAGTCAAAGTCAGTGCTGTTAAGTTAGATCCAAAAGGTGAAAAAATAACTAACAAGGTTACATCCAGAAATGGAAAAACTTATTTCGTTAATGAGAGGGAAATCAAAACAGATATGAAAGCTGTTGATAATCCTTCAAGACTTAGTGCAAGAAGAAGAGCTATGAATTGGTTCTATAAAATAAAAGACACTGAAGGTAAGACAATAAGTCTGACAAATAAGCTTTTCGACGAGATTGCTCCTAAATATAAGGACAAAAACGGTGGATATACTAGAATTTATAAAGTAGGTCCAAGAAAAGGCGATGGAGCAGAAGTTGTAATACTAGAGTTTGTATAAGCAAATGACTTTGAGGATTAGGTGGATGTGTTTTCCACTCTAATCCTTTTTAGTTTATGGATAAATAAGTATGAGTACATAAACAATGCCAGAGAACTAATGCCTCGTAACAGAATTAATTTCTAGAGTATACGAGGCACAAACAGATGAAGTCCAATTTTAACATTATGAAAAATTAGAAATTTGTAATGTTAAAAAGCACTAAGAAGCGGGTAATGAATATGAACAGTCATAATATAGGATTTGAGAACGTAGAATATAAATATACAAATCATGACAAAATTGAAAATCTACCAGCTGTATCAGGCTTGAGCATAGAAGTTGAACAGGGACAGTTTGTTGTTGTTGTCGGACCAAACGGCTCGGGTAAGTCAACTTTTGCAAGGCTGATTAATGGATTAATTTTTCCAACTGCTGGTGCTGTTTACATTGGTAGCTTTAATACAGCAGACGAAGAGTATATATGGAATATAAGGCAATTAGTAGGAATGGTGTTTCAGAACCCTGATAATCAACTGGTTGCTACATCGGTGGAAGAAGATGTTGCTTTTGGACCCGAAAATATTGGACTACCATCTGCTAAGATAAGACTAAGGGTTGAAGCAGCATTAAAAGCAGTAGGTATGTCTGAGTATAAAAAATCTCCTCCTCACAAACTTTCAGGTGGTCAGAAACAGAGGATAGCTATTGCCGGAATACTTGCAATGAAACCAAAGTGCATTATACTTGATGAAGCAACTTCAATGCTTGATCCTGCAGGAAGAAGAGAAGTTCTGGAAGTTTTGAAAAAAATGAATATTGAAGAAAAGATAACGGTTATACATATTACTCATCATATGAATGAGGCAGAATACGGCAATAGAGTAATAGTTATTGATAAAGGCAGAGTTGTTAAAGATGGTACTCCTAATGAGGTTTTTTCAAATGTCGACGAGATAAAACACCTTGGCCTTGATGTGCCTCCAGTCACCGAACTTTTATATATGTTAAATAAGGAAGGATTTGATTTGCCGCTAAATATTATTGAGGTAGACAAGGCAGCAGAGAAAATCATAGGATTAATGAAGTAAGGTACGACTAAAATATAAGTTCTTACTCTGGATAACAAAAAAACTTGATTTAATAATGTTTACAAAAATACAATATCACGAAAATCAAATTATCCAATGTATAATCATTTTCGTGATTTATATAGCAACACTATTTTACACAGGTGGAATAACTTTCAGATAGTTCACAGCTAATAAATTACGCGGGTCTGTTTGAAATAATGCTCTTTAGTATCCAATAGCCGGCGTCTTTGTTGATTACTTCGCAGTTCCCATATATGGATTCAAGTTTGTCAAAAGCAGATTTGGCACCTTGTTTTTTCTGGATAACCAGATATATTGCTCCATTAGTGTTTAAGTAGTTTATACTTTGCTCAAAGAGCGGATATATAACTTTTTTACCGGTCCTTATTGGAGGGTTACTCACAATAACATCGAAAGGTCCTGTTACATTTGTGAAGCCATCACTTTGCAGTACCTGTGCATTAGTGGTGGAATTGAGCTTTATGTTTCGGTTTGTAAGGTCTACAGCTCTTTCATTGATATCAATCATAGTTACCTTAGTTGACGGAAATAAATTGGCTAAGGATATACCAATTGCTCCATAACCGCAACCAATATCGAGTATTTCCCCGCTAATTTGAGAAATAGAATTAATAAGGAGATCACTTCCGAAATCTACTCGCTTTTTTGAAAATACTCCCGCATCAGTTATGAATTCAAGTTCAATATCTTTAAACTTGTAGCTTATTTTATTTTCATCGTGTGACGCACTTGGTGTTTGTGAGTAATAGTGTTCCATAAGTTATTCCTCCGACCATAAAAGTAGTCAATTTTATATATATTGAACGCGATAAAGATTCTACATCGCGCTTCAATTTCCTTATTATAATATCACGAAAATCAAATTTTCCGATGTATAATCATTTTCGTGATTTATATAGCTTACTCTTCGATAAGATTATAGCATAATATAGTGCCTAAATTAAATGGTGTTTACAATTATTAATAACCTTTTTTGACAAATGGTATTCAGACTTGAAGTAGTGAGCTAAAAAGTGTATAAATATTATTGTGTGTTGCAAGTATAAACTGACTTAAAGAGGATGACAGTATTAAAAATATAGGATAGAATTAAGCGGAGGCAAAATGTCAGTAAAAGTAGAAAACCTTTCATATACTTATATGAAGGGGACACCCTTTGAAAAAAAAGCACTTGATAATATAAATATTGATATTTCTGATGGTGAGTTTTTGGGTATTATAGGTCATACCGGCTCTGGCAAGTCGACACTTGTCCAACACCTGAACGGACTTTTGAAGCCAACAGAAGGCAGAATATATTTAAATGATGTTGATATATCCGATAAAAACACAAAAGAGCTTAGAAATCAAGTTGGAATAGTATTTCAGTATCCTGAACATCAACTATTCGAAGAAACGGTTTTTAAGGACGTGGCCTTTGGCTTAGAGAAAAGAGGACTTTCAAAGGCGGAAATTGAAGTAAAAGTTTATAAGGCTATACAAACTGTGGGACTTACCGATAAAATTTCCATGAAATCTCCCTTTGAGTTATCGGGAGGTCAAAAAAGAAAGGTTGCCATTGCAGGCGTATTAGTTCTTAAACCTAAAATACTTGTACTTGATGAGCCAACAGCCGGACTTGATCCAAGAGGCAGAGATGATATTTACCAGCTGATTACCAATTTGCAGAAGAATTCAGGAATTACTGTAATACTTGTATCACATAGTATGGAGGATGTAGCGAGACTTGTAAACAGAGTGATAGTTATGAATATGGGCACGGTAGAAATGGATGGAGTTCCTTCAGAAATTTTTCAATATTCGCAGAGACTTGAGCAAATAGGTTTATCGGTACCTCAGATAACACATTTGATGAAAAAGATTAAAGGTTATTTTCCTGATATTAATGAGAATATTTATACCGTTGATCAGGCAAAAGATGAAATTATGAAGTATTTAAGGAAGCAATAAGGTGGCAAAACAATGATTAAAGATATAACATTGGGCCAGTACTTCCCAGGAGAATCCATTATTCATAGGACAGATCCGAGAGTTAAAATTGTATTGGCAATAGTTTTAATGGTTACAATTCTGACAATTGAATCTTATGCAGCTTTTTTGCTTTTTGCTGGTTTTAGTTTTGCAGCTGTTGGTCTGTCGAAAATACCGGTCAAGTATGCTTTGAAAGGGTTAAAACCTTTGTTGTTTATAGTTGCTTTTGCTGCTGTAATAAACATCTTTTTTACTCCAGGTACACCAATTTTTAAGTTCAAATATATTAGTATAACGGCTGAGGGGCTGGATCTGGCAGCAAAGATGGTATTAAGGTTGTCTCTCCTTGTCATAAGTACCTCCTTGATGACCTTGACGACAACACCAATAGCTCTTACCGACGGAATAGAGAGACTTTTTGAACCTTTAAAACGAGTAAAAATTCCGGTGCATGAATTTGCAATGATGATGACAATTGCACTCAGGTTTATACCTACCTTGCTGGAGGAAACAGACAAGATTATGAAAGCTCAGGCTTCAAGGGGAGCTGACTTTGATTCGGGAAATATGATACAGAGAGCGAAAAGCTTTATCCCCATACTGGTACCACTTTTTATAAGTGCCTTCAGGAGAGCTGACGAGTTGGCAGATGCAATGAACGCAAGGTGCTACAGGGGGGGAGTCGGAAGAACCAGGATGAATGAATTAAGTTTTTCAAAAAGTGATGTATTGGTCTCTTCAGTGGTCCTGATATTTGAATTACTTATAATTATTCTTCATCTGTAGAATACTGGAATTTTCACTTAAATAATGTGCACTCCAGCTTCCGTTGCGGTATGTACAAGACACAAATTTGCCTGTATAATTGTCTATGTACTTAAAAATAGATGAAGGTTAAAAACAATATAAATCGTGAAAATGATTTTACAAAATTAATTTTTAGGATAATAAATCAAGGGAATTTGAAGCACGATGTTAAATTTTTATCGCGTTCAATATAATAATTAATAAAAATCTAAGGGAGGATAGTTATGTATTACGTAGGGATTGATTTAGGTGGAACAAATATTGCGGCCGGTCTGGTAAATGAAGAAGGAAAAATAGTTTATCAGGAGAGCATTCCAACCTACAGGGAGAGGCATTATACTGAGATTGTAAAGGATATGGCTGATCTGACTTTGCGAGTAATTAAAGGAGCAGGAGTAAGTATAGATGAAGTGAAAAATATCGGAATAGGAAGCCCCGGTACTCCAAACTGTGATGAGGGTATACTTGTTTTCAGCGGAAACCTCAACTTCAGGAATGTTCCATTAAGGGCAGAAATGCAAAAGTACATCAATCTGCCTGTTTTGTTGGATAATGATGCAAACTGTGCTGCACTTGCGGAAGGTGTTGCAGGAAGTGCAAAGGGGGCAAAGCATTCTGTTACCATTACACTCGGAACAGGAATTGGTGGAGGAGTAATAATAGACGGTAAAATTTACAGCGGGTTTAACTTTGCAGGATCTGAACTAGGACATTCAGTCATAATTTGTGATGGTGAGCAATGTACTTGTGGAAGAAGAGGATGTTGGGAAACATATGCATCAGCTACTGCTTTAATCAGGCAAACAAAAAAGGCGGCTGAAGAGAATCCTCAATCTTTAATCAATAAACTTATTGATGGAGATTATTCCAGAATCGACGCAAAGACAGCTTTTGATGCGGCAAAACAAGGTGATGAAGTTGGAGATAAAGTTGTCAAACAGTATATAAAATATATAGCTGAAGGTCTTATAAATGTTATAAATACCTTTATGCCGGAAGTAGTTGTAATTGGAGGCGGAATATGCAAAGAGGGTGAATATCTTCTTAAACCATTGAGAGAAATGGTCAGTGCCGGCGTTTTCAGCAGGGAGGAAATACCACAAACACAGATAAAAACTGCATTGATGGGAAATGATGCAGGAGTTATTGGAGCAGCCATGTTAGGTAAATAAGGGATAGTGTAAAGAAAATGAAAAATGTAAAATTGACAATTGAGTATGATGGGACAAATTATCATGGATGGCAGAGACAGTCAAATGCACAAACAGTTCAGGAAATGATTGAAAAAGCTATAAGAGGATTAACTGGAGAGCAAATAACAATAAACGGTTCAAGCAGGACGGACCATGGGGTACATGCCTATGGACAGGTTGCAAACTTTTTTACTCAATCCAATATTCCTCATGACAGGTTTTCATATGCTTTAAATAGGATGCTTCCGGAAGATATTGTAATAAGAAGTTCAGAGGAAGTAAGCATGGATTTTCATGCCAGGTATTGTTCCAAGGGAAAGAAATACAGATATTTGATTTATAATTCAAATTTTCCATCAGCAATATTCAGAAACAGATCCTATCATGTGTCTTATGATTTAAATATGGATAATATGAAAATGGCACTTCCTTTTTTTAAAGGCACACATGACTTTTCAGCGTTTAAGGCAACGGGAAGCAGTGTGAAAACATCAGTGAGGACTATTTATGATGCAAACCTGACAAGGGTGGACGACAACATATGGTTTGAAGTATCTGGTGATGGATTTTTGTATAACATGGTAAGAATTATGGCAGGAACTTTGGTTGACGTCGGAATGGGAAGAATAAAGGCAGAAGAAATTCCATGCATTATAAAGAGCCTTGACAGAAAAAAGGCTGGAAGGACAGCACCACCTCAAGGATTATACCTTGTAGAAGTATATTATGAATAATGTATAAATTGAATTTATAGAGTTTCTTGAGGAACTATAAAAAAGTGAAATGAAAGACGATTATAAGAGAGTATAGGTTAAATAAGGGCAAAAAAGCAAAGGAAATAAAAGATAAATTAAAAAAACAATAAAATACACTTGACACTATATTGGGTCTGTATTAAAATAATTAAGTGTCGAAAATTTGGTTCACTAAACACTGAACTAAAAGTTTATTATTATAAATATTTTTTATGATTGTTTTAAGGAGGTTCGGATTAGAATGAAGACTTTTATGGCAAAAGACCATGAAGTTCAAAGAAAGTGGTATATTGTTGACGCCGAAGGTAAACCACTTGGAAGATTGGCTAGCGAAGTTGCAAAGATTTTAAGAGGAAAGAACAAGCCTGAATATACTCCACATGTTGATACTGGTGATCATGTAATAGTATTGAATGCAGAGAAGGTTGTTCTCACAGGAAATAAGTTGGAACAGAAGATGTACAGACACCATTCACTTTATCCCGGAGGATTGAAGGAAATCAAGTACAGAATTTTTATGCAGGATAAACCTGAAAGAGCTGTTGAACTAGCTATTAAAGGTATGCTTCCACATAATAGTCTTGGAAGAGCAATGTTTAGGAAGCTTAAAGTATACAAAGGCACTGAACATGAACATCAGGCTCAAAAACCTGAAAAACTCGAAATATTATAATTGAGGAAGGAGGAGTAGAATTTTATGGCAAAGGTACAGTATTATGGAACTGGTAGAAGAAAAAAATCTGTTGCAAGAGTTAGACTTGTTCCTGGAGAAGGAAAAGTTACTATAAATGAAAGAGATCTTGACAATTATTTCGGTTTGGAAACATTGAAAGTTATTGTTAAGCAGCCATTAGTGCTCACAGATACAGGAAGCAAATTCGATGTAATCTGTAAAGTTATAGGTGGAGGTTATACCGGTCAGGCTGGTGCTATAAGACACGGTATATCAAGAGCCCTTTTAAAGGCTGACGAAGAATTAAGACCTGTATTAAAGAAAGCTGGCTTCCTCACAAGGGATCCAAGAATGAAGGAAAGAAAGAAATACGGACTCAAGAAAGCAAGAAGAGCACCACAGTTCTCAAAGAGATAATGGTCTTTATTTTGCAAATATACTTGGAAGTTTGCAAGCAAACTTCGAAATACTTCAAACAATTCAGAACCTCTCGGGAAATCTTCCTTGGGAGGTTTTGTTATACAAGTTGTTTTATAGGGGTTGACGTAATTGTCATTGTGGGGGATTTTTATTAGTGCATTTTTAATGGGATTTTCTGGTGCAATGATGCCGGGTCCAATGTTAGGCGTTACAGTTGATGGAAGTCTTAGAAGGGGATATATTGCTGGACCGTTAGTAGTTTTAGGGCATGGAATTCTGGAAATAATTCTTATTATTTTTATGGCGTTCGGTTTAAAAGATTTCTTTTCAAATTCGACTATAGCAGGATTTATTGGAATTTTTGGGGGAGCCTTTCTTGCATGGATGGGTTATGATATGATAAAATCCAGCCTTAAGAAAACAGTTTCATTAGGGAAGCAAGAGTGTAAAAAAACAGGACAAGGAAGTCTTATACTGACAGGTGCAGTTGTTAGTGCTACAAACCCTTACTTTATTCTATGGTGGGCATCAACAGGAATGGAATCTGTAAGACAGGCTTATTTTTTTGGGGGAGTAGGTGTTTTGACTTTCTTTATTGGCCATATTCTATCTGATTTTACATGGTTTGCTGCAATATCTATTGCTTTTTCTAAAGGTAAGAAATTAATGAATGATACAATATACCAATGGGTTGTTTTGTTTTTGGGTGCTTTTATTATTCTATTTTCAATTAAGTTTATTGTTGGTGGATGGCTGGCATTTACCTCAAGATAAAAATTAAGTTGCACATATTTTTGAAAGCAAGGAGGATTTTATGAATCCATTGATTAAATATAGAGGTGGAAAATCAAAAGAAATTTCATATTTCATAAAGAACGTGCCTGAAACATATTTAAGATATATTGAGCCGTTTTTTGGTGGTGGTGCATTGTTTTTTTATTTGCAACCACAGAATGCTATTATAAATGACGTTAATACCAGACTTTATGATTTTTATAAAGAAATGAAGGAAGAATATCCACAGGTAAGGATTCAACTGGACAGTCTACAAGAAATCTATGAAAAAAATCAAGCTGATTATGAACAATTAAAAAAGCAATATCCGGATGAGAGAGTTGAAAACAAGAACGAAGAATTATACTATAAATTAAGAGATGCCTTTAATCATAAAACTGAATCAAAATATTTGGATGCAGTTTTGTATTTTTTTATTAACAAGACTGCATATTCAGGTATGATACGTTATAATGCCAAAGGTGAATACAATGTTCCGTTTGGAAGATATAAAAATTTTAACACCAAATTAATTACGGATGAACATTATAAGTTGTTGAAACGAACTGAAATTTATAATAAAGATTACTCAGAAATATTTAATATGGCTAATGACCAGGATTTTATTTTTTTAGATCCACCGTATGACTGTATCTTTAATGATTATGGTAATGAAAATTATAAAAATGGATTTGGAGAAGATGAACATAGACGATTGGCAAATGATTTTAAAAATTTAACATGTATGGCTTTGCTGGTAATAGGAAAGTCTGAACTGACAGAAGAATTATACGGAAAGTATGTAGTTGATGAATATGAAAAATCTTATGCAGTAAATATCCGAAATCGTTTTAAAGCAGATGCAAAGCATATTATAGTAACCAATTATTAGTAATTGACAACAGAAATTGTTTCTAGAGTGTGCACGGCACAAACAAAGTTAGTGCATTGTTTTTAGTGCAGAAAAAGTGCTGAAAGTTTAAAGCAAGATGTAATATATAAAGAAGAGGTTAAATATATTGGTTGAAGGTGATTTTGTGAATGTTGTGGCAATTCTACTTATAATTTTAGCAGCTTTATTTTGCACTATTGGCTGTTGGATATCAATTTGGTTTTTTGGAGCTGGAATTATTTTATTAATAGTCGGAACTCTAATGTTAATGTATTGGAGCACAAAAAATTATAAATGGGAATGCCTAAGTTGTGGAAATAAATTTTCGATTAGTTTAAAAGAAAATGTTTTGGGCTTAAATCAAGGAGTGAATGAGAAAGAATTAACTTGCCCTAAATGCCTAAAAAAAGGTATTTGCAAGGGTGTTAATATAAATAAAATGTAAAACTATTTAATGGCTTAAAATATAAAAGGTTGGAGGTCGTACAGGATCATACGCTCTGTGGATGCTAAAAAGGTAATTATTTAAGCATTCATAGGGCGTTTTTTGAACATTTTCTTTTTGAAAATTGTTATAAAAGATTTTACTCAGTTGAATGCAAATATATCCTTGACAGATATATCGTGACATGATATATTTAATATATCGGAGAACGATAGATTGGGGGCTGAGTTATATGAATGAAAATATGCCATTAACTGAAGCGATTTACTACATTTTGCTTTCAGTGAGGAAGCCAAATCATGGGTATGGAATCATTCAGGAAATTAGTGAAATTACCGATAGAAGGGTTATGTTAGGGCCAGGAACATTATATGGAGCCATTAACTCTATGCTTTCGAGAGGGTGGATTAAGTTATACAGCGAAGACAAAGAATCAAGAAAGAAAAAAGAGTATGTAATTACCAAGGATGGCAAAGAAGTATTTCACAATGAAGTCGTGAGGTTGAACGAACTTGTAAATAATGCGAAGTTAATGGAGGGGGAATAAGATATGTTAAAATTCAGATTATATTATGATAAGGATGCGGAACAGGATTGGTTGACGAAAATGTCTAATAGGGGTTATGCATTTAAAAACTATTTTCTTGGGTTTTATACATTTGAAGAATGTGAGCCGGGTAAGTATTTATATCAAATTGATTTAATAGACGACAAAGCTAATGCATACGAAGAATTTTGCGAATTTATGAAGGAAAGCGGAGTTGATATAGTAGCCCGTTGGTATCGTTGGGTTTATTTAAGGAAAGCTGCATCAGAGGGTGTCTTTGAAATGTATACCGATAATGAGTCCAAGATTAATCAATATACAAGGATTAGGAAATTCTTTTCATTTTTTCTTATATTAGAGATTATCTGCTTTTTCGTAGAAATCAATGCAGCTATACAATCAGGAAAAACTATATTCTGGGTCTTTACCTTGTTGATAGGAGTAATTGCACTGGCATTTTTGCGTATTACATGGAAATGCAGTTGGAAAATTGAACAACTGAGAAGAGATTGAATTAATTACGAAAGTATTTCACCAAATCCAATACAGTGCTATAATAACATTATATTTCGTAGTACGTGAAAGCACTAAATATATTAGTTCATTTAAGCTCAATATTTAAGACAGGAAAAGGTGAAGTTTTTGAATAAAAAGAAAATAGCAATTTTATTAACAGCTGTTATTATAAGCTGTGGAGCATTGTTTTTCTATTTTAGCAATGACAAAGCAGAGTATATGCCTTATAAAGAGTTTTACGGATTTGTTGAAAAGGGAGAGGTGGCTTCTGCACAAATTGGAGAAAACGAGGTTGCGTTTTATCTCAAAGGTGAAGAAACAAAATACCAGACTGATAATCCTGAACTGAATACATTTAAGGAATTTCTGCTGCTTAACGAGGTTGAGGTAAAAGCTGAAGAAAGCGTAGATGAAATTCTGGTCAGTATTACAGACATAATCTTCAATGTGCTCTTTTTCGCAATTATAGTATTTGCATTATATAAATTACGGGGGTTTATAAACACCTTTAAAGTAATTCGTCACAGTAAAACAAGGTTTTCAGATGTAGCGGGCATGGAGGAATTGAAAAAGGAAATGATGCAGGCTGTCGACATCTTAAAACATCCTAAAGAATATGCGTCTAAAGGAATACGTCAGGTAAGCGGAATAATGCTTGAGGGCAACCCCGGAAACGGAAAAACTTTGTTTGCAAGAGCACTTGCAGGGGAAGCTAATATGAATTTTATCGCAACAAAGGCAACAGATTTCCAGAGTGCAATTATGTCCATTGGACCAGGTAAAATTAAGGCACTTTTCAGAAAAGCACGTGCCAACAAGCCCTGCATTATATTTATTGATGAATTTGACGGAATAGGTGAGAAGAGAAACTATTCGGGTACAGGTATTGATAAGGAGAATAACAGACTTATAACGGCAATGCTGAACGAATTGGACGGCTTCTCACGTGAGAGCGGAGTTATGGTTATTGCAGCAACAAATAATTTCAGATCTCTGGATGAAGCGTTAGTCCGTGCGGGAAGATTTGATAAGAAGTACACTGTTCCGTATCCTGATTTTAATACCAGGTTGGAGTTGATTGGGATTTACACAAAAAACAAGAAGATAGAACCGGATTTGTCAATTGAAAAACTGTCTGCCTCCTTTGAGGGTTTGAGTTGCTCACAGATTGAAACAATACTCAACGAAGCTGCTATGATTGCATCAGGGAGCGGACGCACAGAGATAAAAGAGGTTGATATAATATCAGCTATTAGAAGAACATGTAATGTATCACCATCAAAAGGAGTAACAAAAAGAGCGTGATAGTTCCGCTGTTTACCGCAGCGGAATTTACTACTTTGATTGCAGCTTCCGCTGCCTTATTTATTTTGACCCGGGAGGAAAAAATGTTTAATTATATAACAACTGCTATATTAGTCATTATTGTTGTGATTTGGTTAATTAGATTTTTGAATCAGGCTGGATTGCCTATGCCTGATAATAGGTTTTTCAACTGGATTACAGCACAAAAAAACATGACAGGAGAAAAGGTTAATAAAAAACAGCTGATAAGAGTGTTTTTTTGGGCTTTGGGTATTCGGATTATCATTTACTTGTTTGGTGCGATAAGCACTAGAATTTTTATGGACGAAGGTTCTGTATATACCTTTAAAAGTTTTCTAGATAGCTGGATAAGATGGGACTCGTCAAATTACATTGATTTGGCGAGTAAGGGATATAGTAATTGTATTGTGGAGGGTAAACACTTATTTTTGGTGTTTTTTCCTTTGTACCCGGTTGCTATTCGCCTGATGCATTATGTAATCAGGGATTACCAGCTTGCTGCATTGGTGGTTTCAGTTCTTAGCTATTGTATAGGTTCTTGTTATTTCTATGCCTTAATTGCCGAGGAATATGGGAAATCTATTGCAAAGAAGGCGTTTATCTATTTGGCTGTTTTTCCGTTTTCCTTCTTTTTTGGAGGTGTTATGACAGAGAGTTTGTTTTTCTGTACAACAGCAGCGGCATTTTATTATATTAAACGGCATAACTGGCTTATGGTTTCGTTGTTTGGAATTCTGGCATCTCTTACCAGGTTGCACGGGATTTTGTT
Source organism: Bacillota bacterium (assembly GCA_023398495.1). Taxonomy (GTDB): domain Bacteria; phylum Bacillota; class Clostridia; order Acetivibrionales; family Acetivibrionaceae; genus Acetivibrio. The sequence continues at coordinate 30,229 of JAEWSG010000206.1, forward strand.
GATAGGTGTTGCAGGTGTTGAATTTTTTACCTATTACAAACCCTTTCAGATGATCTGGGATAGACGGATTAAAGAACTTTTTAAACTGGTTATTACAAAGGGGATTTGCATAGCTCTGATACTGGTTGGACCTTTGATTTATCTATATCTTAACTTCAAGGTAGATGGAAACCCCTTTCAGTTTATGATTTATCAAAAGGAGCACTGGGGTCATGTAAATACTTATTTTGCCAACACTGTAAAAGATATTTTCAAATATGCGATAAACTTCTCTCAAAAAGATAATATGCTTGCTTCGGTATGGATACCAGAGGCTTTAATATTCATTCTTGCAGCAGCTTTGATTATTTACGGTGTTCGCAGGCATAATCTTATGTATACTGCCTATCTGCTAGTGTATACAATTATCAATTATTCTGTGACCTGGCTCATTAGCGGCAGTAGATATATGCTATGTGCTTTGCCCATATTTATTATATTGGGGGAAATTGGAGAAAACCGAAAAGAAGCAGACAAGTGGATAACAGTTATAAGTGCCGTCGGATTAGGCGTTTACATGACAGGTTACCTGATGTATAAAAATATCATGTAGGTCTTAAGGAGAGATAATTCTATGATAACAGTATTATTGGTGATTATTTATATATCTTTCATAAGTTTGGGGTTGCCTGATTCCATACTGGGAGCAGCATGGCCTTCCATGTACCCTGACTTGAATGTTCCGGTGTCATATGCAGGAGCTATTTCTATGACTATTGCCGGTGGTACAATAATTTCAAGCCTGTTCAGTGTAAAAATAATCAGAAAACTTGGTACCGGTAAGGTTACTGCAATAAGTGTTTTGATGACAGCACTTTCGTTATTAGGGTTTAGCATTTCAAAAAGTTTTATTTTCCTTTTTATATTTTCAATACCATTAGGTTTAGGTGCAGGGTCAGTAGATGCTGCTTTGAATAATTTTGTTGCACTTCACTATAAAGCAAGGCATATGAGTTGGCTTCACTGTTTCTGGGGGCTTGGAGCAACTATTGGTCCTGTGATTATGTCTTGGTGTTTATTCAGAAATGGTACATGGACATCGGGTTATAAAACAGTGGGCGTTATTCAGTGTATACTAGTTGTTATTTTGTTTATATCCTTACCGTTATGGAGAAGGCTGGAAAAGACGGAAGTTCATAATGAAGCTGGCAAGGGCAGTGACTTGGGATTAGGAAAACTTATTAAAATAAAGGGAGCAAAGTTTGCTTTGTTAGCGTTCTTTTTCTATTGTTCGCTAGAAGCAACATGTGGGCTATGGGGGAGTAGCTTTATGGTTCTTACCAGAGGTGTAACTCCTGAGGTTGCAGCTCAGTGGATATCCTTATTTTATATGGGAATAACCTTTGGACGTTTTGTATCGGGTTTTCTGACAATTAAAATAAGTAGTCCGCGAATGATACAAATAGGTGAGGGATTAATAGCTATTTCTATTATTTTAGTCTTGCTACCTTCAAAGGGAGTTCTTTTGTGTACAGGGTTGTTTTTAATCGGGGTGGGTTGTGCACCTATTTATCCAAGCATGATACATCAAACACCTGAGAACTTTGGCCGGGAATTATCACAGGCTATGATCGGAATACAAATGGCATGTGCATATATAGGAACAACCTTTATGCCTCCGTTGTTTGGTTTGCTTGCACAAAAGGTATCAATAGCATTGTACCCATACTATATGATGGTTGCATTAGTTTTTATGGTAATAATGACCGAAAGATTGAGGAGAAGTGTCAAAAAACCGGTTTGATGCATACCGGAGTGAAAATGTATAAGACCTCAGGTGGGAGCTGCGTCCTCCACCCGAGGCCTTAGTAAGTATAAAACAAATCATTTCTTATGAAGAAATGAAGGATATATGATATATTTCTTCTATTTCTTGAATTATTGCCTGCCCAAATAAGCATCATATATAAATAATAGTAGAAGATATACCGTCAGCGTTGCTAATTTTTGAATTTTTCCTGGATCTTAATTGAAATCTCTTCGTCAAGATCTGATAGTAAGTTATCCAAATCTGCATCGATTTTGATCTTGATTTTGGATTTGCCGTTTTCTATTGCATTTGTCTTACTGTTATCAAGAGCGTCTTTTACTTCTTTGGATTTTTGTTTTATTTTTAGTTTTGCAGCTTCAGTTTCTGCATTTGCATACTCATCGAGAGTGCGTTCTACTTCGCCTATATACTCGTCAACATATCTGGCGGTTTCTTCCAGGGTTTCCCTTTTTGTTTGTTCGAGTGTTTCGCTTGAGTTACTTGCTGTTTGAGCTGCAATTGAATCGGTTTTTTGCAATACCAGATCAAGGACATTAATGCCTATAGCATTTGCAATTATTATCTGAGTTGCAATTATAAAACCAATTGCTATAAAAATAATTTTTTTCTTTCCTTTCATGTATTCCACCCCCACAAAATAAGTGATATAAATCTATGCTAATTTTTCGTACAAAGTAATTAAAATATTAACCGGTAAATGTAGCCAAATAAATATGTTAAGCAAAGAAGCCCGAGATTTTGGTTGTAATTACCGGAACGTTATAATAAAATAGAGAATAAATCTAGAATTTGTATTTTATTTGGAGGTCACATGCTACTTATAAAAAATGGAAAAATACTTACTATGACAGGTATTGATTATGATAATGGATACATTCTTATTGATGAGGGAAAAATAATCGAAGTAGGCAAGAACAATGAAATAGTCTCTAATACTAAAGATTTGAAAGTTATAGATGCAGAAGGAAAATATGTGCTGCCGGGATTCATTGATGCCCATTGCCATATAGGAATGTGGGAGGATTCCGTTGGGTTTGAAGGTGATGACGGAAATGAAATGACTGACCCTGTGACACCACATTTACGTGCAATTGACGCAGTATACCATCTTGACAGGTGCTTTAAGGAGGCTGTGGAGAACGGCGTTACTACCGTAGTAACAGGTCCGGGAAGTGCTAATGTAATAGGTGGACAGTTTGTTGCACTTAAGACTTTTGGAAAACGGATAGAAGAAATGATAGTTAAAGACCCTGTGGCAATAAAGGTTGCTTTTGGTGAAAACCCCAAAACGGTCTATAATGAAAGAAAACAGTCACCATCGACCCGTATGGCAACAGCTGCAATACTAAGGGAAAACCTTATGAAGGCGAAAGAGTATAAGGAACTGCTTGAAGAATACAACAATGATAGAGAAAATGTGGACAAACCCGAGTATGATATGAAATTTGAAGCTTTATTGAAGGTACTCAATAAGGAGATTCCAATTAAGGCTCATGCTCATAGGGCTGATGATATACTTACTGCAATAAGGATTGCTAAAGAATTTGACTTAAGGATTACAATAGAGCACTGCACAGAGGGGCATCTCATTAAAGATATTCTGTTTGAGGAAGGAATTCCTGCCATTGTAGGGCCATTGATCTCAGACAGGTCAAAGGTTGAGCTTAGAAACCTTAGTATTAAGGCACCGGGCATACTAGCGAAATCAGGTGTTAAGACTGCTATTATGACAGATCACCCATGTGTTCCTATCCAGTATCTTTCACTTACCGCTGCACTTGCGGTGAGGGAAGGCATGAGGGAGGAAGATGCTCTTAAAGCCATAACAATAAATGCCGCAGAACTGACAGAGATTGATAAAAGGGTTGGAAGTCTCGAACCTGGTAAGGATGCGGATTTGATAATAATGGATGGACCACCGCTGGAAATCAAGTCCAGGGTTATTACGACTATTATAAATGGACAAGTAGTATATGAAAGGAAAGAAGATGAAACTGTTTAAAACCTTTTCCGCAGAGGAAACAATGCTTGCCGGCAAGGCACTTGGAAACATTTTGAGCATTGGGGATATAGTATGCCTGACAGGTGACCTTGGCACAGGCAAAACCGCCTTCACAAATGGTATAGCCGGTGCTCTGGGGATTGAGGATTATATAACCAGTCCAACTTTTACTATTGTTAATGAATATAAAACAGGAATTCCGCTTTATCACTTTGATGTTTACAGGATTTCTGAACCTGAGGAGATGTTTGATATCGGATTCGAGGAATATCTGTATGGTGATGGTGTGGTTGTAATTGAGTGGGCTGAACTGATAAAGGATATTCTGCCCGATGACCTTATATGGGTGAAAATAAGCAAAGATCTTGGTTCTGGTGTTGACGCCAGAGAAATCTGTATTAGTTTTACAGGTGAAAAGTATGAGGGTTATATTGATAGAATAAAGCTCTAAATAAGAAATTTTATGAGAGGTTTTGGATATGAAAGTACTTGCTATTGATACTTCTACAGTAGTTGCTGCTGTTGCATTAATGGATGATGAAAAACTTTTGGGTGAGTACTCTATAAACAATAAGAAGACCCATTCACAAAAGCTTATGGTTATGATAAAAGAGATTTTAAATGATCTGGAGATCAAGCCATCGGATATTGACGTTTATGCAGCGTCAGTAGGTCCGGGTTCTTTTACGGGTTTAAGAATAGGTGTTACTACTGCAAAAGCCATGGCTTTTGCAAACTCTAAACCGGTAATAGGTGTTCCAACATTGGATGCATTGGCATATAATGTTGTTACAAGCGGCTTAATTATCTGTCCAATCCTGGATGCAAGAAACAATCAGGTGTTTACAGCGTTGTATCAGTCAAAAGGCAACAAGCTGGAAAGGTTAACAGATTATCTGGGCATTCCTGTAGCTGAGTTGGTTCAACTTATAAAAGAAAAGAATAAAACTGTTATTTTTACAGGAGATGCAATTGGTTTACATAAAGAATATTTTGTTGCCGAATTAGGCGGAAATTGTGAGTTTTCACCTTTGGCTATGAGGCTTCAGAGAGCGTCATCAGTAGCTGAAATTGCACTTGATATGGCGAAGGAAGGGAAGTTTGAGAGCAGTTTTGAATTGGTTCCCTTTTATTTAAGGAAATCTCAGGCCGAGAGAGAGTTCGAAAAGAAACTCTGTAAGAAAGGTGAAAATTAATGGGTCTGAATGCGATTGAAATATGCGGTTTGACACTTAATGACATTAATGCTGTAATGGTGGTAGAGAGGCTTAGCTTTACAATTCCGTGGTCAAAGCAGGCGTTTATTGAGGAAGTTACAAATAATAAATTTGCCAGATATATTATAGCAAAGGTAGATGGGAAAACGATTGGCTATGCCGGAATGTGGAAGGTTCTCGATGAGGGGCATATAACAAACGTAGCGGTTCATCCTGAATACAGGAGAAGCGGTGTGGGCTTTATGCTGGTAAAGGGCCTGCTTGAACTCTCAATTAAGGAAAATATTATTAAGTTGACGCTTGAGGTCAGAAGAAGCAATATTGCAGCACAAAACTTGTATACTAAATTCGGATTTAGAGTTGAAGGTTTTCGCAAGGAATATTATGCTGATAATAAAGAGGATGCAATAATAATGTGGAAAGAAAATGTTATGTAAAATGTGACACAAATACACTTATTAAAAAAAGGATTTTCTTTAGCATTAGTAGAATATAATGTCTTAAGGGTTGCCAAATGTATAATTGATAATTTGAGGTTATAAGTTTTGAAATACTATTTATTTTATTAACATTGGTCGTCCTGTGAATCTATTCTATTAATGTCTTATATCTGGTCTTAAATTTTGATAATATGACGATATAAAAGGGTATTAATATTTTTGTTGCTAAAAAGTAGTGCAAAAGGGGGAAGCATTATGCCGCGAATAAAAGGTTTACCTTATAAGATGCTTAAGAAAGAATGTGACCCGGATTCCTTCAAATTCAATGATACCTCTGAACTTGACGCATTAGAGGATATAATCGGGCAGGAAAGGGCGGCAAAAGCCCTGCAATTTGGTCTTAAAATAAAGACGCGAGGTTATAACATTTTTATGAGCGGAGCAACCGGTACAGGAAAGACCAGTTATGCTCAGAATTATGTGAAAAAGATTGCTCATAAGTCTAAAACGCCTGACGATTGGTGTTATGTATATAATTTCAATAATACCAACCAGCCATCTGCTTTAAATCTGCCAGCAGGCCTCGGAAAGATATTCCAGAACGATATGGAGGATTTTATAAAGGTTCTGCAGTTGGAGATATCTAGGGCTTTTGACAGTGAAGATTATGAGAGGGAAAAAACATCAATAGCAAAAGAGTATCAGGCAAGGAGAAACGATCTCCTGGAAAAGCTGAATGAGGATGCTGAAAAACAAGGGTTCAAGGTGAAAACAACCAATGCAGGTATATATTTCCTTCCTATAGTTGAAGGTAAAACAATATCTGAAGAAGAGTATGGAGACCTTGATGAAAAACTAAAACATGAAATTAATGAAAAATCCAATATAGTTCAGCTTGAAACCATAGATATAATAAGAAAAATAAAGGCAATAGAAAAGGAAGCTGAGGAAAAGGTTGCCGAGTGGGAGAATAAAATTGCATTATTTGCTGTTGGAATGCACATAAACGACTTGAAGGAAAAATATCAGGATTATAAAAAGGTTACTGATTTTCTTGAAAGTGTTCAGGAGCATATACTTAAAAATCTGGACGATTTCAGGGAAGAAGACTATTCAGATGAACAGCAGCAGATGCTGATTCCGTGGATACGCAGTTCAGAAGGTTCTCCAACAGATAAGTACAGGGTAAACCTTCTGGTTGACAATAGCAAACTTAAGGGAGCACCGGTAATAGTTGATTTTAATCCGACTTTTTTTAACCTTCTTGGAAAATTAGAATATGAAAATGAGTTTGGAACCATGACTACTGATTATACAATGATAAAGGGCGGATTGTTCCATCAGGCAAACGGAGGGTATCTCATACTTCAGGCTAAAGATGTTTTGAGCAATGTACAGTCATGGGAGGCATTAAAGAGGGTCTTGCGGACAAAGCAGATTGCTATTGAAAATATGAAGGAGCAAATGGGGCTTGTTGCGGTTTCTACCTTAAAGCCTGAACCTATACCTGTTGACATAAAAGTAATTTTAGTGGGAAGTGAATATCTTTATCAGGCATTATACGAGTTTGATGAAGACTTTAAAAAGCTCTTTAAAATAAAAGCTGATTTTGATGCTGAAATGGAGAGAACCAAGGAAAACACAAAGAAGCTTGCCAAATTTATAAATTCCTTTTGTAAGAGGGAAAATACTTTGCACTTTGACAGGACAGGAGTTGCAAAAGTTGTGGAATACAGTTCAAGGCTTGTGGAGGATCAGACAAAGCTTTCAACAAGGTTTAATGACATAGTGGAGATACTGTCTGAATCTTGTGCCTGGGCTGATATTGAAGGAAGTAGCCTTGTTAGTGCCGAGCATGTGAAAAAGGCTATTATTGAAAAGATATTCAGATCCAACAAATATGATAAAAAGATCCTTGAAAGCTTGGAAGACGGCACAATTATATTAGATACCGATAGCGAAGTGGTGGGCCAGATAAATGGACTTACTATACTGGATATGGGAGACTATTCCTTTGGAAAACCATCGAGAATAACCGCTAATACTTTTATGGGTGAGAGCGGTATTGTGAATATTGAAAGAGAAGTAGAAATGAGTGGTACTTCTCATTCAAAAGGTGTTTTTATACTGAGCGGTTATATAGGCCAGAAATTTGCACAGGAGATTCCTCTGACGCTGACTGCCAGCCTGTGTTTTGAGCAATTATATGGAGGGGTAGATGGGGACAGTGCATCGAGTGCCGAGTTGTATGCCGTGCTTTCAAGCCTTGCAGACGTGCCTATTAAGCAGTATATAGCCGTAACTGGCTCTGTAAACCAGAAAGGTGAGATCCAGCCCATAGGTGGTGCTACCGAAAAGATTGAGGGTTTCTTCGAGTTATGTAAAATGCGTGGCTTAGATGGCAAACACGGGGTTATTATACCTTACCAGAATATAAAAAATCTTGTTTTGAACGATGACGTGATTGAAGCCGTCAAGGAAGGAAAGTTCACTATATATGCAGTAAAAACCATAGATGAAGGTATTGAAATTCTGACAGGTATAAAAGCCGGAGAAAAGAAAAAAGACGGAACTTACGCGGCCGGGACAATAAATTATCTGGTATATGAGAAGCTTAAGAAATACGCACAGACCGCAGCCGGGTTTTATAAGGATGACAAGAAGATGGCAAAATAAACTCAGGGTAGAGTGATTTGATATGAATTTGAGATATTCAGAAAATAGCCGTGACGTATTCATGGCTATTTTTTTATTTTAAGGAAATCATGGGTTGTTTTATATTGTGTTGTTTTATTAATGAAGAATATTGGGTATATAATAGGATATGAGAGGAGAGACGAAAATGGATGGGAAAAGAAACTACTTGAGGTGTAATAATATATCGGGTAAAGGATTGTTTTGTGATAGAAGGTTTGATACTGCCGGCAAGTTTGAGGTGCTAAATTTATCGGGTTCGGGAATTTTCATTTTGACAAAAAGAAAGCTTGAGATAAATGATATTATGGAAATGAGGATAGTATTTGCCGGATATATAAATGAAAAAGAGATTAAAGTTAAGGGCAAAGTGGTAAGGGAAGAACTGACAGGGGATGCTTTCCGCTACGGTATGGAATTTGTAGAGATACCACATAAGGAAAGAGTCGAGATAGATGAGATAATGAATTTAAGTTGTAGCAGGGAACCTCACAAGGGGCTCAACAATTGTGACCACGGAGAGTGCATAGTTTTAAAATAGATCCCAAATACAATTATAAAGGAAGTAAATGGTGATAGTATAGGTGATGAAGAAAAATAAACTCAGAAGTTTTCTTCATCACCTATACTTTTTTGGCAATTTCACAAAAATAATGAAATGTTGTATTGCTTGTTAAAGTTTGTTATAGTTTATTTATATAAATCGTGAAAATGATTTTGCACCATTTTAATCAATTAAAGGGTTAAGGTGATATATTGTGATAAGAAAAAGTCTGATACTCAAAATATTTTCTGCAGCATACATGCAGCGTTGGAATGACAAGTTGAGGCCGATTGAGCTTATCGAGCTTGACAAGCAGGCACACAAGATGTTTATCGCATATTTTTTGGGAAAATTTGAGGAAAACAAGCCTGGCTTTAGTTGGATCGAGATTATTGAGGGCGGTATTTTTGAAATGCTCCAAAGAATTGTCATAACCGACATTAAGCCGCCTGTGTTTTATAAAATCAAGGCAGACCCGAAGAAGTACAAGCTTTTGAACGAGTATGTATATGATAATCTGGAAACCATAATTTCCCCACTTGGAGAAGACTTCTGCAACAGATTTAAAAAATATTTTGCTGATGATGAACCTTCTATAAATAAAAAAATACTCGAAGCGGCGCACAACTACGCATCCAGGTGGGAATTTGAAATAATTGAGCGTTTAAATCCCAATGGTTATGAAGTGCAGGATATAAAGAGAGAATTTATTGAGAGGATAGAAAAGTATAACGACCTTGAGGGCATGAAGCAGTTGGCTTTAAATAGTAATTATAAAAATTTCATTGAGCTATGCGGTCATTTGAGGTTTCAGGCCAGATGGTCTCATCTTCACAGAATACCAAAGACTTCGGTACTTGGACATTCACTATTTGTAGCAATCCTGTCCTATTTGTTTTCACTTGAGATAAATGCATGTCCTGTAAGGTGCTCCAACAACTTCTTTCAAGGGCTTTTTCATGATCTTCCAGAGGTCCTCACAAGGGATATTATTTCACCTATAAAGAGTTCAGTTGAAGGTTTAAGTGATCTGATCAAGGAGATTGAAAAGGAACAGATGGAAAAGCAGCTCTATCCTCTGGTGCCAAAGCAGTTTCTGCCTGAGATCAGATTGTTTATTGAAAGTGAGTTTGAAAACATCGTTCTAATTGATGGCAAAGCAGAAAGCAAAACCTGCGAAGAGATAAATGAAAAATATAATGAGGATAAATACAGTCCTAGAGACGGCAGAATTATAAGGGCTTCAGATGAGTTGGCTGCTTTCATTGAGGCAAAAGTTGCCATTGAAAACGGTGCAATCAGTGAGGAGTTTCAGGAGGCCAAGCTGAAAATAAAAGCAAGGTATAACGGCAAACATATTGCAGGTATTAATTTCGGTGAGATATTTGCGGATTTTTAGTGGGTTTTATCAAATAAACTCACTGTTTTAGGAATGGAAAAAGTTGAGTGATAAATGATAAAAAAGTTTTGTAATGTGATATACTATAACTATAAAAATTATCTATCTATCTATTAGGGGGGAGAAAAGTGAATAGTCTAAAGAGAAGTTATTTTTTTATTTGCTGTATTTTAATCGTATGTTTTTGTTTAAACTTAAATTGCTCATTGGGGGCTGAAGAGACGATAATAAGCAGTCAGGAGCAGGAGTATGAATTTGTTGGACAGGTATTGAATCCTGATGGTACGCCTTTTAAGCCTTCAGAAAATTCATATGTTACAGTTGTTCTGGAAGTTAAGTCGACCGAAATTATAGAGTATACGACTAATGTCAAGGATGATGGTACATACATTATTCCAGTTGATAATCACTATGGAAGTGAATACACAATTACTGCCTATGCAAGAGGTCTTGAAAATCCTTACGCATCATCGTATGTGATGGAAGGAAGAGTTAACAGTTACTGTGTGGAACATCAAATAAGACTTATGATTCCAGTGGTGGAAGGTAGAGTATTGGATCCTGAGGGCAAGCTTCTTGATGATTACACAGGTGTAACAGTTTCAATATGGTTGCCAAACGAGAGATGGCCAATGAGTACTAGAACATCAGCTATGGTAAATGAGGATGGCTCGTATAAAATTGGATCTTTTCATTTTTATGATGATAGTCTTCAGATAAGTGCTCATATTGATTATGAAAAAAACCCTGAAAATGAGTTTGCTGATGGTCAGGAGATTTTTGAAAGGGATAATTTATGGGGAAGTGCTGTACATAGAGATATAAGACTTACAAAACCTATTTTGAAGGGCAGGGTATATAATTCAGATGGTACGCCTTTCAATCCCAAAAAACATCAAATGTATGAAATCATTACTGAGCCAATAGGTGGTTTTAGTAATGGAAGGGTTTTTAACACGGTTATTGATGACAGGGGCTTTTATAGGCTGGGAGGAGATATTGTACCTGGTACTTCGTTTGTGATACGGGGTTACTTTACTACGAAAATAGGCACTGTTGTCTCTAGTGCATATTATAAGACTTCTATTATTCCAAAAACAATTAAAGTTTCAGATAACATTACGCAAAATGTAGATTTGTTTTTTGGAGAGCCAATTACTGAGAACTTTAGTTTTTCAAAAGAAGTCAAAACTCTTAATAATAGTACATATTCATTTTTTGGCCAAGATGTGCCGTATTGTTATTCAAAACATGGGAGAAAGATTGAAGGTCAGGAGAGTACCAAGTTTATTATTGATGAACCAATTCGTATTTCAAATTCAACTGATATTGAATTCTCAAATATCAATTTTACTTCATCTGCCGGTCAACTTTCATCCATTGTGAAATGTGAAAATTCTACTAATATTATTTTTAGGAACTGCGAATTTTCGGATGTATATTCCGTTGTGAAAAATGACAATCGTTACAAGAATTCAAATATAAGCATTAGTTTTATAAACTGTAAGATTCAGAATATTTACGGTGATGTTTTTGCATTGAAAGAAAATGATGCAATATATTTGAAAGAATGTGAAATATCAAATTGTGCAAGTTTAACAAATATTCCAGATGCTATTTATGATGAAGGAAATAATGAAATAGCTGATATTGGTCCTGAAAAATGTGGGGCTCTGATAAGCGGAAATGTATTCAATACTGAGGGGTCTTTATATTTTCCTGAATATGATTATAATAAAACCGTAGTTGTATTTGAAAATATTGAAACTAAAAGGGTTTATGCTGTAGAAGTTAATAACGCTGAATATGCAGTAAAAGAAGGTATTCCTGATGGTCGCTACAGGGTTTTATACAAACAAACGGAGGACTATATAAGAGGCATTGATACAGGCATTATCGTGAACATAGATAGAAATATATCTACAGTTCAGGATATCTGCATTAATCCTAAAAATGTTAGTATTAATATTAACCTTTTGGACACTAGCGGTGATATATTTAAATATTGGAAGTTTGAAAATGTGTGTAAAAGTGTTGCCAAAGTGTTTGTTTATAATGATGGCGGAAAGTTTTTTGAAACCGAATTGAATAATTATATAAATTTTGAGTGTGAGCTTCCTGAAGGTGACTATATGGTCAAAGTGGAATGGTATTTTGTTGATAAGCTTTTGGGAATATCAGAACCCTTTGATATATCTGTTGGAGATGAAAGTGTTGTAATTAGCAAAAATGTTCAATTGAAGCCCGTAATATACAACGCTGCTTTTGTTGGAGACGGTTGGATTCAAAACACAAAGACTGGGCATTATTATAAAAATACTAATGGTTATTCTAAAGAATTTGAAAAGAATGAAGAACAAGCAAATGAGCTTGGAGGACACCTGGTAACCATAAATAATCAGGAAGAAAATGAATGGCTTGATTCAATATGGGGGAATGTTGCAGAAACTTACTGGATTGGTTATTATTACGATGAATCTTCAGGTGACTGGAAATGGACAAGCAACCAAGAAGCAGAATTTACAAACTGGTATGAAAAGTGTGGTTTTAGACAACCGAGTGGGGATGAAAAGGGTACTTTGTTCAATGTGTCTTATACACCATACTCATGGGAAGGGCATGAGTCAGGAAAGTGGAGTTCTTTAAATGAATTCAGTAATTGGTGCTTTAATGGGATAATTGAAGTAGACAATTTGGTAACTGAGACGGCAATGCCAACACCCACCCCAATTGTAACACCAACATCAACACATTCATCGATAATAATGGGTGACGTAAATTCTAACGGTAAATTTAATTCGATCGACTTTGCATTAATGAGACAATTTTTACTTGGGAAGATTGATAGATTTTCAACAGAAGATGGCTTAATTGCTGCAGATGTAAATAAAGATAATAAGGTGAATTCAATTGATTTTGCATTAATGAGACAATACTTGTTAGGTATTATAACTGAATTTCACAGCTAGCTTGATACATACAGATTAAGTGCATGTGAGGAAACAGAGGTCAGGAGTGCTTTAAAGATTAAATACAAGATATTCCCCAGCAATTGATTATTGTTGGGGAATATCCATTGTTTTTTGCAGTTATGCTTGTTTAATTGCATCTGCCTCTTCCGCCGCCCATTTTGTTGCCGCGGCCAAATCCTCTAGAACCACCCATGTTACAACCGCCGTTACCTCTGTTTTGTCCTGAACCTGTTCCGTCACAGTTTGAAATGTTTTCTGTAATTCTTTCTTTTATAGCTTCTCCCTGCTCGGCAGAGATATAGCCACTGTTTACTTTTTCGTCAATTAATTCATTTCTCTCGTTGAGAAGTTCTTGTTTGTATTCATCAAGAGTAATTCCGTTTTCCTGAGCTACTTGTGCATACGTTTTGCCATCCTCTTTTAATGCTACAGCTTCTTGAAGAGATATGTTCATTTTTTTTGCAAGTATAGATGCGGGGATAAGCTTTCCGTATCCTATGCCATCTGCACGAGCTGCTGCAACTTCATCGCTGCTGAATCCTGTCACTTTTGATATGACAGAATCAATTGTATTTGGTGTAGTGCTTGTGTCGGCACTAGCTGCAAATACAGTTAAAGAAGAAATTGCTACTGAAGCGGTTACTAAACTTACAATTAAAAATCTTTTCATTTAAATCATTCCTTTCGAAGTTTATTTATTTTATATTTTAAGTATAGCAATCAGATATGTGAGAATTTTGATGAAAATGTGATAGAAGTATGAAATTTTATTAACTATTGCTGTGTATATTCTTTTTTAGGAATATGTCCGATATAATTTCAGATACAGTGGTTGTACTTGTGGGTATAATATAATAAATTAATAACACAAAGGTGATTAATAATGGCAAAAGAAAAAATTCTCATAGTTGATGATGAAGACAGAATAAGGAATATGATAACAGAATATATTGAGCCTGAGAACTTTGATATAGATGAGGCTGATGATGGTAAGTCGGCACTGGTGCTGTTTGAAAGCAATGATTATTCAGTAATTGTTATGGATGTAATGATGCCTGAAATGGACGGTTGGACAGCAGTAAGGGAAATAAGAAGAACCTCACAAGTACCGATTATAATGCTTTCGGCCAGGGGAGAAGAGTATGATAAGGTTTTCGGGTTTGAACTTGGAGTGGATGATTATTTGGTAAAGCCGTTTAGTCTTAGAGAACTGCTTTACAGAATAAAGGCAATTATCAGAAGAACATCAGCTACAGAAGCTTCAAATAAGGGGACAAAGCCGGTAAAAATTGAAGGTTTGTACATAGACTTTGATTCTAGAAAAGTCAAAGTAAATGATGAAGAGGTTACTCTCACGCCAAAAGAATATGAACTACTCAGCTTTTTTATTAAAAATCAGAATAGGGTATTTTCAAGAGAACAGCTTTTAGATAAGGTCTGGGGATACGAATTTGCAGGGGATTACAGGACTGTTGATACCCATATAAAAATGCTCAGAGAAAGCATTAAGGAGTACAGAAAATTTATAATAACAGTATGGGGAACAGGATACAAGTTTGAAATTGGAGGGAAATAATGAAAAGTCTTGCTGTAAAGCTTTGGCTGGGAATGATTTTATTGGTGGCGGTGACGCTACTACTTGTGTGGCTTTTTCAGATTGTATTCCTTGAAAAATACTATCAGCAGGCAAGAATTGACGAAGTGGTAAAGAAGACAGTTTCTATTACTGAGGAGATGGATAAAACTAACTTTATAGAGCTAAATGAAGGGCTGGAGAAGATTTCAGTTAATTATAATGCTATGATTGACATATTTGATGCAAAGGGGAATATCAATCCGGTAGGTGAGTTTGCTTCTATGCCTATGTTCAGAAATGTAGCTTTAAACATGTTGCCGGATATATTAAAAGGAGATATTAAAACTGAACGAACTGTTCATCCAAGGTTTAACAGTGAATATGCCTTAATTGGGATTCCTGTTAAAGCAAATAGCAATTTATTGGTAGGAATTATAGTTTACTTACCTCTTAATCCTGTAAGGGAGACGGCTGCACTGTTGAAGAAACAGCTTATATATGTTTCTGTACTGGTTCTCCTTTCTTCAATTGCAATTTCCTATTATTTATCAAGAATGTTTGCAAATCCTATATTAAAAATTAATGCT
Organism: Bacillota bacterium; assembly: GCA_023398495.1. GTDB lineage: Bacteria > Bacillota > Clostridia > Acetivibrionales > Acetivibrionaceae > Acetivibrio. Next base: position 45,470 of record JAEWSG010000206.1, read on the forward strand.
GCAGCAGAGAAAATGGCATCCGGGGATCTAGCAGTTAAGCTTGACATAAGATCTGAAGATGAAATTGGAAGGCTTGCGGCAACTATGAATTTTCTCGCATTTGAACTTTCAAAGATTGACCAGCTTAGAAAAGATCTCATCGCAAACATATCCCATGAACTAAGAACACCCCTTAGCCTTATAAAGGGGTATGCAGAAACAATCAGGGATGTAACCGGAGAAGCTAAAGAAAAACGTTTGAAGCAGTTGGGAATTATCATTGACGAATCAGAAAGGCTTGGAAAGATAGTGGATGATATATTAAACCTGTCTCAAATGCAATCGGGATATTTTGCATTGAATATGGAAGGCTTCCGAATTGACAGAACACTCGATAGAGTAATGAGCAGGTACGAGCTTATAGCAGAGAAGCTGAGAATAAAAATGGATTTTGTGAATCCAGGCCATTTGATGGTTTTAGGAGATGAAAACAGGATTGAACAGGTTTTGTATAATTTAATGAATAATGCCCTAAACCATACACCGGAGGAGGGTTTGATAACGGTTAAGGCATTGGAAAAAGAAGGTTTTGTGAAAGTAGAAATATCTGATACAGGTTCAGGTATTTCTCAGGAAGATTTAAAACACATATGGGACAGGTATTATAAGGTTGAAAAGTCAGGTGTTAAAAGGCATATTGGCACAGGTCTCGGACTTGCGATAGTCAAAAGCATTCTTGAATCCCATAACAGCATATTTGGAGTGATCAGCAAAGAAGGCCAAGGAACTACTTTCTGGTTTGAACTGCCTGAAGTGAAAGACTAAAATTGGGCACATAGATGTTGCTGTGGATTAATAACTTTATAGGTAACAAATTTCAAATTAGTAAAAATTAATATTGATAAGATGAAATAATGCTGTTAAAATATATATGTTAAAGTTTTCGGGGTATAGCGCAGATGGTAGCGCGCTTGGTTCGGGACCAAGAGGCCTGGAGTTCAAATCTCCATACTCCGACCAAGTAATCCCAAGGGTTTCATTATAAGACCCAAGGGATTTTTTTGATATTTAGTAGTCGACATCTTTAGTGAGTGAGTATTTCTTCTTTTTGTATAAAACCTTTCCGAACTCGTCTCTGGCTGATACAATCTTAATTATTCTTTCGGGTGCTATTGATTTTGACAAGACAATCTGTTGGTCTTCGAAAATAAACTCCATAAACCCAACGTCTTTTGTGACACTACTATAGATCTTTGGGTCTTTCTGCAGTTCCTGCTTAGCCATATCAATAAACTTATCACTTGCCAAGTGGTGTTGAAGAATATCCTCATATCCATTGATTCTTTCACCGATTCGCCAAAGTACAGACTCCTTAATCTCATTCTCCAACTGGGTTACTGTATTAATAGGCATTTCAAACTTGTCACGGCTTGTATGTCCGATAAAATGACCAAAATAACAGGGCATGTCTTCCTCGGTAACCCTAAAAATAAACCCATTGTATTGTTTACGGTTTCTTCTAAAACAAAATTGATTAAAGGCTTTTACCCACCAAGCATCAACAGTATGTATTCCGGTCAGCGGAAAACAATAAACTCCATTCCTGGCTTTCCTTATTCCATTACGCAAAATATTTTTTGTGTTGCTCACAGGGGACCAATGTATAGCAAGCATAGAATTACTCCTTATATGACCTCTATTTAAAGAATAGAAATCTTCTTTTCTTTGGTTTTTGATACATAATCCCAAAATTATTTATTTCAACTCTGTTTGCATGCTTTCTATTGTCCTCGTACTCATATGTATACGTTATAGCAATTTCTCCAGATTTCAAAAATCTTAATATCCTAAGTGCCTCAAATTCAATCGTGATACATCCCTTTAAGAAATTTCTGCCATAAATTGTTCAATTAGTTCATGAACATTGGTGAAGGGATTCATTTGTTCAATGTCTCTGCCAATAGTCTTTCCTGCACTCCTGTATATTTCAGTAAGTTCAGTAGCATTCCTAATTGCTTCCTCAATATTGCCTTGTTGAATGATTTCTCGAATAATGCCCGCATCAGCCTTACTATAGCCATTTGCAAGATATTCGGAAAGCTTTTCGTATATTTTCCTTTTCGTAAGCTTTACATTGACAATCTCAAAGTGCATTAGCAACCAGATTTCAAAAAGGTAATTTGACACTAATAACACATATTCTCTTTCAGATGCTTGCATTTCACTTATTACTGTTTTTATGGATTTGGGGGCATCACAGTCAAAAATCAAGCTCTTTTTGTAATTAAGATATTTTCTATTGTTTTCCTCCTGAGTTAAAAATTCCTCTGCAAACTTTAGGACCTTTTTAGCATTTCCATTAGCCGATTCTGTTTCAACACGAACATCAGTGAATTTATTCTTGTTAATAATGTTAATGAAATAGTCCAGATAATGCTTCTCTGTCATGCCCTCGCAAAATATAATTTGTTTACCAATATTCACCTTTTTAATGGCTTTTTTACGCTCTGGTGATAAAATTGTCTTGCCCATTTATTCGTCACCCCAGATTTCATCATAGTTAAATATGGGAATGGCTCCGTATTTTCCTTGTAAATAATCTTTGTTAAATGTGGCATCCTCTCTTACCTTCAAGTCAGATAGTGCGTAAATGCGGGATACACCCTTGTCATCTTTGTCTATAAAAATAACCTCATCACGCCTGAACTGATCTTTATTTAACAAAGAAATGTCATGAGTCGTAAATATAAGTTGTGCTTTTTTGTTACTACTTGATTGAAAAATGTCAACGATAAGTTTTGTAAGCAATGGGTGTAGTCTAGCAGACATTTCATCCACAATGAATACGCCACCCTGCTCAGTCATATCAATAATATCCTGTATATATGAAAGAAATCTTAATGTACCAGTTGACTCTTGATTTAAGTCAAAGAGTTCCTTCCTAATAACTGCTCCAGTATCGTTATAAACGTTGTGTATGGTTTTAACAATCTTTTGAACTTTCTCTTTACCAGTTTTGGGATCTAATATATTTTTGGATTGGACTTCTAACCCTGATATCCCAACGTCAATTTGTTTTAAATACTTTTCAATTTTGTTTTTATACTTTTTATTGCTATATAGCTTACTATTGATTCTGGCAGAACCGCCAAGTTTTTTTATACTAGCTTCAAGAAATATTTCTAAATGCACATTATATTCTCTTTCGAAAAAGTCGGTGAAATCTTGTAGGAGATTCTTTTTACTGTCCTCTTCAAGGAAGTACTCAAGCACAGATAGGTATAATCGCTCTGTGGGCACCTTATTATAAACTTTTAACTGCTTTTCGTATTTTTTTCCATATTCAATAGTATCTCTTTTTCGATAGAATACATTTTGATTATCTATATCGTACCATTCGGTTAAAACAGTATTCCTTGTACACTCAAAACCATATTGTATTTGCTTGTTGTTATATATAAAAATAATTTCAAATTCAGATATATGATTGGTCTTGTCTGTGAGCGCAAAAGGGTCCAGATCGATTTCTTTTGAAACCTCCAAGCTGCTTTCTGCTTCTTCTTTTGTCTTTGAAATAAATTGCTCAAATATATATTTCTCCATAAAAAACATAGCTGCAATTAAATTCGATTTCCCTGAGGCATTCGCCCCATAAATAGCCGTAGTCTTTAGTAGTTTTAAGTCATCTGAAATGTGATGTAAATGAGACATATGCTGTTTATATGTTGTTGCCCTCAAATCTAGAATTACGTCATCTTTTAAAGATGCAAAATTTTTTACTTTGAACATAATTAACATAACATTCCTCCTCTCACTGCCAACATATACTATTACAATACATTTTATGTTTCAAAATCCTAAAAGTCAATGTATTTTTCGAAAATTTCGTAATTTATATATTTATATTATAATTATGTCCGGACTTTATGCTAATATAAACTAAAATTTCTGATTTTGTGCGAATTAAAGTATAAACCTTTCATATTACACGCCTTACTTTTATAATCAACATATGATTATAAGTAAAAATATTAGCTCTACAGTGCTTACACAGCAATTACGGCATAGAACTATTTTTTTAGATATATTAACAAATCTCTTTTTTGTTCACAAATATCACAACTTGAAGTATTGAAACAAAATAGTTATAATGCTCTTATAAGACTATTTTTATAACAGGAGGAATCGGATGGAAGGGAAAAGAATAAAATGGGGAAATATCATTATATTTTTACTTATAATTGCTGCTGGAATTGCTGCTTTTAACTATAAAGGAAACGGATCGAACGGTGGCTTCTTTGGGTTCTTTTCAAATAATGATAAAGAAAAGCAGAAAGATCCGCTTGATAGTGGTGATAGTACCCCGAATAATGGTTCTAAAGGTAATGGAAATAATTTTGGCTCTTCAAACAGTGACTTTGTTATGGGATTGGATAGTTGGATAGGTGGGACACCGATTTTAATCGGATTAAGCAGAGAGTATAACAGGGACTATTCGCTTAGTATGGACGTAGAGTATATACCCTTTGATAATGACAGGATAAAAGCGTTAAGTGATGGGAAAATTCATGCCACTGAAATGTCACTCCCGGCATTCATGAAATTTCAGGAAGAATACCCAGATGCGGGAGTTATAGTGGGTATCACGGATTTTTCACGTGGTGCTGACGGAATTGTTGCTAAAGCTGATGTTAAAGACTTGAATGATATAGAAGATAGAAAAGTATCCTATGTAGGAGATGGCACAGGTAAATTTATATTAAACAAATTTTTAAGGTTGGTTGGTTTGAGATATCAGGACATAGAACCTATTGAAAGAGAAGAAATGTCAGAAGTTATTGATGACCTTAAATCGGGGAATGCCGACGTAATTGTGTCATGGAGCCCGGATATGAATATTGCCGTTAATGAAATAAACGCTGCAAGGCCCGGTTCGGTAAAAGTCCTTATAACAACAAAGGAAGTTCCGGATCTGGTACCAACCATGTTGGTTGCAAACAAAAACTATATGCAAAAAAATCCTGAAAAGGTTGAGAGTTTTATCAAAACCTGGTATGCAGCTTCAAAATATATAATTGAGAAACCCGATAAGGCCTACGAAAAGCTCGCTGAATTGATGAGTGAAAATGGTGAATACGGGGAAGTTACAAAGCAGGATGTTGAAGCGTCATTTAAAGATATTAAATTGATGGCACTAAATGATACTTTGGGCTATTTTGGGATTAGCGGAAATGATAACAAGTTGGATGGAATAATTAATGATACGGTTGAAACCTGGAAGAGATACGGTGACTTGAACATGGATTTCAAGCTATCACAAGAGATAGCTTATAAAGGATATCTGGAAAATATAAATAACTCTTCGGAAATTAAAGAACTTCTTGTGGGGGCAGTTGATTCCGGTGTATCAGGAAGTGAAGGACAGACAGAAGAGCCGAAGAAGGAATTCAAGCAACAGGATGAGCAGAGTATAGAGCAAAATACTGAAAGAGTTGCAAAAGTTGATATTCCATCAGTATATTATGATTCCGGAAAGGCTGCGGTTAAGGCAGAATCAATTGCGGTGCTTGAAGAAGTGAGGGGTATATTGGCCCAATTCCCTGAGTATTATCTGATTATAGATGCCCATACCGATTCAGTAGGTGGTAATGAAAACAACCTTCAGCTCTCAAAGGACAGAGCAGCAGAAGTTAAAAAATACCTGGTGCAAAAGGGTGTGGACGAGAAGAGAATAATTTCAAGAGGGTGGGGAGAGGATAAGCCAATAGTTGCAAATGAGACAACTGAAGAGGATAAGGCAAAGAACAGAAGGACAGAATTTATTCTCACAAGAGAAATAGGATAAGTTCTTTACAATATACACTTTCTACAAATTGGAGGCAAAGGACTATTTATGCGTTTTAAGATGTTTTTAAAAGCGGCTACAAAGCTGAAAAATATAGCTTTACTGACTATTGTTATCGGTATATTTATAGCTACAGGCTATCTGCCGCTTCTCCTTGTGGGTGTTGCGGGATATGTTTATTTTGTAATGCAGACTGCGAAAGATGAAGACTTTTTACGCGAGTTTAATTTAGAGCAGAAAGTAGAAGGCATACAAAACCTCAGCACGCAGTGTGACCGGTTTTATATGAATATAGTGAGAAGATTGCCTAACGGAATGAGAGAGAAGTTAAAGAACATATATGTCGAGAAGCAAGCTTTGATGGGCTATTACAGTCAGGTTAAGAGTGATCCGCTGAAGCAGAGAATAGTTGAGCAGGCATTAAACCTTGTTATTGTATATTTTAAATTGATGTATAACTACAGCATAAGAGCTAAAGAAATATATACTGCAAACGTAAGTAAAGTTGAAGAGCGTTTAAAGAATAACAGAAGAAAGAAAGATTTCCTTAAAAATCCCGGAGCAATGGCTGACCTCGAAAAAGCGATTGAATTGGATGAGCGGCTATTGGAAAGGATAAGAAATGAAAAAAATGAGCTTGAAATGGTACATTCAAAAATGGACTATATTGAAAGTGCAATAGTTACGTTTAAACATCAAATTATTTCAAACGCAGATTCAGATCCTGCACTGTCCGATATTGATAGCGTGGTAAATGAGGCGATTGCTTTAGATGATGTTTTATCAAACAGAAATAATAGAATGAAGCTGTGATAGAAATCTTTCCGGTATATAAAGTGAAATTCTGTTATATAATACTCCAAATAAAAAGGCTCCATATTTCTTAAATATATGTGGAGTCTTTTAATAATTCCGACAGGTATTGTTTTGCCCTTTATGCCCGATTTTAGCTGAGTTTATTCTTTTGCCTTTTCCATTCTTGTGATTTTTCTATTCTTAGACTTTGTGGAAGGGGCATCCATCCCTTCTGTTCCGATTAGAACCATGCCTATGATTACGAGAAAACCTCCAAGCCACTGTCGGCAATTGATGTTTTCGTATAATATTAATGTCGATAGCACCATAGAGGTAAACGGCATCATGCCAGAAAAGGCTGCTGCTGTGAATATACCACACCGTTTTATTCCAGAGTACCAGCAGATAAATGCCAGAGCCGTTACAAATACACCGTTCCAAAGAAGAGCCATCCATTCCAAAATGCCGATTTCTGCAAGTCCCTTCAAGGGTTGCTCAAACACAGCAGGGAACAGGCATAGAATCAGAGCAATTGCCGATACAATTGCGGTCTGTGAAACAGGACTTGAGGCTTCTTTCGATGTTGCTGCAGCTTTAACGGCGGAAATACGTGACAATGTGTTAAAGGTGGATTCACTAGCTGCCGCACATAGCACGAGCATATTCCCGCTAATATGTTCCGCAGATAAACCGCTTCCCGTCGTTAACACTCCCTGGATTATTAGAATACCTCCTATTGTACACAGTATTCCTATAAGTTTTCCATGGCTGACCGGCTCTCTCAATACAAAAACAGCCATAAGCGCCGTTATGGCAGGTGTTGTGCCTGTGAGTATTCCTGCTTCTCCAGCACTAGTGTAATTAAGTCCGTATAGCAAAAACGTTCGGAACAGAAAAATACCGCATAAGGCCTGAAGTGTTAAAAGCAAAAAACTGCGAAACGACATTAGCTGAAGGTATCGGACAAGCTGTTTGCCGCATAACGGAACCAAAAACATGAGCGCAAAAAACAGGCTTACTGCTGTAATTGTAAAAGTCCCAAGTTTTCCAACAACAAATCTAGCTGAAATAACACTAGTTCCCGCCAGTGAAAAAGCACATATCAAGTACAATTTTCCGTTTAATCGATTCATTTTGATTTCTCCCCAAAATTTGTTGTATTCTCTTTGCATTATGGTATAATTTTACTCGGATCACTGGCTCTTTTAAAGGTCCAGTACAGCATGTATTTCACAGATCCAGTTGGGGGCATTATGTTAGGAATTGAATTGAATCGAAATAGCGGATTACAGTTATGGCGTCAAATTTACCAGGCCTTAAAGGAGCTGATGCTGTCCGGCCAGCTAAAGGCAGGAGAAGGATTGCCATCCACACGAGAATTAGCAAAGGAGCTGAAGGTTTCCCGTAATACTGTTTGCGAGGCTTATGACCTGCTGATTTCAGAGGGCTACGTTGTAAGTCGGCAAGGAGCTTCAACGCGAGTTGCTGACGGCTTGTGTATTGAACCGGTCGAATCTTCGCTGCCTCCCAAAATAGAAAAACATACTGGTAGAAACATTTTGGTAAACTTTGGGACAGGTCGGCCCGACGTAAGGCAATTTCCCAGATTTCTTTGGCAACAGTTAATGAACAAAGCTTCTGAGGCGTTGCCCCTTGAGGCTTTTGGTTATAGCGGACCACAGGGATTACCTGAACTGCGGGGAGAAATCGCCTCTTGGCTGTTTAGGAGCAGAGGACTTAAGGTTTCATCGGATGATATCTTTATTACTGCCGGTGCAACACACGGACTACATCTGATTGCGGATATGTTGTGTGGAGACGGAAAAAAGATATTGATGGAGGACCCCTGCCATATCGGAATGCTTGGCACATTCATTAACAAGGGCTGCACCATTGTTCCCATACCGGTTGATGCCGAGGGGCTGCAGATCGATTACCTGCCCAACTGCAAAAGTATAGGAGTAATCTATGTTACACCATCTCATCAGTTCCCGTTGGGAGGAATTCTTCCCGCATCACGCCGAGCCGCATTGATTCGCTTTGCTAGAGAAAATAACCTTTATATAATTGAAGACGATTATGACAGTGAATTCCGGTATGAAGGAGAGACTATCGCTCCGCTTTACTCATTAGACACGCAGCGTGTGATTTATGTGGGAACCTTCAGCAAATCAGTTTTCCCGGCACTGAGGATAGGCTATGTAATTCTGCCTTATCAACTTCAAGAAAAATGGCGTGATCTTCGTACCCATACGGATGTACAGAACCCACCCTTTGAGCAGGCTGCTTTAGCAGAGTTTTTGAAGACGCGCAAGTTTGACCGACATGTGCAAAAGATGCGCAAAATTTATGGTAAGCGTCGGCAGATGTTATTGGAGTCGCTGGAAGAAGCCTTTAACAACAAGTGGATTGCTTATGGAGATTCTGCCGGGTTACATGTCGCTATAGACTTTTGGGGTATGCGATTTGACGACGCATTCAAAAATATCTGTCTAAAGAACGGAATATATATTACTCCTGTAGAAAGCCACTGTATAGAAAAAGGCAGGCACCAAAGCAAGTTGCTTATTGGTTATGGGCACCTGGAATCTGATGTAATCAAAGACGGTGTTGCACTATTGTCTACTATTATTAAGAAAATGAATAGCTGAGTTGATATTATGAAGCTTATTTTATATAAAGAGCTAATAGTATATCGCAGCGGAAGCTGCAATCAAAGTAGCAAATTCCGCTGCGATAAACAGATGAACTATATCTTCTCAAAAAGTGTCTTATAGCGCTTATGCTATGAGACTTTCAATTAATCACGGAACGTCCAATTCAAAGGAGACACAGTAATTTGGATGTATGATTCCTGTTGTGCTGCCTGTAAATTTATCCGAATCTATAAGTTGTCCCCAGCGAAAGGTTCCATCAGGTCTTTTTTGACCGCTGCCGGTAAAGGCATAACCTACCTTTAATCCTGTAGCAGGTAGGTCATTTGCACAAGTTATTTTTACTGAATTACCTGAAATCTCTACCGAGCTTATTGCAATTTTTCCGTTCTGTGTATATACTTCAAACCCTTTTCCGTTTTTCCACTCAGTTACGTTTTGGTTTGGTGCAGGTAATTTAGTATCCCATACCAACGGTTCTGTAGGAACATGGAAATTAACAGTAATTACTCTGTCCTCACGTTCTACGCTTGTTGGTTTTAGTGGCTGCCAGTCATTACCTAAAACTACTTTCTGATAATATACTCTTGCATATTGTTCACCGAGTTGCTGATATCCGCTTGCAGTCAGGTGTACCGAATCAGGTGCGTAATTATTTTGGTAATTAGGAATAGTTATGATGTCATCGGGATAATCCAAGTTGGCACGCCATTGAGCCAAAAGGGCTGCGGATGTGCCGCTTGCTCCGCAGGAATGCATTTGAGCAACAAAAAGAGGAATGTTTTGTGTTTGGCCGGTAATGGCCTTTAAATCAGTATTATAGTCTGACCATAATTTGCGAAGCTCGTTTTCATAATTGGTATTCCCAGAATCTCTTTCACCGTGAGTGATAATTACGGCACCAACTCCATATGTTTTACCGGCCTCGCTGGCAAGACGCTTGATTGCACTTACTTCAAAAAGAGTTGCTGCGTATGCACGGCCAACAGAACCAGTGTCTACAGCACCTTTGCGGAGTGCATCAATACCCTGTCCTGATTCTCCGACATTTGTCTGTGCCGTAATGTAGTCTTTATCCCAGTTTGTCCTTACCATATATGTAATTTGGTTGGCCATAGCCGAGTGCGGGGTTTCACCAAATATATTCCCCGGGTATGGACCGGGTGTCCAAAAGCCATAGACTCGTAAAGGTTCAACACATGGCACCATTTTAAACTTACTGTTATTTGGATCAAGTGGTGGTATTGCTTCCTTTTCCAAGGATATTTTCAGGTTGTTATAAGGCTGGGTTGTGGTTAAAGCAGGATTGCCTTCTGCACCTACCGCAAGGCTTTGACCTGTGCCGATAACTCCTGCCCAGTCCCATGGTATGTTTAGACTGCTGGTAGTTGATTCAACCGGGAATTCTTGTATCATTCCCAGCAAATACATTCTTAATAGTGCATAGTCAATTGAATTGACTTTTCCGTCTCCATTCAGGTCTGCTGCCTTATTTCCCTCCGGTATAGGAAAATCGGAAATCATACCTAACATATACATTCTAAAAGTCCCGAAGTCGATTGAATTGATATTGCCGTCACCATTTAAATCAGCATACTTATAATTTTTTGTTGTAGTCGTTTGTGCGAAATTATTGTGGGGTATGCTTAATAGAAGAGTGGATAGAAGCATAATACAGCCAACTTTCAAACTATGGTTAACTAATTTTAGATTTGGATTTTTTGTTTTTGTCAAATTAGTTTGCTGATCGCAAAGTTTTTGCTTTTTAAATCTTTTTAACACAATAACACCCCTATCAAAAAATAATGTTAGATGAAAAATGTTTGTAATGTTACAAACGATATTGGATTACATTATTATTTTATCAGTAATATGAAATATTCTCAATAATAAAAAAATAGAGAGCATATTATTTAGCTCTCTTTAGGGGAGTAAAATTGTGTCAAATGCTTGACACTTTTACACCTTACCATTCTAGCACATATACATTTATGAATCAATTCTAATTTTTTCAAATAATTATATAAAGCTAATTCTGGGTTCATAAGGCAAATAATTGAGTGTATGGTAAATGATGTACGCTCATATAGTGCATATTTTTCTTCGCATTTATTACATGCACCCGCTCATATAAAGCACTATTTTAATTTTCAAAATATTGTGTTATGATAGTTTGTGTCGATGGTGGTCTGCTGGTGTGAATTTTAGTGATGCAGACCACTACTTTAGGTATGGCAAAAATATAAGTTCCTATTCTGGATAACGAAAAAACTTGATTTGATAATGTTTTCAAAATATAAGAATAGGATGTTATTTTTCGTTATCCCTTAGTAAATATATCTGTGAAATTCTGAATATTAAAAGAGAATACCATTATACGGGCTATCGGTACAATTACAGAAAGCAAGGGAGTTATCTTCATGTATAAGCACAACAACTTAACAAAAGGGGATGTAGTGAAGCAACTTATTGTGTTTGCATTTCCCTTCATTATATCGAATCTCATCCAGACTTTTTATAGCGTTGCGGATATGGTTATTGTGGGTAAATTCGATGGAACGGTCTGCATGTCAGGAGTTAATATCGGGGGGCAGGTTACCATGATATTGACAAATCTTGCTGTAGGCTTGAGTGCTGGGGCAACGGTTTTAATTGCACAGTCTGTAGGAGCAGGAAAGACAAAACAGATGCAGAAAATAATAGGTACTTTGTTTAGTTCGTTGACTATCACTGCCTTGATTATGACAGTGTTTATGCTTGCTATGCATGATCAGATTCTAAGACTGATTCAGACACCTCAGGAATCATTTGGTGAAGCAAGCAGTTATCTGATAGTTACTGCAATTGGAACGATTTTTATTTTTGGGTATAATGCGTTAAGTTCCATAATGCGAGGTATGGGTGACAGCAAAAGACCCCTTTATTTTGTAGCAATAGCTTGCGTAGCTAATATTGTTTTAGACCTTTTGTTGGTTGGAGGCTTTAAAATGGGTGCTGCTGGTGCCGGAATTGCAACCATAATATCGCAGGCACTCAGCATGTTTTTATGTATAATATATCTTATTAGAAAGAAATTTGTATTTGATTTTAAACTTAGATCGTTTTTGATTGATAAAATACAACTGAGAGAAATATTAAAGCTGGGGCTTCCTATTTCTGTACAGAATCTAACGGCTAATTTATCTTTTCTTGTGCTTACAACTATTGTAAATACCATTGGTGTAACAGCATCTGCAGCAGTAGGAGCAGTTGGAAAGTACAATGGTTTTGCAATCCTTCCGGCATTTGCAATGAATGCCGCAATTTCTACCATGTGTGCACAGAATTTAGGAGCGGGAAGAGAAGATAGGGCAAAGAAGACCTTCTTAACAGGAATGATTATCTCGTGTGTTATTTCATATATGATTTTTTTATTTACCGCCCTGTTACCAACAGAGATACTTGGAATGTTTGCGGATGATAACGAGATGGTTTTGGCCGGTTTGCCATATTTACGTGCATTTAGTTTTGATTATCTTTTAGTGCCGATAGCCTTCAGTATGAATGGCTTGTTTGTAGGAGCCGGTCATACCTCATACTCCTTATTTAGCAGTGTTTTATCAAGTATTATTGTCAGAGCACCTATGGCATTCATACTATGCAATGTCGCAGGTTTGGGGTTGTTTGGGGTAGGTCTTTCAGTACCACTTGCGACCATTTGCTCTATACTGCTTAATCTTTGGTTTTACTTCTCGGGAAGGTGGAGAATTAGAAAAATCAACTTTGAAGAGAAAGACAATAATGATTTAGTAGATTTTACAAATGGTGAAGAAATAGGAAAAATGCAAGAAAACTGCTAAGGAAATAATGGGTCTTTTATTTCTTGTTGCCTTAAATACAGGAAAATTTCACAACCATCTTGACTATCCCTGTATGATTGTATACAATTATACAGGGATACATAAATTGCTGTGAAATGATCCAAACTACTTCTTAATGAAAAGTTAAGTCCTAATGACTAGTGCTGATTAACAAAATAAAATTCTAGAATTTTATTTTGTTAATCAGCAAGAAACATAGGATGTGCATTTTGCATAATTCATTTCTAGAAATGAATTATGTTCAAAAGCACTAGACACATGAATTTATTGTCTGTGCAAAGGAGGAGAGCACACATGGCGAAAATTGAGCATATGGATAATGATAGTAATTCCTCGCTACGTGGAAAAGTATTCATCCATTTGGAAAATAACATATTAAATGGCACATATGAAGCAGGAGACAGCCTGATTGAAACAAAACTTTCAGAAGAGCTTGGTGTTAGCAGAACGCCTATACGTGAAGCTATAAGGCAGCTTGAACTCGAAGGTCTTGTGCAGACTATACCCAATAAAGGAGCAGTAGTTACAGGAATATCAGCTAAGGATATTGATGATATTTATACAATACGGTTGATGATTGAAGGTCTCGCAGCCCGGTGGGCAGCCGAAAACATTACAGATGAAGAGCTTAAGGAGATGAAAGATTCTTTAGAATTAGAAGAATTTTACACCGAGAAGAATGATTTGGATCATATATTGAAGCTTGATACGAAATTTCATGAAGCCATATTCAGAGCAAGTAAAAGCAGGCCGCTAATGAATATGCTAAGAAATTTTCATCACTACATTCAAAGAGCACGTACACATTCATTGAGTAAAAGTGGCAGAGCGGAGGAGGCTTTGACAGAACACAGAGCAATTTATAATGCAATATCTTGTAAAGATGCTAAAAAAGCTGAGGAGCTTACTATAGAACATGTAAAAAAAGCCAGTTTGAATTTATTGAAAGGAGATGCATTTAAAAATGGAGTTTGATGGAGCATATAGCAAATATACGGAGATTATAAAAAATAACAATAATATTGAGCCTGAAATGTTTGAGAAATATAATGTAAAACGAGGGCTTAGAAACGCCGACGGTACAGGTGTTCTGGTAGGTATTTCAGAGGTTGGAGATGTCCATGCCTACATCATGGATGAGGGTGAAAAAATTCCTGTACAGGGAAGACTTAGATATAGGGGTATTGATATTTTTGATTTTGTAAAAGGTTTTTTGGGTGAAAACCGCCTTGGCTTTGAAGAAGCCTGTTACCTGCTTCTATTTGGAGAACTCCCTAAAAAAGAGGAGTTGGATGAATTCTCAGCGATACTAGGGTCAAGGAGAGAATTGCCGGATTACTTTACAGAAGATATGATTTTAAAAGCACCAAGTAAAGATATTATGAACAAGCTTGCCAGAGCTGTGCTTGCATCCTATTCATATGATGATAACCCGGATGACACTAGTGTGGAAAATACATTAAGGCAGTGTATAGACCTTATAGCGAGATTCCCAACTATGGCTGCCTATGGCTATCAGGCAAAAAGGCACTATCATGAGGGGCAAAGCCTTTTTTTGCACAGCCCGAAGCCTGAACTTAGCACGGCTGAAAATATTCTGCATATGATACGTCCTGACAGCTCGTATACCAGGTCTGAAGTTGAGATTTTAGATCTACTCCTTGTATTGCATGCTGAGCATGGTGGTGGAAATAATTCAACCTTTGCAACCCGTGTGGTTTCATCTAGTGGTACAGATACATATTCTGCTATTGCTGCTGCTATAGGTTCATTGAAGGGTCCAAAGCATGGTGGCGCAAATATAAAGGTAATGCAGATGATGGAGGATATAAAATCCCATGTCAAAAATTGGGCGGATGAAGGCGAAGTCGCTGACTATCTGGTAAAGATACTAAATAAGGAAGCTTATGACAGATCGGGACTGATATATGGCATGGGTCATGCCGTTTACACTCTTTCAGACCCACGTGGTATTGTGCTCAAAAGGAAAGCACAGGAATTGGCAAAGGAAACAGGTAATGAAGAAGAATACAATCTCTTTACCCTTATAGAGAGAATTTCTCCCGATGTTTTTGCAAGAGTGAAAAGATCTGATAAAGTAGTAAGTGCCAATGTGGACTTCTATTCCGGATTTGTATATAAGTCATTAGGAATACCTCATGAGCTCTATACTCCGCTTTTTGCAATTTCAAGAATTGCAGGATGGAGTGCACACTTGATGGAGGAAATTATAAACGGTGGCAGGATTATAAGACCTGCATATAAAAATGTACTTGGAAAAGTCCCGTATAAATCTATGAGGGATAGATAAAAATAATGCTTGGGACTACTTCAAGCTCAAGTAATGTCAAAAGTTAGCACCTTGTAAATATCGCAGAAGTCAGTGCTGTTTTTATAGCAGCTGACTCTGCGATGTTTTATTTTACATAACTATTCTACATTATAGACACACTAATGAACAGTATGTTAAAATGACACGGGTGCGGCTAATATATAAGTTTCTGCTCTGGATAACGAGAAAACTTGGTTTGATAATGTTTTCAAAGTATGAGAATAGTATATAACTATTATGATGAAGGTGTATTATGGAAACTAGAAACGAAAATCCGTTAGGAGTTTCGAATATAAATGATTTAATAAGGAAATTTGCACTGCCAAGCATAATGGCAATGCTTGTAGGTGCATTGTATAATATCGTAGATCAGTTTTTCATCGGAAGAAGTGTTGGGGAGCTTGGCAATGCCGCTACTAACGTTTCCTTTCCGTTAAGTATTTCCTGCATAGCAATTGCTCTATTGTTTGGACTAGGTGGGGCATCTGCATTTAATATTTCACTTGGAGGGGGAGACAGGAAAAAAGCGGTTTATTATATTGGTAATGCATCGGTGCTGCTCTTTGGGTGTGGTTTGATATTGTGTATAATAGCAGAGCTATTTTTGACGCCTTTGCTTGTTTTTTTCGGTTCGCCGGAAAATGTTTTGGCTTATGCAAAGACTTACACAGGTATAACTGCAATAGGATTTCCTTTTTTGATCTTTTCCACTGGTGGAGGACACCTTATAAGAGCAGATGGAAGTCCAAAGTATACAATGCTGTGTAATCTTTCGGGAGCTGTTATAAATACAATTCTTGACCCTATATTTATATTCGGATTTGATATGGGAATGACCGGTGCTGCATTAGCAACAATTATCGGACAGGTTTTCTCTGCCTGGTTGGCTTTTCGTTATCTGCTTAATTGTAAGACGGTACACATTCAAAGACAACATTTAGTTCCAAAATGGCAATTCGCCAGAAGAATTATGACTTTAGGAGCAGCATCCTGCTTTAATCAGATTGCAATGATGATTGTTCAGATAGTACTGAACAAATCTCTTGCGCATTATGGTGCATTGTCACACTATGGGGAATCGGTTCCATTGGCATCTGCCGGAATCATTACCAAGGTCAATCAAGTGTTTTTTGCTGTTGTTATCGGGATTTCACAAGGGATGCAACCTATTGCAAGTTTTAATTATGGAGCAAGAAAGTATGAAAGAGTAAAAAAGGTTTATTTTCTTTCGTTCATTTATGGTATGGCAGTATCTGTACCTGCTTTTCTACTTTTTCAAATTGTTCCAAGGGGGATTATATCCATTTTCGGCTCGGGCTCACAGGAATATTACAGGTTTGCCACATTGTATTTCAGGGCATACCTTTTCTTTACGTTCATAAACTTTATACAACCTATATCATCTACTTTCTTTACAGCAATTGGTAATCCGAAAAAAGGTATCTTCCTTTCTCTGACAAGACAGATACTGTTTTTGTTGCCGTTAATTATTATATTGCCACGCTTTATGGGGATTGATGGTATTATGTATGCAGGCCCAATTGCGGATTTTGTTGCAGCCGCAGTGTCGGTGGTGATGATATCTACAGAACTACGTCATATGGGGAAAGTTAACAGTGTATCTTGTGCATAGAAAAAATTACTTGGGCAATTTTTTTGATTTTTGCTTGCTTTAGAGTATAATATTTATTGCAATACTTTTTAAAATTATATATTATTAATGCAAAATGTATTAAAGAGAACAAACCTGATTTGGAGGTCGTGAAATGAGAGGTACGATTACTGAGAAAATATTATTACAGCATATGGTGGATGGCGAAGCAATTATTGGAAATGAAATTGCTATCAAGATTGACAACACATTGACGCAGGATGCTACTGGTACTATGGCATATCTGCAGTTTGAAGCTATAGGAATGGATAGGGTTAAAACCGAGCTCAGTGTGAGTTTCGTTGACCATAATACCCTGCAGGCGGATTTCAAGAATGCTGATGATCACCGCTATCTTCAATCTGTTGCAAAACGTTATGGATTATATTTTTCAAAGCCTGGAAACGGTATTTGCCACCAGCTGTTTTTAGAGCGTTTTGCACGTCCGGGAAAAACATTGATTGGTTCCGATAGTCACACTCCTACTGCAGGAGGAATCGGAAGCTTCGCAATGGGAGCCGGAGGTTTGGATGTTGCTGCTGCTATGGCTGGAGCACCGTTTAGAATCAAGTTTCCAAAGGTAGTTGGTGTAAAGCTTGAAGGAAAGCTTAGCGATTGGGTATCAGCAAAAGACGTTATATTGGAAGTTTTGCACAGGATAGATGTTAAGGGTGGAGTAGGTAAGGTATTGGAGTATTGCGGACCAGGGGTCAAAACACTTTCTGTCCCTGACCGTGCGACAATTACAAATATGGGTACCGAAACAGGTTGTACAACAAGTATCTTCCCAAGCGATGAAGTAACAAAAGCTTTCCTCGAAGCACAGGGACGAGTAGATCAATGGGTTGAACTTGTTCCGTCAAAAGATGTTGAATATGATGAAATAATTGAGATTGACTTAAGCAAATTAGAGCCAATGATAGCTCTTCCTCACAGCCCTGGAAAAGTAAAGACTGTCAGGGAAGTAGCAGGCATAAAGGTTGACCAGGTTGGTGTCGGATCTTGCACAAATTCTTCCTTGAGGGATTTAAAGATGGTTGCCAATGCATTAAAGGGAAAGACCATAAATGAAAACGTAAGTATGACAATAAGTCCAGGTTCTCGTCAGGTTGTTGAGCATATGGTAGACAGCGGAGAAATGAACTATCTGGTACAGGCAGGAGCACGTATTTTGGAAAATTCATGCGGACCATGTATCGGTATGGGTTCGGCACCTTGCTCTGCGGGAGTTTCAGTCCGTACTTTCAATAGAAACTTCGAAGGTAGAAGCGGAACAAAGGATGCGCAGGTTTACCTTGCAAGCCCTGAAGTTGCAGCAGCAGCGGCTCTTACAGGAATGATAACCGATCCGAGGGATTTGGGTGAATGCCCAAAAATTCAGATGCCTGATAAATTTTTTATAAATGATAATATGATATTAAACCCCTTGCCACAAGAGGAAGCACAGAAGGTTGAAATAGTAAGGGGACCGAATATCAAGCCTTTACCGTCCTTTGATAAACTTCCGGATGTTCTCGATGGAACAGCTCTGCTCAAGGTTGGTGACAATATTACAACTGACCATATTATGCCGGCAGGTGCAAAGATTCTTCCATTGAGAAGCAATATCCCCGAGATTTCCAAGTATGTTTTCGAGGCAGTAGATGAAAATTTCTCCAAGAGAGCTCTGGAAAGCAGCGGGGGTTACATTATTGGTGGTGAAAACTATGGACAGGGTTCAAGCCGTGAGCATGCAGCTTTGGCACCAAAGTATCTCGGAGTAAAAGCAGTTATTGTTAAATCCTTTGCAAGAATTCATCTTGCAAACCTGGTTAATTTCGGGATTGTGCCTTTGACCTTTAAGAATCCTGCAGATTATGACAGGATTGAACTGGGCGATAAGATTGAAATTGTCATAGGTGATTTAAAAGGCGATGTTAAACTTAAGAATGTTACTAGAGGATTTGAAATTGAGCTTACCCATACATTATCTGTCTTAGATGCTGAGATACTTAAGGTGGGCGGAAAGCTTCCGTGGATTAAGGAAAGCGTAAAGAAATAATAGTTTTATAATAGTTAAGAGTGGGAATATATATTAAAAATATGAATTTTACTTGAAACTATGTTTACGGAAGGAGATTTTACATGATAAACGTAAAGGATAATGTCTATTGGGTTGGAATTAAGGATTGGGACTTAAGAAGGTTTCACGGACATGAGCTGTCTACTCACAGGGGTTCTACTTACAATTCATATATAATAAAGGACGAAAAGACCGTTCTTGTTGACACTGTATGGGGACCTTACAAGGAAGAGTTCGTTGAAAATCTCGACCGGGAAATTGGTCTCAAAAATATTGACTATATTATTATAAATCATTGTGAACCTGACCATTCTGGAAGCCTTGCTTACCTTATGTCCAAAATTCCCGGTACACCTATTTACTGTTCAAAACACGGAGAGGAAAGCATCAAAAGGCATTTTCACAGTGATTGGAATTTGAATATTGTAAAAACCGGGGATAAATTAAATATAGGTAAAAGTGATCTTATCTTTGTTGAAATGCAAATGTTGCACTGGCCGGACAGTATGCTCACATACGTTACAGGAGCAAATGTAGCACTCTCAAATGATGCTTTCGGACAGCACTATTCTCCTGCGTCATTATTTAACGATGAGGTAGATGAATGTGAAATTTATCAGGAAGCCATAAAATACTTTGCAAATATATTAACACCCTTCAGACCATTGATTTTAAAGAAAATTGAAGAAATTAAGGCATTAAATCTTCCTATAGATGTTATTGCACCAAGCCATGGGGTAATATGGAGAAAGAATCCTGTTCAGATCATTGAAAAGTACCATGAATGGTCGCAGCCTGATTATAACGAGGGCAATGTTGTGATAGTATATGATACAATGTATGATGCTACAAAGAAGATGGGTGAAGCTATAGGTGAAGGGCTCCTCAAGAACAACATTACTTACAAGCTTTATAATTCTTCTATTACTGATATGAGTGATTTGATTACCGAGTTGTTTAAAGCAAGAGCTGTTATAGTTGGAAGCTGTACTGTAAATAACGGGACATTATCCTCTATTTCATTAGTACTGGAAGAAATGAAATCACGTAAAATGAAGGGGAAACCTGCAGCTGGCTTTGGAAGCTATGGTTGGAGTGGTGAAGGCGCAAAGCATATAAGTGATGCCCTTAAGAATATGGGATTCAATGTTGTAAATGAACCGATACAGTTTAAATACCAGCCGACAACTGAGGAATTAAATCAGTGTATCGAATTTGGAGATAAGTTTGCGAAAAGTCTGGTTTAGATAGATTTACTGCGGAAAGTAGACAAATAACAGGGGTTGGCTGTTGGCCAACCCCTTTACTGCATTTATGCTTACCTTAACTCAACATCGAAAGAGTAGTTCATACCAGAGTTGTTATCCCAGTTGTCAGCACTGTCCTTAAACGCCAAATTAAGCTTTTCAGGTGATGTTAGCGGAATTTCGGCTTCAAATCCCTCGTGGGTCTTGGACATTTTTACGTTTGTCTGGTTCTCCCAGTCTGAACCATATCCGAGACGCATGTAAACTGCATCAGCACCGGAATTATAAAGTAATCCTTTATACTTGACTGTTGTTTTTTCACCTTCTGCTACAACATTTGGCATAATAATAACTCCGTTTTGAATATAACTGTTATACATTATTGAACCAGCCCTTTCACTGTTTTATTGAGTTCCATAGATAGTATTCTAAGTTCAAAGTGATTATATACTAGTGCTTTTTAACATTACAAATTTCATTGATAATACTGGAATTTTTTTAAAATACTTTTTATGTTATAATAATTATAGCTGTTTTTAGAAAAGTACGAGAAGGTGAAAAGTATATGGGTGACATGTTTTTTGTTAACTTGTTAAAATCTTTTATTGTTCTGGGAGGCTTTGCAATAGTCTTTGGGTTCTTGTGCCTTATAGTTGTATATTTTATCGATTCAAGAGGTGTGAGAGAAAATTACAGCAGTTTTGGCACAACGTTAGGCAATGCATTGTTTATAATGCAAAACATATTTCAGCCCCAGTCAAAGGTGCAGACAGAGCAGGTGATTTGGGTAAAAAAAAGGCGAACTCCGGTAGAAAGAAGAGTTTTAGGATTATCGGAGTTGCACTATGATAAAATAAGTATTAGAGGGATTAAGATTATAAAAAATAAAAGGTTTTATGTAAAATCAGGATTTTAAAATTTCATGAATTTGTAGAACTTTTTCAATAAGGTTCCTTCTATCTCCACTGATGGCAGGTTTCACTATTTCAAGTGTTTTTACAAGACCATCACTGTTCACATGCCTTTCTGACTGCATGCTCTTTAAGTGTTGCTTAAGATTTTTGTATGTATTCTGATAGATGGTGGTTCTTTGCAGTCTGTCATTTAGCGAATTTCTTTGGGGCTCTGGGGAGTACTGTGCAATAACACTAAGCATTTGCATAATTAGTTCAACATTGCTTATCTCCTGCCCTGATTCAGAACTTCTTTGATTTAATGAATTTGTCGCAGTTTTGATTTTATATGCAGCATTTATTCCGTTTGTTATCTGTTCAAGTTTCTGATATTTGTTCATGTCTACTCCTTAAATATCATTCTCTGGTTTATATTATGTTAAATATGAAAGTTTCGTTACAAATAAGTTATTGAAAAGCATTGCTTTAACAGTATATAATTAATTTAATGGGGGGAGATAGAATGAAAAAAATATCTTTATTTATGGTGGTTACTATTTTAGTTAGTGTATTAAGTTTGACAGCGTTTGCTGACGAACTATACAAGTTTGAAAAATGGAAAGGCGTTCTTTATACTGATTCTAAAATCATTACAGTTACTGAAAATTCGCAATTTGACATATCTGTTACAAATATATCAATAGACTTATTTAATGATCTTAATAATATAGGTTTAAGTGGAACTATTAATTCTGAAAAGTCAAAGAATAACTTCCAAACAAGTGGAAGAGCGTACATTTCCCCGAGTGTTATACACAATGGGAAAAAACTATTAATTGACTTAGATGAGACACGAGACTATAAGTTTTTGTCATTTTCAATTGAAGAAAATGCAAGAACAGAGATGCTATTAAAGCCGAATCGTGCCAAAGAAGATGCAACTATGGTTACTTTAGTGGCTCTGGATAAGAAAACAAATGATATTTTACATTTTGAGGACGAAATTAAAAATGATGATTTATTTGAATTAGTTAAGAGTAAATCTTTAAATCTAAACACAAATTTAGATAGCGAAGAACTTGAAGAAAAGTTAATTAAGCTAGAAAGATGGTATCTGCCTTATATTGATTTTGAGAGTAATGACGCAGGAAAATCTGACAGTTTAACAGATTTGGTTTCAGCCCAAAAGGTGATGTACGGAGATGTCGACGGAAACGGAACCATAAATAGTATTGATTTTGCGAAAATGAGGCAATTTTTACTTGGCTGGACAGTAAATGGTTTTAACAGAGATTTAGCGGATGTTGACGGAAATAGAATGTTGAATAATATTGACTTTGATTCGATTAGTAAATATCTTCTTGGATATATTGACGAATTTCCTGCTTCTACATATTCTGCTGTAATACCAAGTATCTAAAAGTTTTGTCGTAAAAACATTGAAATATGAAAAACAAACGCCTATAATTAGAGTATTATAATCATAAAAGAGGAAGATGTAGAGATGGGGTATAAGAGTTTTGATGAGATCAATGAAAAGATAAAAAGCGGCAAGGCTGTTGTTGCTACAGCTGATGAGATTATAGATATTGTAGCAGAAAAAGGTGTAAAACAGGCTGCAAAAGAGGTTGATGTTGTTACTACCGCTACTTTCGGTCCTATGTGTTCAAGCGGAGTATTCATTAATTTCGGACATTCTGATCCTCCAATAAGAATGGCAAAGGTCTGGCTCAACGATGTGCCTGCATATGCCGGTATAGCTGCGGTTGATGCTTACATTGGAGCAACTGAGGTTTCGGAAGCTGCGGGAGGCACCTATGGAGGAGCTCATGTAATTGAGGACCTGATAGCAGGAAAAGATATAAAGCTTTACGCAGAAAGCTATGGTACCGATTGTTATCCAAGAAAAGACATAACGACTTATATAAACAAATCTAATATTAACCAGGCGTATATGTTTAATCCTAGAAATGCTTACCAAAACTATTCAGCGGCAACCAATACGTCAGACAAAACACTTTATACTTATCTTGGGACGCTATTGCCTAATTGTGGTAATGTTTCGTACAGTACATCTGGACAGCTTAGTCCATTACTCAATGATCCAAACTATAGAACCATCGGCATTGGTACGAGAGTATTTATAGGTGGTGCTCAGGGTTACGTTGCTTGGGAAGGTACACAGCATAATCCTGGACAGAAAAGAGGCGAAAACCGAGTTCCGATGGGTGGGGCAGGAACACTGGCTCTTATAGGGGATATCAAGCAGATGGATACAAGGTTTGTAAGAGCAGCTATATTTGAAAAGTATGGAATATCACTGTTTGTCGGAGTCGGTATCCCTATTCCTATTCTTGATGAAGAAATGCTAATACAGACAGCTATAAAAGATAAAGATATCTTTACAAATATATACGACTACAGTGTGCCTTCAAGATCAAAGCCGACTTTAAGGACTGTTTCTTATGAAGAGCTCAGAAGCGGGTTTGTTGAATTAAATGGAAGGAAAGTTCATACGGCTCCTATGTCAAGTCTTAAGAAGGCAAGGGAGATTGCAGAACTCTTGAAGCAGCAGATTAGAAATGGGGAATTCCTTGTTTCTCAGCCTGTTGCATCGCTTCCTTCGGAAAATAAACCCAATAGCCTTGATATAAGGGGGACTGAAAATGAAAAAGATTAAAGTGTCCTTATATTATCCTGCTTCAGAGGTGACTAAGCCTATAACTTATCATCTTATAAAGGATTTTGACTTACAGGTTAATATACTTCATGCAGATATCAGTTTGAATAAGGTGGGGAAGCTTGTCATTGATATAATTGGTGATGATATTAATATAGAAGCAGGGCTTAAGTATATAGAGGATCAGGGAATAAAGTATAAGTTGTTTACAAAGAGTTTAATATGGCAGGAAAATGAATGCGTTCATTGTGGAGCTTGTACTGCAGTTTGCCCCTCAGGAGCACTTGGTATGGACAGACAAAGCTGGAATCTTACTTTTGATAAAGAAAAATGCATGGTTTGTGAGCTATGTGTGAAAGCATGTCCACTTAATGTTATGTGTGTGTCAATATAGTTGGTTTTTTATTCAGGAGATTTTATGTACGAGGAAAGACTTTACAGAGGCTTATTCAAAGGCGTCAATTTAAAGTTTTTTGACGTGTGCATTGAAGAGACCGATTTGATGATAGGTGCAAAGAAAGAGCTTTATAACGAAGCTCTTTTGTTGGTTAAGCAATTCAGGTCAGCACTTGAGGCTTATATTAAGCAGAACCCCGAGTTTTTAACCGCTCTTCAGCCTGTGAAGCCTGCTAAAAATGCGCCTTACATAGTACAAAAAATGTGCGATGCGGCCTATAAGGCCGGAGTGGGGCCGATGGCTGCTGTTGCAGGAGCTGTTAGCGAGCTTGCAGGTCTGGAACTTCTAAAATACTCTGATGAAATTATTGTTGAAAATGGTGGCGATATTTTTATTAAAACCAACTCAAAAAGAAAGGTTGGCATATATGCAGGAAAGTCGCCATTGAGCGAGAAAATTGCCATTGAAATAGAGCCTGAAAGGACACCAATGGGAATTTGTACTTCCTCCGGAACGGTTGGACATTCGCTTAGCTTTGGAAGAGCAGATGCCGCTGTTATCCTGGCAAAGGATACTTTTTTGTCTGACGCTGTTGCTACCGCAACCGGTAATAGGGTAAAAAACGCAGGAGATATTGAAAGTGCAATAGAATTTGCATCTCGGATTAAAGGGGTGGAAGGTGTCCTGATAATAATTGGTGACAAGATCGGCGCATGGGGAGATATAAATCTTACGAGTTTTTAAGCGAAATCAATCATTGTTTGCAAAGGAGGGCTATAATAGTGTTATACAGGTACTTTCTTGGCAGAGGTGAAACCAACATTGAAAGTGTGGAAAAACTATACAAGCTGTACCGGAAAGGTATGATTGACCCTGTAAGCAAGCTGTATGATGTTGGAAATAATGTATATGTTACAGCATCTGAAATACCTGAATTCAAAGATGTTTTTGAAGGCACTTACACAAAAGAGGGAAAGCATGGAAGAATGATCAGGTACATAATCTCATTTGTTGTTTTTTTGCTGGTTTTGCTGATTAGTATGATTACTGCCTTCTTGAATTTGGGTATTGATGAAATGAAGTATAATACTACATATTTCTTTATTTTTATTCTGGGTACTTTCATTGGGGTAGCTGCACTGATCGTCCTAGCCACATTTATATGTATTAGAGCAAGCAAAAAGTATGATTCCTTTATTGTTTTAAGTTTCAGTATATTGATTTTTATTGTTTCTATACTGCTTTTAGTCAATACAATTGGATCACTAAACAATAAGAAGGAAAAAGTACCACTCAAAGGCACAGTAACATCAAATAAGATATGCACTCAAACATATAATTATAATCCTAATTCGAATATAGACTATAGTTTATAAAGGAGGGAGTTTTACGCTTCCAATAATTTTGCTTTTAATATCAAATATATTTATGACTTTTGCCTGGTATGGGCACTTGAAGTATAAAAGTACAGCATTACCGATAGTTATATTGGTAAGTTGGCTTATTGCTTTTGTTGAGTACTGCTTCCAGGTTCCTGCAAACAGGATCGGAAGTTCATATTATACAGCAACGCAGCTGAAGATTATGCAAGAGGTCTTATCTCTTTCAGTGTTTGCGGTATTTTCTATCTTATATCTTAAAGAAAGTTTCAGATGGAACTATCTTGTTTCATTTGTTTTCATTCTTGGAGCAGTGTTTTTTGCCTTCAAAAAGTGGTAAAAAAACTTTGTAAAAAAATTAACAAAAAAATCTCTTTTTTTATCTCGACATTTTAATAATTATGGTATAATGTTATCTGAAACTTTATGATGATTTTAGCACAAGGTTTAAATAGTGTATTTAAGCTTGGTGTTAGCCCAATATTGGGTTAAGATAAATCAGATTATACAATTCTTAAGTAAACTAAATTTGTGAAGGGGGATTAAGATTCATGAATTATTCACATGAAGTAGAAGGAATGATTTGTGTAAAAAAAGGACCAAATCATGGACCAGCCCCAATTCCTGAAGAGGGAAAATGGGTCAGGGCAAAAGAAGTAACCGACATATCAGGTTTGTCACACGGTATTGGTTGGTGTGCTCCACAGCAGGGTTGCTGTAAGCTTACCTTGAATGTTAAGGACGGTATTATTGAAGAGGCTCTTGTTGAGACACTTGGATGCTCAGGTATGACACACTCAGCGGCTATGGCGGCTGAAATTCTCGGAGGCAAAACAATTCTAGAAGCCTTGAATACTGACCTTGTTTGTGACGCTATAAATGTTGCAATGAGAGAAATATTCAAACAGCTTGTATACGGAAGAACTCAGACTGCTTTCTCAGAGGGTGGACTTCCAATAGGTGCAGGTCTTGAAGACCTTGGTAAGGGACTTCGTTCCCAGGTTGGAACAATGTATGGAACAAAAGCCAAGGGTGTAAGATATCTTGAAATGGCTGAGGGATATGTTGTTGGAATTGGACTTGACGAAGAAAATGAAGTAATCGGATATAAGTTCGTTCATCTTGGAAAGATGATGGAAGCTATCAGAAAAGGCGTAGACCCAAAAGAAGCTTATGAAAAGAACATTGGAACATATGGAAGATTTAGTGAAGCAGTTAAAGTAATTGATCCAAGACACGAATAATATTTATTTTAGAAGAGAGGTGAGTAAACGTGATTAGATTTGAAGGTTATGAAAGAAGAATAGATGGAATAAATAAGTGTTTGGCTGAATATGGTTTTGGAAGCCTCGAAGAGGTTAGAGAATTATGTTTATCCAAAGGAATTGATGTTGATAAAATAGTTAAGGATGTTCAGCCTATAGCTTTCGAAAATGCAGTTTGGGCATATACTTTAGGTTGTGCAATAGCTATAAAGAAAGGCATAAAGAATGCTGCTGATGCAGCAGAAGCTATCGGTCTTGGCTTACAGGCTTTTTGTATCCCAGGCTCTGTTGCAGATAGCAGAAAAGTTGGTATAGGTCATGGTAACCTTGGTGCAATGCTATTGAGGGAAGAGACAAAATGCTTCTGCTTCCTTGCAGGTCATGAGTCCTTTGCAGCAGCTGAAGGTGCGATAGGTATAGCAAAAACTGCAAATAAGGTCAGAAAAGAGCCATTAAGGGTTATCCTAAATGGTCTTGGTAAGGATGCAGCTTATATAATTTCCAGAATAAATGGATTTACATATGTTAAGACAGCTTATGACTATTATTCAGGAGAGCTAAAAGTTGTTGAAGAGAAGGCATTCTCAAATGGTGATAAATCAAAGGTTAAGACGTATGGTGCTGATGATGTAAATGAGGGTGTGGCTATAATGGCTATGGAAGGTGTTGATGTTTCCATTACCGGAAATTCAACAAACCCCACAAGATTCCAGCACCTTGTTGCAGGTACATATAAGAAATGGGCAGGCGAAAACGGTAAGAAGTATTTCTCGGTTGCGTCAGGTGGCGGAACAGGTAGAACACTTCACCCCGATAACATGGCTGCAGGCCCTGCTTCTTATGGTTTAACGGACTCTATGGGAAGAATGCACGGAGATGCTCAGTTTGCAGGTTCATCTTCAGTTCCGGCTCACGTTGAAATGATGGGCTTAATAGGTATGGGTAACAATCCTATGGTTGGTGCAACTGTTGCCGTAGCTGTTGCGATTGAAGAAGCAAGCAAGTAAATTTATACCTGTTGGTTTTAGGGTAATTAAGCTTAAAAAATGTATGAATATAAAGAAAGCCGCTGTGTGAGATGTTTTTACAGCGGCTTTTTACTATACTAACTATACTATTTAATAAGTTTTATTCCATATGTACCATAGTCATTTATTTCTGTTGAGGTTTCACCATCTGCATGATAGGTTATAAATCTTCCTATTATATCCGTATGGCCACCCGAATTTACTGCACCTTCAAGGAAGAAAGTCGCAAAGCCCAGCACTTTGATGTGCTTTTTACCATTTACGTATAGCGTATCAACAACAGGAATAAATATAATCCTGGAGCAGTTCTTATTATAGTAGATATGAGTACACGGAGGGGTATGGCTACACTTTGAAATAAGGGTGGCAATTGAATTAGAGGTCTTTTTGGCAATAACACCGGTTTCGGTAGGGATTTTATCTCCAACTCTTATTGTACCGTTATAACCGTTTAGTAAATTGTTTTCATATACTGATGCACCGCCGCCTCCAAGAGCAATAGCTGCATAGTTGCCGCTATAACCATCGCTAGCACCCTCTTTTAGGGTATAAATATTGCCATAGATAAAGGTTTGTTTTACAACTGCAATTGGTCTGCATCCACTTAGGGCAGAAATGTTTTCAATTCTTGCCATAGCTGTTGCGAACACATCCTGTGAATTGTTACCAAATATTTTGGCAAAGGTATTTGTCACCGTTTTGCTGCTTGTTACTTCAACTGTGCGTTCCGATTCATTAACTAAAATATTAGTCTCTTTAAGCCCGCTGTTGTTTTTTGTGATATAATTATTAACTATGTTCCTGGTGTTGTCAATGTTTGTAACCAGTTCCTGAGCTCCCGCAAGGGCTGCTGAATCAACAGCGTTTGAAAGCTTGGATCTTTCGAAGGCAACTACCCCGATATCCACCGATAGAGCCGCAAATGCCACAATTACAGCAAGTATAATTGCAAAAAACACAAAAGTTGTTCCTTTATTGCTTTTTAGTAGTATTAATTTATTCATAACAAAACCTCCTGCCAGTACTTATAAAGTACAGCTAAATTTTCTTGGTGTGTAAGTGTAAACACAAAAACACAGTTAAAGTATGCTTTATTATATAGTTCGTTGAAAGCATTTTAAAATACTTCTTTTTTGGTAGGTCGGAGGACTTAATTTGTCATGGGTATTATTGACCATTCTTTAAAATTTAGAACCAAAGATTAATTGCTATGGAATTTGAAGTCTTTACAAATTTTTATTTTTTTCATTATTTTTATTGATTTTATAGTATAATTATATTCATGAGTTTCACGAGATAGAAAATCTTTAAGGGGTATGTTATATGAGTGATATTGAATTACGTAAAGAGCTTAACAAAGCAAAAAGAATTGTTGTCAAGGTTGGAACTTCTACATTGACCTACGAAAATGGAAAGATTAATTTTACCAGAATAGACAAATTGGTTAGGGTTTTGTCTGACCTTGCTAATCAGGAAAAGGAAGTAGTGTTGGTTACTTCCGGGGCAATCGGCGTTGGAGTGAGCAAGCTGAAGTTGCAAAGCAAGCCTAAGACAGTGAGGGAGAAACAGGCGGTTGCTGCTGTTGGACAGCTTGAACTCATGCATATATATGACAAGTTTTTTTCTGAATATGGACATGTAGTAGCACAGATACTTCTTACTCGGGATATAGTTGAAAATCACGACGCCAGAGAGCATGTGATAAATACCTTTGAGACCTTGATAGAGAAGGGCATTATTCCAATTGTTAATGAAAATGATTCAGTTGCTGTTGATGAGATTGAGTCAGGAGTTAACAGGGTTTTTGGAGATAATGATACATTATCTGCTATGGTTGGAGAACTTGTTAAAGCGGATTTGCTTATAATATTGTCGGATATTGACGGGTTTTATGATTCTGATCCAAGAAAAAACAGAGAATCCAAGATGATATCGGTAATAAAGGAAATTACGCCTGAAATAGAGAAATGTGCCGGTGGTGTGGGATCGGCAAGGGGAACAGGCGGAATGGTCACAAAACTCTCTGCTGCAAAAATTGCAACGACTGCGGGAATTGACCTGGTAATTGCAAATGGTACAGATCCTGAGATAATAATGCAAATTATTAACGGATCTAATGTGGGCTCTCTGTTTTTGCATAATAAAGATAAAAGAAAAAAGAAAGTATAGATAAAGTAAAAAATAAACTGCCCATTTAAGGGCAGTTTATATAATCCTTTAGAATAATTGTCTATAGATTTTCAAAAACCAGTTTTCTAAGAAGATATATCCTTCATATTTTTAATTAAATAAATTACCAAACCAGTCCACAAACGAGTTGCCCTCGGAATTGTCTTCTGAATTATCTTCGGGTTCAACATCTTCAGGACCATGCACGTTACAATGCTCACCTGCGGGAAGCTCATACTTCCAGTCTGTAGGATACGGGTCACCCGGGTTGAGGGGTGTATAAGGCTTTTTACGCTGGATAAATACCTGCTCAAGGGTTGATTCTATAGGACAGTAATCGCCTACGAGGAAATTTCTGTTAAAGATGTCTTGTGAGTCTTTGCATACTTTTGCAAGTACATGAACATCACAGGTTTCTTCTTCACCAGGTTCTGTTCCTTTAATAAAATATTCTTCCCTGATTGCGTTTCCCCTAGGATCTCTTGAGCACAACTCACCGGCAAGCTTGCCCGAGTATTTACAGATTGTCCTTTTTACCAGACCTGAAGGCTTTTCAAAGTCAACCGGTTCTAAATCCTTGTGAACCTTTTCCATTACATCATGCCAGATTTCTTGTGCTCTGTTGCGTTCCTCTGTAGAAATGGTTGCCTGTCTGTCATAACCATACCACGTTGCACCTACATAATAGTTGGTAAATCCTACAAACCACTTATCATAATTATTATCGGTAGTACCGGTTTTGCCGGCTGTAGGCATCTTGCCGTTCTGAAGTTTACACCTGGTTCCTGTTCCGATAGAAGAATTTACAACATCTTTCATCATATCGACCATTATATAGGCAGCAGCCTCATCGTATACGATGTTGTAAGCCGGTTTCTTTTCAAGGATAATATTACCATGCATGTCTTCAACCTTTGTATAGGTTGTCGGTTCATAATACATACCCTTGTTTACAAAAGGTATATATGCGGCAGCCATTTGAAGTGGGTTTACACCTTCATTAAGGCCACCCATAGAAATAGCAAGATTGCGTTCATTATCCCTGTTTATATTTACCCTGCTTAAATAATCAAGGGATAAATCCGGGCCTAAATAATTTTTCCATACTGTTGCAGCAATAACATTAACCGATTTTGCGATACCGTTACGGATGGTAGTAAGCCCATCATAGTCATTTTTACCACCGGAATTTTTGGGATATAAGCCCTTGGCTACTCCGTCCATATACACCGGTACGTCGTCGATTACAGTTGCAGCAGTGATTATACCCTCATTTATAGCAGGCCCGTATACTGCAATAGGTTTAAAAGTAGAACCCGGTCGCCTCTTTATTGAAGTTGCTCTGTTTAAAGGGATACCTATTTTTTGCCCTGCACCTCCATACATTGCTCTAACCTGGCCGTTTTTTGGGTCGATTATCACCATGGAAGCTTGAGGGGATTGACTTGTCTTTTTATTTACCTTGGTAAAGTACTTCTCGTTCAGGAAGATTTCATCCATGGCTTTCTGTATGCCTGAATCCATGGTTGTATAGATCTTAAGGCCGTTGTTATATATGGTTTTGATGGCCATTTCTTCAGTATAACCGTTTGCCATAAGATCCCTCTTTACATCTAAAATAACCTGATCTACAAAATACGGCTGGTTACTGGTAACTTCCTTGTCACGCTTATTTGATTCCGCGAAAACAATTTCCTGTTTAATAGCCTCGTCGTACTCTTCTTGAGTAATAAACTCGAGATCAAGCATCTCCTGTAAAATAATTTTTTGCCTCTTAAGGTTATTTTCTCTGCCTTTTGTTGTGAAAGGGTCATATCTTCCGGGGAGGTTGGTTATTCCTGCAAGGGAAGCACATTCGGCCAAGGTAAGATCCTTTACATCCTTACCAAAATATGTTTTGGAAGCAGACTGCACTCCGTAACAATTTTCACCCATATATATAAGGTTCATGTAGATCTCGAGAATCTCATCCTTGGATATATTGCGCTCAAGTTCCATTGCACGCCATGCTTCCTGGACTTTTCTTTTAATAGAACGTCTGTCTTCACCTGTGACGTTTTTAATAACCTGTTGGGTAATGGTACTTCCACCATGAGACTCACCTCCGGGAAGTATATAATTGATAACTGCACTTCCAAATCTTTTGAAGTCAACACCGTCGTGGATATAAAAGCGTTTATCTTCTATTGCGACGTAGGCATCTTTTAAATTTTGTGGTATATATTGTTCGTCTACCATTTCTCTGTTTTGAGCACCCTGAAGTGCAAGAAGTTCTTTGCCTTTTGAATCATATACATGGGTAGTGAAACCCTTTAGCATAAGCTGTTCAGAAGTAACAGGCTTAGAAGTGCTGATATAAGCAAATGCTGCACCGCCCAGAATACCCGCAAAAATGACACACAAGGTAAAGCCGATAAGAAATAAAACCCTTATACAATTACGAAAAATTCTCCCCGTGGATGAATGCTGTTTCTTTTTGCTTGTTTTTTCTTTAGAAACAGCAGTTTTCTTAGAGTTCATAAAAGTTCCTCTCCTTTAAAAAGTACATCAAAGTTGTTCTTTCTATGTAAAACTTATTACATTATAACATATCCTATCGGTAGCTGCAATCATAGTAGTAATGCCCGGCTCCGATGTACAGCGGAGTTATATTTCCGAAAAGTTT
The DNA here is from genome assembly GCA_023398495.1 of Bacillota bacterium. GTDB lineage: Bacteria > Bacillota > Clostridia > Acetivibrionales > Acetivibrionaceae > Acetivibrio. The sequence continues at coordinate 78,371 of JAEWSG010000206.1, forward strand.
GTTGAAAAAAGTGCTAATGCCATTTTGTACCAATTGAGCATGTTAACTGGCGGTTAATATGCGTGTATATTATTTGAGTGAAGAAAAATATGGAAGAAACATTGTGAAGCAAGTTGTAGAGCTTGTTAATACGACGAGGAAAGGGAGAGCATTGTTTGAGCGAAGCGAGTTTTGCTCGACCCCGAGGAGTATTTACAAGCTCT
>JAEWSG010000222.1 GCA_023398495.1 Bacillota bacterium
AATCAGTGGCAGATATCTTAAGAATTTAACGGTAAAACCGAATGGTAAATTACCAGCCTTTTATTCAGGTCAACATGCGGTCACGAAATGTTGTAGCGGAATGGTCAAAGAGCGTGAGCAACAACAACAATATTATAAGGGTTAATATCCTTATGAATTACTCCTTGTCTATGGACACTCCAAACTGCATCAGCTATATCTACTGCAATTAAAATTTTATTCCTTAAATCTAATTTTCTTATGCTCATTAATTCTGATAATGATACAGCTCCAAAATCCTCTAAAATTATACAAATTGAATTTTTATAATTTTCAATACAATAAACTTTAATTACTTTATCACCATAAGGTTTATTTGTAATGCTATATTCTCTTTTTATATTCTCTAATTCTTCCAAGGTAGGGTATTCATTATTTAATACTTTCACAATAACTTTGGCATTATCAGAAATCCTTATCCCCCTATAAAAAGTTGAATGAGCACCTTTATATATCAATTGATCAATCTTGTAACCAAATATTTCTATCATATAGGTTTCAACCTCCAAAAAATATACAATTTATTATTTTTTATCGGCATATTATTAACAACATATAACGTTGAAATAAATAGTACTTTATGTTATGATTAATATATTGTTTATTAAGGTGTGACTAAAATAGGATATTATTTTTTCGTTATACCTTATTAAGATTTCTTAGAACTCATTTATTTCCTTAGAATTTCTTTTATGTAAAGTTTTATATAATATTTCTAAAATTATTATCTATGTAATTAGTGGCCTGTAAAGTCTAAAATTTTAGTTCTTATTCTTGATATTTGCTTAATGTAAGAGGAGGAGCCTTTTATGATCCGGGCAATAAGAAAAGATGATACGTCAAACAGCAGTTCAATTTTATTTCAAGATAAGGAAGAAAAATTACAATCCTTGACGGGTTGTTGGAAATTATTAGTTGTTGATGATGAGGAGTCAGTACACACTATAACAAAAATTGTTTTGAAAAAATTTAATTATGATAATAGATCCGTTGAGATACTGAGTGCATATTCAATTCTTGAAGCAAAAAAATTGCTTGATGAACATAGTGATATTGCTGTTGTATTGCTTGATGTTGTTATGGAAGAAGATTCTGCAGGTTTTGAAGTAGTTAAGTATATCAGGGATATCAGGAAAAATATGCTGACAAGAATTATATTAAGAACGGGTCAGCCAGGTTATGCTCCTGAAAAGAAAATATTTATTGATTATGATATAAATGACTATAGATTAAAAACCGAACTTACCGAAGATAAACTGTATGTTACCATTCTAGCTGCATTAAGATCATATAAACAGCTTATTCTTTTTGATAATAATCGAATGAGACTAGAAAAAATAATCAGTTTATCATCTTCTTTCCATAAAATAAAGTATTTTAACGAATTTACAACATCTGTATTAATTCAGCTTTCATCAATACTGAATGTTTCAAACAATCTGACATTTAATAAATCTTCCGGCATAATAGCAATTAAAACAAATGGTAAATTTATTATTGCAGATGCTGTTGGCGAATATTTAAATTATATTGATAAAAACATTATTGATGTATTATCGAGTGAAGAACTTAATTGTTTGGATATCGCAATAAAAGAAAATAAAACCATTTATTTGTCAAACTCTTTTATAAGCCATTACACAAGCGAATATAATTCGGAATATGTAGTATTCATTAAATTTAGTATTGAACTTAATGATTGGGACAAAAATCTAATAGATATTTTTTCTTCAAATATTTCAATTACACTTGATAATATTCTACTCAATGGTGAGATTGAGACATCACAAAAAGAGATAATATTTACATTAGGAGAGATTGCAGAGGCACGTTCACAGGAAACCGGCCATCATGTAAAACGTGTTGCAGAATATACTAAACTGCTTGCTCTAAAGTACGGACTATCTATGGAATTGGCTGAAAAGATAAGGTTGGCATCTCCTATGCACGATATAGGAAAACTAGCTATACCCGATAATATTTTGAATAAACCTGGCAAGTTAACTCCTGAAGAATTTGAAATAATGAAGACACATTCAATCCTAGGTTATGAAATGTTAAAAAACTCCAAGAGAGATATCATAAAAATGGGGGCAATCATAGCATTACAACATCATGAGAAGTACAACGGCACTGGATATCCGGCAGGTCTTAAAGGCGAAGACATACACATATATGGAAGAATTTCTGCAATAACTGATGTTTTTGATGCTTTAGGCTCGGAGAGAGTATATAAAAAGGCATGGGCTTTAGATAAAATAGTAGCCCTTTTTAAAGAGGAACGTGGCCAGCACTTTGATCCATTTTTAGTGGATTTATTTTTAGATAATCTTAATGAATTTTTGAGAATTAGAGATATGTTTCCGGATAAAGCAACTGAGTTTTGACAATTTTTTAAGCTGGTAGACTTTTTTATATAAAAAAAAGCTAGTGCTTTTGAACATAATTCATTTCTAAAAATGAATTATGCAAAATGCACATCCTATGTTTTTTGCTGATTATCTCAAGCATTAAAACAGTGTCATCTGTTCCTGCTTCACCTTATAAAAAGCCGATTCCAACCCATCTTGGGATTTGACCAGCTTTGACTGTATTACACTCATGTTCATTCCAGTCAGCAGCCTATGTATGAGACTGTAAACCACATCAAACTGCATATATATATCCACCTGCATATGGCCTGTCAGACATATCATCTGAGTATCTGTAGCCTTTGCCAGGTCAAATATATAGGATAGCAGATAATCGGCATTTGCCTGACCAAATGGATTATCAATCCATATAACCTTGCCTGAACCGGGGAAATTTGTCTTTTTGTACCTCAGATAGGAAATAATCGATATAAACATGGCAAAGAATCCGGCAAGTTTTTCTCCACCCGACCATTTTATAACCACTTCCCACGGAATATACCGTGAGGCTCCAAAAGAATCCGGCTTAAACACTTTAATTGAGTATTCGTTAAGATTTGTAACTGCATCTAGTAGCCTTACCGGAGACATTATTGCTGCTATCTCACCGTCAATCCTCGCCGGGTCATATTTGCCCTCTGCTTTCATCTTTTCAATTTCACTTATGGATACTTCAATATAACGGGTCATCAAAGCTTTGCCTTCCTCGGCATGAAGTTGGGGCATGTCAATAATTACCGTTTTTTTGTTCATTCCGTCTATTTTTATCCTGGAAAACGTATCTACACTCTTAAGCTCCTCGTAAACTGCTTCTGCCTTACTATAACAACGTTCCACAATTTCCACCTTATCCCTGAGAGATTCTTCCAATTGAAACTGTGCTGCATTTTTCATGCTATATACGCTGCCAATTATGTCTTCAAACAAATCCTTAACGTACTTATAATTGTACATATCATTATTGATGATCTTTTCAATAATCATCCTTATTGTCACATTTTCTGCCCAATCAGCCTGGTTGTACAGCTCATCATAACTCTCCCTGATTGTGATTTCCGTATCTTTAAGCTTATTTAAGAGTTCCCTGTAATGGTTGCGGCTTTCATTTGAAATTACAGCTATATTTTCAACAGGTAGTTGCAGCATGTCCCACATTGAAACAGTCTCACCGTTATGAACAAGACTGTCCATATTCTCTCTAGACACGCTTAGTATAGTTATTCCGTTTTCATTAATATAATCTTCAAGTTTTGATCCATATTCAGAAAGCTTACGTCCTCTTTTTTCAGTCTCTTCAAGTTTTTTCGCATTCTTCTGGCGTTTTCTGTTGTAAGCTTCAATCTGCGCATTAAACGAAGCCTCATCAATACTCCCTACCGATTCAAATTCAAAGGGTTCCAATTTATAGCTCTTTTTGATATTCTCCCTCAATTGTATTATCATACCATTTAGCTTTTCTCCATTAGACAGAAACTCTCGCTCTTTTTTATCCAGTTGCAGCCCACCTTGCTTAAGTGACAAAAGTTTTCTTCTCTCTTCTTCAAGTTCTTCATCGCTATAGTCTATAATACGTGTTTCAAAATCGTGTTCTTCAAATCCTTTATTGTGAATCTCCTTTAGCCTTTTTTGTTCATCCTTCCTCATATTCTCAATAAATTGCCTGATTTGCTCAGCCTGACTGTTCTCAATCCTTGCCTCAAGGCCTTTGGCTTTTGACAATATTTCTTCTAAGGTTCCGGTCATCTCTTGAGTAGGACTTTCAATATTTAATTTCAGCGTTATTTCATCAAGAGTTTTATTTTTTTCCCTGTTTATCCTCTGACAGCCATCTAGACCTGTCTTTGTATTTTCAATCTCCTTTGATAGCGTTTTCCTTCTCTCAAGTAATTCTTTTTTCTCTTCTTCTATTGTTATTCTCTTTGTGTCCGCTTCCCTGTATAGCTTTTCGTGCTCCTTAATCCTGTCAGTAAGTTCAATATACCTGCTCAACTTTTCTATATCTTTATCTTTCTCCGAGATAATTTCATCGCTATTTAGGATAAGCCTGTGGTTTTCATTTATCTTCTTATGAAGTGCTTCTCTATTTTTTTGAAACTCATTCAAAGCATCCTTTTTGCTGCCAATATCTTTATTCAGCCTCTCTATCTGTACTTGCATTTCTTTAAGCCAGTCCTTTGGATACGAGCCAATAAACTCCAAGCACCTTTCAATAAGACCTGTTATCTTTTCCTGATCCTTTTTAATTGCTTCATATTCATTCTCTGTTCTGGCAATGCTTTGATCCATACCTGTCAAATAATCTTTAAACAGTCCTGAATCCAGTGCAAAGGTATTGTTTCTGGAAAATACAACATAGGCTTCCATTGCACCTATTCTATCAATGCCGTAAGAACTCTCACTTTCCTTGGGAATACACAAACCATGCTCTGAATCAACTATAAAAGTAACGGGATAACTCTCAACAATCTCAAGTATCTGTGCAGATAAAGAATTTCCATTCTGACCTGTCCTAACTTTTTCCAGTTCGCTCTTTTCCAATACAATTGAATGACAAAGGAGCGGATTTTTGTGAAGAAAATCTTCCTTCAAATCCTCCCTCTGATTTTTTAGCCATAACGAACCTGGAATACATCTTATCCCGTTGTTCTTCAATAACTCGTACACTTTCTTAAGCTCCATATCCGGAACATAATACTCGCTACCATCAAAAAGATGCTTTCTTTTTAATAGTTCATGATACCGACCGGAAACCTCGCTCAGGGAATTGTCTACCCTTGCTCTGACAGCCTTTAGTGAATCGAGTGTGCTTTTGTTGTATATTTCCTCGCTGATTTCGTACATGGATATTTCTCTGTGCAGCTTTGCAATGCGTATATTAAAGTCTTCTACTTCCGTCTCTTTATTCTTCTGTTGCTGATTCAAAGCAGCAACTTCTTCTCTTGTCCTCGTCTCGTTGATTGCAATATCTTCAAGCAATTTATCAGCCTTTTCTATCTCCAGGTTAAGATTATTTTTCTTTTCGTACTCCTCTTCCCTATCCTTTGTCAGAGTTTGAATACCTGATGCTGGATCTATAAGAAGTGTCATGTCTTTGACAAAATATCCTGTAATCTGGGATTGCTTGTCCTTGTCATCCTTCAGTCTGGTGCCTATTGAAGAAAGGGTGTCCCTTATTATATCCCTTTCTTTATCTTTTTCACCTAAGTCTTTTTCCAAATCCGAAAGTGCCTTTACATTGAAGGTATACTGATTTTTCAACTCCTCAATATCCTTTGCAATTCTGTCCACCTCTTCACGTAGTAGCCTCTTTGCAAAGAAAATACAATTTTGATACTCCCTGTCAATCTCGTCCTTTTCTTTGGTCAGACTTTCAAGTTGTGCCTTATACCTTGCTATCCCGTTCCTTGCATTAACCACCTCTTCGTACAAGGACGCAGCCTCCATAAATCTTACTTTCTTGTCTGCTTCTTCAATTTTCCTTTTAGTTTCTTCCACTTCAGAAACCGTCTGCTTATGCTTTTTGTCTATAGCCTCAAACTCTATGACCTTATTCTGGTAATCAAAACTCTCCCTTTTATATTTAAGCTCTTCAATACTAGCAGCATAATTCCTGTCACTTGCTTTAAGCAGCTCGGCTTCATTGTTCAATTTATCTTTTGCTAAATTGATAAGATTACTTAAAGCCAGTATATCCCTGCTTACACTTTCTATATCGCCAACTGTCTTCCCATAGCCTTCAAGCTTTGTAAGAAGGTTGGCAGCCCTATCACAGAATGCTTCATAGGTTTTGATACGATGCTGGAAAAGAGGAATGTTTTTTAAGTTTTCAAGGTGCTTCTTAAAAGTTTGGGCAAGTATTCCCGACGTCTCTCCCTCAGCCTGCGGGATATTGGGTATTATGAGTTTCTCAATTACATTCCTTGATTTTCTGGCATTTTCAAAGAACTTGTCAATTCCGCCTTCTGACTGGTTTATAGTTTTAATGGCATCAAACTCTTCGCGAAAAAGGTTAAAGGTATGAAGCTTGTCTCTGTATTCCTTCTGACGGTCTCTAGAGTAAATATTTATATTAAGACGCATCTCAGTTGCAAGTCGCTTTAAGTAATTATGGTATTCGGAAAAACCTATAACCTGTTTATTCCTGTTCACTGCTTCCATACCTTTTATATCAAGGTCATGGGGTAGAGTATAATTATGTATGTAGGTAAAAAACCTTAATCCGTCTGCATTTTTGGAAATACAAATCCCGGTAAGCAAATAATCAGCCCTTGTACCGTCAAGTTTCCATTCTATCATGACATGGGCAGGTGAAGAGCCAACCTTGAAGTAATCGGAAAAATTCCTGCTTCCCATACTTGTATTAGGTAATATCACTTGTAGAGCCAACTGGAGTATTATACTCTTGCCACCGCCATTTTCTAAATTTATGAGAGCACTTTTCCCATCAAATTCATAAATCTCATTTGCGATATATTTTTTGTCATCATCATATCTGAAATTCACAATTCTGAATCTATTTATAAGGGGCATAAGATCATATCCTTTCAAAATTCGTAGAATTTGGTGCTTTTTAACGCTTTGGTTATATACCCTCCAAGAAAGCAAGAATCTCCTTCTTTCTTGTGCTTTCGGGATAATAGCTTATAATGAGGGTGTCAAACTTTTCGGTAGTGTATATTTCACTATCGTTGTCTATGTTTGCAAGACCCTGTTCCTGCATAAATTTAAGAACCCTGTATATAAAACTAATCCTTGTCCCTTTTGATTGTCCAAAGTTTTTTATTTTCTCGTCATAAGTTGGAAGATCAAGCCATAGCTTTGATACACTTCCAAAGTTAAAATTCAATGCTTCGTCGGTTTCTTCGTTATTTTCCATAGAACTGTAAGACTCAAGCTTAGCTGTTATAAAACCTTCAAGTTCTTCTACCTTAAGCATTGACCTGACTTTATTATTGTAATTTTCTCCGTTAAAAAACTTGATTATTATAGAAAGTATGATTATATGTCCCACATACAGTTCGGTATTGTTTGAAAAGCCCATTTTATCGCGCAACTCTTCATTGGTAAAACCTAAGAACTTATTATCGGTTCTGGGCGTGAAATACAGTGAATCACCCGTTCTAAGTACCATCACTCCCGATTCCTCTTCAAAAATTCTTGTTATATAAGATATTTCAGGATCATCAAAATTCGCAAAAATTTCCGGATTATCCTTTTTAGTAATTTTCGACTTTTCAATAAGGCTCATGTATAAGATAAATGCTTTTCTCACTGAGTCAGGCGAAAGGTTTTCCATTATTTTACCCCCTTTATTACAAAATCAGTAATTTCATTGCCATTATCAAAACTAATCTTTTTCCCGGTAGATAGAAGTATCATGGTCTTCAGTTTTTTCAACCCAGGATTTTTGGTAAATATCCTGTCAAACAGGTAGTATATATTTATATTGTAAGTTGATGTCTCACGAACCATCTTACTCAGAATCTCTTCTAAATCTTTAAAGTCAATCAATTTGTGCTGATGCAGTATTACAACAAGACTATAGAAATCAAAATCATAAGAAGTTGATTTACAAAGCTCGTCATCGAGTCTCTTAACCGCACTACTCAGATAGGATTCTCCAACTTCATACGCCTCAGTCAATATGGCTTCAAGGTAGGCCATAATCTTTAAATCTCTGGTTTCCCGTCTCTCCCTGTCTTCCTTTTCCTTAATTTCAATCAACTCTTCTATATCAATTTTTTCCCGCTCTTCCTCAGTTTCACTTTTTATCCTTTGAGGTTCGAGAGCCTTAAATGGGTTGAACTCTTTGTTTTTTGCATTATTTACAAAAAGCGGAGATAAAATGCTTTTGAGTTTCTTAAAGTTTAAATCTCTTGAAATTATCACATCAAAAATACTTTTCTCAAAATCAATGTATTCACTTACACCCTGACGCAGTCTTAATTCAAGCGTTCTCATATATTCTCCGACAATATCAAGTTTCTCATTAAAAAGTCGGTCATGTTCAAAAGTTGTTATATTAAGCCTCTCGGTCAGTAGTTTTATCTGCTCAAGGCTTTTTAGCTCCTTATCGCCTAAATCATTGTAATTTAGTTTTTCAATAGTATCTCTCTGTTCCTTAAGTATCCTCTTAATATTATGAAACTCACGTCTTTCAGCTTCAAACTGCTCCTTGATCCTCATAAAGAGCAGCTTCAGGTCTTCGAAATCAATGCCCAGCACATTCTGACGTATGTTTAACAGAAGATTCTCCAGTCTTTCACGAAGCTGTCTTACTTGAAGATTAAGCTCGTTAACAGTTTGAAGAGCACCGGAAAAAACCCCTTTTTCAATCTGCTGCTTTAAGTACATCTGCGTTATATTTATTCTGAATTCAGAGTATATCTCCCGCGTCTTGAAAAGCAGTTCCATTCCCTGATCGGTAAGCTTATACCTTGCACTCTTTTTTATCTCATAATAGGATGTATCGATAAGTTTTATGGGAATAGCCTCATCCCTGTTGGTCTCAAGATTTTTGTACTTGAATTCGAGGACTTCACCACCGCTTCCCGCTATGGAATCCCTTATGTAAAAAGCCATTTCTTTGGACTCTTCCTGAGTAGTATTGATATTATAGGAACGCAGCAATACTGTCTGAAGAAACCCTGCAATGTCTTCAATGCTGCACTCTTCCCTGCCGATGAGCATATTCTCCAATATAAACAGCAGGACGGAAAACCCCACTGAAATCATATCTACTTCACTATATTTCTGAAATCCCGAAAGCTTTCTCGACAGATGAATAAAAGGTGCAAGGCTCTGCATCCTGCCTCTGAAATCCTTAAGGCAATCGGCGGCAGAACCACTATAAATAATCTTTTCGTCCAAATATTATACCCTCCTGTGGAATATATTTCCCATTATACAGTATTTCCGATATTTTTGCCTTACTTTCGTCATCGAAATACATTAAAAACAGGTCTAGATATATATCCTTTTGATTTGTCCTCAAAAAAGGTGGATTTTTTGCCGACACAAGCAGTTCCTTGTACAGTTTTACGTGAGGCACAACCAAATGCTTTCCGTACTTTGATGCCACAGAGTTAAAAATTCCTATGCCTTCAAAATCCAGATCCCCAAAGTAGTATACCTTCTCTATTGGAATGCCCATTGCCACCTCGTTTATAAAACTGAAACTATTTACAATCTTCTTCCCCTCTCCATAAATGAGCATATCTATATTTATACCGTACAATTCTTTTTCGGGCTTTCTTTCAAGGTACTTCAAAGCAGAGTAAAAAGTATCCTTGTTTTCAACAACCAGGATATTCAATCTTTCCTTTGGTTGGAAGAGTATATAAAAAAAAGCCTCCAGGGTTTTGTAGCAGTTCAGATCCTTTATCGAAAAACCCAGGCGTTTGAGCAGAGTTCTCCCTTTCGAAGCCAAAAACTTCTCGTTATTAAATATTTCAAAGGATCTCTCATTCATTGTACATCTGAATTTTAAGGACTTGCTTTTAGAACTGTCACCAAGGAATTGAGAAAGCATCAGCACATAATCCCTATCCTCCCTGTATACCTCCGGGTTTCTAAAGTAGTAGCCCTTGTCCAGTCCAGGGTGTAAAGATTGAATTTCATGCTGCATTTCATCGCTCAGCTTATTTTTATCCTTACATAAAATCCGGTATTTATTATATAGATAGGGGTTTCGTCCATTGGTTCCTGAAGCTTTTACAGGTAATAGCTCCTCCTTTTCGCAAAGAGAATCAATGACACCTGCAAAAGCTTTATATCCACCTTTGACTTCAAAAGTCTCTCCACCGGTATTTTTTTCAACCAAACAAAGTATATCAGCTATATCAAACGTTTTTTTTGATTGAATTTTTATTGCCTTATTTATGTAATTTTCCATCCTACCACCCCATCAAATATTGCTCCTCACTCAACCGGGTCCATGTGAATAACCATATCAATCCCGAGTTCCTCTTTTACTTTCAACTCAATTTTATCAATCTCCGAATGAATATCTACAATACTTACATTTTCTGAAACCTCTGCATGTATTGATGCTGTTACCCTTCCTGGACCATAATCATGAATTTTCAAATCATGGGCTCCCTTTATATTTTTATTGTCCAACACCAATTTGTTGATCTTCTCAATTATTTCAGGATCTGGAGAAGCGCCTAAAAGTAAATGAACAGAATCCTTTGCGGTACTAAAACCTGTATATATAATTAAGCCTGAAATAATCAGTCCCATTACTCCATCGACAGGAAAATTTACAAATCTCCCAACAATAGTCCCCAGTATTACACCACTTGTTGCATATACGTCATTGAGGCTGTCATAGGCCGTTGCCCTCATAACACATGAATTTATTGTTTTTCCGATATACTTGTTGTATAAAAACATCCATACCTTAACTAAAATCGAACTCATAAGAATCATTATTGAAGTCAGTTTGAACACTACTTTTTCCGGGTTGACAATTTTACCAAACGAATTACGCAATAGTTCTATTCCCACAGCAAAAATAACAAAGGATACTATCAGTGATGCAATATATTCATATCTTCCATGCCCATGGGGATGTTCCTGATCAGGAGGTCTGTTGCTAAGTTTCGCTCCTAAAATTGTAATCACCGAAGTTCCCATATCACTTAGATTATTAAAAGCATCTGAGATTACTGCTATACTGTTTATAAACAGTCCAACAGCAAACTTCAGCCCAAATAGAAACAAGTTGCAGATAATACCCAGTATTCCAGCTAGTACGCCATAAGCTTCCCTTACTTCTTTATCATCTACCTTCTCATGGTTCCTGATAAATTTTCTAATTATAAATTTTATCACAATAAAGCCCTCCAGTCATATATTATTATGACAAAAATTCTTGCACAATATTAAGAGTTAAAAAAACACGTCTGTGGAATTACTGTCCCACAGATGTGTCTATTTTCATCTGCTGCCGTATATGGCCCAGCCGCATAAACCAAAATTACAGTTTATCGCCTGATCAGTTTGTACTGTAGTTAAAATGCAGTGCAAAGAGATTTTCATAACTAAATTGTAGAACTATTATATATTCTTATTCTTGATTTGTCAAAACATGTTAAGTTTTTAACTAAGTTCATGTTTATAAATAAGTTTTTTCAGAGCTTTTTGAGATTGGTTTTGCTTAAAGAATACTTTAAGTGGTACCTGTTGTTTTAGTGACAAACGATTCCATTGCAAGACCTTGTTTTTATTGCAACTCGTACCATAATGGAATTTCAACAGTTACCTTAAATAAGTCTCCGTCTGTTTCTATGTTTAGTTTGCCTTTTTGCAAACTAGTCAAACTTTGAGCAATAGACAAACCTAAACCTGAACCTTCTGTAGTTCTCGATACATCTCCCCTGATAAACCTTTCTGTAAGATGTTCAACAGGCACTTCGAGCGGTAGAGCCGATATATTCTTCATAGTCAGCACCCCATGAGTTTCATTTGTTGTTATATTGATATAAACCCTGCTGTTTGCCATAGAATACTTTAAAACATTTGATAGCAAATTTTCTATTATGCGCCACATATGCTTTCCGTCAGCCTGAATAAAAATATTTTTATCACTGGCATTAGTTCGAATGTCCAAACCGGCTTTTTCAATCTTTTCCCGGTACTCTCCCGTTGCCTGCATAACCAGTACGTTTAAATCAACCTTTTCGGTATTTACAGGCAAATTTCCACTCGATGCCTTGCTTGCTTCAACCAGGTCCTCAATCAGCACTTTAAGCCTTGCAGACTTTTCATCGAGAATGTTTATATACTCAATAGCCTTTTGGTTTTTCACTTCTTCTCTCTTTAGTAAATCAACATAATTTATTATTGAAGTCAAGGGTGTCTTTAAATCATGGGATACGTTGGTAATCAGGTCAGTTTTCATCCTTTCCCCCTTTATCGCTTCATCAACGGCCTTTTTCATACCACCCTGTATTGTCTGAATATTTTCCGCAAAGGTAGCAAATGCAACTGACATGTTGTTTACATCAAATGAATAATCCATATTGCCATTTGATATAATTTTTGTTCCTTCAATTATTACAGACAAAGATCTCAGTGCTTTTGCAGTCTGATAAAAGACAAAACCATTTAAAGCAAACAGGAGTATTCCCGTAAATACGGGGGCAAATCCATTATAGTATCCATTATATGCATAGTATGCAAAATGAAAAACAACTGCGGAAAACACAATATTTATAAGTGTATATGCCAAAAGCAATATAAGTATCCACACTTTAAATATCTTTCCGTTAAAGCAAAGTTTGATAAAAGTTTTGCTTTTACTTAAGTTTTTCACTATAAGTAATTTTAGTTTTATAAATACTTTTATAAACAGTATATTTTTTCTCATGCTTCTAGCCTTTATCTGCCTTGTTATAGACAATAAAAATGATAAACCTATAAAGAAATCAATGCTAAGAATAATAAAAACAATAACACCTTTCGAATATTCATCCATATAATACATGTTAACGGTTCCTGCAGCAGCGGCTAATGATATCACAGCAGCAACAAATACCATCATCGTATGAACATCAATATAGATTCTGTCGATACCTTTTAAAATGATTTCTGACACTCCTGACTTCCGCCCCGCAGCAAAGACAAGGTATGCGAGGAGTATCAGCATAAGAATTATTGAACCACCCAACAGATATTTTACGTTGTTTGTCAGAATTTTAGCTTTTGTATATAAGACATAATCATCATAAAATCTATCACCTTGCTTCAGCGGCTCTATAACAGCTGCATATACATCATATGAAGTCTCTGTCAGCATATACCCAATATCATCCGTATACATTATAGAATACCTATAATTAAATTGATCCTGACTATAATGGAACATGGATTTCTGCTTTTCAATCACTGATAGTTGATTTTCATTAATCAAGTTTGTAATAACTTCACCCGTTGCTCTATCTTTGATATAATAAGCAAAGTTAACATATTCGGTAAGCCTGTTCCTTATGGTACTATATCTGCCCAGCATATTTTGAATTTCCGCATCACTTTTACCGGAAGCTCTAATATTTTCCTCACTTTTAAGCTTCACATAATACTCGACAGTATTATGAATAAGCCGTGAATATTCACTACAAAAGTTACCTGTTTCATAGTAATTTGCGTTTGAGGCAATGTCCTGATTATATAAAAGATATATGCTGCTTCCATATGCAGTCAATACACATAACCAAGCTAGAATAACTGCAATAACTTTTGTTACCATAGAATACTTAATATTTTTCAATTTTGTATCCAATTCCCCACACCACCTTTAAATATTTTGGTTCTTTAGGATTAATCTCCATCTTTTCCCTTATACGCCGGATGTGTACGGCAACAGTATTTTCTGAGGAATATAACGGTTCATTCCATACGTTTTCATATATTTGCTCTATGGAAAATACCCTGCCCATGTTTTTCATAAGGAATAAAACAATGCCGTATTCCGTAGCTGTCAGTTTTACTACTTCTCCATCTAATCTGAGTTCTTTAGCTTCTGTATCCAGTTCCAAACCACCGGTTTTAATAGCTCCGCTTTTCTCTTCTGAACCTCCAAGCATAGTATACCGTCTCAATTGAGACTTGACTCTAGCCATAAGCTCTAGTGGGTTAAAAGGCTTTGTCACATAATCATCAGCTCCGAAGTTCAGCCCGATAATTTTATCTGTGTCCTCTGACTTTGCAGATAGTATAATTATAGGGATATTTAGTTCTTCACGAATTTTGACGGTTGCAGACAAACCATCCATCTCAGGCATCATCACATCCAATAAAATCAGATGAATTTTTTGTTCCATCAGAGCCTTTAGTGCCTGCTTTCCGGTGTATGCCTTCACAACTTCATAGTTTTCCTGTCTCAAGTACACTTCAAGAGCATCCACAATAGCCCTGTCATCATCACACACCAACACAGTAAATTTATCCATAAGAAGAGACCCCCAACGTTTTTCCATAGTAATGTATACATCACCTGCCCTTATAAAAATATTAGCAGGCAAATTTTAAAAAACACGATACAAAATTATTAAAACTTTCTTAAGATTTAGTATTACAAGAACAAAATCCAACTTAATAATGCCATACAAATGTGATTTTATCAGTTCTTCGAGCTAAGTTCAATTCAAGTATAATTAAACATACGAAATAGTTTTTTATAACAATTGCCACGCGGAGTCGGCAAAATAAAATACGCCAGTTAGAAAGCTTTCATTTCTAACGGCGCATTTAGTCAAGTTAATAATTTACGAAGTACTACTTTATTTTTTCACCTCAGATGTACAATTTGGACACCTTGTAGCGTCAATGTGAATTTCACTATAGCAATAACCACATTGTTTTGTTTTCTTTGGAGCAGGCACTTCCTTCTTCTTTGTAAAACGGTTTAATTGCCTAACTACTATAAATATAGAAAAAGCAATTATAAGGAAGTCAATAATATTGCTTATAAAAACACCATAATTCAAAGTCGCAGCTCCAGCTTCTTTTGCCGCTGCCAAAGTTGTATAGCTACCACTGCCGAGGTTAATAAACAGATTTTCAAAATCCAATCCTTTAGTAAATATACTGATTACAGGCATTATGATGTCATTAACAAGTGAAGTAACAATTTTCCCAAACGCAGCACCAATTACAACACCAACTGCAAGGTCCAAAACATTACCCTTCATCGCAAACTCTTTAAATTCCTTTAGCATAGCATCCTCCATATTTTCATCAAAGTAATAAGCTTATTTTATATGCTTTACTTAAAAATGTAAAGATTAAAACCACCTCACCTCACCTGGTTTGTGTAGAATTTTAATCCCATAAAAACTAAGTGAGGCGGTAATAGAATGTGGTATTTAATCAGCAATAATTTAATTCCTGACTATAACTTGATTTAGCTATTAATAAGGTTGAGTATTTAATTCAAAATATGCTTGAGGGTGGGCACAAGCAGGACATTTATCAGGAGCTTCAGAACCCTCATGGATATAACCACAATTTCCGCATTTCCAGACTACCTTCTCTTCCTTTTTAAATACTGCACTGTTTTCTACATTGTCAGCTAATTTCTTATACCTTTCCTCGTGGTGTTTTTCAACCGAAGCTATCATTCTGAAAACTACTGCTATTTCAGGAAAACCTTCTTCATCTGCTACGTCCGCAAAGGCAGGATAAAGATCTGACCACTCTTCGTTTTCACCGGCTGCTGCAGCTTTTAAATTCTCAAGTGTAGTTCCCTGAGCAACAGGAAAATCTGCTGTTATTTTAACAGTTGTCGGAAGCTCTCCTTGGAATCCTTCCAATAGGAATTTATAAAATCTTTTGGCATGCTCTTTTTCATTGTCAGCTGTTTCAATAAAAATATTCTTAATTTGTTTGTAGCCTTCTTTATCTGCTACAGAAGAATAGAATGTGTAACGATTACGTGCTTGTGATTCACCTGCGAATGCCTTTAATAGATTTTCTGCTGTTCTTGTACCTTTTAAACTCTTCATAAACAACCTCCTATAGTCAACTTGATTTAATATAAGTATTGTAACACAAAAAATATCACCCTTAAGGTAAATAATCTTTAGCTTTCATTACCGTGTCTTTTTAATAATACCACTAAAAGTTTTGATTAAACAAAATATTAAAACAAAAAAGACACTAGCAATTAAGCTAATGTCATTTTTCTTTTAGGTGTTAGCAAGGAATAACGTTCTTTGCCTGCAGGCCACGCTGACCATTTTCAACTTCAAACTGAACTTTTTGACCTTCGTTAAGAGATTTATAACCATCAACATTTATAGCTGAAAAGTGAACAAATACATCTTCACCGTCTTCTCTTTCAATAAATCCAAAACCTTTACCAGCATTGAACCATTTCACTGTACCATTTAACATTATCTCCACCTCCTTCAGGGTGTATAAATTCGCCCATTCAGAGCTTTCAACACATAATTATTTAATCATACTTTCTGTTTCGTGTCAAGTTTAATATTTCCAAATATGAAGTATTTATTACTTTTCATCAAAATTTCATTTCAGATATCTCCTATCTAAAAGCCACGAAATATACTACAACAAGTAATCCTAGCACAATCCTGTAATAACCGAAGGCTGTAAAATCATTCTTTTTAATGTAACCCACCAGAAATTTAATAGCAAGAATTGAAATAGCAAAAGCTACAATCATACCGGTGAGTAGAATAGTCAACTCCGGCCCTGTAAATGCAAGTCCGAATTTAACAACTTTTAAAAGGCTCGCTCCAAACATAATCGGTATTGCCAAAAAGAAAGAAAATTCCGCAGCTATTTCCCTTGAACAACCAATTAGTATAGCACCTAAAATAGTTGCACCCGAGCGGGAGGTACCTGGAATCAGGGACAGCACCTGAAATATTCCGATTATTGCAGCTGTCTTATAAGTTAACCTGTCGAAATTGTTAATCAAAGGCTTCCTTGTCTTGTTCCGTTTTTCCAAAAGAATAAACAAAACACCATATATAATTAAGGTAGCTGTAACTATTGTGTAGTTATAAAACAGTTCATCTATTTTATCGTCAAAGGGCACACCTATTAGTGCTGCGGGCAAAATCGCAACTAATACCTTCATCCACAAGGAAACCGTGTCCTTCTTTATATGCACATTTTCTTTTAAAAAAATCAGAAACTTATTTTGTGACTTGAAATTATTTTTCGTATTCGGCTTTGCATGCTTATTCTTCTTAAAGGATATTGGGAACAGCTTATTCCAATATAACAGTATTACAGCTAAAATTGCACCCAGCTGAACAACTACAAAAAACATCTCCTTGAATCCTTCGGACATATTCAGCTTTATAAACTCATCCGCTAGAATCATATGTCCTGTGCTGCTTATTGGCAGCCATTCAGTTATACCTTCAATAATGCCCAGAATAATTGCTTTGATAATTTCCATCCTGTTTAATCCTCTCCTCTTTGAGTGCTATTCCTCAATCCAAATCATTCAGACTACAGTTACTCATTCCAAACGTTGCCGCTAAAAGTACAATTTTCAAAAGTAACAGCTTCATTATAATCAGTCAGATAATCACACACATTATTTTTAAATTCTGTATCCTTTACAAGAACTCTGCCTACAGAATTAACTTCAAAAGCAGTCATACTAAAGAAATTCGTTCTTGGATTCTTCTCATCAGTATTTTTTGCTTGAGAATTATTGTATACTTTACATTTATTTATAACAACATTACTTTCTCCAACAATATCTATAAAACTCCATCCAAAGTTGTTATTGTTGGACATTTCACAGTCTTCAAAGCTAACATCTTTTGAATAAGACACAAATATTATATTACTGTATGCTTCATGATCAGAAATCCTGCTTTGTTTAAAATTAACATCCTTTGAGTCAAACACTTCAATGGCACGTAAAGAACAATGATTTATATAAGTGTTTATCATATCCAGGTGTTCAACGCCATCCATGCTTAATCCTACACTTCCGCATCCGTAAAGTTCACATCCGCTGATATTGATATTCTCACTGTTTAAAAAATTTAAAACTCCTGCATCACAGGTGTATTCGGCCGGAGTGTGTCCAGCAGTGATATTCCTTAGCGTTATATTGCTTACTTGTTCAAAATCCAAAATCTGTGCATATCTAGGTTCTGTTATTATCTCTGTTTTACCTTCACTTGAACCTTCTATGATTAAATTACTGACATTATTAATATTTAACTCTTTACCATCAGGTACATCTTCCCAGGTTACCCCATCCTGTAGATCTATATCCTGAGAAATATTTGATAAGTTATATACCCCAGGCTTTAAAACAATCTTTTTATTTGATCCAATAGCTTTCACAAAATCTTCAGCAGTTTCAACAACTACTTCTTCCAACCTTTGACCAATATAGACGCTGTTACTGTTTCCATCCCAAGATACCTGTTTCCCTAATGCTTCGGAAACAGCTCTTACAGGTAAGTATGTAGTACCATCATATATAAACGGTTCAACTATTTTTCCATTACCATCCTTTGGAGTAATTTTATCACCATCAACATAAATCTTAATTCCATTATAAAATGCAGTAATAGACTTTGCAGCAGGAGCTGCAAAAACTGCAGTAGATACTAAAGTTGTAGTTATAACCCCCACAACAAAACCTTTTATTTCTTTCTTCATAAAAATTCCCTCCTGTTGACTTTTTAAAATTATACATCATGTGTATTCCAATATCAACCACATTTAGTGGAATAGGATGTTTCCAAACAAAAAAAGCCGAATATTCTATCGGCAACTTTTGTATAAAAATCTTCAATATTTTATTCAAATTTGTAGAGTTTTTCATCTCTGAATAACGAACTCTAAAAAAATTTTTCTGTTTATGAGTTCTTCATTATAACATCTTCAATAGCATTTGAAACATCTTCGCACGCATCACAACACTTTTCCAAAAAATGGAATGTGGATTCCCATGCTGCCACCTCTTTAAAATCAGTGCAATTTACGTATAAATCTCTAATAGCTTCAGTATAATACTTGTCCCCATCTTCCTCAAGATGATTAACATCAACAATCAAATCGTGCAAAGTCTTAGATTTTCTGAAATTATGAAACTCACCCATAGCTACTTTTAAAGAATCACAACATTTAACAATAACTTCTGTCATCTTCAAAGCATATGGACGTATGTTTGTAACATTAAACATATACATACGGAGTACAACATCCTCAATTGCATCTGTAACATCATCTATTGAATTTGCCAATGCCATGATATCTTCTCTCTCGATAGGTGTAATAAATTCCTTAGCCAGCTTCTTTGTCATTACATGCCTTGCTTCATCCCCGCCATGCTCAATTTTGTGCATTTCTTCTAATCTCTTTACCAATTCGTCTGCCTTAAAGTTGTTCATGATTTGATTCAATAAAGCTGCAGCTTTACAGGAATAATCAACTAATTCTACAAAAGTGTCATAATAGTATTCATCTTTTTTGCGAGCCATAATTCCCAATCCTCTTTCATTAAATTATTGTTCTTAAAATACCTGCATGAATAACAGTGCCATTAAAAAGCCTATAATACCACATCCAGGGAAGGTAAGAATCCATGCTACCATCATTTCTTTAACTACTCCCCAGTTTACAGAAGAAATACGTTTTGCCGCTCCAACACCCATTACAGCTGTTGTCTTTGTATGGGTAGTACTAACCGGCAAACCAAAAACTGATGATATAAACAAGCATATAACTCCTGCCGTATCAGCAGAAAACCCCTGATACTTTTCAAGTTTAACCATATCCATTCCTACCGCTTTTATAATACGGTATCCACCGATCGAAGTACCCAAAGCCATTACAACTGAGCAAAGAACAATCAGCCAGAACGGAATATGCGGGAAAGATGTAACATTAGCCTGTCCCTTTGCTAAAAACATTCCCAGCAGAAATACTCCAATAAATTTCTGCCCATCCTGTGCACCATGCATAAATGCCATGCCTGCACTTGCAAGTATCTGAGCATCCTTAAAAAGCGTAAAGGTTTTAGTTCTGTTAAACCCGCCGCAAATCAATTCGATTAACTTTACAACCATCCAGCCCATAAAAAAACCTAATACTATAGATAGTACTAAGCCATAAAGAACTTTAACCCACTCACCAAAGTTAATCCCGCCAATACCTCCCTGAAGGGCAATTGCTGCACCACTGACACCTGCAATCAAAGCGTGGCTTTCACTTGTTGGAATTCCGAACCACCAGGCAGTTGTTGCCCATAGTACGATAGCGAAAAGAGCTGCGCAAAGAGCTATCAGGGCATCTTGAGACTTACCTCCAAAGTCAACCATCTTGTAAATAGTCTGTGCTACCTTGGCATTTACCATAGACATAACCAAAACACCAAGGAAATTAAACACAGCAGCCATAACAATAGCTGTCTTTGGTTTGATTGATCTGGTTGAAACACATGTAGCAATAGCATTAGGAGCATCTGTCCAACCATTAACCAATATAACCCCCAATGTAAGAAGAGTGGTTATAATCAGTGCCGGGTTTCTAATTAATTCGTTTAAAAAAGAACTAAGCGTTATTGTCATTTTTCATCAACTTTCCTTTAGTTTTTCACAATTTTTCACCTAAATGCATTTTTCACCTTCTTGACCTACTCTAGAATAGCATATTTCACCATGATATACAATATACTTTCTGAAAATCCAAAACACCTTATAATGCTCAAATTTCAGAATAAAACAGAAGATTTTTTTCCAAAACCCAGCCCTTATCCAACATATTCCTAACCTTCTTCTAACAATGACATAACATATACTTAACATCTCTCTAACATTTATTTAACATACATTTAACATAAAAATCAAGTATTTTCTATCTATATTGAACGCGATAAAAATTTTACAGAGCACTTCAATTTTCAACAAAAAAGAGTTACAGATCAAAGTCTGTAACCCCCATTTTAAGCGAAAATGCCGGAAGATCATTTTGTCGTCTGTGCTTCAACCAGCCTCTTACCGCAATATATTTCACGAAGGCGAGGCTTCTCAATTTTTCCGGTTGGATTTCTCGGAACCTGAGCAAAAATAATTTTGTGCGGTCTTTTATAACGTGGCAATTCCTTACAGAATTCATTAATATCATCTTCAGTGCATACAGCACCTTCCTTCAGCTCTATAATAGCTGCTGCAATTTCTCCAAGCCTCTCATCTGGAAGTCCTATGACAGCTACATCCTTTATTGCCTGATGTGCCCGCAAAAAGTCTTCTATCTGAACAGGATATAAATTTTCACCACCGGTAATAATTACATCCTTCTTACGGTCAACAAGATAAATAAAGCCGTCTTCGTCCATTTTTGCAACATCACCGGTATATAACCAGCCATCTTTTAATATTTCGGATGTTGCTTTCGGATTGTTAAAGTAACACTTCATAACGCCGGGACCTTTGACAATCAATTCACCAACCTCACCCACAGCAACAGGCTCACCATTGTCTTTAACAATAGCTGTTTCCCACAAATATCCTGCTTTTCCGATTGATCCAACCTTGTGAATATTTTCTACTCCAAGATGTACACAGCCTGGGCCAATTGATTCACTGAGCCCATAGTTTGTATCATACTCATGTTCAGGAAATACCTGCTTCCAGCGACGTATCAAACTAGGGGGAACAGGTTGTGCTCCAACGTGCATAAGCCTCCATTGGTCAAGCCTGTAATCTTCCAATCGGATTTCACCTCTGTCAATTGCATCCAGAATGTCCTGCACCCATGGAACAAGGAGCCAGACAATAGTTGCTTTTTCTTCAGAAACTGCCTGCATAACCCACTCGGGTTTAACTCCCCTTAATAACACAGCTTTGCTTCCGGCCAACAAACTGCCAAACCAATGCATTTTTGCACCGGTATGATAGAGTGGCGGAATACACAAAAATACATCTTCACGTGTCTGTGAATGATGGTTCTGCTCTGTCATGCATGAAGATACCAGTGCACTATGAGAGTGCAAAATTGCTTTTGGAAATCCGGTTGTACCCGAAGAGAAATAAATTGCTGCATCATCCTCGTCTTTCAATTCAACAGCAGGAGCTGTAGAAGAACAAAAAGATACGAGTTTGTCATAACTGTCGGCAAAAGTAGGTCTATTTTCACCAACATAAAAAAATGTCTTAATACCATCCAGATGATCAAATACCTGCTCTACACGACCGATGAATTCAGGACCGAATATCAGCGTATTAGCCTCTGACAGCTCAAGGCAATATTTAATCTCTTCTGCAGTATATCGATAATTCATTGGAACAGCTAAAGCTCCTGTTTTTAATGTACCAAAGTAAATAGGAAGCCATTCGAGGCAGTTCATAAGTAAAATTGCTACCTTATCACCTTTTTTGATACCACGAGTGAGCAAAAGGTTAGCAAAACGATTCGCCTTTGTATCAAATTCCTTCCATGTCATTTCACGACGATATTTCTCTGCCGGGCTTGTCTCAATCAAATTATATTCACGCCATGTTACTGTGTGATCTGGCTGGTTGGCCGGATTGATTTCCACCAGGCTGACCTCTGAGGGATAAAGCTTTGCATTTCTTTCAAGAAAATCAGTAATTGCCATTTTCTAACACCCCTTCTTTATCTATAAAATTGTTGAAACTTAGTCAAGTTCGATAAAAATATAGCCTCCGTACAAGCAGATACAAACTGCATTGTAACAGAGGACTGATAACTCCATGGTACCATCTCAATTTACTGCCACCATACAGCATACCTCCACATAAAATCACAGACTTCTGATGTTGTGGCAAGTCAAAAGGCGTTCCCGTCGCAGTCTACATAAAAAACGCTTATAAAGTTAATTCCATTTTATCATCCAAATGTAGAATTTTCAAGTGCTTATAAAGGGGTGCACATTCTAATATGAGCAACATATTAAATACACTCAAAAGATCTTAAAATTCGAACATCACATATGAAATGTGGAAACCATCGGGTACGTTTATTGGTTAAAAAGTCCGAGGTACTCCCCGTAACCTTCCTTTTCCATATCTTCTACAGGTACAAAACGCAGTGCTGCTGAATTTATACAATACCTTGTACCGGTTGGCATCGGACCATCACCAAATACATGGCCTAAGTG
Source organism: Bacillota bacterium (assembly GCA_023398495.1). Lineage (GTDB taxonomy): Bacteria > Bacillota > Clostridia > Acetivibrionales > Acetivibrionaceae > Acetivibrio. The sequence goes on from JAEWSG010000222.1 coordinate 23,086, forward strand.
AGAGTCTCCATATTTGCTTCTCACTTCAGTACGTATCATAAAATGGCTCTTGTCTATCTTTTCTTTTATGTTTTCCTTAACAAGGGGCTTATCAAAACTTGGCCATCCGCAGCCCGAATCAAATTTGTCAAGTGAACTGAACAGTGGCTCACCTGATACAATATCTACATAAATACCTTCTTTTTTGTTATTCCAATATTCATTTCCAAAGGGTCTTTCAGTAGCGTTCTCCTGGGTTACCTGATACTGGAGAGCAGTTAGTTTTTCCTTCAGCGTGTTGTCATCGGGTTTTTCAAATTTCTTTTTTCTGGCTTCTCTGATTTTGCAGGTATTCTGAATAAAAGCTTCCCGCCCTGATCCAGTCTTATAGTTCTTATAATTCTCAGGATTTTTCAAATGATAATCCTGATGGTAGTCCTCTGCCGGATAGAATTCCGAAGTCTTTAATATTTTTGTTGCAATATCTCTATTATATAGACCTTCAGCTTCAAGATTTCTTTTTGAAGCCTCTGCCAGTTCTCTCTGTTCTTCATCATGGTAAAATATAGCTGTCTGGTACTGTGAACCTTTGTCAAAAAATTGTCCTTCGGGGTCAGTCGGGTCAATCTGACTCCAAAAAACATCAAGCACAGCCTCATACGAAACTATGCCAGGATCGTATTTTATCTGTACAGCCTCATAGTGTCCTGTATTTCCATCACAAACCTGTTCATACGATGGATCCTTGGTAATTCCGCCAGTATAACCTGCAAGCACTTCATGTACACCTTCTAGTTTTTTGAACGGAGGAATCATACACCAAAAACATCCACCTGCAAAAGTGGCCAGTTTTAATCCTTCAAATTCACTTTTCATAATAAATCCCACGCTTCCGTAACTATTTTTTATATTAGTAATACCCTTCAAATCTGCATTTAATCATTCGCCTGTTTTCTGCAGTGAGAAACACTCTACTTTTCTTAGACTACTAAAATAGTCTTTACACATACAAGCTTTTATTGTAATATATATTTATACTATCACAATAGTCTGATGGTTAAAATATTTTTTGCCAAACCTTTTATGGGGGGTGTTATTTTGAAAAGATTGTTCATTATAATGTTGTCTCTTTGCTTTTTAATGGCAGCTTGCTCTCATCAGGAAAACAACAATAATAAAATGCAAGCAGATGACATTTTGGTTTTTTACGGAGTATCCAGTTATGCTATGTTTGGTGCAAAACAAGAAGTCATTAATGATTTGCTTAATCAGTTCAGCACACTCAGTTTTAAAAAGACTGAGGATAAAATGGATGTAGCAAGTGCATTTAATCTTATTTTCTCTTATAAAGGTAAAGAGGTCAAGAGGTTCTGGGTTGACAAAAACGGTGTTTTTTGGCTTGACGGCAATACAGAGTGCTACAAGATTTCTTCCGGTTCATTCGATTACCTGAATTTGAAAACAATCTACGAAGACAGTAAGCAAACAAATTTATGAAAGGTGTGGTGATTTGTGAGATACAAGAATTTTTATCTATTTACATTGGTGACGGTTTTGTTAGCATCTGCATACCCCATATACATGGGAGCTATAATGATGGGAAATTATTTGCTAAAGGGTTCCATTAATGTAGTTGACTATCCCGAATACATAATACCCTACACTCCAATAAGTATTGCATTAATTGCTTTGACCGCACTTATGCCGTTGTTATTCAAGCTCTTCAAACGTTATACACTGCCTGCTGCCTCGCTATTTGGAATACTTATATTCTTTGCATTTGAATTAGGGTTTGAACAGATTACAGTCTCTGGAAAAGACGAGTATATTAAGCTTCAATCCTGGCAATTTTTGCAGTGCTATTCAACTCCTGAAGTTTTACGCTCCATGGGAAAACCTATATACGCAGCCAACAACCCGACTTTCAAAGTACACTTTTACATTATTTCCATCGTCATAGTACTTGCTGTTCTATATGTGATATATGGTTTTTCTAAGATGCTTCTTGAACAGAACTTCACTAAAAAGCTTCCGTTGATTGCCCAAACCATCTCTATAGTTATATTCATCGCACTCTGTATATTTGCCTGTCTAACCGCTTTTTACAGAAACGGCACTATTTACATATCACCTTTATCGTCGTCACTAATGGCAATATTCTTCATTGTATTTGGCATAACAGTGGGAACTTATGTTGGCTCAATATTTTATAAAAGAAATACATTACTCTCTATGGTCATACCTTCAATATCCGCTTCAGTAACAACACTCGTCATGTATATTGGTGAACTGCTTTTGATGAATGGGATACTCTTTAAGTTTGGATCAAGCTTTTTTTTCACACCCATAGGCCGTTTTCCGTTCTCTCCGGCTGATCTATGCATTATTCTTTGTTCAGGCTTAATTACATACCTCATTATGCTTTTTCTTAACAAAACACACAAACAAATGGGGAATGAGGGAAATATCACATCCTCTTAAAAAGTGTGTTTTGGTCTCAAATAACCTTACTTAAAAATGATAGTGTAAATTATTTTACTGTTACATTATCTAAATTCTATGGGTGTATTTAATTATCGTGCACCATATTATTCCAAGGACTAAAGCTTCGAGGCTGAGAGAATGTAAAACTCGCTACGGGTCGAATCAAACTCGCTTCGCTCAAACAGTGATTCGACTATTCCTTCG
>JAEWSG010000114.1 GCA_023398495.1 Bacillota bacterium
AATCACAACGGCGATCTTAGTAAAGCGAATAGTATTTTTCTTCATTCGGTTCAGATTACAGATTTCAAGTAATATCAGCACGAAGGTACAATTATATATTTATCTTCCAAAAAATTAACAAGCATCTGATACATCACGGCAAATGCCTTTTTCTTCTCATATGTTTGTTTTTCTTTTGACCTCATCCCCGGTCCCTTGTTCCGGAGGACAAAGTGGAGAAGCTTTGTGGGAGACTTTGACACAAATCACAAATCACTCCAACTAGTGGTTTTTCATATATTTACTCATGATTAAACTGATTATGGAAAAATCACTATACAACATATTACCAGTGTTTTTCAATATTTTAATTCTTCAATAATTCAATGAACTTACAGGCAATATCAATGATGTAATAGATGAATAAGAAGAAGATGACTTTCTTCTTAATCCATTTTTCAAAGGATTGGAACCACTTATTTTTTCTTCTTCTTCTTTTCACAGAAAAACCACCTTTAAGGATTAAAAAATCATCTTAAAAGTGGTTTCCCCTATTGCCCCCTAAATTAAGCAGAAAAATGGCGAATTTTTAATTTGTTGATAAGTTTTACAACCCTTTATTCATAGGCATATGGAAGTATAATGATTATATAAATGGCTGTTTTTCAGTATATAACCCTTTTTAATTGTTGATAACTTTTCTGGATAATGCTGAATTACAATAATATAGCATTTTTTAGGATAATTTTTAGTGTGTTTATGTAATTGAATTTCAATGCCTTAATCATTTCAATTAATATTGCTTTATAGGAATATACTGGCAAAATTTTGGGAAAGTGGCTTTATATTCTTCTTGAAATTCCATCAGGGATGCAGATAACAGCTTTCGCTGAGGATATAAAGTAGTTCTAAAGAGCATACACATTTACCCCTGAGAAACTTATGTGACTGGTTAGCTTAACAATATTTTACCACCACTTCCATCAATTTCTCCGCAAATGCCTCCCCTCCCTTCTTATAGTTCTTCATTTTAGCTACATTAAAAACTCTCCGATTGAAAATGCTTTCATCAACCTTCTCAATATCGATAACCAGGTAATAATCATGTTTAGCTCCAGGGTAACCAGATTTATTTAATTGCTTTTTTGTTACAAGCCTGGGGCCTTTGCTTTTGATCTCCCACATGTCACCTGAAGTAGTTGCTCCTTTACGATATAGTAAAAGATAACGGGCATTGATAAAATCTTTATTTAGCACTAACGCTCCTTTATCTTCATTGGTGCGAAAGTTATATAGACCCTTACTGGTGATCCAATCGTAATGAGCTTGGTTCTTCACATAACCGATTATTACCGTAGTTTCATCCGGAATGAAGTCACGATTGGTACCAATGGCTTCAGGTAAATATTCTCTGGTGATTATTGGATCATCTTTATGTATCTGGTAGACCTTAGTTGCAAGTTTTTCGCGTTGCGAGGTGCGGTTTAGGAAGTGTTCCAATACGGCATATAGAAATTGTTCTATAGCCTTGCTTCCATCGTTGGTTTTGGAAGGGCGCAATGGGAAGGCTCCCAACCCAGGTATGATCTCGTGAAATCCGCTGCGGGTAAATGGTTTTTCAGTGCCTGGATAAAGTACATAGGCACCGGCAGTTCGCCTGATAGCATCTTTGTAAGTATGCATCTTTAACAAATCAACCCTCTTATATGTGCCCCGGCGCTGCTCATCCTTTTCCTGCAATAATTCAGCCTTCTCATCTTCTTCATTTTTACTGCCTTCTGTGTCGTTTTTACCAAATATGTCCGCAATACTCTCTAACTTATACTTTGCATCAAAATGAATATGTACTATCAACTCCTCACGTTCGGCCGTTTCAGCATCAATCCCTTCAGGCCAAATGCTTATAGAGTAATCGGGACGCAGGTATCTTGTCCATGATCCTCCATCAGGATACTTTTCGGCTATACGGTAGTTTTTATTGTAGTGGAAGGTTACTCTTAGATTGCGTATGTTTGAAATGTACAATCCCTCTATTGGCAGAATATTTCCCTGTTTTAAGATGAGATCGATACCATTGTCGGTTTCTCGAAGTAACTTTTGCGGAACATAGGTATCCAGTTTGAAGACATACTTTACTATATCGAGCAGCTTGAAGAATACCCAATATTCGTACAATATGGCTATGTCCTTCTTATTACCTTTGTAAACGTCATCACCACCATGCCAAATGAGTTTAGATGCCAGATCAAGCATCAGCCATACCCGCAATACTTCGCGATAGCCCTCCTTACGTTGCAGTACCGGACTATTCAAAGGCAACGTTTTGAGCGTTGATACCTCTTTAAACATAGAGTGCTGTAGGTATTGCTCCAGCTTGTCGATGATTAAGTTGGCCTCTTTGGATACCCGCTCGCTATTAAGAGATGATTTGAATATAAGCAGCAGATTAAGAAATGAGTCTAAGGCGAACTTTATAAAGCTATTCTCAGGCGTATCAATTGATTCGGTTTTATTGGTAGTAGTGATATGGATGGGGATAGAATCAAGTGTGTTAGCCAAAGGGTGAGCAACTGGCAGAGGCATGCGGTTACTATTGCCGGCAATTTGCCTTATAGCTCCACTATTCATACGCCGAATATTCCTGATATCCTTCACACATTCGGTATCTTTCCAACGGGTTACCGGCGAGTTCAATATTTTCTGTATTGAATCATTGAATTCAGGTGAATTGATAACCGATTTAATAAAGGCAAATCGTTGGTAAAGTGTCTGAGCATCAGAGGTGAAATCCTTTGTTATGGTTTGTTCCACCGGCGAGTCGTGTTGCAGCAACAGGTCTACACACTTTTCTGTGATATCTGAAAGCATTTGCCGGTAATCATCGCGATAATTAAGCTTATCTGATTGTACTTCAAGGCTGAATTTGGTAACTACCTGATCAGTTGTTTGATCTAACACCTCAAGTTCGAGGGTTCCGACATAAATGTTAGGAGCTATGCGCCCCATGGAGGGTTTGAAATGGCTACGGGTTACAATTTCATCAAAACCTGGACACCTTAGATAATAGTTACCCTCCATTTGATACTCGTAATACGAACCCTCATAGATCTGGTAAGGGGCCTCTCCATGTTCTATTGCCTCGGCATTATATGCAACTAGGTAGTTAGGCTTTTGACCCCTAATCATCAGGTTGAATAGCTGTCCATTTATAGACAAGGGAATTATGATAGCATCCGAGCTCTGCGCCATGGTTTATGCTTCAGCGAAACTGGTGAAACTATTGCTGAGTAGATTTTTATACATACGCATGATCTTTTCAAAAGCCAGTGGGTACTTCACCATTGAATAATCGATGCTCCGGTCGGTATGATACCTCTTAACCATCTCTTCAAAAAGTGCACCCTCCTGCAGGCAAAGCTTAGCCATTAAAACTAGATCGGCCTCCAGTTTACGGCGCGAGCCATGCACCTTTGGCAATAGCTTCTGAACAATGGTGGTATCAAATATGGAATCATCCGTCCAGGCAATATCCAATTTACGAACCACCGATGCATACTTTATAATTTCAGAGGCACTACGGTAACCAAACTCAGCACCATTGTTCTTAAGCACCTTAAAGAACTGGAGCAGGTTATTGCTCATAAAGTCTATCCCATCACTTAACACCTCATCAGCGGCAATGCGCACGAAATCAAACCCCAAATGAGCTCCTTTAGATTTTAGGTAGTCCATATTGAGCAGGGCAAAGTCGTTCAAGAAAGCCTCCATCTCCTCGAAAGTAACTCTAAATTCAATAACGCTGGCCCTATCTAGCACCTTCGGACTGAACATATAAGTAGTTTCATCAATATTTACGGTGCCGATAATAAAGAGATTTGCAGGGAGTAAAATCTGCGCAGGTAAAGGTTCAGATTCCACCATTTTAGTCACCTCTCCCGAATGCAATGAAATATAACACTTCGACTCCATCGCGCTCAGGAAATCGGCAAAATAGCGCTCCACATGACTTAAATTCATCTCATCAAGGATAAGGAAGAAAGGTTTATCAGGATTCGCTATAGCTCGAATAATTAGCTCTAGAGCACCATTATCCGGAAGTACATAATCTTTAGAATCTAATGCATTAGGAAATCCTAAAAGCGGCTCCCTATTTGTCCAATCGGCCCCTACCGGTACCAGACAATACTGTTCACTACTACCATTCCCATTTACTCCCTGGCTCAACCACTGAGCAAAAGCCAATGCCATCTTGGTTTTACCTGAACCGGATAAACCGGTTAGAATAACAAAAGGCTTAGTTAGCAAGCTAGCCACAAACCTTAGGGCCACATTTCTATCGAGCTTAAGATTGGCATTATATGCGTCTTTGATGAAATCGGACGGATCGAACTTTGTAGATTTCCCTTTTTTGTTATTGCCATCTTCATCAACTTTAGTGGTTGTAATTACAGGAGGTATTATTGCCGGTGCAGTAGATGGCATACTAAGCTGAGTTTTGTAAACATTAATCAGATAATTGATATCATCAGCAATTGAGTCAATATCAATTCCCTTATCAGTTTTATAAGCTTTATATACTAAAGATTCCTTATACTTGGGCGGCATGCCTAGACCATTTTTAGAAAAATAATCTTCAACAGTGTCAACACCTGTAACCTGCCAATTCACTGGAGGAGGATTAGTGGCACTAACACAATAATTAACTAGAAGCAGATTTAATTTTTTATAGAACAGAATACCTGGATATATCCCTTTTTTGACGTTATGACCTGGTGCTAAAAAAGCTATCCAAGGTACAAAGGTTGGTACACCTTGTCCAAAACCTATCTTTACTGTCAAGTCTTTAAACTCAGGTTGAAAATGCCCTGTATGCATATTTTCGGAAGCTACCTGATCAAAGAACATTTTAAAATGAGGATAACGATCAGGTGTTACGCTCTCTTTTCCTTTATCCACAATATTAAAACCAAGCGTTTCAAGTAACTTAAAGCTCTTTTTATTTCTGCCTCCTTCAAAAGTTGCACGATCAAGCTCAACGCCATTAGCAAAAATATTGGCATAAGAAAGCACCACTTTAGGCGGATATCGTTTCTCCTTATAAATTAAATCATAATACTGCGAATCAGCATCATAAGGAATACCTTCCTTATCAATTTTAGCAATAGCTTGAAGGATGTCGTTTTTGGAAATATTCTCAGGGATGGGCATAGTGATGGCTGTTGGTAGGAACAAATATAAGAAAATGGTTCAAATTTGAACTTAATTGATTAATAGCTAAATTGATTATTAAAATTTTTGATAAAATGTAATTAAAAAGCATTTTATTTTAGATTCTACTTTTTAATTTAGCACCCCTAAAAACTCACTAAAAATGGCAAAGTTCGTCACTGGAGAGGAATTAGAAGATGTTGTATACGACATTATATGGAATGCTCAGGAAACTTTGATGCTGGTATCTCCTTTTATAAGATTGGATAAGTATTTTAAGGAATTACTAAATCAGCACATCAACAATCACAAACTTCACATTATTATCATTTTTGGCAAGAATGACATTAGTAGGCGTGAATTGAAAAAGTTATTTTTAACTGAAATTTCGTAGGATAAATTTTACAAATGACTTACTTTGTCGCCACCTAAGCTTATCTTTATCCTTTTCTGTTAAATGAACGATGATTTAATAACCGTTTCGAGAAATTATAATGAGCTTATGCCTCCTGGCAGAGAAGCTCTTTTATTATTGATATTACTTTATAATAGAGTTGAAGCTGGTGAACTGGAAGAGGAATTCCTAAACAGAGATCTTGAAGAAGCAATTGAAGATATTGCCGATTTACTACAACTTGATAAAGCAATTCAAAAAGAAACTTTATCAAAGAAATTAAGTGGCTTTTTCTACCAGACCATTTCAAGAAACAATACATATTATATAAGGCTGACTGTTTACGCAAAGGACTTGTGTAAGTTGGTTGTTGACCGGATTTCCCCCGAGGTAATTAAAGACCTTCAACTTGCACATGTTTTCAGAAGAACACTGCAACTTTCAGATGACGATTTTGAAAACATAGCAACCTTTAATCACTGGCACGCAAATCATTTTACTATTGGCCGTAAACCAATTATAGCCTCTACGGAAATTCTGCTGAATAGCGTTGAAGGAAGTATATCTGAACTGAAATCCCTATTGAAACCTGAAGTTTCAGACTTAAGGGAACTTATTAAGAACTTTGAAAAGATTTTTAATGATTTATCTCTACAGGCTTCGGGGCTAGCAGCTACATTAAAAGCTAAAGATGAGATTCTTTCAAAAATCAAATCTATTAAGAACAAATTCTCGGAAAATGAAACCGATTTCACACAGTTTTTAAAGATTCAGGGAGGATGTAGTTTATTTCTTTGAAACTATTTCATCACAGATCAACTCTATAAAAGGGATATCGTCGGGTTTTTTAAAGCGGATACAACTTTTACCCATATCTAGTTTTCGCTTACTATGTTTAGGAAATTCGGCCACGAACCAATCAAGCAATTCAGGGACGGCATAAATGCCCATAT
>JAEWSG010000164.1 GCA_023398495.1 Bacillota bacterium
GCTCCACTTACATATTCAAGCTTACTTGCATCATAAGTGATTGTCATATCAGCTGTGCTGATTCCGTTTGCAGGAACGTTTGCAAAGCTTACAGGCACTACTATTGTATCACCATTATTTGCTTCTTTTGAAGCAACTTCTACTGTAAATCCAGTTGTTGAGTTTGTCTTTGTTGGTGTTGGCACTATAGCAGTAGGTGTTACAATTCCACCACCATTTAAAGCTATTGTACCAGCATTTATTGTTGCATTTACTGTTGCAAGCGTTTTGTCACCAAATGTTGCATTAGTTACACTTACAAGAGCAGATGCTTTTGACGAAGTTATTGCTTTAAATGTAAGATTTGCAAATACTCCGTTTGTTCTGATATACTCTGTAGCCATTGTGTAGTCAAGGAATAATACTTTTAATTTACCGTTATCCTCTTTATTTATTGCAAAGTTTGTTCCGGCATTTGTTACTATGCTTCCAGCTGCTCCACTTACATATTCAAGCTTACTTGCATCATAAGTGATTGTCATATCAGCTGTGCTGATTCCGTTTGCAGGAACGTTTGCAAAGCTTACAGGCACTACTATTGTATCACCATTGTTTGCTTCTTTTGAAGCAACTTCTACTGTAAATCCAGTTGTTGAGTTTGTCTTTGTTGGTGTTGGTACTGTAGCAGTCTTTGTTGGTATTGGCATAGAAGTTGTTGTTCCAAGATAGCTTGTTACTGCGAGCATAAAGCTTGCATTGTAATCAAGAGCAACTTCTGTATATTGATACTCATTAACATTATCACTGAATTGGTCACTGTTGCTAGGTCCACCAACTAACGCACCAGTTAATTGATATTTAGCTTCTGAAGCCCCCTGCTCTGGATGAGCTGCTCTATGGTGTGGATGTTTAGGCCAAGTGCTGCCATATCCAATTAAATATGACATATTCCTAGGATTTGTTCCAAGAGCATAGTCAATCTGAGTTTTAAAGTTATTAACTAAAGTCGCATCTTTTTCAACAAGGTTGTTGTACATAAATGCAAGAGCAGCTTCTGCAGATGCATATCTGAGTGCTCCCCAGTTATTAAGATACATTAATCCACCTGGAGTTTTACTTAACGAATTCTGCCAGTAATTAAATGTATATTTTAATGCATCTTTGTAAATAGTTTTTCCTGTTATTTGAGCCAACTTTACGTAAGTTGGGAGATAAACATCATCCCAGCACATAGTCCATATATGCTTTAATGGATCTTCTGAATTGAGCTTAGGTTTTGTACAATATGTTTCTGCTTCTGATAAAAGTGATGCATCTGTGTTTCCACCAGCTATATATAACCATAAAGCTGCCCAACCAAGGTCATCGTATATAGCGTTTGATCTGTAGTATGTACCTTCATCATATGCACCTATTTTTGACTTTGCTAATGCATAAAGAGTTTTAGCAGCAGCAAGGCATTTACTTGCATACGCACTGTCAATATCCTTGTAGTTAAGGTACATAATAGAAAGAGCTGCAGAAGATACACCCGCTACATCTGAACCAGCTGTATTAGAATTTACAACTTTTACAGGTCTTGATCCAGTTTGCTTTTCTGGAGCTCCCCAGTAACTATGGTCTGCTCCACCATCTCCAACTTGATGATAGAAAAGATTTGCATTAGGATGACACTTTAATAAGTAATCTGAGAAATACTTCAAAGTTGATAACAACTTTTCTGTGTTTCCTGTGCTGTCAATAACATTTTTGTTTTCATACATTGCCCATCCAAGCATAGCTGCTGAGTATGCTTGAGGCAAACCAAACTTAACATGGTCACCTGCGTCATGATAACCACCTGTGAGATCTTCTCCATTAGTTCCTTTGTCAGAAGTGTGGCAAGCACCTCTCCAACTAAATACGTTGTTCTTAGCTGCGTCCGGACCGCACTTGTTTGCGTCAAAAAACTGAATCGCATAATCTAGTGCTTTGTCGTAATCATGTGATGCCGCGGATGCTGTACCAAGGTTAATTACTGTTGAAAACATGGTAACGAGCATAGCGATAGCTACAATCATACTAATAACCTTTTTCATTTAACCATTCCTCCCAAAAATTTATTTTTATATGATCTATTTAAAGATCTTAAGGTATCCAAAAAAGCAGATACCTATTATACGTGTTAGGTATTGTCTCTCATGCAATAAGCAAGTCATAAAACTGAATTAATTATACTACCAGAGAATTATTGGAATAGAAATAGATTTGAATGATAATGCCATATATAATAGTAGGAAGAATATCGAAGATTTTTCAACAACAAAACTGCGTTTATGTAGGTTTAAAATATGTGCTGCAACTAAATTCAACAAATAAACTACATGCTATTTCTCTAGTATATTTCATTCGAACAATTTAAAATTATATGAAGAAAGCAGATCGGATTATTTTTTCCCTCGCAAATTCCTCCTTAACTAAACTTATATGCAATATGTATAAATAAAATAATAATATTGTCAATCTTGTTGTATCAAGGGTATGTAGAGGAAGAAGTTAAAATAGAGATTAAACCTCATCTAGAATAGGATTTGATTTGAATGTGTAAGGTTGTCAGAATTTAAATGACCTCTTTGCTCCCCTAATACTTCTAATCTTTATAATTATATTTTTTTATCATGAGCTTAACTTAATTATATATTAAATCTTTTAATCTTTCAAGAACTACTTTGCCAAAGAACAAAATCAATTTCAAAGTCCATTACTATCTGCAATTTATCCTTTCCTATAAATATTCTATAATAGTAATACGAAAAAATTCGAAATTTTAGGGGGTTAAAAACTAACAAATAAACAAGCAATAAGCAGTTTTTTTTTTAATACAACCCATCACTGATTTCAAAGTCTTCGTATCACTATTATAACGATGATTAATTTAATCTAATAAGGTCTGAAGTAAAAGTTAATTCTGTTACGAGGCACTATCGCTTTCTAACAAAAAAGCAGTTTAAAATCCCATAAAACAAAACCATGTGAGGACTTAAAGCCGCTGCACCAGCGTTACTGCTAAAAGGCAATATCCCTACTTGCTCAGCACTATCATTAATTAGATATGTCCACGTAGAAGCAGGAGCTTTTAACCCTTGTTTATCCATGTCAACACCATCTTTAGTTATCGAGACCGTATTGAGGGTATTTATTATCTCTTCTTTTAACTCATTGTAGAAATAGTCAAAAGCTCTTATAATAATTTTATTAAACTCATATAATGGTTGTTTATTTGCTACATTAACTAAATGTATGCTCTCTTTCAGATAGGAAATATAATCCAAATACTCTGCCCAGCACTTATTAATATAGTATAATGTAATTTGCTTTTCAGCCTTCTTCAATGCCTCTTCTCCAACCTTAGGCATAAGCTTATTGTAAAGCTCTACCAGCTTGGTTTTAAACAGTTGAATAGGCAAAGCATCAAATAAGGTATCTCTCCTAAGATTGTATATTATCTTTCTTTGATCTTCTAATAACAGTGAATACTTTACTAAATTCTTTCTAATCTCAAAGTTTTGACCTTCAATAATTCTCTGAGCGTGTGAAATTATTTTTGCAACATTTTCATTATCTATCTTTTCCTTTTGTCTCTCGGGCATATGTTTTTGGGGTATAAGATCCTTAATGTTATACTTTACCATCAATTTATCTCCCAAACTGATAAAAAAGCGTGTCATGCCTGGTTCGCCCTGTCTGGCAGCTCTTCCCCTCAATTGAAAGTCAATTCTTAGGCTCTCATGTCGGTTTGTTCCAATAACATACAAACCTCCCAGTCCTACAACTTTTTTTCTTTCCGATTGGTTTGCACCACCAAGTTTGATATCTGTACCTCTTCCCGCCATATTTGTGGAGACGGTTACAGCACCTAATCTTCCTGCATCCGCAATAATTTTTGCTTCCAATTCATCATTTTTTGCATTAAGTACCTGACACTTAACCCCAACATCATATAAAGCATTAGCAAGGTACTCAGACTCATCGACACTTGCTGTTCCTATCAGTATAGGTCTCCCAGTCTTGTGAACTCTGGATATTTCTTCAACTAGTGCGTTGTATTTCGCCTCTATATGAGTAAAAATAAAATCCGGATGATCAACCCTTATATTTTTCTTGTTTGTTGGAATTAAAACAACATTTAGATTGTAAAATTCCTTTAATTCATCAGCAGCAGACAATGCAGTCCCAGTCATTCCGCTGATCCTCGGGTACAATCTGATAAAACTCTGAAGTGTGATAGATGCTATAATTTTTCCTTTTGATTCAGGCAAAAAACCTTCTTTTACGTCAATCGCTTCTTGAAGACCATAGGGCCACCTTCTGTTTTCTGCTATTCGTCCGGTAAATTCATCAATCAGTTCAATTTTCCCTTCCTTAATAATATAATCAACATCTCGATCCAAAAGTACTTGAGCATGGAGTGCGTTATTGATCTTAGCTATCAAACCGGTATTTCTTTCATTGAAAAGATTCTCCAATTCCAAAACACCTTCAATATATTTCACGCCTTCGTCAGTCAAAAATACGTTTCTCTTATATTCATCTGTATTGTAATGAGTTATAGGTTTTAGCTCGTTAATCAACTCATTTATTTGCTTAAGGCTAATTTCATTTTCTTGTTCTCCCCCGGCAATAATCAGTGGAATTCTGGCTTCGTCTATAAGAATAGAATCCGCCTCGTCAATTATTGCATAATTAAAAGGCCTTTGAATTATTTCTTCTTTGCTCAAGCATAAAAAACTTCTAAGGTAATCAAAACCTGCCTCTTTTGCGGTGACATAGGTAATATCTGCATCATATGCCCTCTTTCGCTCACAACCACTCATTCCTTCAATTATATAATCTACTGACAACCCAAGAAATTGGAACACGGGTCCCATCCATTCAGCATCCCTCTTAGCAAGATAATCGTTAAATGTAAGAATGTGAACCCCTTGTCCCTTCAAAGCATTGAGAAATGCCGGCAAAACTGCCGCGAGTGTTTTGCCTTCTCCTGTCTGCATTTCAACAACTTTTCCCTGATGCATTGCAATGCCTGCGATTACTTGAACATCATAATGACGCATTCCTAAAACCCTCAACGATGCTTCTCTTGCTAAAGCAAATGCCTCATGCATTACACTTTCCAGGCTTTGACCTTTCTTTACCCTGGTTCTAAGCTCAATAGACTTGCTTCTGAGTTGATGGTCTTCCATTGATTCAAATTGGTACTTGTTTATTCTTTTAACAAAACCATAATACTTTTCTACATTATATTCTATATTATCATTTTTAAGCATATTATACTTTTGCTTTAAATCTATAAGGCTTTTAAACATATTGATTCCCTCCTGGAAAATATCCACTAATAAATACTACTTTTCTAATTGTCAATAGAAAAAACTATTTACCAAGAGCAAACCCCATCTGTTTTATTATATTATAGAGTATTACAATTAATGAGTTGAATAAAAAGAGTATGTCCAAAGACAATATGACATGATTGGATATATGATTAGATACCCCAACTAAACTAAGTGATATAATAATTATAGTAACTACCGCTATCACAAATTGATCTACCGAAGACGACTTTTCTAATATCCACTTCAGTTCTCCAGGCAGATTTCCCCTCAGACGTAAAGCTGCATTAGCAAAGCAGTAAAGCGAAAGAGCTGCTAGGAAGCAGAATGAAATAAATGATACAATTATTTGAAAATACTGCATACCAACAGGCTCCTTTCGAGTGATTTTCAGGTGTCATTTGCTATTTAAGGCATCTTATCCATTGTATATATATTGTTAACGAAAACTGAATCAATATAACACATAAACGTAGATAAATTTAGATGATAGACATCCCTTGAATTCAGTTTCATGGTTTTTGTCCTATCAATATTATAACATCCAGAACTAAATATTGCCAATTAATTATTAACCATACCTCTTCCTTCTACTTTAGTGATATAGATAACGTACACTAAAGTTAAATCTTTATAGCACCCAAACGTTATCTAATTTAGATGAAAAACGTCCTTTAATTTAGTTTTAGAATTTTTCATCTATAGCATAAGCATGTTTATATGGTCTTTTGCATCATTTAAGTCTCCTGCCACGTAATCAACAAAACTAAAATCCTGCTTACAGGTATATTCTGAAGGTATGGCAATGGTGTAACATCTTGCACTTTTGCCTGCACGTGCTCCATTGCTTGAATCTTCAATAACTATGCAATCTTGAGGATGTAATTTTAGCTTTTTAATAACCTTAAAATAAATCTCAGGATTTGGTTTCCCATTAATGATTTCGTCAGATGGTTGTTTTGCATCAAAATATTTATTCAAATCCAACTTATTTAACGCCATTTCCATGAATTTATTCGGTGAACCAGTAGCTATAGCCATTTTCAATTTACCCCTGAACTCATCAAGAATATTCGAAAGTCCTGGCATAGGCTTAATTTCATTCTGGAATTTCCTCTCCATAGAATACTCTCTTATCTTTAACAGCTCTTCTATTGGCATATCTATACCTAAATCATCGCAAAATATTTTATAAGATTCCACAGGTTTTCGACCCATCATTCTCCATAATGTCTCATCACTTACTACTTTACCAAAAGTTCTCGCTATCTCTCTGTCTGTTGCATAGTACAAGGACTCTGTATCAATCATTAGTCCATCCATATCAAATACTATTGCTCTCATAAAATTCCTCTCATTCTTATATTAGCCTTCAGTTGGCCCAGTGCTGATTAACAAAATAAAATTCTTACTATAAAGTTGGCTGTGAGGCAGGTACCACTTTACCTGTGTAACAGTTGTAACTTCTTCAAGTATTCAACCATTACCTTTTGTGCAATTGGTGCTGCAATTGCACCTCCAGAAGAACCACTGTATTCAAGTATAACTGTAACTGCTATCTGTGGATTCTCCACCGGGGCAAAGCCAACAAACCACGCATGTTCCTTATTCTTTGTCTGAGCAGTCAGTTCATTTTCTGCTGTTCCGGTCTTACCAGCTACATTAATGCCGCTTATAGCCGCTTTTTTACCTGTTCCGCTTTCTACAACCTCTTGCATCATCTTCTTTACCCTGTTAGCAACACTCTGCTCCATTATCTTTCTGAACTCATCGGGTTTTGTAGTCTTTACTCTCTTGCCGTCCGACGATACTATACTACTAACAAGAAACGGCTTCATTATAACGCCATCATTTGCTATACCGGATGTAATCATTGCCATATGAAGAGGTGAAACCAATATTTTACCTTGGCCCATTGCTATAGCAGCCATATCGTTCTGCTCCATTTTCTGATATGGGAATAAGCTTTTACTAACAGGAATATCAAACGGTATATCACTTCCAAAGCAAACTCTATTCGACATTTCAATCAACTTTTCCTGTCCAAGCTTAACACCTAGTTGTGCAAACACAACATTACTCGACACTGCAAGTGCCTTTTGAAGATCTATTTCTCCATTTGCCTTTCCTTTAGAATTACTGATTTTTTTACCATCAATGGTAATAACACCTTTATCATTAAATTTTATGCCATCAAGCCTATTCTCTATAACCGCAGCTGAGGTTACTATTTTATAAGTTGATCCAGGTGCATATAAACCTTGTGTTGCTCGTGGAAGAAAGGGAGCTTGTTGCGACTCTATCATAGCCTTCCAACTTTTTTCCATACTTTCTGCGTTTGTATCAAAATCAGGTTTACTTACTAAAACAAGTATCTCTCCCGTTTTTGGATCAAAAGCAACAACAGCACCATTTCTACTTCCCAACAACTCATGTGCCAGTTTCTGCAAATCATGATCTATCGTGAGACTAAGACTATTACCCTCCTTTGTATCTTTATCCGAACTGCTGAACAAACCAAACACTTTTGTGTATTCATCAAGACCTAGCAGGTAGTTATTATATGCTGCTTCCAGTAAAGACCTTCCATAAACTTTTGAATTATAGCCTATCACATGACTGTAAATAGAGCCATACGGATATATACGATGTTGTTCCTTGTCTTTTTCTTCACTATATGCTAAAACTGTTCCGTTACGGTCGAAAATTTTTCCTCGTACTGTAGTTTCATCGGCTTGATACTGTCTCCTGTTATAGGAATTTTGTATCATCTCTTTGCTTTTAAAAACCTGTAGATATGTAAGGTACACAATCAAAACTAAGAATAGAGAGCAAATAGCTATGAGCACCTTTATTATTTTTTTATTCTCCTTCATCTGTTTCACCGTCCATATCAGCATAATCCTCTTTGGATATTGCCTGCAAAATTCCAAGTATAATAAAACTGCTCACAAGGGAACTACCACCATAGCTAATATATGGAAGTGTAATTCCAGTTAAGGGTATAAGCTTTATTACACCTCCAATAATTATAAAGGTCTGTAAGCCCAGCATAGTCGTAATTCCAAGCCCTAAAACCTTGTTAAATCTTTTTCTAACCTTCATAACAATTTTCAGTCCTCTATAAGTGAGCAGCATATACAAAAGGATAATGGCTACACCTGTCAATATACCCATTTCTTCGCATATTGCAGAAAAAATAAAGTCGGTATTGACTGCCGGAACATAGTCAGGCCTTCCAAGGCCAATGCCTGTTCCAAAATATCCGCCTGAACTTATTGCAAACAGTGATTGTGTTATTTGATAACCCTTACCGGCAATATCAGCCCAAGGATTTAACCATGTATCAATCCTCACCTTAATGTGATGTACAAAAAAGTACCCAAAAAGAGCAATAGGGATGGTAAAAACAATATTAAAAAAATAAAAAATCGTATCTTTTCCAAAGACATAGAGAACCATCATATATATAAATGCTATAAGAACTATAGATCCCCATTCCCTTTGAAGCATAAGGAAACCGATATTGAGAGATGTAAAAGCAACCAGAATTATCCTGTTTAATCTTAATTTCGTTGTCTCACAGTATTTTGAATTCTCAAAAAACAACCGATCTGGTCTCTTAAAATAACAAGCTAAAAAAAGTATATATAAAACCTTTGATATTTCTAATGGTTGAAAGCTCTGTCCGTTTATTACAATCCAATTTGTAGCACCATTTATATTTCTTCCAAAGATCAAAGTCAGCAGATACAACAAAACGGCTGACACCATATAATACATGGCTAATTGTTCCCATCTTTTGAACCATCGGAAAAATTGACATGATAATATAAACATAACTATTCCGATCACCATCCAAACTGCCTGCCTGATACCAAGTCCGTTATCAAGACGGTATATCATTATAATCCCAAGACTTAAAAGCATAGACACTATAAGGAACAAGTACTCGTCTCCAAGTCCCCTTTTGAGTATTATAAAGTAAGCAGTACACAGCGAAAAAATTACGCCAATACCCAGTACCAACGTATCATATTTATAAGACCTCATATTATAAAAAATATAAGTGTATGCAAGCAGATTAAGAAGAATAATGTAATTAACAGGCTTGCGGTATGTAAATATTCCAAACAAACAATCACCTCATTTTAGGGATATCAAATATAACTTCTTCTATATTTCAATTATGCCTGTAAAAAGCATAATTATAAATCATTTATCCGGCAATACGTCTACAAATAAGAATTCTAACTGCCCCAAACTGATTTTATCACCGTTGTTTAATCTCTGCTCATAGCCTTCTTTCAAAGTATTCTCATTTGCAGCTGTTCCATTTTTACTCCCAAGATCCTTAATGTAATAACCTCCATCCCTAATTACAATTTTGGCATGTAAACCTGATATAAAAGGATCTTTTATTGTAATATCATTTTTATCATTCCTGCCAATTATCATATTTTTTGTAATTGTATAAGTTTCTTCGACTTTAAAGTTGAGCATCTCCCTTTGATTTATCAATTTAAGATATGGACAATTAGCATTAGTTCTGAAAAAGTTCATTGTTTTTATATCCATATAAATTAGACGAATTATACCATAAATAAAGCAATATATAATAAATACAAATACAAAATTCATTAACAAAGTTATTATACCCATTATTATTCACTTCCTTGTCATTTGACGTATTATTTAGAACTCTTATCTCTTATAAATTATATTCCTAAAAAATAGAATTTCAAATAGTTATTTTTTTTATTTTCACCAAATACGCTTATTATATGGTATAATTATCTCTGATTAAATTTTACATAAAATGTTTTAGTAAAATTTGTGGAAAAAAATCGAATAATAAAGTATAATTAAGGCACAAGATTGTATCCCATAAAACAGGGTGGTAAAATGGTATCCAGAACATCGTTTAGGGAATTCTTAAAAATTTTAAAAGAAAAGCTCCATAATCAGTACTTTAGCAGCGGAACTAAAGTATTAGAAATCTCTATTTGCTTCTTACTGCTGTTACTTTTGTCGATATCTTTTTCTCTTGAAAAAGTACCCCCAGATTACAGAGCTTTTACATCTCAAATTCAAATACTTATAATTTTCTATATTGTATTCCGGTTTAACTTTTTTGGATTAGCTTATACAATTGTCTTGAGCTCTTATGATTTAACAGCACTTATACATAAGTATAATACTTCGCATGATCTGAGCTACTTGATAGGTTTTACACTAAGAATGCTTACTATCATACTAGGAACAATAGTTGCTATCCTTGTATATAAACAAGAAATTCAAAAGAGGAAGCTTCAAAGGCTGGCAATCACAGACGAATTGACTGATATATATAACCAGAGACAATTCAGGATTTTGCTGGATAGAGAAATTACAAACGCTAATGCCAATAACAGTTCACTTGGCTTAATAATGATGGATATTGACAATTTTAATATGTACAACGATTTATACGGCCATGAATGTGGAGACAATATACTCAAAGGTACATCCGCTATTTTGAAATCAATTGTAAAACAGAATGGTTATGTTTGCAGATATGGAGGGGACGAATTTGCTATTATATTTCCAAACACTGATCTTGAAACCCTGGAAATGGTAGCATACAATATAATACATAAATTCAATATGGTGAGAAGTGGCTATTTTTCGGAAAAACTCTCAGAAAAGGTTACCCTTTCAATAGGTCTCTCAGAATACCCAAACAGATCTTGCAGCAAGAGCGAGCTTATTTCTCATTCGGATATGGCTTTATACCATGCTAAAAACCTTGGTAAAGGCAGGGTCCACTTATATCAGGATATCATTTCACAGATCCGTAAAAATATAAACTCAGATAATCAACAACTTATAGGAGCCTTCAAAGGGTTACTTAGTACAATCTCTGCAAAAGACAAGTATACACATGCACATAGTGAACGTGTATCTTCTTATGCAGTACTGATAGGCAAAGCAATGAACTTAAGCAACAATGAACTCAGTGTTCTTGAATATGCAGGACTTTTGCATGATATCGGTAAAATTGAGATACCAAAAACTTTGTTAAATAAACATGGAATCTTAACTGATGATGAACAGGACATTATCCGTCAGCACCCTGTATACAGTGAAAATATACTTGAACCCCTAGAAGACATTGATAATCTTATGGATTACGTCAGACACCATCATGAAAGATTTGATGGTTCAGGGTATCCTGATGGCCTTGCAGGTTATGAAATAAGCCTTGGTGCCAGAATACTATGTGTGGCAGACTCCTTCGATGCAATGATTTCAGAACGTCCATACAGCAAAAGAAAAACCACTGAAGAAGCTCTACACGAATTGAGGCTCTATTCAGGTACCCAATTTGATCCTGAGATTGTTGATATTTTTTCTGCTGCTATGAATCCCGCATATTGAATAATTCGTTGCACTATAAACTCATCTTCATGTCTCAATGTTTTTATTGTACATATATAGAATACTTCTTAAAAAAGTCATCGCAGCGGATATTGCGCCTTTGATTTCAGCTACGGATGCGGTATGTTTTCAAATTTTATCTCAGTTTCTTTTCAATTTGTTCTATATATTGGTCTATCTCCTCTTTGTTTTCAGGGTTAAGTTTGGCTGCTTCTTTTAATTCCACTCTGGCCAATTCATATTGCTGAGTGTCAAGATATAACACTCCAGTCAAATAATGTCCTTTTGGAGCATTGATATCTTTCAGCAGTTTGGCGGTTTCTATCGCTTCATCATACTTATTTTGATAAGCTTCAGCTACAGACACATTATAAAGTATTCCCCATTTTATATCATAATCAGTTGGTTCCATTTGAATGATTTCTTCTCCTAATTTTTCAGCCTCAACCCATTTATCTTCTTCTGTTAATTGCATAAATTCAATATATTTATTTTTTACTATGTGTTCTGTTTGGTATTCAATATTTCTGTTGCTGTTAAAGCCATAGTATAGCCCGGTAATAACCACAACAATGGTTGCAGTTATAAATACAGGCCTGCTCAGTAATTTATTAGAAATACCTCTTAGCTTAACAATGCCAGAGGTCAGGAAGCCTCCTATCAGTCCACCTATATGTGCAAAATTATCTATCCTTGGACTTGTAAAACCATATATAAGATTATAAATTATCATTACCAAAATGCTATTTCCAAAATATCGCTTAAATACAGAAGGGTTTTCAACAGCAAGGTATAAAAGTGCTCCGAACAATCCAAATATTGATCCCGAGGCTCCAACTCCAGAGCTTGTTGAAAACATAAAGCTGGCAATATTACCGATTATACCTGCTGCAAAATATATTGCAGTAAATTTTCTATGACCGTATATACCTTCCACTACTCTTCCAAAAACAAATAAAGACAATGAATTTGCAAGTAGATGCTTCAGGTCAGCATGTAGAAATATAGGTGTGATAAATCTCCAATACTCGCCTGACATAATACTGAAGTTTTCTTTAGCTCCAAAAGGAATGAACAAATATCTAACATCAATGCTTTGAAAACGGGCATAAATGTTCATTATAAGCCATATTGCAATGTTGATTGCCAACAAGCAATATGTCACATATGGAACTCTTAAATGAAAACGATTACTTTCTCTAATTTCTACCAAGTTTTCAGTATCTGTCTCTATGCTAATGTCAAGTTCTGATTCAAGATTGTCAGAAGTTGCTCCCAAAATCAAATTTAGAGCATCCTCCAAACCTTCCGTTTGTATTGGAAGTTCATATAATTTTTTTACGTTCCTACTTTGCAAATCAACACTTATGCATGGCAAATATTTTTTAAGATATACATCTTCCATCTGTCCTTCTTTAATTAATTGAAGCTTCTCTTTGTCAGGCTCTGAATTGAAAATAAACACCTGAAATGCAAACACTGAAGGACTGCCCATCCTTGCCAAATTACTTCGACTGACCTCAAGTTTATTCATTATCTGTTCTTTACTCAGGTAATCGGCATCCAACAACTCTGCAATAACGAATTTACTCTCCACCACTTTCTGTACAATTCTCATACCCTCATATTGTATTTGACTACCATTTTTATCAATAATCGGACCAAAGTTGTAATTATTAATAAGCAAAGTGCATACCTTGTCCATATAATTAGTCTTCATTTTATCAGCACCTCGATTTAACCGTTATTCATTTATTCTTTCCATTATATCAGAATTATCTTTTATGTTCTAATTGAAATTTGAGATTTTAAGATTGCGAGGTATATTGAAACTAAAACGAAATTATGAGAAAATTAATATGTTAATACCTTAAGAAATGCATTGCATCAAACTCTAGTGTACGTTA
Organism: Bacillota bacterium; assembly: GCA_023398495.1. Lineage (GTDB taxonomy): Bacteria > Bacillota > Clostridia > Acetivibrionales > Acetivibrionaceae > Acetivibrio. The sequence continues at coordinate 13,676 of JAEWSG010000164.1, forward strand.
TCTATATCTTAAAACACAATTTACATCTTATGAAATTAACTTATGATCCAAGACTTTATATTTTTATTTTAGTTTGAAAGGAAAACGATAAATGAATATTCTTCTCGTAGCTCCGGATATTGAAAGTAAATTTGCACGAAGTAAAAGGGGATTCAAAATACCCTATCCGATAATGTTTTCAACGTGCGGATTACAGCTATTAGGTGCATTGACACCATCAAAACATTCCATAAAGATAGTTGACGAAACTATTGGTGAAAAGGTCGATTTTAATGTAAATTATGATCTTGTGGGCATTTCAATGATGACAACACAATCATCAAGAGGGTACAAAATAGCCGATGAGTTTAGGAAACGGGGTATTAAAGTAGTTGGTGGCGGATATCACCCATCGGTTTTACCTGACGAAGCATTAGAGCATTTTGACGCAATAACAATTGGTGAGGGTGAAAATACATGGAACGAGCTTATTAGTGATGCTGAAAAAGGTCAGTTAAAGCAAATCTATCATTCCGAAAAACTGGCAGATATGAATGATATTCCATGGCCTAGACGTGATCTGGTCCGTGACAAGAGGTTTGGAGTTAAAAATTTTATTCAAACAAGCAGAGGCTGTCCTCAAAAATGTTCGTTCTGTTCTATTATTAAATTTTTTGGATATTCTTATCGTTGTCGACCCATTAATGACGTTATAGCTGAAATTAAACATTTGAAGAAAACCGGTTGCCTTAAATGGAATATGGTTTTCTTTAGTGATGATAATATTGTTGGTGACCCAACCTATGCAAAAGAGCTTTTTAAAGCGTTAATACCATTAAAAATAAAATGGGGCAGTCAATGTTCAATTGCAATAGCAAAGGATGATGAGTTATTAAGACTTGCTAAAGATAGCGGCTGCGTTGCGCTTGCAATAGGATTGGAAACTCTTTCTGAACAATCTTTAAAACATGCTAACAAAAATATGGGTAATTCAATATGGTATAAAGAAGCTATAGCCAAAATACATAGCTATAAAATTGCTATATTCGGTTTATTTATATTTGGTTTTGATAGTGATGATATTACAGTTTTTGATAAGACACTAGCATTTATAGAAGAAAACCACTTGGAGTATGCTATGTTCTCAGTTTTAACACCACTTCCAGGAACAAGCTTTTATGAGGAATTTAAGAGAAATGGGAGATTATTGCACGAAAATTGGGCTGACTATGATTTTCAACATGTCGTGTTTAAACCTGCTCTTATGACCGCTCAAGAACTTCAGGATGGCAGATATAATACAGCAAAAAAAATTCACTCAATACGGTCAATCTGTAAACGTGTTTTTGGTGCAAAAACGAATTTGGTTTTTCCACTGATTATGAATTTGGCATTGAAAAGGTTATACCATCACTTGCCAAGGATATAAATAGGACTATTATCGGAAAGGCATGATTTATATAAAAAAAATACTTTTTATATTACCCTACGACAATACATATAAATATAAAACAGCTTTCATCCCATCAATTTCTTATCAGCCATTAACTTTATCAACTTTGGCAGCGTTAGTGCCTGAAAATAGTAGTTTCGATATTACACTTGTTGATGAGGGTGTACAAAAATTTAACTATAACGATGACAACTTTGACATTGTTGGAATTTCAATAGTAACATCAAGCTCAAAAAGAGGATACGAACTAGCAGACCTTTTTAAAACTAAAGGAAGTTATGTTTTAATAGGTGGTCATCATGCTACGCTAATGCCTGACGAAGCACTTATTCATGCCGATACTGTTTTCATTGGAAGTGCAGAAATCACTTTACCTCAATTTTTTAACGACTATTCAAACGGTTCTGTCAGGAAATTATATCAGTCGCCCTGTGTTTATGCTGATAGGGTACCCGTTCCAAGGCGTGATTTAATGCCTGCAAAGGGTTATTTACGGCAACCAACCATCATTGCCGATTATGGCTGCGGAAACAGCTGTAAATACTGCGTTATTAATTCTTTTTGGGGTAAAAATGCAAAACGTCCTATATCTGATGTCATTGACGAGATTAAAATGCTCGGTGCAAAAGAGTACCTTTTTTTAGACCCGAGCCCCTTATCAGACAAAGCTTACGCAAAAGAACTATTTTATGAGCTTTCCAAGATGAATATCAGATGGGCAGGGCTTTCTACTCTTGATGTCACTGACGATGATGAAATACTTGACCTTTTTGCAAAAAGTGGCTGTGTTGGTACTTTGCTCGGTTTTGAGAGTTTTAATACTTATGACTTAAATAATATGTCAAAATATAAAAACAAAGTAGACAAATATAAAGATGTTGTTGAAAAACTACATAATAAAAGGATTGTAGTTTTAGGAACTTTTATGCTCGGTATGGATCACGATACAGTTCAGAGTATCAGGAACATGCCGGATTTAATTCATGAAACAAAGATAGATATACCAAGGTTTGCAATTTTAACACCCTTTCCCAATACCGCCTTTTATAAGAGGCTTGATAGTGAAAGTAGAATTCTTACAAAGGATTGGTCATTATATGATAGTATTCATTGCGTTTTTCAACCTAAAAATATGAGTTCCCATGAACTGGAGAATGAGTTTATTTCTTTATGGAAAGAGTGCTATTCAATTAAGAGAATACTAAGCAGATTAAAATATACACCCCAAAGGAAATTTACATCACTTGTCACTAACATTGGATTTAATATATATGCAAACAACATTGAAAAACTATTAGGAAGCAAATTATAGGTGACTAACCTAAATTCATCAATCGATAAAGATTATAACATAAAACAAAGCCTTATGGCATGAACCATAAGGCTTTGATATAAATCTGGCAGCGACTTACTTTCCCGGGACGTCTCCATCCAAGTATCATCAGCACTGAGAAGCTTAACTACCGTGTTCGGAATGGGAACGGGTGTGACCTTCTCGTTA
>JAEWSG010000196.1 GCA_023398495.1 Bacillota bacterium
GTTATCGCCGTAGCGCGGCACATTGCAGACGGTGATCCCCCTCTCCCGGCAGGCGTCAAGGTCGATGTGGTCGAACCCCGTGGACATGGCGGCAATCACCCTGAGGTTCGGGAGCCGGTCGAGGACCTCCCGATTGACGTAGGACCGGACGAAGACCCCGATGCCTTCGGCGTCGCGGGCAAGCGATGCGTTCTCGACCGTGAGCGGTTCGGAGGGCAGAGCAAGATCATAACTGTTCTTGCCGACGAACGCCTTCCAGATAACGTCCTTCTCGTGTTCATCGAGGCCGAAGAAGACCAATTTCGTCATCGGTGTATCCTCTCACTCCCGGGAGGCCATGTAGGAGGCGATATCGACCATCCTTTTCGCGTACCCGAACTCGTTGTCGTACCAGACCAGGACCTTGACCATCCGCCCGCCGACGACGCTCGTCGAGAGCCCGTCGACGACCCCGGAGTGCGGGTCGCCGACGATGTCGGCCGATACGATCGGGTCCTCGGTATACGCAAGATACCTCTGCATCGATCCTTCCGCCGCCCGCTTCATCGCGGCGTTCACCTCATCCGCTGTTGCGTCACGCGAGAGGTCCGCGACGATATCGAGGACCGACCCGTCGGGGATGGGGGCCCGGATCGCCACCGCATCCATCTTCCCGGTGAGCTCGGGAAGGGCCCGTGTGGTGGCGACGGCGGCGCCGGTCGATGTCGGGATGAGCGAGACGGCCGCGGCACGGCCCCGGCGCGGCTTCTTTGTCGCCTTGTCGACCAGCGCCTGGGTGGCGGTGTAGGCGTGGATCGCCGTCGCCATCAGCCGCTCGACGCCGAAGGTGTCGTTCAAGACCTTTGCCGCCGGGGCAAGCGCGTTGGTCGTGCAGGAGGCGTTCGAGACGATGGTGTGCTTTGCCGGGTCGTACGATCCCTCGTTGACGCCGAGCACGACCGTCTGGTCCGCGTCGGGCGAGGGCGCGCTGATGACGACCCGGGATGCACCGGCCTCCAGGTGCTTTGCGGCGGCCGCCCGTTCGGTGAAGCGCCCGGTGCACTCGAGCACCATATCCACGCCGAGGTCCTTCCACGGGAGGCGGGCGGGGTCCCTCTCGTGCAGCACCCGCACCTCGTGCGACCCGAACCGGAGGCGGTCCGCTCCGGCCTCGACCGGGAAGGGCGCCCGCCCGTGGACCGAGTCGTGCTTCATCAGGTAGGCGAGTTCTTCCGTCGGGTTTGGATCGTTCACCGCGACGATCTCGATCTTCTCCGGCGTCTCGATCAGGTAACTGCGGAGGACCTGCCTTCCGATCCGCCCGAACCCGTTGATGGCAACCTTTTTCATACCACTTCTCCCCCTATCGGACAGGGGGTCTCCTGTGCAGGACGGTATATATGATCTCCCTCCGCCGGCTACCCCGGGCGGATCTCGCGCGCCACGCCGCGAGCGGCCGCCGCGACCTCCTCCGGGTCGCCGAGGTAGTGGTGTCCGAGCACGTTCAGGCTTTCGTCCAGTTCGTAGATGAGGGGATACCCCGTAGGGATGTTCAGGTCAGCGATCGCATCGTCCGGGATACCGTCCAGGTGCTTGACGAGAGCCCGGAGGCTGTTGCCGTGGGCGGCGATGAGGACCGGCCTGCCCTTCCGGAGGTCCGCTGCGATCCGCCCCTCCCAGCAGGGAAGCACCCGCTCCAGCGTGTCGCGCAGGGACTCGGTTGCCGGGAGGCTCTCGGGATCGAGGCCGGCGTAGCGGGGGTCGAACCGCGGATGCCGGGGATCGTTCCGGGCAAGCGGCGGCGGCCGGACGTCGTATGCCCGGCGCCAGAGATGCACCTGCTCCGCACCGTATTCTTCGGCGGCCTCTCGCTTGTTCAGGCCCTGAAGGGCGCCGTAACTCTTCTCGTTCAACCGCCATGACCGGTATACCGGGACGTACATGAGGTCGAGGTCGTCCATGGCGATCCAGAGCGTCCGGATGGCCCGCTTCAGGACGGAGGTGTACGCGACGCGGAACGTATATCCGCCGTCCCTGAGAAGTTTCGCCGCCCGGTGGGCTTCCTGTACCCCGCGGGGCGAGAGGTCCACGTCGGTCCAGCCCGTAAACCGGTTATCCCTGTTCCAGAGGCTCTCGCCGTGCCGTAAAAGGATCAGCGTCACCATCGTGCCCGTCTCCCGTGCCCGGTATGGTCCCCTTCCCCGGATAAATGACGCGTATGCAGGGAAGACAACCCTCGCGGAGCGGCCGAACCGTTCAGATACCCCACGAGCCGCCCGTGCAACCTCGATGAAGCGTGCAGCGGCCAGATCCAAATCCCTTCTATTCTCTCGAGGTTTGCCAAACCGGCTCCGTATAAGTTCGATTTTTTTCGTAGCCTACAATTCATTTATCACTCATTCCCGCCCATATGCTGTTGTATGGCATCGAACAGAAGAAGGAATAGAAACTACATCCTCGCGACAGCATCGCTGCTCGTCATCGCCGTGGCGAGCATCATCACCGCGGGATGCATGGGGAGCACGTCGGCACCCGGTGCGGTCTCCGGGCTCACCGGGGTCACCTGGTCGCTTGACTCCTATCTCGACGGGAACGGCACGCTTGTCCCGGTCCTGCCGGGAACTGAAATCTCAGCCCGATTCGGCGGCGACGGCAAGGTCACCGGCTCGGCCGGGTGCAACGGCTACGGCGGCGACTACCGTCTCGACGGCACGGCCCTCTCGGTCTCCTCGCTCGCCCAGACACTGAAATTCTGCACTGAGCCCGAAGGCATCATGGACCAGGAGGCACGGTTCATGGAACTCCTCGGCTCGACGGCGGGCTGCCGGATCGAGGATGAACGGCTCATTCTCACCGACGCCACCGGAGCAACGGTGCTCGTCTTCACGGAGAAGATGCCCGCGGAACTCGCCGGAACCTCCTGGAGGCTCGCAAGCCTCGTCGATGAGAACGGCACGATGACCCCGGTCATCTCGGGCACGCAGGTCACGCTGGCCTTCGACGCCGACGGCAGGCTCGGCGGATCAGCCGGGTGCAACAGCTACGGCGCGGGCTATACCGTGGACGGCGTGAACCTCTCCATCGAGCCGCCCATACGGACCGAGATGTACTGCAGCGAGCCGCCGGGCCTCATGGGCCAGGAGGACCGCTATCTTGCACAACTCACCAACGCCTCCTCCTACTACATGGAGGATAGCCGGCTGGTTCTCACCGACGCTAACGGCACCGAGATCCTGGTCTTTGAACAGGTCTTCCCGACACCCGACCTCCCGCTCGCCGGGACCGACTGGGTGCTCGACGGCTACAGCACCGGGGGAGACGCAATCTCTTCGGTGCTCGCCGGGACGACGATCACCGCGACCTTCTCGCCTGACGGGAACGTCACCGGCAACGCCGGGTGCAACCACTACGGCGGAGAGTACTCCCTCGACGGCGCGAACCTCTCGGTCTCCTCGCTCTTCAGCACCCTGATGTATTGCGAGACACCGGGCGTAATGGAGCAGGAGGCGAGTTACCTGGGCCACCTCGCGAACGTCTCCACCTACCGGGTCGAGGGTGACCGCCTGATCCTCACGGACAACGAGGGAACCGACGTGCTCTTCTTCGTGCAGGCACCGGAGGTCCC
>JAEWSG010000042.1 GCA_023398495.1 Bacillota bacterium
CTGCACTGGTTTTATTTGATTTAGCTTCAGTGTATGTACTTCCGTCCTCATTAATTCGGGTAACAGTGTATTTATAATATGCATAGGCAGTACCACCAAAGGTAATTTTACCACTTGCCGTTTTTGAAATCGGTCCCTCCAACCATTTGCTATCTATAGGATTGTCATAGCGACTGGTGTTTGAATCATATGTTGCATCTTTTCTATATACTGTTGTGTTGATTACAGGATGTTTTACTATTGTACCTGCCTCCTCATCTACTGCTTGAGTTGTCGGGCTGAAATTTCTATACAAATCAGTAGTTTTATTATTTATACTCAAATCTCCCCATGCATTACCGTACAAACTTCCTCTTGGAGCTGCTAGTTTAGCAGTTATATCTTTACCATCAGCAAGAGGAAATTTGACTTTTCTGCTCAATACGTTATAGTCCAGATCAAACTTTCCTGATGTATTAATTGCTATTGCAGGTTTTATCACAGTTTCAAGAGTGTTATTGTCAAGAAGCGTCTCTTTAGGATTTATTCCGTCTTTATTTATCTCAAACTTAACGTTTACATCACTTTCAGGCATTTCAAACTCTGCTAGAATTGCAGTTTCTCCGTTAGCCGGTATTTCAATATTACCGGTATCCTTTTCAACATATCCATAATACTTTACTGAAGGTAATGGTTTATTTGTTGTTTTATCAGTGATTTCCCATTTGTAAAAGGGTGCATTTCCATCGGCCTCAGTCAAGTCTGTTTTGTAGGTTGATTTGATTTGTATGAGTACTTGTACTTTATCACCGGATGCGACGCTTGAGGGTAATTCTTCTAATTCTACATTGAGGTCACCGAATTTGGACTCGCTTTCAAGTCCCTCCGGCGACATTGGAACGGTCAGATAGTTTTTGCCATTGTTGTGAAACATAATGCCACATCCCCAACTGACACTTGTAGGTGGCTGGTAGACGTGTACATATTTGTGCCATTCCCGTTCACTTACTTTATCATCCGGGAAGTCCAGTAGGGAACCATCAGGATTCTTTCTAGATATTAGTTGTAGTCCCAACCTTATGCTTTCTTCGTATAGTGGGTTATTGTTGAATATATCTATGCTTTGAACCTCTGCTCTTTTCTTAGTATTCGGATTATTTTTAGGATCTTCAATCCAATTTCGATTCCACAATCCAATACTAGATGTTACGTCATTTCTGAACAAATAATTTGAAAATGGCGAATCCTGCATAGTATAGCCAAGATACCTATTTCTACCAGTTGAACTATCAAAATCATATGGTTCTCCATATACAATGAGGTTTCTTTCATTTGATAAATACTGACTTTTTGATAGAGGTTTTGGATTTTCAGCCAAATTGTATATCCCAAAATAATCCCAGTTTATAATTCCAGATTCTTTTATTTCCTTATTAGCCAATTCAACAAGCTCCATTCTTGTTATATCAATTGAAGCATTAACACTAAATAATGTCATTGTGAAAATACTTATAACAGAAAACAAAATAAAGTTTTTCCTCAACAATTATCCCTCCTTTTTCCATACTTTTATTTCAACTCCTGCATCAGCTCCAAATACTGATATAATTTGATCCTTATATTTGAATTCTTTCATTTCAATTTTATCCTGTCTAGTTTTCTTTAATCTTGCATATGTAAATACTTGATTACTTATATCATTTCCATATCTTTCTGAAAACATTTTTTCTGCTGTATCATACCTCGAATTTAATATAGTCTCATCTGGATCCCATATTATGCTCATAGAATACTCAACATAAGTCAAGTCTGTCTCAACCTTAATCCAGCCTGTTATCGGATCCTTCGTAGCCTGTGGCGTAGGCACTACGCTTACATTCGTATCAATGTACACTGTCCTGATTACACTATCCCATCTCACAGTTGCCCCAAACGCTTCAGCTACATACCTGGCAGGCACAAACGTTCTTCCCTCTTGTAGTAACGCAGCTGTATCCATCTCGAGCTTCTTGCCGTCTAGTTCATACTCTTTCTTTCCTATGTATAAAATCAACTTATTACTACCCTTTACAAAGGTTGCTTTCTGTGCAGTACCATCCCATGTTACCGTTGCACCAAGTTCCTCGCCAATAAACCTTGCTGGTGTCTGCGTTCTTCCATTTACATCTATGAATGGCTGTGCATCAGGAAAAAATAATCTATCGCCGTTTACCACCATACGAAGAGGCATTTCACCTAAAACGTTCAATACTGAAAATATTGATACCATAACAAGAACAACTGTAATAACCAGAATAACCTTTTTCATAATATAAAAATCCTCCTTGTTTTGAGTTTTAAATAGTACTGTTATTACTTAAGGCGTTTCAAAAAAATTCATTAGTCAAAGTTTATAGTTACAACCCAATAAAATCAGCTTTTTTGAAACACCAATTAACCAATTGTTTTTTTGGAATTACTTAAGTTCATTATGCTCATTTAACTATGAATTCTATCAGACCTAACTTCCTGCTTCGACTTTCAGAATTTACAGTAATAGAAATGTATCGGACAAGCATTATCATTTTTTGCAATAAACAAAACCCTCATTAACATTTTACCATAATCTCCTATAGATATAAACATTTCTTGAATACAATTTCAAAAAATATCAAATTTTTAAAATTCATGATACTGCTTATAAAACAAGTGATTACAAAGGATATAATACAGAAAGTCTTATAGCATAAGCACTATAAGACACCTTTTGAGAAGATATAGTTCATCAGTATATCACAGCTGGACTTTCTTCTTTGATTGCAACTTCCGCTGCAATATCTATTTATTATAAAACACGCTAAACATTACTACTCGGTGGAACTGGTTGAACTAACCCTTTTTAATCTCGATACATTTTTTCTGCCATCAGGAGTTTCAAAAACACTCTTAACTATACCTACATTTTGTGCATAATAATTTTTAATCTTATAATCATATTCACTAGGCGAGGTAGTTACTTCAATCGTATTATAGATGCCACACATTGTAAAAACAATAACTCCTACCCCAGTAATCTCATTTTGACTTCCGTCGTCTCCTTTCCAAGAAACGCCTGTTTTAAAAGGTTTCATTAAAACCATGTGATTTTCATTCACTTCACCATTATAACTTTCATAATTACCTGTTTTTGAATATATCCGTACCGCATTTTTTTTATTAAGGCTATAAGCTTTAAAAGAAGTGTTTCCAGTATCAGTCTCCAATGTTATAAGTTTATTATTTATATACCTGGTGTCTAAAGTATAGCCAGCATTTTCATAACCTCCACTATAAACTAAACTTACATTAGCACGGGGAAAAAAATCACTGGCATCGAGTGAACAGATATTGATTTTATTTATAATATAAATTATCACAATAGACAAAACTATGCCTGTTATCACAAGAATAGGAATGTATTTTTTTGTTAATTTCATAAAGTTACACACCTCTTAACTAACTAAATTCCAAGAATTTGCTTTTGCTATATTGTATTATATTTTAGCCCACTATACAACAAAAAAATCCATATTACCCTATAGTTGCTTAAATAAAGGCTTACTATTTAAAAACTTATTCATTAAACTTTTATAGAAATTAAGAATTGGCATAATGAATAGGTCCTGCCATAAAAATATTAAAAAGTGGTTGTCTATTCCCAAGTATTTCTGGTATTTATGAGAAATGAATATTCGCACTCATTTTTGCCCCAGGCACATGTAATTTTAAACAATCTATACCAGTCCTTTTTATAGTCTTCCATATTAGAGCTCAAGTAATAAGCTATATGCTGTTCCAGCTGAAATTCAACCCGGCTGTTATCAATTATTTTAACAGCTCTATCCATTATCTCTTTATCCGTATAGCGGTTATTTCCATTACTATCAAGCATGGAATCAGAAACTTTTATGGAATCAGGAATACAATCGCCAAAATCTACGCGTACAGATTTTATGCCTTTATCATTAATTGTAAACGTAGGAATAGAATAATTCATTCTCATAATTTCGCCATAAGCATTATCATTTTTGTTTTCGGTTCCGTTCCATTGGGTGGTTTGTACTATATAATCAAGGCTTTGACCACCTATAGAAATATTTATTGGTGGTGGATCTTTCGGAATTTCCTTATGTAATTTTATTAATTTGTCTTGGTCATAAGTGTCCGACCATTGCTTGAAAGGAAAAGCCCTTGTATTCTCTACTACCAAAGATGTTCCATCTATTTTAAGAATTCCGTAATCAGTGTTTGTACTTACAAGGGTTACTTCTGTATCGCTTAATTTCTTAAAACTCAATTCAGGGTAACCAAATTTGGGCACAAAGCGATTTTGATATGCCACATGCAACCCTTTGACTGACGAGCTTGAAAAGGCAGGAGTATAGTATTTGTATGCATATAAATCCATTGCATAAATATCGCTATGATAGGTTTGATTAAGTACCAACAACTCATAATTATCATCCTTGTCAATATCAGCAACACAGGTATTATCCAGTCCGCCAGGGACATACAGGACAGAGTTATTGCACAAAAGGAAACAACCCGTAAATCCATGGTCACTAATTGCTGAAAACGCCTGTATGTTTGATTTTTCATATGCATCTTCAATAAATACTTCAAACAAGCAGATGACGTTTTTTCTTGCTGCTACAAATTCATCTGTCTGTGCTATGCTATCTAGGACCGGTCGAATCATTTTTAGTGCTTCATTTTTTTGAATTGCACCCTCACGGCTTGTTATGTATGAAACCGGCAAATTATTATCCAGTTTTACCAGTACACTATTATTGTAAATTCCTTCATTAATGTCATTTAGGATCATCATTATCTGTAATATACTGCTGCCTTTTGTTAACATATATTGTGTGGTTCCTTTCTGTACTTCAACTGACAATTCATTACCTTCCACATCTTCCCATCCAGCTTTTTTGAGTTCTTGAAGATAGCTTTTTATAGCTGATACAGATATATCACTATAATATGTGCCGCACTCCCATTCACAAGAATTGTTTGAAGCAGGTTCGGGAATTATTTGAGCAATAACTTTTGGTTCGCTCGAGGTATTGGTTGCTTTTGTGCCACATGCAGCCAGAAAACCGGTCAAAAAAGTAATTAACGCTAATATCATTATTTTTTTCATAAAACACGTCACCTCACGATATTCAAGATCTCTACAAATCCAGACGATTATAGTAGTATGATCTTATACTATTACAATCGTCTGAGATTTTCAAGCTATTCTTTAAATAAATTGAAGTACTCATAGGTTTATTGTATAATTGTTATGAGTAGTTATAAACTTGGTTTTTGCAGGGTGTATATTATTTAAGTGAAGAAAAATATGGAAGAAACATTGTGAAGCAAGTTGTAGAGCTTGTTAATACGACGAGGAAAGGGAGAGCATTGTTTGAGCGAAGCGAGTTTTGCTCGACCCCGAGGAGTATTTACAAGCTCT
>JAEWSG010000092.1 GCA_023398495.1 Bacillota bacterium
CGAAGCGAAGGAATAGTCGAATCACTGTTTGAGCGAAGCGAGTTTGATTCGACCCGTAGCGAGTTTTACATTCTCTCAGCCTCGAAGCTTTAGTCCTTGGAATAATATGGTGCACGATAATTAAATACACTCGAGCGAAACAAAAATCTTGTAAATTGTAAGCTTATGTGTTAGAATATCCTAAAGACTGTGAAAGAGTGAAAGTAAGTCGTCTATGGTTACAATTAGAGAGTAGTCCGGTTGGTGAAAGGGCTTCAGCACATAGAATGACCAAATACCCTCTGGAGTTGCATGCTGAAAGTGTTGGTGATTAAAGGAATTTGTTACTACACCGCTAAGCAGAGCCGGAAGCCTACCGTTATATTGGCGGTGTATAATGAGGTACACTATTTTTTATGGTGTACGAATTAAGGTGGTACCGCGGGAGCTTTCTCGTCCTTAAAGAAGGATGTGAGGGCTTTTTTTAGTTGGTTTGTTTATTTTATACTAATGTTTTCAAAATATGGGAACGGGATGTTATTTTTTCGTTATACCTTAGTATTTGAATTTTAAGGAGGCAAGGATATGTCAAGTGTGTTTCAAACATTGAAGGAAAGAGGTTTTATTGCACAGGTCACCCATGAGGAACCTGTAAGAGAACTTCTAGAAAAGGATAATGTGACTTTTTATATCGGATTTGATCCAACAGCTGATAGTTTGCATGTAGGGCACTTCCTACAGATGGTTGTTATGGCACATATGCAGAGAGCAGGTCATAAGCCAATAGCAATAATTGGCGGCGGAACTGCTATGGTAGGAGATCCATCTGGAAAAACTGACATGCGAAAAATGATGACACAAGAAGAGATACAAAGGAATGCTAATAATTTTAAGAAACAGTTATCCAATTTTATTGACTTTTCCGATGATAAGGCAATAATGGTTGATAACTCTGAATGGTTATTAGACTTAAACTATGTTGAGTTTTTAAGAGAAATAGGCGTCCATTTTTCAGTAAATAGAATGTTGACAGCTGAATGTTTCAAATCAAGGCTGGAAAAAGGATTGTCCTTTATCGAATTCAATTATATGCTTATGCAAAGTTATGATTTCCTGAAATTGTACCAGAAATATGGTTGTATACTCGAACTTGGGGGAGATGACCAGTGGTCAAATATTCTTGGGGGAATTGAACTTGTTAGAAGAGTAGAGGGTAAGGAAGTGTATGGTATGACCTTTACACTTCTTACAACCAGCGAAGGCAAAAAAATGGGAAAAACTGAAAAGGGAGCTTTATGGCTTGATCCAAATAAGACACCTCCATACGAATTCTATCAGTACTGGAGAAATATACATGACAATGATGTTATAAAGTGTCTGAAACTCCTTACATTCCTGCCACTGTCTCAGATTGAAGAGCTTTCAAAGCTCAAAGACCAGCAGATAAATGAAGCAAAGAAGGTTCTTGCTTTTGAAGTAACCAAGCTTATACATGGTGAAGAAGAGGCGAAGAAGGCACAAGAGGCCGCTGAAGCTCTTTTTGGTAAAGGAGCGAGTTCCGAAAATATGCCTACTACAGAAATAAGCATTGAGGAACTTGGTAGTGGAATAAATATCCTTGATCTTTTGATAAAGACGAAGCTGGTTCCATCTAAAGGTGAAGGAAGACGTCTTGTTGAACAAGGCGGAGTGAGTGTAAATGATGTTAAAGTTGATAAAATTGACTTTTTGGTAATGCCTGAAGACTTTAAAGAGAAGGAAATTATTGTGAAGAAAGGAAAGAAGGTATTCCACAAAGTACAGATAGTTAATTAAAATTGTTTTACAAGATTTAATAGGCGTATATAAAAGTCAAAAAGTTATTATAACTTTTTGACTTTTTGTAATTTTGTAACGACTATTGTTAAATAATTTTTGTGAATACTGGTTTTCTTTGCTCAAAGTGTGTTGTGTAATTAAACCCTGATTTTGATAGTATTTCGTTTACATAATCAAATTTATATGCAATATGCTCCGGGTAGTGTGCATCCGAACTGGTACTGATAATTTCGCCTCCAAGTTCCCTGAAGCGCTTGATTATTTCAAAATCCGGCATAGATGAATCCAATTTATATCTGAATCCGGAAGTATTGACTTCAATGCCTTTTCCCATATTAATAAGTTTAGTTAGAATTGTATCAATCAAATCTGTGTAGTCATTATACTTTAACGTCTTGTCATCATAACATCCATACCTCCTGATAAGGTCAATGTGTCCAAAGATATCAAAGTTACTGAATGAGTCCACTGTCTTAAGTACTTCTTCAAGATATCTTGTATATGATTCTTTTTGTGTTTTTGATTTGCAAAAATCACCATTATGCAGATCCAGTTTATCAACAATATGGACTGATGCAATAACTATGTCAAAATCATATTTATTTACAACATCTAAACTGCTTTCTATTACATGAGGCTGTATACCTACTTCTACACCTTTAAGAACTTTTATTTTACCTCTGAAATTCTCTTTCATCTGGTCCATAAAATCTGAGTATTTTTCAAAATCAATTAAAAATACATCATCATAGTCAGGGTAGTCAAAATCGAGATGATCTGTGAATGCAAGGCCTTCCAGCCCCATGTTTATAGCGGTATTTATGGCTTCTTCGCATTTCATATCACTATCCCCTGAAAAGCTGCTGTGTACATGACAATCAAACATATTAATTCCTCCAAACAGTATTCTGTAGAATAATAAATTGTATTTTACCCATATAGTTTATTTATAAAGTAATCAGAAAAATAAGTCAAGAAATAAAGTAATTTTTGTCGTTAAGTGAATAAAAAGTATAGCCGATAAAAATTATTAGAACCTGTGATTTTGAATAATCAAAAGCATTTTTGAAAATAGTACTGATAGTCCTATATAAATCATACTAATTGCCTATATGAAAACACTTGCATAACAAGCAATAATTATATAAAATATAAGTAGAGCATTAATTGTGCTTATTTTTATTTTACAGAATTAGTCAAGTTTTTTCTTTTAGCTCCTCTTGAAAGTGGCATTTTCATATAGTTAGTCCGAGAAGTTCAAATATCACAAAATATCAGAAGTTGATAATAGTAACTTGCCTAATATAAAAAGGCTTAATAGAATGTCAGTTTGCCAATACTAAAGTGAATACTTTCGATTAGCTCCAAAATGCAAATATTAAAGTGCAGTAAGTTTTAGGAGGAGTTAGAATGAGAAAAAAGATGGCTGAGGTTACAACCAATTATAAGATTCTGATAGTCGATGATGAAGAAGGCATTATCAATTCAATGAAAGTAATGCTCACTAGAAGCGGGTATTATTGTGTTGGTATTTCTAATCCTATCGAAGCAATTGATCGGTTGCAAACTGAATCTTTCGATATGCTTATATTGGATTATATAATGACTCCTATACATGGAGATGAAGTGGTTGCGAAAATAAGAGAGTTTAATAAGGATATTTATATTCTACTACTGACTGGCCATAAAGATCTTGCACCACCTCTTGAAACAATCAAGGAACTTGACATTCAAGGCTACTGCGAAAAAGGAGACCGTTTTGACCAACTACTGTTGTTAATTGAATCAGGGATAAAATCAATTTCTCAGCTGCGTACCATAAAGCAATTTAAGGATGGATTGAATAAGATACTATATGCTGTACCTAAAATTTATCAGTTGCAGCCAATAGACACAATTCTTGAAGAAATTTTAGAAGGTCTTATGCCTCTTGTGAATAGTAAGGATGCTTTTATTCTTGTAGATGATTGCATAAGCAGCCAAGGTGAGATTATTTACAAAGGTGTTGGTGAATATAAGATTCCAGTGGAATCACTGGTTATGATGCTTAGCCCTGATTTGATGGAGCGGATTGGTTATTCGAGAGAGAATGGGGTCACAGAATACTTGGATCATGGAATTATTCTGCCCTTAATAGGAGAAAACAATACTTCTATAGGGGTTATATATATAGAGAGCAACAACTTTGATGAAGGGCTAAAATTACTTGAAATATATTCGTCTCAAGCTTCATCATCAATAAATAATGCTTTCTTACACTCTCTGATTAACATGAAAAAGGAAGAACTTGATAGAACCTATCAGGAGTTGAGAAACAGGTATATTGATACAATTGAGGCATTAAGGCTAACGGTTGATGCCAAGGACATATACACCCGCGGTCATTCTGACAGGGTATCCTATTATGCTGCAAAGTTAGGAGAGGAGTTCAATTTAGGTCAGGAAGAGATTGAGCTTTTAAAAGTTGGCGGTATATTTCATGATATAGGAAAGATTGGTACAGCCGATGATATCCTGTTTAAAACAGACAAACTCAACTTTTCCGAATATGAAGAAATTAAAAAACATCCTCTTAAGGGTGCATATATATTATCAGCAATTTCAATGTTTAAGGATGTTGTGCCGTTAGTTAAATATCATCACGAGAGAATGGACGGAAAAGGTTATCCAGAAGGTTTGAAGGGTGATCAAATTCCATTTCTGGCAAGAATTCTGACTGTAGCTGATGCTTTCGATGCGATGACTTCAGATAGAAAATACCGTTCAAGACTTAACCTTGATGAAACAATAAACCAATTTAAATTGAACTCAGGTACGCAGTTTGACCCTGTTGTCGTAGAGAAGCTGTTAGGGCTTCTTGTAAATTTTGAAATGATGCAAAAGGATATTGCTGCGACTTTTTCAGATTGACAAACAGATATATAATTATAATTGGATGAAAAGAGCTAAAGGGCTCTTTTTTTTCGAATATAAATTTGCATGAAATCTGATATTATCTGAAGTTTATTGGGAATATTAAAATCAATGAAATAATAATTTATTCTTTAAAAAAGTAAATATAAACGTTAAGGAGGGGACATATGTCTGAAAATAAAACTCAAGGGGAAATATTGTCAGAAAAGTTGTTATATGAACAAAAGAGTGCATGGGAAAAAATCAATGATGAAGAGTTCAAAATAACCTATGAACTCTGTGATAGGTATAAACACTTCTTAAATAAAGCAAAAACTGAAAGGGAATTTACCTATGAAACAGAAAAACTTGCCAGAAGCAAGGGATATGTATCTTTAGACGAAGTAATAGAATCAAACAAAAGTTTGCAGCCAGGAATGAAGATATACAGCGTTGGAAGAAGTAAAACTATTGTACTTGCCGTAATTGGAGAAGATTCAATGGAAAGCGGCGTTAATATATTAGGAGCACATATTGATTCACCCAGAATCGATATTAAGCCCAATCCCATGTATGAAGCTAATGATATGGTCTTTTTAAAGACGCATTATTATGGAGGGATAAAGAAATACCAATGGGTGACTATACCTTTGGCAATGCATGGTGTAATAGTAAAGAGAGATGGAAGTATTGTTAATGTTTGTATTGGAGAAGACGATAATGATACATTATTTACTATTACAGATCTTCTTCCTCACCTTGCTGCCGAACAAATGCAAAAGAAAATGAGCGAGGCTATAACCGGGGAGGGGTTGAATATACTATCGGGCTCAATTCCTTTTAAAGATGAAAAGGTAAAAGATAAAGTAAAACTAAATGTACTAAAAATTTTAAATGAGAAATATGGAATTGTTGAGGAAGACTTCCTTTCCGCTGAGTTGGAAATGGTACCTAAACTTGCTGCAGCTGATGTGGGTTTTGATAAAAGTATGGTGGGCTCATACGGACAAGATGACAGGGTATGTGCATATGCAGCACTCGAAGCAATTTTTGAGGTAAGCACCACTAAAAGAACTGCTGTTTGCATTTTATCCGACAAAGAGGAAGTTGGAAGCATTGGGAATACAGGTGCACAATCCAGCTTTTTTGTCAATTTTTTGGCTCAATTGTGTAGTATGAGTATGGAAAGCTACAACGATATCATAATAAGAAAATGTCTTTCCAACTCCAGAATGCTTTCAGCAGATGTTAATGCTGCCATTGATCCAACCTTTGAAGGTGTCTATGATAAAAGGAATTCCTCATTTTTAGGAAGAGGCATAGTACTTCAGAAGTATACCGGCTCAAGGGGAAAATCCGGTGCAAGTGATGCAAATGCTGAGTTTGTAGGTGAAGTGAGAAAATTATTTAATGACAATAACATTGTCTGGCAAGCCGCAGAGTTAGGAAAGGTAGACCAGGGCGGCGGTGGCACTATAGCACAGTTTATTGCAAATTTAAATGTTGATGTAGTTGATTGCGGTGTGGCCATATTATCAATGCATTCGCCTTTTGAGATTATAAGTAAAGTTGATATTTTTATGTCCTACAAGGCATACAAGATTTTTTTGACTTCCTGATTTTTTGTTCTTTCGGATTTACATTGATTATATATTTTTTTCGAAAAAGACAAAACAAAACTCCGGATTGTTATAAGAACCCGGAGTTTTATTCTTTATTTATTTGTCTTCAAAATACTGATCAACAATTGCACCTGTTTCTTTATTGTCAATTTCATAGTACCAAGGACTACCATTCATTGAACTGCCGGGTAACTTGAACAAGTTAATCTCATTAGCATTAATTTTGCTTATATTCTTTGATAATTTCAACACTTCGTTCATCTCTATATTTGTGTCTATATTGCTGAAAACAACATTGAGTATATCGTTCATTTTTGTTATATAGGATAAGTTGACTTTCTGACGTATCAACTCTTTTATAAAGTTCTGCTGAGCATCTATCCTTTTTAAGTCGCTGCCATCGTAGTTTTTTGTGGGCTTATGACTATTTCCCTGCCTGTACCTCATGAACTGCTCCGCCATTTTACCGTCAAGACGCTGTTGCCCTTTCTTTAGATGAATATGAAGGTTCTGGAGCGGATCATCATAATTCATATTTTCCGGAACATAATAATCAACACCATCAAGTTTATCAATAACTTTTCTAAAGGTCGAAGTATCGACATAAACATAGTATCTGATGTCAACACCCAGAAGATCACTCACACATTCAACTGCACGTTCACCGCCTCCGCCTGGGTATGCAGCATTTATCTTGGCTGTTTTATTCTTGATTCTGACTTTTGTATCCCTTGGTATGGAAAGGATACTGATCTTTGCTGTTGATGGATTAAAGTTTACAAGCATCATTGTATCTGTATTTTTATTTACCTTATCGCCACCTAATACAAGCACATTAATACTTTCATTACTTGTTTTGTAGGAATCTAAAATTCCCAGCACATTATCCTTGTTTGAGTATATACTATCTGGTACAGTTTCTTCAGAAGAGGCATTTATATATCCAAGAGATAAAACACCTAAAAGAAACATAAATGAAGATAATACCGTACAAATTATCAGAAAAAATTTACGTCCGTTCATAATCTTCTACTCCATTTAATTAATATTTTAATAATTTGTTATTTATTGCTCGTACTAAAAATATAGTATAATACAACCTGTTAAATAATTCAATTGTTTTTATAGATATGCTTTTTGCTTTGTGAACATTTTTTATCTAAATGTTATATTAAGCCTTAATTCGATGACAATTTATGAGAGTCTATTATGAATTTTATGTACAAAATATTATTTTAAAATTGAATATTCACAAA
>JAEWSG010000192.1 GCA_023398495.1 Bacillota bacterium
TTTTGCCTAATCCTTTCTTCAGATTCCAGTTCACACTGGACACCCTTGGCTTCGGCTGTATCCTTCCCACTGTCGGGTGGATTGGGGACTTTCACCCGTTAGAACGTGTGCTCACTGGGCACACCAAGAAAATAGGGTATCTCTCATAGGTACCCTATTTTTCTATATAAATCACGAGAATGATTATACATTGAAAAATTTGATTTTCACCTGTATGTTCTTTTTTTCTTTTTCACAAAACCATTTATGCACACAATTAACAATAAAACATTAAAGCATGCTCTAGAAATTAATTCTGTTACGAGGCACTAGCGTTTGAATTATATATATTACACTACTCACTATAAGCCTTCTCCCAATTTCTATAAAGTAAATCAAGAGTCTTTTCAAGCTCAACCTTCTCGCCATATAGAACATTTAGACGTCCCACATCATAAGCGGCAGTTTCCATATCGATACATAAAGATTTTATCCGACTCTCTATCTCCAATATCCGATCCTCTATCTCCTTTTCCTTATTTACTACCTTTGCACTTCTAGTAACCCTCCCACTACTACCCTTGTTGCTCTTTTCAATCTTTTTAGTTAATTTGCTTTTGTTGGCATTCTGCCGGATATTTGAAGCCAATAAACTTTGTTTCCATTTGGAGTAATCATTCATAGTGCCATTAAAATCTATTATTTCTCCATCCTTAAAGTCCCATATCCTGTTTGCAAACCTGTTTACAAAATACCTGTCATGAGAAATAAAGACCAGTGCATCATTATATTGCTCTAATGCCTCTTCAATCCACTCCCTTGATACAATATCCAGATGATTTGTTGGTTCATCCAACAAAAGAAGGTTTGTCTCACTTTGCATGAGTAGACATAGTTTCAACCTGCTCTTTTCCCCTCCTGACAATGTACCAGCTATTTTAAAAACATCCCTTCCCCTAAAATTAAATGCCGCAAGGATTGCCCTTGCCCTTTCCTCACCTATTTCAAGAACACGCCTCAGGATATCAAGAACCGTCGCCTCATTATCGTCAAAATCAATTACCTGTGGCATATATTGAGCTTTAATACTTTTACCTGTTATGATTTCCCCTTCATCAGGTGCCACGTCGCCTGCAAGAATTTTTATAAGAGTTGTTTTGCCGCATCCATTACAGCCGACAACAGCGATCCTGTCATTACGATGGATTTTTAATCTAACTCCACTGAACAGCTTCTTAGCTCCATAAGATTTGCCTATGTCTTTTAAAGTAATAATCTCTTCGCTGGAAAAGTTACTTTTTTTAAAATCGGCGGTAATCTTACTTTCTACAACAGGTTTTTCAATACGCTCCATTCTTTCAATTCTCTTTTCCATGGAAAATGCTCTTTTGTGCATTGCAGGGTTATCTGCATTCCTTGCCCATTCGTGCATCCTTTTTGCAGATTTTTCCAGTTGACTGATTTTCTTTTGTTGCTGATCAAATTTTTCCTTCTGAGTTAATATTCTTGTTTCCTTTTCCCTTATATAATAACTGTAATTACCCTCATAAAAGCTTAGCTTTCCATCATCAATTTCGATTATTCTTTTTATAACGCTATCTAAAAAACATCTGTCATGGGATATAACCATAACCGTTCCAGGAAAATCCTTAATAAATTCTTCAAACCAATTTATAGAGTCCATATCCAGATGGTTTGTTGGTTCATCTAGCAAAAGTATATCAGCATCCAAAAGAAGGATCCGCACAAGATTTACCCTTGTCTTTTCACCACCGCTGAGTTTAGAGAAAAGCTGTGTACGCATCCCATCTCCTATATTCATTCCGTTGCACACTTTATCAATTTTGCTTTCATAATCATACCCCCCTAAAGCCTCATATTCTGTCTGAAGTTTTCCGTACTTAGAAAGCAGGGTTTCTGAACAGCTTTCTCTAATTAACACCTCCATCTGGCTCATTTCCTTCTGCAAACTGTGAAGCGTCTCAAAAGCTGTGTGTAAAACATCTTCAACAGTACAGTCATCCTTAAACTGGGGAATCTGTTCAAGAACCTCAATTCTTTTACCCACAGCCCTATCAATTCTTCCCCTTTCAAATTCCTCAATACCTGATAAAATTTTAAAAATAGTTGTTTTACCCGAACCATTTTTGCCAAGCAAAGCAATCTTTTCACCTCTTGATACTTCGAAAGAGATACCCTTTAATACATGATTACTTCCATAATACTTGTCTATATCATTTACACTTATATCTATCATAAAAACATCTCCTTTCATGCCTGGGTAAAATAAAATACCGGAGCCTGGTGGATAAATTCCACTTCCCCGGTATTTTAAACGCATCTATAGATATCTTTACAATCTGCTATCTCTACTATAGAACAAGATTCAAGACAAATTAAAAACCCGGGCAAAGAGAATCACCCAGGCGTTAGCACTATTCAATATTATAGTAAAATGATGATCCACCAGCTCCAAATCAAAAATATTCTCTTTTGGACAGACTCCCCCCTTTAAATACAGAAATCGCTGTAATACGGGCAACATAGCAATCCAGTCTATCAAGAATATTATTGTAATTAGCTGATATGTTCATCGTTTCACCTCCTTAATCTATATAAATTCTACCATACACATATTTAAATTTCAATACATATGTTAAATATGATATCCATACTCTCCACTCTTTTGCATTTACATTATAAAAACTAAAGCTTGTATTCTTTTGAAACGCCCGTATTTGAAAGACAATACGGCAGCAAATATTGATTTTTCAAGATTTCCTTATACGCATCTATTGAAATCATTTTTAAATCCAGTGAATAACCCATCTTTTCAACCCCTAATTTATATTAATGCCCCTTTTTCTTTTCCTTCTTCTTCTCCTGTTTTTTTTTCAAACTTAAACTTCTCCAACTCCTCACGTTTTTCCTTAGAAGTCTTTTTTTGTTCCTGTTTTCGAGCTTCATGCTCCAATTTTATTGCTTGCTGTGCTTTGGTGCCAATACCTGAATCAGAAGTTTCTTTTCTAACTTTTCGTTGTAGACGCTTTGGGTTTATCCTTTTTTCTGATTCAAAGTCAACTCTAATAGGTCTGCTGAACTTAAGCTTATAATAGTTTTCAAGAACAAAAGCATACACCTCGTAATCCTTTGGCTCTGCACCAAATACAACCCTTGAAGTTTCAAGCAACCCATTTTCAATCCTTTCAAATACTCCAACCCAGAAAGGAGCATCAAAAAAGACAGTCAATTTTATATTCATTTGTACTTCCTCCTGTAAGTTTACTTTCAAGAGAATGGACAACCCCAGGAGGGCAGGTTACTAACAGGATATCCTGCATCCGGACTACCAACCGGATTGTGTTTTTATCTCTCTACGTTAATTATGGTTAATTTACCTAAATTAGTCAAAAATTTCTTTAGTCAAAGAAATTATCAGAAAGAGGTCCAAGATATGAAACTTAATATTGAGCCATAAACGCGTTCTCTTCCTTCTCCTTTTGCTAATGCCGCTGCAAGTCCTGCGCCATTGGTATTAGCTGTGAAATAAATGTGATTCATTTGGTATACCTATACCATTGTCTGATATTTTTATAAACACATAATCATTTATATCAAAAAAAATATTTATTTTACTGTTCATGGGTGAATACCAATACAGGCTTTAGAATAATATGCTCAATATTTCATTATTATATTCCAAACTTGCAAATTTACTTTATTCCACTACCATTGTCTCTCAGAAAAAATCTGGGAGTTTTTTCTTCCGCTAACATTGACAACTGTATAAGACTAACATATAATTACATTAATATATTAGTTATTTCTAATATTATAAAATATCGAGGTGATAATGTGTCTAATATGGGCAATCAACTTGTTTCAAATGTATTTAAAGCTTTGGCTCACCCTACGAGAATTCAGATTACTAAGTTATTAAGAAATGGTGAGCTGTGTGTGTGTGATATCCTTCCTAATCTTGATTCTGAACAATCCAATACCTCTCAGCATCTCACGGTATTAAAAAATCAGGGTATTGTTGAAAGTAGGAAAGATGGGTCTAAGGTTATTTATTCAATAAAAAACAAAGAAGTATATGAAATGATTGATCTTGCCGAAGCTATAATTCTTCGGCAAATAGAAGATACTAAAAGTTCATTGTTAAAATAATATAGTATAGAATTTAGCTTCTTAAAATTCAGCAGTATGCATCAGAAATTAAAAGTTGAGGTGTGTAAAAATTGAACAAATGTGATGTGTGTTCCAAACAAATTAACTGGAAACAGAGGTTTGCTTATAACATAGTATGTTTAAACTGCAATACTAAGTATAAGGCTACATTACTATCAAGAATTATTTTTTCGCTTTTGACCATTGCAATTCCGCTAATAGTAGCAACAAGTTTTTTTAATAGTTCTATCTTTATTTATTTGATTTTAGCAGCAGTTGGGTTTGCTATTTCAACCTTTTTTTTGAGATATAATAAGTGCAATAATAATAATAATATATAAATTGAAAATTTATTAAGGGGAGATAATCTTTTGTTTATATTTGAATGGTTAAATAATCAGTTACTAAAAATGGAGTGGCTTTCGAATTTAATAAAGCTTCTTGTAGAAAACGTTTTTGGCCTGAGTGTCCAGGAACAGCTAGGTGGGAGCATACATTTCTTTATTTATGACGTAATAAAAATATTTATATTGCTATCAATCCTTATATTTACGATTTCATATATTCAAAGCTTTTTTCCACCTGAAAGAACCAGGAAGATATTAGGCAGATATAATGGAATTTCAGCAAATATATTAGGAGCTTTGTTAGGGACAGTCACACCTTTTTGTTCCTGCTCTTCCATTCCGTTGTTTATAGGTTTTACAAGTGCAGGGCTACCGATAGGAGTTACATTTTCCTTTTTAATATCCTCGCCTCTTGTGGATTTGGCGTCTGTTCTTCTATTGGCCAGCATCTTCAACTGGAAAATTGCAATAGCATATGTTGTTGTAGGTATCATACTTGCGGTTACCGGAGGGACTATTATTAGCAAATTAAAGCTTGAAAAGTATGTAGAGCCTTTTGTATTTAACAACAAGGTATTTGAAGCAGCACAAGAAGAACTTACAGCACGTGAAAGAATAGACTTTGCCAAAGAGCAGGTTTTAAGCATAATAAAAAAGGTATGGCTATATATTCTTATTGGTGTTGGGATAGGTGCCGGTATCCATAATTGGGTTCCTGAGTCAATAATATCGGCAGTACTTGGTGTGGATAAATGGTATTCTGTGCCTTTAGCAACCCTTGTTGGTGTCCCTATGTATGCTGATATTTTTGGAACACTTCCAATTGCTGAAGCGTTAGTTAGAAAAGGAGTTGGAGTTGGTACCGCATTGTCCTTTATGATGGCTGTTACTGCACTATCACTTCCCTCAATGATTATGTTGAAGAAAATAGTTAAAACAAAGCTTTTAGTGATATTTGCTGGTATCGTTACTATAGGTATTATTACAATCGGTTATATATTTAATGCATTTGGTTATCTTTTAATTTAAGATAAATCTTTTAAAATTATAATTTGCTTAAGGGAGGTCAATTTTATGTCAAAAACCTGGTATCCTGTTATTGACTACGAAAAATGTATTGAATGTGGAGCATGTACAGAAAAATGCAAGCATGGTGTATACGATCTTAAGAAAGCCCCTACTCCTGTTGTAGTTAAGCCAGAGGGATGTGTCCATGGATGTCATGGATGCGGAAATCTTTGCCCATCAGAAGCAATAAGCTATGTTGGAGAGGTAAGACAAGGAAATGAAAACTGCGGCTGCTCATGTGGAGATGATAATGGAGGTTGCTGTTAATGAATGATGAAAATACTGTTAAATCTAAAAAAGGAATAGTACTCAAGATTATTATACCGATTTTGATTATATGTGCTATAGCTGCTATATGGATTGTTAAGGATAAGAAAAACGAAGTAAGCTTGGAAGGAGCTGATAAATCAGGTAAAGTAGTAACAGACAACTCTGATTTCGAGCTTCATGTAACAGAGCAAATTGATCTTGAAAAGCTTAAGTCATATGGGCTTCCTATAGTTATAGACTTTGGTGCAGACTCTTGTATCCCATGTAAAGAGATGGCACCGGTACTAAAAGAACTAAATGCTGAACTTCGTGGAAAAGCAATTATCAAATTTGTAGATGTATGGAAGTATCAGCAATTAGCTCAGGATTATCCTATAAGCCTCATTCCTACACAGATTTTTATTGATAAAGAAGGTAACCCATATAAGCCAAAAGATCCACAAGCCTTGCAAATGAAAATGTATTCATCACGGGACAATGGCGAACATATTTTTACAGCACATGAGGGCGGTATGAAAAAAGATCAGATATTAAGTGCACTGAAGGAAATGGGGTTGGAATAATGGATATTGTTATCAACCAATGGCTTGAATCTCTCTCAGGTGCTATTTCAGCAAACATTTGGCTTGCACCGCTTTTAGCATTACTGGCCGGGATACTTACTTCTGTTACTCCGTGTGCGCTTACGAGTGTACCTCTTGTTATAGGCTATGTAGGCGGCACAGGACAACGTGATACTAAAAGAGCCTTTTGGCTGTCTGCTGTGTTTTCAATAGGTATGGCTGTTACCTTTACCATTTTAGGTACAGCGGCTTCCCTTCTTGGAAGACTTATGCAAGGAACAGGCTCTTGGTGGTATATATTGCTAGGGATACTTATGCTTTTAATGGCTTTACAAACATGGGAGGTATATAACTTTATCCCATCTTCTTATGCTATTAGTAAAAATACTAAACGTGGTTTTGTAGGTGCATTTTTGGCGGGAGTTTTAGGTGGATTATTTTCTTCCCCTTGTGCAACACCAGTATTAATTGTATTGCTTGCAATGGTGGCGAAGGAAGGAAGCCTGCTGTGGGGAATACTGCTTTTAATGTTGTATTCTATAGGACATAGCTTTCTAGTTATGATCGCTGGAACATCTGTGGGTTTTGTGCATAAGCTGTCATCAAGCGAGAAGTATGGCGGAGCAAGTAAAGTACTAAAAATTGTAATGGGTTCACTTATTATGTTAATAGCCTTCTATATGTTATATTTAGGTTTTTGATAATATTGTTCATATGGAAAAGAAAGTAAGGAGGATTACTGCCGTTGAATGGCAAGAATAAACTCCCGACTTTTAAGCTTAATTTTGTACATGCTTTCTATATTTATAACATCATTCTCTGTTATCGTCTTAGGAAGTATTTGTAGAATACTAAACTGGAAGTTTTCTTTTCTTCTATCATTGTTGAACAAAATCTCTTTTATACCCTCGTTTCCTCCATGACCGGTTTCAACATAACATCTCCATCTTTCAAGTAGTCCACCTGCAAAGCCTGATGGTTATTAGCAATATAATTAATTACTTACCAATACTTCCCCCTTCACCGATTGCCATGGTTTTTGTAAAATATGTTTTCCTGATTTCTCTCGCTTTTTCAATCCAAGCATCTACACCAATTCTTTTCATTATACAAAGATTGTACAGTTTAATGTTTTGCGGAAACTTACTTGCTCCATCTGCTATAGGCATTAGGTATTCACATGGGAATGTATCACACTCGAAACAATAATCCACTCCCTTTTTATCCACACAGTCACGTGTTTTGCAACTTTTCCCTTGAGCATGTAATAAAAGACAAATATTATCCTTACTACATCCCTTACATGTTATTTCTTCTTTTGGTATACTTGTCATTGGTGACAACCTTATTTGAAATTCTTCAGTTACATTGTCTTCAAACATCTCGCAATTAAAACAATCAATCCCACATGGTGCTACAATTTTTCTTTCCATAAAAGAATCCCTCCGTTTAATTATTTGATGTTTACTTAGACACATACAAATATAAAAAGGTTACAGTTCAATAACTACTTTTTTAAGATAATCTATAAATTTATCTTTTTTAAACTCCGGTTCAACTCTATACAAGTAATCTACTTTCTTTAACAATGACATTTTACTGAAATACTCCTTTTTCAGATCCTCATTTTTCATTTGATTATAACCAGACGGAATTGCCAAATTGTGTTCTTTCATATATTTAATCCATAAATGGCACTTGCATGGTTTTTCTGGATCAATCAGATTACATCGCATTTCAAGTAATTCCTGGAGCTTTTTCCTGCCCCTGTGCAGCAATACTTTTACATTTTCAACGGAAACTTCAAGAATTTCAGCTATTTCTTTATTTTTCAGTTTTAAACATGTTTTTAGCAAAAAGCAAACTCTTTGATTCTTTGGCATGCACTTTAAAAAGGCTTGTAAACATTTTTCACGCATTTCATCAATTATCAGATTATCATTGTAATCAGGTATGTATTGGATACTTTCAAAGAAATCCTTTTCACTAACACCCAGCTTTTCTGTAATTATTGTTACAGGAAGCTTTTCAATATATTCAAAATATCTGTAGCTTTCATTTATCAAAATTCTGTATAGCCACGTATATAATGTTGATTCTTGCCTGAAACTTCCAATATTTTTATATGCCTTTAGAAATGCATTTTGCAATACATCCTGGGCATCATGATGGTTTCCAGTCATTCTGAACGCACATGCGTAAAGCTTTTCATACTTTACCTCAATCAAATTTTCTAAACAGGCCTTCTGTTCAATATTATTTAAATTAGATCTGAAATCCTCATTCATCTATTTCACCCTTTATAAAAAAAGAATACTTACTATCTCTTTAGATAATAAAAAGCTGCTTAAATATATTATAGATTACACCTTCTATCATATTAAAGTAATTATATTAATTGATCTATTTCCTGTTATAATAATTATATTATATTACTTAAATTTGAAATGGAAAACAGTATAATAGATTTGAAAAGATAACAGAAGAAAGGGGAAAT
The DNA here is from genome assembly GCA_023398495.1 of Bacillota bacterium. Lineage (GTDB taxonomy): Bacteria > Bacillota > Clostridia > Acetivibrionales > Acetivibrionaceae > Acetivibrio. The sequence continues at coordinate 8,895 of JAEWSG010000192.1, forward strand.
ATCGAATGGAAATTGTGAAAATTATTGATAGCGACAAAACAAAGTACATGGAATTGCTACTTATTGCAGATGAACAGGTAAGTATGATAGAAAAATATTTGTATCGTGGTGAAATGTTCGCCTTGTGTGATGATGATGTTAAAGCGATTTGCGTTGTTACACAAGAGCAATCCGGCGTTTATGAAATTAAGAATATTGTTACCGTTCCTAAATATCAACGGAAAGGATATGGAAAACATCTAATCTCATTTATTGCTGATTACTACAAAAAGTCTGGTAGCGAGTTATATGTTGGAACAGGCGATAGCCCTACGATACTTAATTTCTACGAGAAATGCGAATTTGTAAAATCACACATTGTTAAAAACTTTTTTGTAGACAATTACGACCACCCTATGTATGAAAACGGACAACAGTTAGTGGATATGATTTATTTGAAAAGACATCTATAAAATGGAGCTTGTATCGCCCAACTTGGAAATTAAAAAAACCGTTGTTTGGCGGCAGAATAGCTATGTGCCTAAACAAATACAGTAGCCTAACGGCGGTTTTGAATAACAATCAAAGCCCCCATTAGTAGACAAGGCATTCTTTAATTCACCTAAACTTTTAATTTCGCAGCTATTTATGGCATCAAAACTGGAATCCATATCTTGATGAAGTATTTTTCTACTCGGCAGCAAATATTGATTTTTCAAGATTTCCTTATACGCATCCATTGAAATCATTTTTAAATCCAGTGAATAACCCATCTTTTCAACCCCTAATTTATATTAATGCTATTTAATTATTCTTCTGTTTGAACTCAGAGGCGGTGCATAATTTAACGATAAATCTTATCCCTCAATCATCCACGTATCCATTTCTTCGCTAACAGGGACAAACCCAAACTTTTCGTACATTTGAACCGCTTTGTCGTTGCAAGCAGCAACTGTCAAACAAATTGGTGTACGGTGAGTTTGCTGAAGTTTCGCAACAGCAAAATTCAATAACATTTTTCCGTAACCTTTGCCCTGAGATTGCTGAGCGACCATAACCCTCTCGATTTCATAACAGTCTTTCTCTTTGTTGTGATAAATCCGAATACTACCTACAAGCTCGCCGTTTTCGAACCAAAGATATGTTTCACGTTTTTGAACTTCATTAAGTGGAAAAAATTGGCGTATATTGCTATGCATTTTCCTAAATAAATCTACAAAAATTTCATTTCCGACCTTTTCATAGATATCGTAATATTTGTCTTCAAACAAAATCAACTTTGGCTCTAAATCTGAAGTGACTGACCCTCCTTTATACTCCATTTTTGTAAACCATGCGTATACAATGCCGTTTGCTTCATCAATTCGTAATGGATAATTTGCTTTCATATTTTTTTCTCCTTGTAAAAACAGCTTCAGAAAAAACATTAGTGTTCAAGTTCAAAAAACTTCTCCTTGTAATCCTTCACAAAGTATCTTTTACCCTTTTGAATAATAGTGTGTTCCTCCATCTCAAGATGCAGCTTTTGTCCATCAATGCCTTCAGGATATTTCTCATTCAGTTCACCATCTTTCTTGAGAGTTCTCCAGTAAGGGGTCTGATCAGTGCCACGCTCAATAGAAGCCTTGGCTGCTATATTTATAAATATTCCTGCCGGTATCATTTTTATTATTTCATCATAGGCAAGTGGAGGAGCAATTAGCAACTTCCTTCCTCCATACATCAATATTGCTTTTGGGTTACTTATTTGGATATTTTTGGCATATACTTGTTATCCTGTAATTGTTGATTAAAAGTTTTCTTTGGCATATAAATTTAGCTCCTTCTCTTTATAAAAATCCACAGAGTATTTCCAAAAATACTGCATAACAGGTTATTATATTTCATAGGTTTGGTATTTTGCCCCCAATTCTTTTCTCCCCTGACAAGTTATTTCTTTGATAAATTCAGTCTTACCTTGCTCCTCTTTCATTTCTCTGACTATAGTTATTTCGGTGTTTTCCATCATTTCAGCCCGTCCACCGGGAAGAGCGTAAAAATCATCCTTCTTCATCCTATGTATGAGTAGCCTTTTCTCATTGAAAATCAATCCGGCTACCCTGAAGTTAAATCTGGATTCTCCATTCTTGTAAGATATCATAATTATTTAGCCTTTCTTCTTATCATTTTGCCAAGACGCTTTTACCCAGTTCAAATACTCCATCATATTTGTATCTTCATCTTGATTGTAAGTAAATCCAAAGTGCTTGCCAACTGGTGGTGCAATGCTTCTAAACAGCTCGCAGGAATTAAATATTGCTGTCCACAAATCATCATAATCACTGCCGGAATAGGTTTTTGTGAATAAGGAATAAATGTTTACAGGTAAATACTTTTTATAGTACTTCCCGCTCATCCCAACTGAGACCGAAAAATCAGTATTTATACCAATATACCAGTCAATCACTTTAGTCATATTTTCCCTGACTACCACATTATACATCCACATGGCATATGGGAGCTGATCCCGTGCAATACCTTTTGCTACATTCTGCAGACACCACCAGAAATCATTGCAACGGCTTTTATATTGAGATTCTTCCGGCCTTTTGACATAATAATCCGAATCATTTGTTGGAAGAATTTCCGGAAGACAATTATCTTTATCTAAAATTGGGACAGTTAACGAATCTTTTATATACTCGCTAATAGCATATTCCTTTGTCCGGATATGCAAATCTATACGGTTTCCGTCTTTAAAAAGCATAAGCCAAGTGTAATAGGTTTCAGGGTCTTCTCTGTTCGGCTCTTGAACAATGGCCGGTTCACCAAAAACTGTTATCCAGTTCTTATCATTCAAAAACGATTTGGTTTCTGTCACCATGAATACAATATCATAATCCTGGAATATATCCTTGCTGACGTTGGGGTTAGCTCTGGAGCCATTCATATAGACAGCTCCTATACGCTCATCATTATTGGCAACGCTTAGAATCAAATCAAACATTTCTTTTTCTGTCCGCATTATAAAACCTCTTCTCTATGATTTGCTCTTCATCCAACCAACCGATTGTCTTAAGCCCTCAATTGATTTTGTTTCAATTAAGGTCGGTATTCCTATATAAACCATGCTAAACAACCCCGCTTTCAAGAATGCAGAATGTCTTGTTATCACAATCAATTTGTGCTAAAGCTCCATAGGGCAAGCATATCATCGGTTCATTGTGTCCAAATGTCATATTATAAACAACAGGAAGCTCCTCCAAATCAAATTCCATCATTACAGTTTTTATAACAGTTTTGTATTCGCTATAGTATTTTCCCTGATACGGCTTCCCCCATATAATACCCCTGATTTTATTCAAAATACCCTGCGCTCCGTAATTGCGTAGCCAATACTTTACCATGGATGGTTCAGGCATATCCTCCGATGTTTCAAAAAACAGGATTGCGTCATCAAAGTATTCTTTGTCCCAAAGAGTTGTAGCTTTAATCATCTCAATGACTTCTATACATCCGCCAATTAATCGACCTTGAATTTTTCCTTCGCCCTGTATAAATTCATAAGCATCATTTTTTTGCATTGTTTTAACTATATTTATATTTTCTTCTGTCCATTCAATCCTTTCACCAGTCCATTCAGGTGCTATATGAATCTGCCCTAATGGTTCAGAAGAGAACAAAACTTTTTTCAAGTGTTCTTCAGTATAATCAAATATTTTTATGTTTTCAGCAAATTCAGCTAGAATTGATGCACCATAAAAACTTGATAATCCTGATTTCAAGCACATGAAATGAGTCACAGTAGTATCAGAATAGCCAAGAAAAACTTTAGGATTTCTTTTTATCATATCAAAGTCTATATAAGGCAATAATCTAATGCTGTCATCCCCTCCAATACAAGAAAATATTCCTTTAACTTCAGGGTTTGCAAATGCATTCATTAAGTCCATTGCTCTTGCTTCAGGATGTCTATATAGATACTCGGAGCCCTTTAGGGTATTCGGCATTTCTATAACATTCAGCCCGAAAACTTCCTGCAGTCGCTTTTTACCAAGGTTATATCTCCATAAGAATGCATCATCCCCCGCACCGCCCCAGGATAAGCTTACGCTAGCAATTGTGTCACCTTTTTTGAGTTTTTGTGGCTTAATTAAATTCAAGAACCTTCACCCCAGTCATTATATCTTCATGCTCATCCATGTTATTTCATCATCTGAATCCGCTAATTCCGTTAAATCTTTTATTTCATAATCAATCTTCATCCCACTGTTTTCCAAAATACCCGAGGGATTATACCAACATGTGGCAATACCAAAATCTATACCGCCCTTTATATCTGCACTTAAAGAATCTCCAATAATAATTGTCGATTTCTTATCCTGCACTTTACAAGTGTCAAAAGCATATTGAAAAAATCCTTTATGTGGTTTTTGATACCCGGCATCCTCAGACACGATAATATGGCTTATGTAAGGCTGAATTAGCGAATTCTTAAGCCTACCTTTTTGTGTCCGTGAAATACCATTGGTTGCAATCGCAAGCGTACAAAATTGTGATAACTCCATACATATTTCCAGTGCACCACTAATCAAGTGACCACTTTCAGCTAGAATATCAAGATATAATAAATTAAACTCACTCGAATCAGCTTTATAATCACATTCAGATAGAAGCTTCTCAAATCTACCAGTCTGAAGATTTGCTTTATCTATTCTGCCATCTTCAAATTCTTTCCACATATTTCTATTTATTTCTCGATACCTATTTCGGATATCCTCACTATAAAAAAAGCAATACTTCTCAAAAGTCTTTCTTAAAGCCACTCCCTCTGCCATATCATAATCAAAAAGAGTACCATCCGCATCAAACAGTATAAGTTTATATTTGAGAATATTAATATCCTTATTCTGCATCTTTCTTATCCACCTCTCGAAAATCTAGTATATAATAACGCATATACCATTCTTCCAATAAAATCAAGCTCTGCTTTCTATCTATTCAATTTTTCTTTATAATTTATAAAATGTCATCGCCATACTTATTCGCCTTTACCTCACAAAACCCTGAAACTGTGTGTATTTCTTCTTTATTCCTAGGCATCTAATCATTATGACATGAGAAATGATCCAAAAAACTCAATGATAATAACAGGAAAAATCGACACTGAAATCAGTGACCTTACAATGTATCAAAGTCATAGCCCTTCCAGCTTCTTTGGTACTGCATCCCAAATTCGTTTTCACATCATGATGTAAGATGCAACAGCATCAGAGTCAATTCCTTTACTTTTTCCTTTATTGCGTCCTTGTTGATGTATAACCCTCTAAAAAATTATGTGCAAACCACTCTGTAATATAAGCTGACAGAATTGATTATTATCTAATAACTCTTCATGTTCTTCAACGGAAAAGTCAGATGCCCGTTTGGTATATTTGACTTTTCTTCTTTGCCTTATCTTGTCAACAATACTCTCAAGGTCTGCTTTATCGATATACCCTTGTTGTAGCCATTCGTGAATCAATACATCATTGGATTTATATGTTATCGGTTTAAACAGGCCGTCTTTGAATCTTACATCTTTTATCAGCTTTTTCTTACTTTCTAATGCAAAATTATATGTATCTCCATCAAAACTAAAAATAGTTAAATTATCGAATTTATCATAGTAAAGAGACAATATATTTACAAGGACACAGATCGATACTTCCCCTGCATTTTTCTTTTGTGTCCGTCCATTTGCTAAAACTTTGCTATCAAAGCCTTCGTTATAGAGCTTGTCCAACCAATCTTCATATGGGGATAGTTGATCTATAATCTTACTCTCGGGAGCCTTTGTATCAATAATATTCGTATTAATAAAGCTAATCAGGTTTGTCAGCACACGGCATGAATAAACAAAGATGTAGAATAAATCAGCTTCCTTGAAATCAATCAGTTCGGAGTAGTCCTTCTCTTCTATGACACATAGATTTAAATTATATTTATCACGAAATTCATTGATATATCTGACTCTAACGTCGCTATCCTGTACTTCCTCATAAACCCACCGGGGAATCAGGATAATATCATATTGAGCAAAAATGCGATCCTGCATAATTATAGAAGAAATCCGTGTCAGTATTTCAATCATGTTATTATCAAGGATACACATTTTCAAATTACTGCCATTACGCAAAAAGGATTTAAGGGAGGATATTGTATCAATTGGCATTGCTCTATACCCTCCCTGCCAGTTTTAAAATTCTTTCCTTTAACTGCATTAGGAATTTGTAATTGGACTCATGATATGTTGTATCTGGGTTTTCCTTCACCTTTTTCATTATCAGTTTATCCACGCCACCAAGGCTTACCAGGTTAGTTGGTTTAACTAATCCAGAATCTAACTCAAGCACTTCAAACCTTTCAACCATATCATCAGGTTTATGGTCAAAGTGTTGGAGAATCAATTCTTTTAACTGCGTGTCGTTATATAATGTTACTGCCTTCTCAAATAAATGGATTAGAACCGCTTTATAGGGTGCTTTGTATAAGTCCATACACCGAATTATCTTGTTTACAAAGTCCTCATCCTCAAGAGTATGATAGTACTCATAAACATTACCCAACAGAACAGACGCTGCGAAATAGTCTGCCTTTCTTTCGTTCATCTTCATATCAACGGTTATATTATGAATCTCCCCCGTAAGATTTGAATCATATAACAGATGATAGACCTCATGGCAGGCTACAAAGTACTGATATACCCGTGGTTGTGCAGTATTAATAATAGGAATTTTCAAATCATCCTTTACAAATACCGCACCGCCCCAATACTCGTCTTCTACCGGGATTTGTATCAGATTATTATCCTTAAGGATCTTGAATGCTAAATTCTCCTTATTGGTAATACCTGGTGAGTTATGCCTAATATTTAAATTGTCAATCATTGAAGATACTTCATCTTTGATTGTCCTGTTTAGCTCTATAAGCTGTTCCAGGTTTTCGCTTGTAATGATATCTGACATACTATTATCACCTACTTGCCATAATAAACTTCACAGATATTAAGGATATCATCCAAAATTGAAAACATTTCCTTTGCAGGACCCTTTATTTCATGACTATCTGGTGCATTGAAGGAATGAACTAAAACAGGCTCATTATTCGCACTATATTTCGGAGCGTAGTTCAGAAGCTGCTCTTCAGTCATGTCTTGGGTTTCAGTAATCTTCCCGATATACTGCCTATATTTTGTAAGACTTTCGATTTCACCTGCAATCAGCCGGTCCAAAGTAGGCCTTGTTATATCAATAACTTTAGCAAAAGATGATTTCGTGTAGCCATTATCTCTTATAATACTAAGAAGGTTTTTTCCAACAATTGTCCTTTTTTCAAATAATAATTCTATGCTCATTTTTTACACCTCCACTATTATTATAAGCCAGAATGATGTAAAAGTATACTATTTGTAAAATATTTTTTTACACTTGTCAAATATTCATTCTATACAACGCAAATTTGCCACAAACGTTATAAACTTCCCGTCTCCTGAAAAGCTTACTTGTTTTTTCATATACCACCAATAAACTCAATATGTCTTATTGACCCTAACATACACAGGCTTATATGCCTTCATATACATATTACCTTGTTTCAACGACAGTCTTTTGATTTGGTGGAGGCGAACTCTTCTTACTTATTCCCCTTCCGTGGAATTGGCTGCTTTGTATGCCAACCAGCCCAAGGGATGATAGGCTTCTATGATCTGAACCATCCGATATTTCCGAATGGTTCTAAAGTTTTATATATACAAGTTTTGAACTGCTCAAAAAATTTGAGTAGTTCAAATGCAGTAAAATCCATATACCTCAAGACCTACTGTCTTTCTCAGTCTCCTTCAAAAGCCTATCAAAGTCACTTTCAAAAAACCTGTCCTGCAAGTAATATTTAAATCATTCTCTCAATATAACTTCTAGAACGACTATAAAGTGTGTCATCAACTATTAAAACGTTCTTTCTTTTGATGTCAAAGTTTCTATTTTGCTATTAACAACACACGTAGCAAGGCTTAATAGGAATGAAGACCAGTTTATGAATTATGAATTCATAAGCCCTATATACTACATCTTTTGCAAAACCAGTATTATGAGTACTGTTGAGTATATTCATATACATACTCTTCTTTGTAAAAACAAGCTGGACTAGGTATATAAATATACTAATTACTGGTATACCCTTACGTTTATATGCATTTGCTTTTTTAGATGCTTACCTACAGAGTACTCTTTTAAAAAGCAAAAAATTGATTTTAGTGTCTTTTCTTCAGGTGTATTTTCTGTTAAAATATCCATATGGTTATCCTCTCGAATTGGTATTTGTGTATTATTTTGGATGATAATATTATACCACTTTTCAGAGAATTTTGCCATATTTATTGGCTTATAACTATTGATTTTTCAAGGTTCAGAGTGCTATTTTTATATGCGAAGTTTGAGCACATAATTATATAGAAATAATTTACAGTAAAGGTTAGGAGCCTATATGTTTAATTTCCTGAAAAGAAAAAACACTGTCCTGCTACCTTGGGTTGGCAAGGAATCAATTTATAACTATATCAAGAGAAATCTTAATTCTGAGGGTAAATTACCTATAGAGTATGAAGAACTACCTGATAGTACTGAGTTTTATGAAGGTAAACCTATACGCTGGGTATCCGGTGCAATGGATGGTGTTATGGGACATCATGCAGGCTCTGGTGAAGAAAAAGATAAAATAATTGGTATATCAAAATTACTGCGGCAACAGGTTGCTAAACCTTCTAATGCTACAAGAAGAGAAACTTATATAGCGTTCATGGATGATGGTATATTAGGCTATATAGATCCTTTGCTTGAACTTTTGAGTAAACAGTCTGATTTAAACTTACAGGTTTTATATGATGAGGCTAAATGGTTCGCAAAGGAAGGTGCACATAGAGGCGTTGTTAAAATGGGAATTGCTATTTTAGGACTCTTTAATTGTGAAAAGGAAGAAGAGTTATTAATGACGCTTGGTAAGCATGAAGAGTTCACTTTATTTGTTTCTGTTGCCATAAAAAATGGCTCTACGGATTCAAATCAAAAACTATTTAAACTGGCAAAGTGTGTTCATGGATGGGGAAAAATTCATCTTGTTGAAAGGTTAGAAGCCAACACTGAGGAGATAAAAGATTGGTTGCGAAAGCATGGGTGCTATAACAGTATAATGTCTGAGTACCTTGCTTATACTTGTGCTGTCAAAGGTAATTTAAAAGATGCATTAGAATCTCAATGTATAGACTATGAACTATATAAGGGTGCTGGAACAATTATTGCTGCTTTAATTGCAGGTGGCCCGGCCGAAGATATTGATGACTATGATGAGTCAATGCCAGTGATTAAAAACTATCTAAGGCATTCTTTAATACATTGCAATACACTTAGTGATTTTCTCGTAGTTTCTGATATAAAAGACTTTTTAAAGCAAGAGGATGAAATATGGGAAAAACGCCTTGAATCGGGATGGAATAAGGAAACAAGAGATAGTTGTTTGGAAGAATGTAAAAAAATAATTTCTCAGAACCATTGGGAAGATGCTATATGGAATGAGTTAGGTTCTGAAGACAATTATAAGAAATACTGTGCTACTCGTGCTGCAAGAGTACTTGGTGTCGATACATGGCAACAGCTTTTTGCTGAACTTCATGCTAAACCTTTAGACAGTGGACTTTATTATGAATTGATGCGAACTGATAATAAAGAACGAGTTAAAAAGTTAGTAGCTTTTGCTGAAGAAAACTTGCCGTTAAAGGATATTGCAACAGGTCCTGGTACTGAATCAGGATTTGGCCCTGATTTTATGGCCCATGGATGCCTTGATTTCCTATTACAAGATCTGGACAAATACGAAGGGGTAGGCAAAAAACTTATTCTTACCGGATTAAAAAGTACAGTTATTAGAAACAGGAATATGGCTCTAAAAGCTCTTGAAGCATGGAATAAAAACAACTGGCCTGAAGGAACTTTAGAAGCACTTGAGGAATTACTGAAAATTGAGCCGGATGCAGGTGTTAGGAATCGAGTCGGAGACATACTTAAAAAGTAATATATAGAAGGGGCTTGGTATGATTTTTAGAGCAGAACCAGGTGCACTTATGTTCTTTTCGCCGGAAGTAGGAAGAACGGGGATTATATCCGGGCATGAGTTAGATAAACTCAAAGAATGGTTGTACACTGGTAAACAGAACGGTTTTGTCAGAAGGTTAATCGACCACAGAATAATAAATAACTCACAAGATAAAAAGGAAAATCTGTGTGAAAGTTTAAAATTAGAGGTAAGCAAGATAGGTAATTGTAAAGCTCCTATAAGGTCTTTCTCTGTGCCTGAGTCACTGCACATTGATCTAACAACAAATTGCAATATTGACTGTGTCCAGTGCTATAAGAACAGGTTAACGCCAAAAGATTTGGATTATGGTTATTTGAAGTTATTAATTAAAGAGGCCGCAGAGATAAAGGTTTTTCAAATAGCTTTTGGTGGCGGTGAACCGCTTGTTTATCCGTACATACTAGATGCCATTAAAGAGGTAACATCAAAAGGGATGGCTTGCACTATTACGACCAATGGAAAGGCTCTGGATAAAGAGCTTATTGAGAATCTAAAGCAGGCAGGCATTCACCATATACAGGTATCACTTAATGGGTCAACTGAAGGCGTTAATATTAAATCAAGAGGTGGATATCAGGAAGCAGTCGAAGCTTTGAAAAACTTGAGTAAGTTTGAAATAAGTTATGGTATTAACTGGACTGCAAGAAGAGATAATCTTTATGATTTTGACAATATGATATGCTTGGCAGAGAGTGTTGGAGCAAATAATATCAATGTACTTAGAATGAAACCTGCTTTCTCGGAAGAAATAAATGAGCAAACTCTAACTAGAGAGGAGTTTCTGAGGCTTGCGGACACTATACGCAAATATAGTAGGGCAAAAGTCGCTATAAAGATAGACTCTTCATTTTCGAACCTTATTTCATACATAAATAAAGGACGACTTAGTCCGTTGTTAGCAGGTTGTGCAGCAGGACGGAGGTTTATGGCTGTAGACGCTTATGCAGGTTTTAGAGCATGTAGTCATATAGATCATAGCGAGAAGTTCAATTCAATATTGGATTATTGGTATAATTCAGAATTTCTGTATGGTATGAGGACACTTGAAGAAAGTATAGGAGAATCATGTAAAACATGTTCAAGTAAGTCGTTTTGCCGTGGGTGTAGAGCTGTTTGTGACTGTTTATACAATGATTTTTATTCTGGAGAAGTTGACTGTCCGGCTTATAGGACAGTATGAGAGGAGAGTAGACATGTTTTTATACTGGAATGGGTATGAAATTGATGGTTCTGATACTACATATAACTTAGTAGTACCAGCAAGAGAAACCCTTGTTGAAATGGCTCATTTCTTTCTAGGGTTACCTTTATGGGATAAATCTGAGAAGGTTTATTTTGTTCCCGATAAATCTGAGGATTGGGCTCCCCATAGATGTGGTTTTGAAGGAAATTTGGACTTTAACAATTCAGATGAAATATTTAATGCTATTAAGTCTCCGGACTGGAACGGAGAATGCTGTGTAGTTGCAAAATGTCTTTCGCCAGAGAGGTTGCCTGAAGGCCTTAAGGAAGAAATATATAAGTTTAGTAAACTAAGACCGGAGACGGAAGCGGCATATGGTAAAGTTTTAAACCCAGGAGCATCGTTAGATGAAGGTGGGGATGAAATGTTTGTTGGATTCCAGTTGATTGATAAAAATCCCGATTGGAATCCGGATAAAATTAAGCTTAAGGGAATGGTTCTAAACAGAGAAGCATTAACTAAACAGATTGATGCTACTAATTTTGTTCAGGCAGAGTTTACTTGTGGGCCAGGTTTCTACTATGAATATGCAGCTTATATAATGAATAGCATGTCAGAAAGGTTCCCAAGTGTGGGTGTCTTCGGCGGACTTGATTGTGCGGGTGGATTTACTGATGGCTGTACATACGCATCCTCTTTATATAGGTACGAAAGGTTTAAAATACCCTGTGACAAAGCTTCAACGGTTTTATTGGACCTATATGAAAAAGGAATAATATCTTTTCCAAAAATAAACAAAAAGGAACCCTGGAAGCCATGGAAAAAGGCAGCCAGTAAGACAATTACCTTTGTTAATACCCTTTGTAGATTACAATCCACCGCACAACAGTCAGGGGACGAGAGGCTAGATAGAATAATTCAAGAGATAGTGAATAAGAAGTACTGTGTAAATATAAAAACTTACGATAATTTTGTGGATGCAGGCTTATCTAATCCGGAGATAAACAGGACAGATTTCATGTATGACTGTTCCCTCCACGTTAAAGTTGCAGACAAAGAAACATTTATAGATGACTTGATAGCACAAAATATTATTGAGAAGTATCTACGTGAAATGGATGAAGGAACTGTTAACAGTGAATGGATTTATAGAGGGTTTGTAACGGTAGTTCAACAAGACCAGGATATATGCATAGAGCTTTGGGTAAACTGGCAGCTCGCACCATGTGTAGAAGAACTACTTAAACACTATAAAATCATATGATTCTAATCCCGTAAATTCAGGGACAGCAAATATATATTATATCCTTGAATAGCCACAAAGCTTAATTAACTGCTTTGTGGCTATATCCTCTAGTTGCGATATTGAGGTTACAAGGAAGATTGCTACTGCATTAAGTACAATTTCTGTAAGGGTTGTTGATCATATCAAATGCAGTAAAATCCATATACCTTAGGACTTAAACTCTTTCTCCGTCTCCTTCAAAAGCCTATCGAAGTCACTTTCAAACAGCCTGTCTTGTACAATTCTATACTTTTCAAATTCACTTTCTGCAAAGACTTTTGCAACCTCTGCTGTGACTTTACCGGAATTATTCAAAAGGTCATATTCATTAAACTGCAAAAAAGCATTAAGTCTAGTGGCCCAATCCTCCATTGTCATGGGTATTCTTCTTTTTGCCATATTTTCAGCATAATCCAGATACATGGTGACAACTCTATTTAATGAATCCATTTCCTCCAGTGTTAAATAGTTTTTCGCCACTGAAACATCACTCTTTAATATTTTGCCTCGGGGTGAGTTTTTCCAGGTAGTCAGCCCCATATTTTCTTTTCCTGCATTGGCTCTATTTACGATAAGCTCTGCTGCAGTTTTCCCATGAATTGCAAAATGCAGTTTGTTTTGCACCGTCTTAAAAAACTTTTGGGTAGTAACAGCTGTTGGAGAATAGTCCATTGCTGTAGCATATATGTCTGTAATCTTCTGGTAAAATCTTCTTTCACTTGCTCTGATTTCTCTGATCTCTTCCAGCAAATGATCAAAATACTCTTCATTTAAAAAAGTCCCGTTTTTGAGTCGCTCTTTATCAAGCACATACCCCCGAATAGAAAAGTCTTTTATCACAGTTGTAGCCCATTGGCGAAATTGAATTGCTTTGTCTGAATTTGCCCTGAAGCCTACTGCAATTACAGCTTCCAAGTTATAAAATTTTGTATTATATTCCTTACCATCAGAAGCAGTTCGTCGGAATTTCCGACATACTGAATCTTCATCTAATTCACCTTCATCAAATATATTCTTCAAATGCTCTGTAATAGTTGTTCTGCCCTTTTCATAAAGGGTTGCAATCATGTCCTGGGTTAACCATACATTTTCATCAGCAACTAATACATCAATAGAGCTTTCACCTTTTTGTGAAGTGAAAATTAAAAATTCTGCTGTACTGTTGCGGATTTGAAGTTTTTTATTCTTTTCTTCAGCCATTTTGGGACCCCCTTTCGAATTCATAATCCAAAAAATAGTCAATTTTTAATATTGGCCTTACTCCAAAGCTATACTGTAGTTCGTCATTTTAATTTTTAATTTCTTATAAATTCAAGCAATTACTGCAAATTAATTTCTGTTTTTCAAACACACATTTGATTTTTCTGTGTCGTAGATTACAGCACTTTTTTATCTGCTTACTTATTGACCTTTGTTTCCATATCTCTTATAGTGGTAAATATAGCAAAAAGAGAAAGAAGCACCTACCACAGCAACTCTTTCTCTTTCTCTCGA
>JAEWSG010000200.1 GCA_023398495.1 Bacillota bacterium
GTCATATCCCATACTTCTTTTTTCAGACGTCCCACTTCGTTGTCCTCGAACAGGATGCCGGGCATATCAGTGGTTATCCAATTTATTTTCTGTTTTGCCATGAGAGAACCTCCTTTTTAATCCATTACGCATGTAATCTTACAGTTTTTACGGTCTGTTTGAAGCGCGATGATATTCTCAGGTACTTCATCCAACGTGATTCTCTTTGTGATCATAGGGGTCATGTCCATTCCGGCTCCCATACACTCAATAACACGCGGGAAATTTCCATCTCCTGAATGGCCTTGAGCACCAATGATACGGGAACGGCGAACCTGTAATACTTCACCTGTTACAGGCATTTTTGCTTCAGCACGTGCCACAACAACAACGGTGGAGTTGAGGGTTCTGCCTTCCCAGATGGCCTTTTCAATTCCGGGATACACGATAGTAGGAAGACCGGTTGCTTCCAGATACAGGCTTGCACCCATACCGTTCGTCAGTCTTAGCACTTCAGTTGCAAAATCGACCTTGGTCGGGTCAATAACATAATCAGCACCAAGTTTGCGGCCAAGTTCAGCACGATCAGCCTGTGGCTCAGAAAGAATTACCCTGGCAGCTCCCTGACGCTTTAAAATGGCACATGCTGCAAGTCCGATTGGACCTCCGCCGCAGATGACCACGTTATCACCGGGTCTGATGCCGCCGCCGCGCTCAATAACTGCATTGTAAGCTACTGAAGTAGGCTCTACGAGAGAACCGGCAAGGAAGATATCCTTTTCGTCCTTATATTGTCTGCGCAAAGGCTCAAGACTCCACAGGCAACGGTCGGGCAGCACGATATATTCACTGAATGCGCCATTTACATTGAAGCCTATTTCATCAAGTCTTTCACAGTGATTGGGTTCTCCGTCGGCACAAGGTTTACAGGAGCCGCACCACAGCATTTCTTCGGCACAAACAAGTTCTCCGCCCTTATAAGGCTTGTTGGTATCCTTATCTTTAGCGCCGGGTCCGCCCTTTACTACTACGCCTGAAAGCTCATGTCCGAGTATGCAGGGGAATCCTGTGAGGCCGGGATAGAATATGTAACCATCTTCTTTAGCTTGAGCCATATGAACGTCACTGCCGCATATTCCGCAAGCCTTGATCTTGATAAGAACTTGCCCTGGTCCGGGTTCGGGAATATCATAATCACGGATTTCAATCTTGGGATCTTTCCATACAAGACTTCCTAGATAGGTCTGTACCTTGTCAATGTCCTTGGAACCAAGCTTAAATTCTGGTTTTGGCGCCCATGTTGCATCCAAAGTTACGCCTCTCATTTTTTTCATACGACACACTCCTTTTAATTATAATTTTAATGTAAGTATTGGTAACGGCTTACACCGGTACTGCTAATTCTGGGATAATTTCACAGCAAATCAACTCCAAATGCCTGCCTATATGGATTTGTAGCCTTTCTGCATAGGTCTCCTGATTTTCGTCCAATATTTTATAGAGCTTTTCTCTGAACACCCACCGGCCTGCTGAATCCTTTTCGCTGAGAATAAGGCCATATGTAATATGAATAAGCTGACGCGCGTCATTTTGCATGAATAGCAAAGGAAGCTCTTCATTCGTAAGGTCATCCACATTTGGTATTTTGGTCAGATCCGTTGTAACATGATAATACTTCTTCGCCTCGTTAAATACTCTAAGGGCAAACTTATGAACCTCCCGATAAAAGCCCGGTTCCTTCAATGCCACAACATACATGGCCTCCAGCCAGTTTGTACCGGCAGTTTTAAGATGGAACACACCCTTGGTCAGGCGTCCTATAATCGGAAACACTGAGAATTTATCTGATCCTGAATGGATGCTCAGCTTATATCCGAAATGTCTGGAAATAGTGGCATGATCTTCAAATTCGCGCTCAAACTGTACTATGTCGCCAATATAATCCACACCTTTTTGAAATTCGCCGCAGAAACGCGGGGCGAGAGTGGCAAACTTTATCTTTCTGCGTTTAAGCTCATTAGCTACTAAGAAATGCTGTAACGGTGTGGTGGGCGTCTCTGTCTCATCAATTGAGATTTCAAAATCCGCTTGATATTTTCCACTTGCAAAGAAGCTCATGTATATTGTGCAAATGAAATCAATGGCCTTGCCATATATCAGAACGATGCGTTTAAATTCCGCCTCAGTAAAATGCAATTTCTTACCTTCCCCTATATCGAAACTTTTATCAATATAGAGCGCTTCCATTTCCGTGGGAGCATATTCCTTGTCAACCTGGGAATCACACATGGAAGCAACATCTTTTCTTATGTGTTCGCTGCAATCCAGCGTTATCATGGTATAGCCGCAGGAAAGAGCATACCGCACTTCATCAGGTGTTTTCAGATGGTCGCCGTCAGCACCGAACCCCTTTTTATAGCCATGCTTGAAAACTGCAAAAGTAACAACGTCCAGCACTTCTTCATATGTACGGCCTGTGAGCTTAAGCTCACGTATGCTCTGCTGTGCGAACACCGGAAAGACATCATCATGTTTTTCAAACACTCGAATATGGCCTGTTGTTGCAACCCCCAAGCGATCTCCTACACCCATGGTTCGCACATTTTCAAGCACTCGCACTGGTGCGGTAAACGGAAATAGTTCTCTTAAGACGCAAGCATTATCATGATTGAGTTCAGCTTTAATTTACCTGTCGCCTGAAACGGTAAAGTGTTCACCAATAAATCCCAAAGATTCATCTGCTATAAGCACGTCTCTACCGTCCACATTGGTCATGTAAACGTTTCCCTTATCGGTTTTATTCATGTAAAGTGGATACACACATCTCATAAATATAATCCTCTCATCTTTTTTTAGTGGGGAACCTTTACGGGTCAAGCTCTTATAATATGTTTATTGTACAAAGATTTGAATTAGAAATAGATTTAACAGCGTTTAAACAAAGATGTTTTCCTTTTTGCAAACGTTTACGTTTTCATTATAACCAACTTGTTTCTTCCTGTCAATGATGATTTGTATCTTTTTAAAAATGTTTTGCAAACGTTTACGAATATATTGTATTGAACATTTTGGGGGTTGTCAAGAATAACTTTATCATCAGCATATTGGCTGCTCGTCAGCGATTCCCATCACTAAACATTCTTTATATCATTACAAAGCTGAATGCTAAAGACAATAGAGAGAAGCAAGGGCAGTAACAGCTTTGTACCTCGCCCTTGCTTCTCATGTTTTAAACTTTCTCTTTAGTATACGGCTGGTTATTCTGGGTTCGTGTATACAATTGCACTGACTTTTGCTTTTCCGCTGCTGGTCGTCTGATTGGTCCATGTCACTGTGCTTCCAGGTGCGGCATTGGTGGTAAGGGTGCCCATGGAGTCATCACCGGAAGTGCCATCGGCATCCTTAATTTCTATTACGACTTGTGAATTATGCGGCTTTGCAACATAAATTGTATTGTAGTCCTCCGAATACTGATTCCCGAATTCTGCGTTATTTTTTCCCCAGTATACCGGC
>JAEWSG010000204.1 GCA_023398495.1 Bacillota bacterium
TAATAATTTGATATTGTATCAAATTTAAAAAGGGCGTTGGTGGTTCTTCGCCCTTTTCTTCCACACACTGAAATTTTTCTTGTCCAATTTTCGTTAGTTTACTGAAAAACAGGTTGTCCTATAACAGCAATATCCAAAGCACATATAGTTTCGGCACTGGAACCGAGAGCATTGTTGAAAAAGTTTACTTCCTTCTTTGGAAATAACTGACTATTGCCTTCTGCTAAATTTAACGGGATTGAGCAGGCACTTCGCTGTATTTGAGATTTTAGAGCAAATCTCTCATCATCTGGAAACAGGGCTGTGACTTTATAAATTTCTTTGACTAATTGCATAGATTTTTGCCATACTGATAGGTTTTTAAATTTTTTTACGAAGATAGGGTCTGTAGGTTTTGACATTGTTAAATCATCCTTTCAAAATTTAGATAGAAATGTTGTGGAATTAGTGGAGTAGTGTTTATTCCTTTCGTTTGTATATATCTTATTATCTATTACTTGATGTACCAATAAATGTAAAGGCATACTTTGGGGCCAGATTATTTATATATAATTACAATTTTTCGATAATTGTGGAAATGGAAGTTCCTATAACCTATAATTAAGATGTGTATATGCTTTTAAAGGAAATTTACAAAACAGATTATTCTGTTTAACACCTCTAACGTGAAGAGGTAAGGTCAACTGTTTTTTTAACTAAACCTTTAAGCAGAACGAGTATAGGTTAAGGCTTATAAAAACGGTGTATGATTTATAGAGGGTAAATGAACTAAAAGAGTAACAACTAAACTTATTAATAACAGTGTTCTTTTAATTTATGGGGGTATTATCAATGCCTAATACTATTCACAATAAACTTGTAAGAGATAAAGTAGTAAACATAATTGAAAAGTCAGGCAGAAAAGTATATTCAAGAATTTTAAGCGAAAATGAGTTCTTTAATGAGTTGATGAGAAAACTTCACGAGGAAGTCAATGAATTTCATGAGTCTAATGATGTTGAAGAACTTGCTGATATTCTTGAAGTGGTAGAGTACTTAGCGATTACAAAAGGTGTTTCAATAGAGGAACTACTTAAGATAAAGGAGCAGAAGAGGTTAGAAAGAGGAGGATTTGACAACAGGGTTTTCTTAGAATCTGTAGAATATGAGAATAAACTATCTCAAAACAATGGTAATTACTTTGTAGGAGTTGATGTTCACCTTGATAGGTTTACTGTAGCCTGTATAGATAGGAACCTTGACATAGTATTTATAAAGGACTTAGTCCTTGAGGAATTTATAGAGAAGTTAAATAATATTCCAGTAGGGATAATTGCTGTCGATGCTCCATATGGATTAAACACAGGGTTAATGGATGATGAAAATTATAGATACAGACTTGGGGTCAATTCAGGTAAACACTACAATAAAAAAGTGAGCGAATATGAACTGACAAGAAGAGGAATTTTCTTGTATCCTACGCCTGGTAAAATGGAAGAAATATCTGGATGGAAGAGTTGGATGGGTACAGGATTCAAACTATATAAAGAATTAAAAAAGTTAGGTTATCAGGTTATAAGTTCAGATAATTGCAAAAAGAAGGGCTTTGTTGAAGTGTTTCCACATGCATCTTTTACAGTACTTGCGGAAAAACTCCTTGAAAACAAGAGTACCGATACAGGAGTAGAGGAGAGGATAAAGGTACTGGAGAATGTAGGATTTAATAATATTAGAGAAGCAGTTGTGGGAACCAAACATTCAACTGCCGATAAACTGGATGCAGTTGTCGCTGCATATACCGCTTTAACAATATGGAAAGAAGAAGCATCTTTTGTTGGAGACCCAGATGAAGGGCTTATTGCAATTCCAGTTAAGGATATTAAGGATAAATATTATAAGACTTCAGGAAGTAAAGTTAAATGTGATGAGATTGAAATTACTGAAGATATTGAAATAGATTTAAAGTCGTTGATTTATTCATATAAAAATGTTGATGCAGTAATATGGCTCAAATATTTTACTCCACTGGGCAATACACCTGATATATACAAGATTATAGACTTTAAGAAATATGCCAATTTAGAGGTTAGAATAAAAATTATTTCCGATGAGGGGAATATGGTGGAAGTTACATTTGTTGCAATGAAAAACAGGGTTGACGGTATGAAAGTAACAATAGAGAATAAAAGAATGCTTAAAGATTTCTGGGGCTCCCATGGGGACAAAAAGGATTACAAGATTATTATAACTGGTTTAAGTAATATGTAAAAATTGTGAGGGCATATGGATATTATTAAAGATATTATTTTTGAAGCGGGCAAAATATTAAAAGAGCGGTACTTTGAGTCGTTTTCCTATAACGATAAAGGAAGATTTGACTTAGTATCAGAAGTAGATTTAGAAATAGAAGAAATGCTGATAAATAGTTTAAAATCAATCAATCAAGGTGTTTCTTTTTACTCAGAGGAGTGCGGTGATATATCAGGCTGTCAAAATGAAATGAGATGGATTATTGACCCAGTTGATGGAACAGCAAATTTTATCTTTGGTATTCCGTACTTTAACATATCTTTAAGTTTAGAATCTAATAATCGTATAATAGAGGCTTATGTTTACAATCCATTAACAGATGAATTATACTGCTCAAGTGAAAAGAACGGAAAGGCATTTCTCAATGGAAAACAAATAACGGTTTCAGACACATGTAAAATAAACCGCTCCTTGGTTACCTTTGGGTTTAGTGCCAATATTGATAATATAAACAGATATTATAGTGAGTGGCCGATGCTGTTTAAAGGGTGTAGGAAGGGGTTAGGCGTTTTATCTCCTGCATTAAATATTTGTAATGTAGCAAGAGGAAGGACAGATTGTTTTATTGATTTTGGAAGCAATATGGAAGGTCAGGCAGGAGCCGCATTTATACTAAAGAATGCTGGTGGTATTGCAGTTAATTATGATTTTTCAGAATGGGATTATAGGACCAAAGGAATTATAGCGGTTAACAGTAAATTGTTGGCTCGTTTAAAAGAAAATAAAGAAGTTTGAATATAGGAGATTTGGAATGATTGTGTTAGGTGAACTAAGCCCAGATATTAGGCCTAAACTTATAGAACTTTTTAAAGGCAATAGAAAGGTTGATTTATCAATAGACAGTATTATTGCTGAAGGGCAAGCAGGAAGAAATATTAGTATTATAGTTGATAACCTATTCAGTCCCAAGGTTGTGCAACTCTCTCAAGGGACTTTTACAATGTTTGCGGGTGATACAAAAAATGAAGTTGCACTTGAATTGGTCAGGAACTTATCTCATCTATACTGGATTATGCCGTGTGCAGAAGATTGGATGAATCTTATAAAAGATGTTCATGGAGATAAATTAGTCCAAAGTGAGAGGTATTCTTTTTCAGGTGAAAGTTTAGAAAAAAGTCACCTTATAAACCTTATTGAAAGTAATCCGTATAAAGAAATGCTGTATAAAATTGACATGGCAATGGCTAATATAATGGCTGAGGATGAATTAAATAAGTATCATTTTATGAATTACAATTCACCTGAAGATTTCATAAATACTGGTTTTGGATATTGCGTTGAAATAGATAATAAGATAGTGTCAGCGTGCAGTTCTGGGCTTATATGCAATGATGGAGCAGAGATATGCATAATTACACATCCTGATTACAGAGAAAAGGATTTAGCAACACTTACTGCATCAAAGTTTATTCTGCATTGTTTGGATAATGAACTTGTACCACATTGGGATGCAGCAAATCTAAAATCGGTTGGATTAGCAGAAAAACTTGGGTATACTTACATTGGTTCATACAATGTTTACCATATCTAACAATAGGGATTTAAGTATTGATACATGGAAGTGAAATTTGATGAGAGTCTGGCGATAGGGGGATATCATGTTTACAAATACATTAGGATTTCATATTTATACTACAAAGTATTTGGGAAAGCCGCAGGTTGTTCGCCATATTATAGAATGTTTAAGAGGTCTACCAAAAGCATATTTGCCGACAAAAGCAGAGGTTAATTCCAGCAAAAATAAAGAAAAGTTTTCTTTTGACTCAATTATAGAAAAGGTGGCAATTGAAAATCTATATGGTGGATATATTAGATTATATAAAATAAAGAGAATATTTGATATGTATATTTATTGGAGCAGGGGACCAATCGAAATGTTTGACGAGGAGCCTAATAGAAAATTTAATGATATATCTTTTTATGTCGAAGATGGTTTAAGCCTTTTAAACAATGAGAAAGACTTTCTGATATTTAGAGATATATGGATAAACTTCTGTGAAAAGTTTGAGGCTGTTTATGGGCAATGCTTATTATATGATAATAAATCAAATAGTAATAGTTATTTGGGTTGGGGCTTTGGAACCTGTATTTCAAGACTACATTGGCAAACTTACTTTGGAAAACCATATATGGGTATGTTAAATTTTAATCAAGATATTATTAAAGAAAACTGTACTATTGAAACATGTGCATCTGGTGCGACTATTCTTACTTTAAATGAAAATCCACTTAATCTAACATTGAGAAGTGATATTGAACGTAGAGTTGTAAGTGCTTTAGGGGTGGAATTCTTTTGGAATGAAAATGATAACAGGTTGAAGCCGAGATGTCAATATAGGATGCCGAATTTGGATTTGTCAGAAATTATATATGACCCGGATAATTAAATTTGCATTAATATGTAGAACCAAAAAATGGTTAGTTATAAGTAAGGGAGCATATTGAGGAGGTTAATATTCAGTGGAAGTTATTATTGCACAGATTGCAATAGAGGAAGTTTTTAACCCGTCTTTTGAATTAACTAAACAATTACTAAGTGTAAATAAAGTAGAAATGGATGGGGGGAGTCCTCGAATTAAGGATATTATTATTTCTGAGGATAAGAGTATGGCAGAGGTGTACTTCCCAATCATAGATGAAGAATATTACTTTGTCATATACATTGATTTAATGCCTAAAATTTCTTTGAAATTTATGGGTATGTCGGCAGGATGCAAAGTTGAATTGTTTGTCTGTTCCGATACGGAAGAACTTGATAAAATGATAGAGTTATTACAAGTAACTCCGCATAGGTCATGGTCAAAAGGTGAAAAAAAGTTTCATAGTAATGGAATCAATTATTCGATTAATAAAAATAGTGGGTTTGTTTATTCACCAATAGAAAAAACTACTGGAGAAGTTGAAGATAAATTAGATTATTTATTAGATGAATTAATCCAGGTTAAAGATAAGATTGTAGAACTACATAAAGTTGCTGAAGTTGAAATACAGATAACATATTATGGATATAAGGACCAAATGTGGGGGATTAACTTAAAACCACGGACAATACAGAGATTGTCAGAACTTGGAGTATCATTGGATATTGATTTATATGCCAGTGGTAATGATTTACTGTAAAGTGAAAGTATTATGAAATGGAGATTTGTATGAAAAAGCCTTTTGAAAATATTTTATATATAGAATTAAAATCAGGATATTCCGATGACGGACCCGCATGGATTGGAAGGGTAAAGTATTCCAAGACTGGGCAAACAGTCTATTTTAATAATAAAGGGTTCCAAAAGTATGCTGGAATATCTGGTAATTACATTGATTTAGAGACAGGCGAAGAATATTGGATTTCTGGAGTTAAGAAGAACGGCGGAGATAGACACTGGGCTGGTTCTGGGAAAGTAATGGTTGATAGGAAAATCATAGATGAATATTTGACCATTATTGGGCAAAAAAGTATTGATGACAGAAGGTTTGAAATTGTAGATATTCCAGACGAGTTTCCTGTTGAAAGAATAAATGAAGTGGTAAATCGAGGTAACAAGTAAGTTTACATTATTAATTTAGTGGAAACAAGTTTTAGAGTGGAACTTTAGATTCTATGTTTTACAGGAGTGCAAAATATGCGAACAGAGCAAGAAATGTTTGATTTAATACTCAATATTGCGATAGTTGACGAGCGTATCAGAGCAGTTTATATGAATGGTTCACGGGCAAATCCAAATGCTAAAAAAGATATTTTTCAGGATTATGATATTGTATATGTTGTCACGGAAACAAAGTCATTTCGTGACGAGAAGGCCTGGATTGACCAATTCGGCGAGCGTTTATATATGCAGTACCCTGAAGAAAATTCATATTATCAAAGTGATGTTGAAAACTGTTATGGATGGCTTATTCAATTTGCTGATGGAAATCGTCTTGACATTCATGTATGTACATTAAAACATGTCCTTAAAGATATTAAAGGAGACAGGCTTTGTAAAATACTTCTTGATAAAGATAAATGTTTACCTGATATGCCAGAACCAACGGATGAGGATTATTGGATAAATAAACCGACAGAGATTCAATACTTAAATACATGCAATGAATTCTGGTGGTGTCTTAATAATGTTGCTAAGGGTTTATGGCGGGAAGAAGTACCATATGTAATGGACATGATAAATTATGTTGTCCGTCCGCAGTTAATACGCTTATTAGAGTGGAAAATTGGGTTTGAAACGAACTTTACTGTTAGTACTGGGAAATCAGCAAAGTATATGTATAAATGGTTGGAAGAGGAGACATGGAATGCATTTTTGAAAACTTATTCTTCAGGGGCTGTAAAAGATATTTGGGAAGCAGTTTTTATCATGTGTGACTTGTTTGATGTTTCTGCCAAACAAGTGTCCCGTATTATGAATATTAAGTATAATGAAATTGAAGCAAATAACAGTTTAAAGTTTTTAATGGACGTATACTTAGTGCCTAAGGATGCTACAGAAATATATTAGGTATATTTGAAGTTGATATCCTTTATCTTTAAAATATACGAATGTTTAATAATGCTAATTAGTTATATTCAACAGTAAGAATCAAATAATTATCATGAGGTGCAATTTTGGATAAAATATTTGAGGATTTTAAAACATGGGCAATTAGTAGAAATGCTGAGTGGAAAAAGCAAAATGTAATTATAGAAGAAATCATAGAATCAAATCATGCTCATCAAATCCATATAAACTTGCAATCAGAAGATGGTTTTGGACACATTGGTCTTTTTGAAAGCAATAATATTTATTGGATTGAGTTTGAGGGCGTCGCAAGAGACTTTGAGCATTTTTATAAATATGTTGAATTTGATGAACTGCCAGATTTGAGTTGTTTGGAAAATGATTATCTACGTTTTCTTACAAATAACACAAATTAATTCGCATCATTTATATTTTGGGAAGAAAAGACTGTATTAAATGTAATAAATAAGACTATGGGGGAAATGAAGAAATGGGCAAAAAACTCTCAGAAATGTCCAATGAAGAACTATGGAAACTCTTTCCTATAATTCTAAAGGAACACAACTCTGAATGGGTTAGTTTGTATAATGATGAAGAGAAATTGATTTGTGAGATTGTTGGAAAAGACAATGTAATGAGGATAAACCATATTGGTAGCACTTCAGTTAATGGTCTAATTGCAAAGCCCACTATTGATATTCTTCTTGAAATTGCTAATGATTTTGATGTAGATGAATTACTTAGCATATTGGAGCAAAACGGATATAGGTATATGAAAGAACAAAGCCGTAGTCCTCTTAATTTGACACTTGTAAAAGGATATACTGAAAATGGTTTTGCCAGTAAAGTTTTTCATCTTCATATCAGGCATTTTGGAGATTGGAATGAACTATACTTTAGAGATTATTTAAGGGTAAATAAAGATATTGCTAATCAATATGGTAGTTTAAAAATGAACCTGAAAGAACAATATGAACATGATAGAGACGCTTATACCAATGCTAAATCAGAGTTTGTTTTAAAATATACAGATATTGCAAGATGTGAATTTAATAGCAGATATAGCCCCACTAAGTAAGAGTTATCATAACCCATAGGCGTATTATGCTTATTTGGGATAGACAGGTTTAGTTTAACAGAAATATTTGATTCTTAAAGAGAACATAAAATATAATAATGTTGACATATGTATTTTATTTCTTTTATTTTTAAATAAATCGTTAAAGAAATAGAAGAAGAAGGTATTAAACCAAAAAAATCGAACAAAAATTTTTATGTGGTAAATATTAGATATAATAATTTTAGAGATGAGTATGATTTTATTTTTGATAAATGTGAAATTCTTTTAGAGTCTAAGAATGTATTTAAAGTTTTGATAAAAGATACATACGAATTTAGAAGAGAAACTATTTGGGAAAAAGAAAATCTAAATTCTATCGTTTCAACATTTTCTGACCATAGAAACGATTACTATGCTTGTGTTTATGCAAATCCGAGTGAATTTAAAGAAATTAAAGATGAATTAATGAAGCAAGTAATTGAATGCAATCTTGAATATGAAAATGAGGAGGAGGGCTAACCAGCCTTCTTTGTAATCCCTTCCCAAATAGTTCCATCAATTTGTCCATATCCCGCTTATCAAAATACCCTATGAATGAAACATTTTCTGTTCAGTAGCCGCAGTTTTACTGTCATAAATCCATTCGCTATTCGACTATTTATCTGTTCAGATGCTTTTATAAATATTGCAACTGAGGGTTCCCAGAAGTTATACAATCTCATGAAACCCTTTTATAGAGTGAATAGTCTTTAATAGAAAGTTGTGAATATTCTGGTTCGGCGGAGTCATAGTTCAGGTGTGGCTTGAGCCACTTGTCCGGCCAGAAAAACCAAGCAGCGTTTCGAAAGCCTCTTGGCAATGAGTAGGCATGTTAGGCTATACCGTCGGGCATCATCCTTTCTCCATAGCCCTGCTTCATTGTTCAGTATGGGTGGTTCCCTTGATGCATGGAAACATGCCGATAGAGGTTCATTGATTTTCAAGAGAACCGTGGAAAAAATGCGGAATAATCGCTCTTATATCCCGGAATACTGGCTCACTCAAAAATGGAACGGTGGCTCATTTTGACGGACAGATGGCTCAAAGTGGACAAGATTACTCAAGTTGCATATGACTGTATCGTACTGCTCTTGTAGTAGTTCTTCATTTTTATATTCAATATTGTATTTATCCATATCCTATACAATCATATCCAATTTCTTTTAATAGCCTTACATCATAACCATATTAACATCGGAAACGGTAGAAGATATGATTGCGATGAAATTTTGTTTCAGGTACATGATTCAGAATACAGTTATGCAGTAATGCATATAAAATATTAGACTTTAAGTTCTATCAGAAGCATATAGCATTGTAGGTACCGAGAACACTGAATATTGCTATAAAACAATAGAATCGCATTAACCAAACGGCTTGCTTTAAATGCAGGCCGTCTTTTATAACTAAGCCTTTGATCTGAAATATTTGGCAATATTGATGACTACAGTATATAATAAGATTGTCAGGTTATTGCAGTATGATTTTGAGGATGAAGAAACAGTATAGTGAAAAGGTTGAAGGAATAAGTAAAATTTGACATTCAAAAGTAGTTTAAAGTCCTAAGGGGGTGAGGATATAAGTTGGGGAATTGTCTTTGTGAAGGTGCCAGATGAAGTACAAAGTCTGTCGGAATTACCAAAAGATTATTGTCCTCCACCGCTTGGGACATTAAATGATATATTAGATATGCTAAATGAACTATTACCCGATGTTGATTTTTTAAACCCTTCCTGGGGTATTCTTGGCACGGAAAAAGGCTCTATAGAGTTTAGTATTGGGGATATGGACCCTGTTGAATCAATTGTGCTTTATACTAGAGGAGATGTAATTGATATTATTAAGGAAATATGTCAAAAGGCTTCTTGGAAGGCATTTGATACTTTAACAGGTGATAGAATGTACTTTGAAAAAAATACTGAAGATTAAATTATCTTAAGTAGAAATATAAGAGAAATAATTAGAGATTATGAGGTACATCATGAAAATAATGTGGTGCTGGCGATGTAAGCAAGAAGTCGGAATGCTTGATGAAGAAGAATATATCAGGGTTTATGAGATTTACATAGAGTGTACAAAAAAGACAAAGGTATATAGAGAAACTACAGGAACTCCACTTGATAAGACACCTTTAAGTGACTTATTTAAACCTGTAGTTGAAGAATATGAGAAGATAACTGGATTTAAGGGTTTTCATCATAATGCAATAATGCATCATAGAATTTCTATATATGGATACCCATGCAAAAGTTGTGGGAAACCATTGCGGACTCCACAAGCGAAAATGTGTGCAGCATGTGGGGCAAAAGTTTAGAAGAATAGATATCAAGTGATGATAAGAAGGCTACTACGTAAATAATATAGTATTGAGAGGACTATTATGGTCGATTATGTTGATTTGTGGGATAATTACTCTATTGAGTTTTGTAAAAAACTTGAATATGATGCAGGTGGGGATTGGAATAAGTTAGACCAAGACGAGCAAGAAATTGCTGCTCAATGGAAATTACTCGTTGATATGTACAATGGAGGCTTTGTACAGTTTTTCTGCAATTGGGGATACGATTGCTATTGGTATGCAATGCGTGGATTGCAGCGTATGGGAAACGATGCTCTTTTGAATTTATTACACAATACATACAGGAATGTCTTTGAAAAGTTTAAGGAGGATTCTCGATTAGAAACATACTGGGATATACCTCAATATTTATCCGAAGAAGATGATAAAATACTTGCTGAAACAGATAATGAATTTTATGAAGTTGAAGGAGAAAAATTTGCAAAAATGGCTTATGAGTTTTATTATATCGGAATGAAAAAGACATTATCATCTTAATATGATTTGCTCAAAATTTTTATATTGGGCCATTACAAGAAATGAAAGGTTTTTTATAGAAATATATGACTATAGAATAAATTTGGAGTATTGCAATGGATTGTTATAGATGAAGTTGTTAGTCTTTAATAATTTTATAAAATGAATGGTTGAGGTGTGTTTATATTGAAGAGACTCATTATAATTTCAATAACATTGATTATACTTTTAATTTCTGGGGGTATTTTGTATTCAAAGGTAATACAAAGACCGTTGCATCAAAGTATTTGTAAACAAGACATTTCGGATATTCAGGTTTATGGGAGTGTTGGAACAAAAAAGATAGAAGATGTGGTATCAATAGATAATATTATTGAATGGTTTAATCAGGCGAGTGATATAAGAATCAACAAGGACTTTGCAGGAACAACACCTGAGTCGGGCATAATAATTAATCTTAAATCTGGAAAAAGAATTTTGATTTTGAATTCAGGTAGTGATTTTGAGATTCAGAGAGATGATGTAAGACCTAAAAATGCCTCTTATTGGGCTAAACAACAAGATATTAAGGTTTATCTTGAAAGGCTGGTTGCAGGTGCAGATAAGTAAAATCTACCGAATTTGAGGTATAGATTGTTTAGTTTGAAAGAGAGTGGATTTTTATGAAGAAGCACTGGTTTATCTATATTATGGTTGGAGTTTTATATAGAGTCTTTGATTTTTTCTACTAAGAACCTACTCAACGATTGGTAACTCCATTTATAATATGGTTTGTAGTGGCTTGGGGTAATTTGGTTAGTGCCAACTATACCTGTTGATTATGTTTCAGAAAAACTGATTATTGAAGCAAAAAAGCGTTATGTTATCAAAGAAGTTTAATTAAGATGGTGGTGTTAAAGTATGAAATTAAAAATCTTAACAGCAAGTATTTTCGCTATTTTAGTTGCAGCCATATTTTTTATTCAGCGGCAGCATTAATTCTGAAAAATGCAGGTGGGAAAGTATATAATTATGATTTTACAGAGTGGGATTATAAGAGTAAAGGGATAATTGTTACAAACGGCAAGGTATGCTTGGAGGAGTATAAGGATAAATATAGCAGTTGATTGAAGAAATACTTTGTGGATTATGACTATTATATATGACTAAATATATGCTCATAATTAGATAGTTAGAAAATTACTAAGCAGGAAATGGCATTTTTATATTGACTGACAAATCTTGTTGAATTAGAATATAATAAAATGACAATATTATTAATGCTATGAAGAGAAGAGTAAACTATTGATGTCTTTTACAGAGAACTCCTAAATGCTGAGAAGGAGTAAAGAATAATTAGTTGAACATGGTCTTGGAGCGTTCGTACCAAATATTCTATAAATGTTTATAGATATAGGCTACGACGGGTGCACCCGTTACAGTGCCAGAGTATAATTAGAATCCATTTATTCTAACGTACTTGTTGAGGCTGATGTCGTGAGTCATCAGTGAATCGGGGTGGTAACACGGAGAATAATGCTCTCGTCCCCAGGATGATACCTGGGGGTGGGAGTTTTTTATTTGTATTTATTTGTATAGTAAAAACCACATAAATTTAGGAGGTGTTATCAATGAACATATTTATTGGAGGTGCATGGCCATATGCAAACGGGTCACTCCACATCGGGCACATTGCGGCTTTATTGCCAGGAGATATACTGGCAAGATATTACAGGCTGAAAGGTTATTCAGTGTGCTATGTTTCTGGAAGTGACTGCCATGGTACACCTATTCAAATTAGGGCAAATAAGGAAGGTGTTTCACCAAAAGAAATTTCTAACTATTATCACAATGAATTCATAAGTTGTTTTGATAAACTGGGCTTCACATTTGACTTATATAATCAAACAAATGATTCTTTTCATAGCAGGTTTGTTCAAGAGTTCTTTGCAAAACTATTTGATAGTGGATATATTTATAAGAAAACTGTAGAACAGGCCTTCTGCCAAAACTGTAATCAGTTTTTACCCGACAGGTTTGTGGTTGGCAAATGTCCTAACTGTGGAAGTAATGCAAAAGGCGACCAATGTGATTCCTGTGGTTTCCTTTTAGACCCGTCCAACTTAAATGGCAGAAGATGCGGAATTTGTGGCGATTCCCCTATATGTAAGCCTTCAGAACACTTTTTTCTGGCTTTGTCCAAACTTGAGCCGTTTATTAAGAAATATATTAACTGTTCAAATGGATGGAGAGCAAATGCTATTAGTTTATCCCAAAGATATATTGATGAAGGACTTCGTGACAGGGCTGTGACAAGAGATTTGGATTGGGGTATTCCTATACCTGTTGAGGGATTTGAAGCTAAGAAGATATATGTATGGGTGGAAGCGGTTTTAGGATATCTCTCTGCAAGTAAGAAATGGGCTTTCGCTAATAATTTAGACTGGGAATCCCTATGGGCTGATAACACTCTACATTACTATATACACGGCAAAGATAACATTCCTTTTCACACAATTATTCTTCCAGCATTGCTAAAAGCACATGGAAACCTCCATTTGCCTGATAAGATAATATCAAGTGAATATGTAACCCTTGAGGGTAGAAAGATATCCACAAGTCAAAATTGGGCGGTTTGGATACCATATCTTCTTGAAAGTTACAATCCAGATACTATCCGCTACTTTTTTATATCCAATGGACCTGAAAAGCGGGATGTTGACTTCTCATGGAGAGAATTTATTAATAGTCATAATGGTGAATTGCTTGGTGCCTTTGGAAATTTTGTTAATAGAAGTCTGGTTTTTATAAATAAGTCTTTTGACAGCAAAGTACCAGAGGGTCAATGCAATCCTAATATCAGAAAATTATTAACTGAACTCTATTTAGGCGTTGGAAATCTGATTGAACAAGGTAATTTTAAGGATGCTTTAGAAAATATATTTTCGTTTATACGTTCAGCAAACAAATATTTTGATGAAGAACAACCATGGGTTACAGTAAAAGATAACATTATAAAATGTAAAGAAACACTTCACACATGTGTACAAATTATTGCTAACCTCTCAATATTACTGAATCCTTTCTTGCCAATTTCGTCAGATAAAATTAAGGATATGTTAAAAATTGAGACAAATGGCTGGAAGTATATTGAAGTACCATCAGATTCAAGAATAGGAAATGTAACGATTTTGTTTGAACGTATTGATAAAAAGAGAATAGACGAGGAACTTGAAAAACTTAGGAAATTATAGGTATTTAGACTGCTCTTGCTGCATATCAGGTGGGAGCAGTTAATACTGGAACAATGTGTATTACAACCACTACAGAGCTTACTGATTTTCTTTTATTTAAACTCATATTGGAAAGGCTTTAAGGATGATATAGGGAAAAAATCGTTAGCCGAAATATTTATAACACGGTAATTTCATGAAGCAATAATAATACAATTATGATAGCGAGATAACATTTTAGACATAAACTGGAACAGCCTAAAATAAAGGATTTGTTCCAGTTTATGTTTTGCACACTGATGTAAATAAAT
>JAEWSG010000207.1 GCA_023398495.1 Bacillota bacterium
TCTCTTGCTTTTATTATACAGTCGTGAATTATTGTAGGATTTCTTTTGTTTAGCAGGTCATAAAAAGACTTTTTATATGAATCTTCTGAAAACCCAAGAAATAAGCTTGAATCGTTCTGACCATCCAAGTCAAGTAATAAAACACTGAATCCGAGTTTTGCAAGGCCGTGGGAGAGCTGGACGGATATGGTGCTTTTACCGACACCGCCTTTGTTGTTAAGAACTGCAATTTTTTTCATTCATTTATTCCTCCTCGTTTTTGGGCAATAAAAAACTACTTTCTAGTGAAGACAGTAGTTTTTTGTTATAAAGTCTTTAATTGTAAATGTTATAAGAGAATGCCATTTGTATTTTTTGATAGATTGAATAAAAGTTTGCAAACATTTTGCAAACGTACTAAAACATTTTTGATAAAGGTACTAAATTTGATATAACGTTAATAAAAACTGAAATCCTTATAAATAAAGACTTTGAAAGTAACGAGTGTTTTTCTAAAATGGGTCTTTCCCTACTGGAAATCGTGTGACGGTTAACCCCGTCCGAGGGTTCGAATCCCTCTCTCTCCGCCACTTAAAGGATTTTGGTTAATACCAAAGTCCTTTTTCATTGTGACATTATTGTGACATTTCAGAATTTTCAGTTTCTTGCGGCTTCAGCACCAGCTTGTCGATATTGCAGCTAGCTTTTTTGATTAACGTCTTGTTGCCATGCAAATATATATCTGATGTTATCCCGACTTTGCTGTGACCTGGCAACCTCCTGAGAGTATCCAAGTACCCGATTCTAATTGCAGCATTGCAAAAGTGTGCCTATTATGGAGAGCTCTCCATAAAAGGCATACTTTCTGTACAAGACTTTGTGAGAATGAATCCAATCTGAAGGTAATTCAGTCAGTAATGGGACATTCGGATATTACTACGACGATGGATATCTATGCTGAGTGTACTGCTGAAAAGAAGCAGGAAGTATTTGCAACTTTGAATGGGAAGAGCATGGTTAGGTGAAAAATATTTTCTAAGTTGAAGCAATAAGTAGAAATGGTATTATTAAGCATGCAAGCTACAATAGCAGTTTTGCATGCTTTTTTTGATATTGAGAGGAAGATAATGTGTTACAGCTATGGAGCAGATTACTCCGGAAATGCAGGATGATGTTTGAATGGTTTTGAAAAACGCACAATCTATTTGATTTTAACAATGCTATGTGTTAATATTAAAACAAGAATTTTGAGAGTGGCACAAAGTATTTGGAATTTAAAATATATTGCGAAAAAACCAAAACGGAGGTGAGACAGGATGAAGCATTACGAAAAACTGTTAGATATGGGGTGTTTTACAAGAGAACAGTTGATAAAACTTATAGGTACACCAAGTGCTGCCAATATGGTTATCTATGAGTATCAGAAAAAAGGTTATGTTGAAAAAGTTAAGAGAGATTTTTATGTGGTAGTCAGTATGGAGACAAAACAACCATTACTGTCACGTTATCAGATAGGAGCAAATCTTTTTCCGGATGCCTGTATCTCTCATCACAGTGCTTTTGAAGTTTATGGTTATGGTAGTCAGGTATTTTATGAGTGCTTTGTGGCAACGGACAAACGTTTTTCGGATTTTGAATATAATGGAGTAACTTATCACAGAGTGGAACGGAAACCAGATATAGATGTGATACAACAGGGAAAAATGCGTGTGACATCCATAGAACAGACAGTAATAGACAGTATTCGTGATTTTGAAAAAGTGGTAGGATTGGAAGAAGTAATAAGATGCCTTATGCTAGTGCCAAGCTTGAATGAAAAGAAAATTCTCGAATGTCTTGCAAGGAATAAGAATGGATTTCTGTATCAGAAATGTGGTTATCTATTCGAGGAAATGAAGAACGAATTTGGTTTTTCCGATATGTTTTTTATGGAGTGTGAGAGGAATGCATCAGATGCGAAACGTTATCTGATGAAGCAAGTGCAGAATACAATATTTAATGATAGATGGAAACTGTATGTACCATTATCATTAAAGGGCTTGGTGGATAAAGGAGTTGGTGACTATGATGCAATTGGATAGAATAACTCTTGGCAAAATGGCAAAAGAATTAGGATTTGTACGTGATACACTAGAAAAGGTTTGCCGTTTGGCAGATGTTTTAAAGTTCTTTGAAGCGGATGAATTACTGGCTAAAGTATTGCATTAAAGGGTGGTACAGCAATTAATCTTACTATTTTTAACCTTCCAAGACTTTCTGTTGATATAGACTTGGACTATTGCAGGAGCATAGACAGGGAGGATATGCTTGCGGATAGGGCTATGATTACAGATAGAATCAGTAAGTATATGACGGCAAATGGATACACCTTAAGCCAGAAGTCGAAGAATTACCATGCACTGGATTCTTTTGTGTATGAGTATGTGAATTGCGGTGGAGTAAAGGATAACCTGAAGATTGAGATTAACTATATGCTCCGTTGTCATGCGCTTCCGGTGGTAAGACGAGAATTGAAATTAGCATGGAGCCAGGAGTGTCTTACCGTGCTTTCGGTAGCACCATTGGAGATATTTGCATCCAAGACAGTTGCATTGCTTACAAGAACGGCCCAGAGGGATTTGTATGATATGCATAACATGGTAAAGTTTGGACTATTTAATGAGAGTGAGACAGACGTGCTTCGTAAATGTGCTGTATTCTATAGTGCAATCGGTGCAGAGAAGCCACCTGTCAAATTTGAATTAGAACACGTGGGAAATGTATCTTCACAGCAGATTAAAAGAGATTTGGATCCGGTGCTTCGCAGAAGTGAACATTTTGACCTGAAAGATGCACAGCCCAAGGTCCAA
The DNA here is from genome assembly GCA_023398495.1 of Bacillota bacterium. Classification (GTDB taxonomy): domain Bacteria; phylum Bacillota; class Clostridia; order Acetivibrionales; family Acetivibrionaceae; genus Acetivibrio. Next base: position 2,829 of record JAEWSG010000207.1, read on the forward strand.
GGATATTTGACATCCATTCTGATACCGACCAAGAAAGAAGAAATGTTCTGGAAAGCATTTGCAGAAGGAACGTACCATCCAGAATGGGTATTTGGTGAAAATATGGAACTGGAGAATATCGCAAATCATCCAATGGCATTGTGGAAATGCCGGGATAAGAGCAACGATGTTAAGACTTCTGAGAAATAAAGAAAATATTAATTTGATAATAATGAAGTGGACTATTGTGCTAGAATTTTTAATTCGCTAGTGTAACAGCTCCTTTTTTCGATACTCTTGGAGTATAGGTACAATAAAATGTGGATAAGGCTGTGCATAAGAATTGGAATTAATAACATTTTGATAACATTTGCTCAAAATATACCATGATATGACGTGGTACAGGGTTGTACGGTGAACGCGATAAAATCCTTGATATAACTGAACTACAGCGAACCATACAGAACACCATGGCACACCGTCAAAACTTAAAATTTCAATTGGAAATCGTGTGACGTGTTAAAGCGTCCGAGGGCTCAAATCCCTCTCTCTCCGCCAAATGTTGATTCATCTCACATCATAAGAGGAAGACGAATTTGGTATAATTATTACAAGTATATGTTTTATTATTTTTGAGTATATTGAATTTTGAAACTCTCAACATAATTTTCAATATCTGAGTACGAATAGGAAATAAAACTTAAATTAAGAATGATTGATAAAACCAATGCCAAAACGCCAATTACCGAAGCTCTTGTACTAGTTTTGTCAGGTTCAATTATGTGTGAACCATAAATTTCTTCGGCTAAAGCCAGTTGCTCGCTATACATCCTTAAGCCCCTGCTTGTCATTTCTGCAAAAAATTCTTCGAGAGTCATATTAGGATCGGTGCCACGGTTAGGATTGTTTAAAACAGTTACATATGTGTGTGCAATTCTGTCGTGCAAGGACTGCTTTGTTTGGCTGAAAGCGGAAGCTATAAAGGATACAAGTGCAAGGGGAATAAACAGTGTCGTTAAGACTTTTATCAGTGATCTGACAAGAACCTTGTAAAAACTAACTTTATCAGAACACCCAACTTCGACGCCTAAAATTAGCTTACCCGGAGTTCCGGAAAGCTTTGAACTTAAAAAAGTGATTTCATACGCTAAGAATAGCAAACCATAGGATAAAAAAAACAATGCTATGTAATAAGCCTGTTGGTTTAATAGTTCAGATGAAATTCCTTTTGACAAAAGAGTGTGAAATCCTTGCAATGCTTTATTGAGAGTATTATTGATATCAAGTACTTTAGTGAGTAGAAGAATTCCTGAGTAAATTCCGCATACTATTATGATATCAAAACAGTATGACCAAAACCTTCTAAATAATTTACTGATATTCATATCTAATCCCCATTTTCATATAATATAAAATGAAACAAACAAAAGCACATAGATATAGTTTTCTTTAAAAAGACCATTTTTAAAAAGCTTTTTTAGAAGATATTGTTACGATATTTGCCATAAAGTTATAAACACCTTGTTTGTAGCTTCGTCAACGGCATGTATTGCAATTAATTAATGTACTTGTACATATTATACCAGATAACTATAAGAAAAGCTATATTGAAATCATTGTTTTTACTATTTTTGTAAAACATTTTCGTAATTTATATAGATTAAAGTTTAGCTTCCTTGTACTTTATTCTAACTTAATTGTGTGATCTTTAGATTGAGGTAGGCTTTCAAAGTAATTTTTTGCATCAGAGTAAATTGTTTTAGTATAGATCAGGACTGAGGCAATGGAAATAAACAAAACCAGTATCCATACAAATGAACTTGAGAGAATGTTGGTAGATTTATTTGGCTTGCCATATATTTCTTCAGCTAAAGCTTTTTGCTCACTATATGTTTTTAATTCCCTGTTTTTCATTTCATCATAAAGGTATTTACTTTTTACTAAATCTGTAGAGTATTTTTTATTGTCAACATCAATAACAAAACACCCTGATAATAAGTCATGAGCTGTCTGGTTATATTCATTAAACACTGCAATTGTAAAGAGGATTATATAGAGACCTGTTAAAATTGAAATAACCTTAACCAGAGACCTTAATAAAACTTTGTAAAAGCTGGCATTGGTGCAGACTACTTCCATCTCCAAAATGATCTTACCTGGAGTAGCGGACAGATTTGAACTTAAGAAACCAATTTCATATACTATATAAAAGAGGCCGTAGGATATATAAAAATACGCAAAAACAGAAAAATTACTTTCTATTAAGTCTTGTAGAGAAAAAGTGGTAATGCCTGACATCCTTAAGATCATTAAGAGGCCATAATAAATACCGCTTACTATTATGGAGTCGAAAAAAAATGCCCAGAATCTTCTGGATAGCTCACTATAATTCATACAAATCACCTTATTCATTTGATAATAAATGGAATTGGGTTATGAAAAGACTAGTGATGCTGGAATTATTTCTGTTTCACAACAATATTATATCAGATTATTTTAATGAATACCATAATAATGTTGAAAAATTAATTTTTAAAAATATATATATTGAACGCGATAAAGATTTTACATCGTGCTTCAATTTCCTTAATATAATATCACGAAAATCAAATTTTCCAGTGTATAATCATTTTCGTGATTTATATAAATCGTGAAAATAATTTTGCAACGACAATTTAGAAAGTGAGAAAATTGATCACGGTAATTTCATGAAGCAATAATAATACAATTATGATAGCGAGATAACATTTTAGACATAAACTGGAACAGCCTAAAATAAAGGATTTGTTCCAGTTTATGTTTTGCACACTGATGTAAATAAAT
>JAEWSG010000069.1 GCA_023398495.1 Bacillota bacterium
CACCGGCACGGGCCTACTGCAGCCGGTGCCGGGATGCGGAGCGTGTCGATATGGAGAAGGTCGAGGCGGTCGTCTGCGACGACCTCTCCGGGGAAGGGTTCCGGAGCATCGCGAATATCATCAGTTAGGCCCCTACTTCCGCCAGAACTCCCAGGGATGCTTGGTCTGGAACGGGACGCCCTTCGCCTCCCGGCTCCAGTCGGTCTCGATGGTGTGGTGGACCAGCCGGACCTCGTTCCGGAGTTCGGTGAGGACCGCTTTGACGTCCTCGAGCTCCCTCTGGAGCCGGTTCAGTTCTTCAAACGACCGGTGCTGCCGAACAGCAACGGCTCCGTTGTCGTCCTGCTTGCTCGCAAGACCGGCCTCGATCAACTCAAGGATAGCTTCGTTCCGGTCAAACGCATGATCCCGTGCAAATTGATCGATCTGCTCCATCAGGTCGGGATCGAGCGCAAACGAACATCTCATTGCCATGGTCCATCTACTTCCCGTGTAATTGGATTTTCCTGCTGATTATAATGCCTATCGTTCCGGCAGCCGGCGGAGGAAGCATCCGCTCCCGGCATCGTCGTATCCGGTCCGGCAAAAAAAGAGCTGCCCTGGTCCCCCCTCCGGGGAACCGATCGGGTCAACTGATATTTTCCATGTTGTATCCTTTCTGGGCGAGCAGTTCCTTTACCCGCTCGCGATGGTTGCCCTGCAGCTCGATCGACGAATCTTTGACCGTGCCGCCACAGGCGAGTTTCGCTTTCAGGAACTTGGAGAGGTCTTCGAGATCGATATCGTAGGGGTCGAGGCCCTCGATGACCGTGACTTCTTTTCCGTAGCGTCGTTTATTGATCTTTACGCTGATTCTCTGCTGTTCCTTTGCGACTTCTTCACAGATACACAGTTCCTTTGGCAGTCCGCAGGTCGGACATATCCCACCGTTCATTGCATGTACCTTTCAGCTCTCGTTATATATTAGTTGGCATGTCATGCGTCAATCAGGCAGACGTCGCACCCAAGAGAGATTACCTGGTCCGGCCGGCTCCGGTGGCGGTAGACGGTGATGCCCTTGCAACCGAGGTCCCGGGCGAGGGAGAAGACCCGGACGACATCGTCGGGGGTTGCTGCCTCCGGGAGGTTCACGGTCTTTGAGACGGCGTTGTCCGTGTGCTTCTGGAACACCGCCTGCATCCGGACATGATACTCCGGTGAGATCTCGACGGCCGTCCTGAACAGGTCCCGGGTATGCTCATCGAGGGGAAGGCCTTCAACTGTCCCGTACCGGCGGATATGCGCCGCGACGTCCCTTCCGCCGGCGGTCTCCGGCAGAAACTCCCGGACAAGGTCGCTCACGATATCGACCTGCTGCCCGTCGATCGTCCGGCTGTAGGCAAACGAGAAGACGGGCTCGATGCCGCCCGTCGTCCCGGCGATGAGGTGGAGCGAACCCGTGGGGGCGATGGTGGTGACGGTGGCGTTCCGCATATCCCCGGTATAGACGGAGCCCTGTATCGCCGGGAACGATCCCAGCTCCTCCCCCAGTTCCTCCGACCGGCCCCGGGCAGCATCCGCGATCCCCTTCATCAGGCTTTCAGCGAACCGGAGCGCCTCTCCCGACTCGTAGGGGATGCCGAGACGTATGAGCGTCTCGGCAAACCCCATGACGCCGAGGCCGATCTTCCGGGTAGCAAGGGTCTGTTCCCGGATCTCAGCGAGAGGGAAACGGTTGACGTCGACGACGGCATCGAGGAACTCGACGCCGGACCGGACGGTGACGGCGAGCAGGTCTTCGTCGAGGTCGTCCTTTCTCACGCACCGGGCGAGGTTGACGCTGCCGAGGTTGCAGCTCTCGTAGGGGTAGAGCGGCTGCTCGCCGCAGGGGTTGGTTGCCTCGATGGGGCCAAGGTGCGGGGTGGTGCTCCGCCGGTTGATCTCGTCGAGGAAGAGCAAACCCGGTTCGCCGGAGGCATGGGCGGAGGCGGCGATGAGGCGCCAGAGCGATGCGGGGTCGATGCTCCTCCATACGCTGCCGTCGCGGGGGTTTGTGAGGTCGTATGCCTTCCCCGCCGCGAGGCACCGGAGAAACCGCTCGTCGGCCCCGACCGAGATGTTGAAGTTCGAAAGTCCTCCCCCCTGCTTCGCGGTCACGAACTCCTCGATGTCGGGGTGGGAGGCCGCGAGCACGGCCATGTTCGCACCCCGCCGCCGGCCGCCCTGCCGGACCGCCGCCGTCGCCGCGTCGTAGACCCTGATGAACGAGACCGGCCCGGTCGCGGCCCCCGGCGTCCCGTTGACGGCGTCTCCCCGCGGCCGGAGGTGGGAGAACGAGAACCCGGTCCCTCCCCCGGACCGGTGGACGAGCGCCATATGGCCGAGGGTGCGAAAGATCCCTTCGAGGGTGTCCTCCACGGGGAGGACGAAGCAGGCAGAGAGCTGCCCGGCCGCGGTGCCGGCGTTCATCAGGGTCGGGGAGTTCGGGAGGAAGAGGAGGTCCGAGAGGAGGGAGAAGAATTCGCGGGACTTTCCCGGCCCTCCCACGGCACCGGCGACCCGGGAGAAGAGGCCGTCCGCCGTCTCACCGGGGAGGAGGTAGCGGCGCTCGAGGAGGAGGCGGCCGTGCGGGGAGAACTCCATGCTGCAGTCATGAACCCCCGCCCTTAATAATCCGTCGAGCCCAACGCTCCTGTCGGTAATGTCTCTTATCGTCCTCGGAACTGCATCCCACGTCGGGAAGAGCATGACGGTCGCGGCGCTCTGCCGTGCGCTCTACCGGCGCGGAATCCCGGTTGCGCCGTTCAAGTCCCAGAACATGAGCCTCAACTCCTACGTCACCGCCGACGGGAGCGAGATCGGGATCGCCCAGGCGGTCCAGGCCTTCGCCGCGGGAGTCGAGCCCTCGGCCGATATGAACCCGATCCTCCTGAAGCCGAAGGGGGACCAGACCTCGCAGGTGGTGCTGCTCGGCAGGCCATATAAGGATGTGCAGATCCGGGACTACTACGCGGAGACCGATACGCTTCTCGCCGAGGCTGTCTCGGCGTTCGAGCGGCTGCGGAGCCTTTACGGCCATATCGTGGTCGAAGGGGCCGGGGGAGCGGCGGAGGTGAACCTCTACGACCGCGACATCGCAAACATCAGGCTCGCCCGCCACCTCCGCCTCCCCATCGTCCTGGTCGCCGATATCGAACGGGGCGGGGTCTTTGCCCAGGTCTACGGGACGCTCGCCCTCCTCCCGGAGGATATCCGGCCACTCGTCGCCGGGGTCATCGTCAACAAGTTCCGGGGAGACCCGGGGCTCTTTGCATCGGGGGTTACGAAACTCGAGGAGCTCACGGGCGTCCCGGTGCTCGGCGTGGTCCCCTACGCGGAGATTCCGTTGCCGAGCGAGGACT
>JAEWSG010000079.1 GCA_023398495.1 Bacillota bacterium
TCCCGCCTTCGGCACCATTGACAGCTTAGTTTGACATCAGAATTTTGCATCAGGTCTGACATCTTTGTGTTGGCAGCGGGAAAGACATCAAGGGGTAAAGTTTCAGGAGAGACCGTCGGAGTAATCCGACGGTTTTTTCCTATATACTCCTCTTATTCTTTTATCGAGGATACACGCCTATAATTGCATTTGCCGAAGCAACCTTCGATTTTAAGTCCAGATGCGTATAGATGTTTGATGTCGTCGAAATGCCACTATGCCCCAGCCACTCCTGAATTTCTTTTAAGCTGACACCATTGGCATACAGAAGGCTCGCGCAGCTGTGCCTTAAATCGTGGAACCGGATCTTTCTCATACCATGATTCTTAAGTGTGATTTCAAAGTTCTGCGTGATATACCCCGGTTTAATCCTCTCACCCAGTTCATCCACATAGATATATTCCAAATAATCTTTGCAATGTTGGCGCTGGGGTAGAGCTGCAGAAACTCAGCCGCCCATTGCTCTGTGAGAGTTATTTAGAGAATTATTAAAGTAGCTTAAGAAAAGAAAGCGACTTTTCTTATACAAATGCTCATAATGAGGAATTTTTTAAAGAATTTTAATCAAGTGATATATGTATAACGTAATTATTAAAAATTATACTTGGCAATTACTCTATTCTTTCATCAATCAAGTCTTTTAGTTTAAAAGCGTCTTGGATAGAAAAACCTAATAGTTCAGCCTTTTTTTGAAATTTTAACATGTTTGCATATGTACTAGCAATAAAACCGCGGCTCATAAGCCGTGCAGCTGCGAAATCTGTTACGCTATAATTAATTATTGATTTGAAAACATCTTGTAAATTGATTTGTACATCTGCAAAAACAGGAAAATAGTATTTCACGAAATTCAGAATTGTAGAACACCTATCTATAACATTCTTAACTGTTTCTGTATAAAAATCACTATTTAAAGGTGTAACGTCTTGAGAAATATATTCATTAATAATAATTTTATTTGATAAATCAGTATTTGATACATATTCAAATTCTTTGATCCATACATCTTTTATTCCAGTTATTATTCTCATAAAGAATTGATTGTTTACATACTTTTGCATGCAAACATTGTTACTTCAGCTATTTTTTCAGAGCTGTAGTACTTTGGTAGCATACTTATTATTTCACCTGTTCTACCCCAAGCTCCATGTTCACTTTGTATAGGTAAATATTCAAAGATGCATCCAAATATAGAAAGCAAATCGCCTATAAAATCTTCGTTTACCATGTCGTAGTTTATATCTAACTTTGCTTTTTCATCTAATATTCATATAAATGTTATGATTGATTCTCTACTCTCCATATATCTTTTTTTATGTCTAAAGACATTATGAAAAAACTCATGTTGGAATGAGATTATCTTTGCTGCATAATGCCTCCTCAGCAACCATTTCGACTTTTTCTCATGTTCTTTTAAAAGTGGCCTAATATTTGCTTTACTAAGGAAATGACAAGATTGATACATCAAAGTGTATGATAACCATGGCTTGAATTCAAAGAGATCTGAAAGAGCTCTCATATAGTTCATAAAAGAATAAGTATCTAAAATATTAAAATATTCATCGTCATGGTAAGTATCCTCAATATATTTACTCAATAAATGTTTTTGATAGTAAACCCAATATGTTTCATCCCAAATTAGATTCTCAGATCCCTCTAATAAAATATATTGTGATAATATACTAGTAGAATTAATAACATGCACAAAGGTGTTATATTGTATAAAACTCTTTTTAAAAGTGTTAATTAAAGAGCCAAATCTTATCAGTATTCCTATATCTAGAAAATCATCCTTCCGGGTAATTGTTCGCTTATTTAACTTAAGATATTCATTTATCGTCATCTTCTTGTTTCTCATTCTTTAATTCTTTTATAAGCCTGTAGAGCTGATTTTAAATCATTGGCTGTTATTTCTGTGCCATTTTTTAATGGTAACCTTATTGTTAAAATAGCTAAGTATACCTGTGTTATACTTGGTATTATTTGTTGCAAGTGGCACTATTAGTTGTAAAAAATTGTTGCCATCAATTCCTTTCACTTCAACAATTGTAGCATTATAATCTGCAAAACTGCGCTTTGTCATTTTCACCAATTCTCGATTCTCTAGCGGAATTTCAAAAATATACATCCTTCTTCTCCTTATAATATTTTAAAGTTATGCATAATATATAGCCTTCACTCGAAATAGTATCATCCCTCCCAGAATAAAACAATATCTCAGATGCAATGAATAATTTATATCATAATTTATCATTTTTTGTTATAATATCAATTGATTATTAAAGAAAAGAGTATCATTTTATGGATTTTTTTCTTGGAATCATAGCAAGTCTGGTAACTCAGTTAATTATATTTATTTTTATTAGAATCTTTAAGCTCGAAAAGATTAAACTTTCTATTGCCAAGAAACTTTTAAAAGAAGATTATTTTCCGTTTGATAATCAAAAAAAAGCAGTTACTGATATTTATGAGAAGTTAAAAGAATCATGTGAAATAAGAATATTATCTATTAGAGGAATTAGTTATATTGGCGATGAAGGAGATTTTAGTTTTATTTGGGAGGATAAAAGCAAAAGAATAGAGATTATTTTATCCGATATATTTAATAGTTCAATTAAGCGGAGAAGTGGTGCTGTCCACATAAATAATAAAGATTATAAAAAAGAAATTGAACTAGTTAATGAATATATACTACAAATGTTTTATCTATGTCCCAATTTAACTTATTATAGACACAACCAAGACTTGGCTTTTAGATTGATAATCCTTGATAAATATATGTACCTTTCCTTTTTTAATATAAGTATAAAAGCATCAGAATCCAAGATGTATCGATTCGAAAGGGATTCGCAAATTTATAAAGCGTTTCTAAAGTATTATAAAGATATAAGGCGAGTTTCAAAAAAAGTAAAAATCAACGACATGGCTTCAGGAGAGAACTTAAATGGTTGACAGATTTATTATTGGCTATGCAATTACACATAAACATACTAAGAATAGTATACTAATATTAAATGATTACTGGTATCAGAATTATCAGTACATAAATAAAATAGAACCTATTGCAGTAATATCTAGTTATAAATATGTTTTTAGTCATATCCCATCTTATTTGCAGAAATATGATATTCCAATCTTTTTTTCTAATCAACAGGAACTAGATAGAATTGTAGAAGGGCAGTCTATTCATATAGATATATTGAAAAATGCAATTCAAATTGGACAAGGTCTTCAACAGGAACTAATAGTTGATTCTAATGTAATAATGAAAAATAACAAAAGAATATATGTAAAATCGTCATTGAAAGGGGAGAATATTAAAAATTGTTTTCAGTATGGTTCAGATGGAATCGGCTTGATTTCCACTGAGTTCTTGTTTTTAAATTACCCAAAAATAAGTAGAGACTTGCAATACAAAGTTCTTGATAATATTTTTAGGAACAATCCTAAAACTGAATATACTATACGTCTTTTTGATATTGACGATGATAAAGTACCAATGTGGTTTAATTTAGATACTGATAAAAAAACTAGAGGCGTAAGTTTATTATTAACACCAAAATATAAGCAAATATTACTTATGCAACTTGAAGCAATAATGGATTTAAATGATAAATACAATGTTTCAATTTTAATTCCATTTATAAACAACTTGGACGAAATACTACTAATTAGAGAAATGATAAATGAATTTAGTAGGCAAAAAAATATTAAAGTCGGCGTCATGCTTGAATCAACATCATCGATAAATATGGCAGATAAGATGGTGAAATATGTGGATTTCTTCTCTATTGGTACTAACGATTTAGTTCAATCCTTCTTCAAAATTGATAGACGAAATGTATTGGATATAGACAGTCTGAATTTGCACACTTCTGGATTCATCGATTTTTTACATCATACAAAAAAGTTAACACATCAAGTAGAAACAAGATTATGCGGACAATTGCCGATTATGCCAGATATGGTTGAAATCTTACTATCAATGGGGTATTGCGACTTTACAATAAGTCCTTTTTGGATTCAGTACCTAAAAAACAAAATAAAGGCAATGTAATTATTCACTTTTAATACAGCCTTCAACGAAGTTGAAGCGTCCTAATATATGGGAATCTAAAATGTATATTCATATGTTGCTGACCTTTGCCGTTGCTCTTATTAACCTCATAAACAACAATTTTTTCTATTAATTCATTCAGAATTGCAGCGTTTAATTCGGCTATATCAGCATACCTGCCGAGAATAGAAATAGCATGTTTTGCTGCGGTAACGTTTTTCTCTGTTTCTTGTGTGTCCATAGAATGTGCGGCAATAATATTCTCCTGTGCTTTTTGTTCAGTTTGTGTTTGTTCGAGAATACGCTTAAAATTGTCCTCGCTTAATGCCCCAGATATCCAGTCCTGATAGAGCTTCCCGATCATCTTGTCGAGTTCTTTTTTTCGGTTGACTACGCTTACATATCGCTTATTCTGTGCATCGCTCTCCTTCTGAGATAAACTATGCGTTTGGCAAAGCAACTTCTTTACGCGGCATCTTTATCTTCAAAAGCTAATTTCGCAAGGACTCTTATCTCGGACAGTACTGGTATCATAAATTAACTTCTCATTCGTCCTGTGCTGGGTGCAATGCCCTTTACCATGCCGATTGTACGTCAAACATGAATAGTGCTTTTCACGCGCACTGTTATAACGGGCAGTCATCGTTTTGCCACAGGTTCCACATTTCAGCAAACCGGCAAATATGGAGTATTCGCCATTGTGACTAGGACGTTTGCGATCATTGATTTTGAGTTGGACGATATCCCATGTTTCGCGGTCGATAATAGGCTCGTGTGTGTTCTCAACAACGATCCATTCTTCTGGCGAGCGATAGCCCATCCATCCAAGCTTAAAAGCACAGATATTCTTCTGAGAGGCGATGCAGCCGATATAAGACGGTTGCATGAGTATTTTCTTTACCGTGGTAAGATTCCATGTACAGCAACCTTCCTCGATCTCTCCTGAATCAAAACGAGTATGATAACTACGTATACCGCGCTGCCTATTCCACCAAGAGGGGTTTGGTATCTTTGCACGTTCAAGCTCTGTCTTGATACGTTGGGCCCCCCAACCATCACGCGCATGAGTAAATATCTTGCGAATAATCCACCCTGTCTCTTCATCGACGAGCAAATGATTATGGTTTTGGGGGTCTTTCTTATATCCAAGGGGAGCCATACAACCTGTGAATTCACCTTTTCGCGCTTTATTAAGATAAGTGGAACGTATCTTTCTTGAAATATCCCTGCTGTAAAACTCATTCAATATGTTCTTAAACGGTACGATATCATTCGCCCCTGAGCTTGTAACAACGCCGTCATTCACAGCAATATAGCGAACATGACGACTTGGAAAAAAGTCTTCGGTGTAATACCCCGCTTTAAGATAATCCCGGCCCAAGCGGGAAAGGTCTTTGGTCATTACGATGTCTATTCTTCCTGCTTCAATATCAGCTGCGCCAGCCGGAGCGCGTCACGATCTCGATGTCCCGCCACGAGTTACCGTTAATCTCCTCAATCTCCGGGTCGGTGATGTACCTGTCCAGAAACCCGAAGCCCGCCATGTCACCGTACAGCCTGTCGGCCAGCTGCGACATGGACAGACCGGCGATATGCAGCCGCTGTTCCGCAAGGTATTCGCCGATGATTCGCCGCACGGTGTCCGCCGCGGCCTTTTCCGTGATGCTGTGCGCAAGCGTTTCCGCGTGCTCTCTGGAAATAGCGGCACGCACTTGCTCCAGCAGCGTTTCATATGCGTCCGCAGCCTGCGGCACACTTTGTTGCCGCGCGTAGGCCAGTTCCCTGAATGTTCGGCTCATTTTCCATCCGCTCCTTTCAGCAGCGCGTGGAGCTTTTTTACTTCGCGCAGATACTGCATGGCCACGAACGTTGTCCCGTCGCTGGTTCCCTCCCGCCGAAATTCGTGGACATATGGCAGCGTGATGGCAAAGTGCGTATCCGCCGCTTTCTCTGCGGCGGCGAGGTCGCAATACCTGTTTGCCATCGCCGCAACCGGCAGCACGCGTTCCTGTGCGCTCATGGCGGCAAACAGCGGCTTGACGCTGCCATGCCAGCAGATACCCTGCACGTCCGGTGTGAACAGGGCGATAACATTATCCGCGTGGATGAGCGCACCGGGCAGGAATGCATCGATGCGCTGGCCGGACAGGTCAAGGATGACCGTATCCGCAAGCTCCGCACACCGTTCCACAAAATTCTGCGCAGCATTATCCGCCTCCAGCCCCAGCTCATATGTCAGATACCCGTCCGCATCGGTCAGCCCGGCATAGAACAGGGTTTTGTGCTTCGGGTGCTGATGCAGGTATGGCGCTGCGTCCGCCGCGCCCATCCCGATGGCCTTGCCGAGCTAAGCGTCGGCGTCCAGTCTTTCGCCATTAAGCCTTGCGGGCAGCGTGGGCTGCGTCAGGTCGGTGTCGATGACCACCGTCACCAAGTAATATATTCTTGCCCTGCCTTGCCAATCCAATACCGAGGTTAACGGCGGTGGTTGTTTTCCCACGCTGCTTTTTTGGTTGGCGAGGGCAATGATTTTGGGGCATATGATGTTTACTTTCATAGAAATATAATCAAGTAATATAACTTGGCTTGATGTTGTCTTGCAATCAGGCGTCGTTGTCAACTAACACAAAGTCACATGGAAAACGGACTATCTGCTGGTTGAGCATTATGAAAATTCTACCAGACTTACTCTCGGAATCTTAATAACATATACTAATAAATTTTTTACCGCTTGTTATTCTTTTCCAATATCATAATAGTCACTCTAAAACCAATTAACAAAATAAGTGTTAATATTGATAATTCTGCTTTGTATTTTGAATCTAGAAAGTTACATAATACTATAATAAACGCTATGCCAATTATAGTAACAATATAGAATATGCTGTATAATATTTTCAACACTATAACACCTCTCTTAAAATGATGGGCTACCTGTACCATCCCAAGCATAATAAACTACAAAAGTTCCATTCCCCTGCGGTGCTCCTGTAATGGCCCATTCTTCAATCAAAACACCCGTCCCCTCATCCATTACAGATTTAAAATTAGCTAGATCTACATTATCTTGAGCTCGTTTCACAAACCTCGCTATTTCAATTCCCCAAAGAACATAGCCTAACCCAGGAACGCACTCTCCTACTTTTTTAATTAACGCAACTCCCCCCGACGCAAGAGCTATGTAATCTCCTGCACTAAGCCATGCTTGATTCGCTGCTTTATCTCCGTAATAGGCATCCGTTTGATCAGCAGGAACATAGGTAGCTGATGTCAGATCCCTTGATATCCCACTATGGCTACCGCTGTTAACAATAACAGTCCCCCCATTAGTAATCCATTGTGAATATGCAAACGGGGGCAACCCCTGCTCACGACGTCGCGCATCGCGCCTTGAGCCATCATACGTAAAACCATATTTTTCCCACACTGGTGCCTTCCCGCTTGGGTCGCTCATCATCACCGGATTATTTAAGCAATACGCAAACACATTATGGCTTAGTAATCTCCCAGTTACCCCTCCAAACGTATCGACATTAATAAACCTACACCACTCCGGATTATAGTACCTTGCATTAAGATAGTACAACCCCGTTTCTTCGTCATAATAATATCCCCTATACCTGAATGGATTATCTATCCCGAGGGTAGAAGCCAAACTTCCCGTGACACCCATTAGTTTGCCCCACGCGCCATACGCATACTCCACCACCACCGTACCGCTGTCGTCCACAATTTTTATGATATCATTTTGCGCATTGCGGACATAGAAATACGTATTTCCATCTGTAAACCTTAATCCCCAGAGCTTGCCGCCCGCGTCGTATAGGAAATAGATTGGCGTACCGGTTCCCGTCCTCTGCCATGTGATATTTCCGTCAACGATATTGAATTTTGTCGCTACACCATTAACTGTTTTCTCGGTTCGTATACCGCCGTCATTATACTTATAGCTCGCCGTGGTCGTGCCATCCGTTATTTGCTGCAGGTTTCTGCCTTGCGTCCAGGTATATTCCCACGTACCGTCGTCCAGCGGGTTCCCAATATCGTCATAGGTGATGCTGGTACCGTCATAGGAAGCAAGCTTATCCTGCCAGGTAGTATCATAAGTATAAACGACAGTATCCACCGGAGTGCCCACCTGCCCGTCACCCGAAACGAAGGCATATTCATTCTTTTCGGTGATATTCCCGCCAACATCATAAGAATAGAGCATAGTATAGCTCGCGGCACCCCAATGATAGTTCTCACGGATGAGCTCTCCAAGCTCATCATAGCGGTACTCGGAGTAATTGCTGCTGTCTTTTTCAATTCTGATAATATAGTTTCGGGCGTCATAGGTATAGCTTAATGTTTCTCCGCCATTGGTTATGGACGCTATGCGACCGGAATCCGCAGATGTTGTGCCGTCTCCGTTGTCAAACGAATAGCTGGTACTGTATATCGTAGAAGTCCCGTTCTTTAGTACGTACCCGTTCGCAAGGCCCAACGTGGCATTGTAGTTTATGTCCTTACTGTACGTGCCAAACGTTACGACATCCGGACGGCTGTCGTCATCATAAGTATATGTGGTCTGGAAGGTCGTCCCATATACTGTTTCCTTGAAGCCGGAAAGGTTATTTGTGCTTGTAAAAGTAGTATAGGTCGTACATGTGCCATAGCTGTCTTTTCGAGTAATCTTGCCAAGCCGATTCAGGCTATCGTAATCATACCAATACGCAACGTTCTGTACGCCATCCAACATGTATCCAACAAGGCCACTGTTGTTGTATTCGTACTTGTAAAGGTCAGTCGTCCCCTGTGAAACTTTAATAATTCTATCGTAGGCATCATAGGTATAGTTGATCACTTGTCCATTGCCATACGTAATACTATTCAGCCTGCCTGTCTGATCCTCATAGTCATGTGTAATAAGGTCTTGAGACCCCACGCTGGTTCCGGTATTCCATCCAAGCGTATTATAGGAGAAGGTATAATCCACCGACCCACTGGGAGCATTATGTGACACCTCCATGGGCCGGTAATCAATATATGTGTAACTGTTGGATATGGTTGTGCTGCCTACCGTCATACTGGTTTCTGTCAGCGAATCGGTATTGCTGTCGTATGTATTGTTTACCGTATTGTTAAGAGGATCCGTAATACTGGTAAGCGTACCCTTGAATGTATCAATGGTGTAATTCAACTGATGTCCGAATGGATCTGTTGAATAGTCGGTATAATTGCTGCTGGCGTCGTAGTTAACTGTAGCGCGAATGTAGTCCACCGTATTCCCGACCTTAGATGATGTTACATTACCATAATTGTCATAGGTATAGGTATACACGACACCTTCAGCGCTCGTCGCTGTAAGCATATTATGGTGGCTGTCATAGGTATAGGTAAACTCATTCCCCTGCTGATCGACGTATTGCGTGAGGTCATTGTTCGCATTGTATTCAAACTGCTCATTCTGCTTAGCCGTATCAGTCGCCAGCCTAAGATTGCCACTTTGGTCATACACGTATGTGCTGCCATACTCCTCTTTGAAAAGCTGGATGCCGTCAAAATCCACAGCGTTTGCATTGTAGTTAATTTCAATGCGTATCTTCATGCCCTGATAGGCGTGCTTAGCAACAACGGCTCCGCACATATACTGCCATACATTTGAATCTTGTGAGAATGGCAATACGATCCACTCATCTGTATAGCTTACATAATCGAACCATACTGCAATGCCAAATTTGACCGTTCCGGTGATAGGTATACTATTCCCTTTTGCCCATCCTCCCGCAACATAGCAATCGCCTTCGCTGCCGGAAAGATAAAGTACCTGCTCGATATACTTGTTCTTATCCGGTGCTCCTACAAACTCAAACCGATTATCGCTCATATATGTCGGGTTCGAGCTATCCGATGTCGATGCAATGATATCGCTCGTTCCACAATTGGAACCCCGCGCCCATTTATCCGGCACACTGCTTGTCACATAGTCAAAGTCCGCGTTATCAATAATGTTATACCGATTTGCAATAGACCCCTCTTCGACCTGCAAACAGTCAAACCAGGCTGTACCAGTTGCGTTTACAAGTTCCCCGTAAACATATACAGAACCGGATGTTGCATCACTCGGCACAGTAAAGGTATACGAATACCGATCCCAATCAAGCGTTCCAGTAACGTGCGCTGCCCCAGTCCAATAAACCGTGCCTTGTGAGGTATAATAACCTACCCTCATCGCCGCCCCGCCCGTACCTACTACTCCGCTTGTCTTTATATACCCAGACAGCGTATAGGTCTTTCCTTTTTCAAGCGTTACCAATTGCAAGACGTACGCATTGTTTGCAGCCTGTGTTTTTACAACCTTTGCCGAACGGTTTCCGAGATAGTGCTGATCAGTAGCATACGATTTTGTTGCAGTTGTGTCACTGCCTCCTAGAGTCCAGTCTGCTGTAAGCTCCATGTTCCCGTTTTTTGCATAATTCTTCCCGAACTTCTGTAACTCTGATGCTGATGTGATTTTATTCATATCCCCGCTTGCTGTGGTTGTACCATATTGTGTATAAGCGGCACTTCCATCGGGCCCAATCACGCATACCGTATTACCGCAGTCATTGAATTGATAAACTGTCTTCCTTCCCTTAGTATCAGTCAATTCTGTTCTATTATAACCATATGCGAAACTCAGCTCCGCCCCATCTTCGCTGGATGTGCCTTCGCCCATATAAGTTACCCTGTACGGTGATGAGGAGACGTAAGTCAGATCGATTTTTCTACCGTCAACCCCCGTGACATAGTCGATATTTCCGTTGGTATCATAAGTGAATGTTGTATAGTTGCCATCCTGATAGGTAACCCTTGTAAGTCTGGAGTTAGTGTAGGTAAACGTTGTATCGCGATATGTTCCGCTCGATACTTCCTCGCGTATCTGATAAAGATAATTATTCGCATCACGGGTCAACAGAATAACGCGACCAGCTCCGTCTGTTATCTGGCTGATCCTCCCGTTTGCATCATACCCAACTGTCTGTCTGTTTCCATTCCTGTCTTCAATGTAATTTAAGAAACCTGGTTTTGTCGCATCATTTGTAGCGTAAAACACCATTTTATTATCTTTTTTATCAGTAATAGTGGGCACATTACTACTTATTGTTAGTTCAAAATCTAGACCAGATTCATCCTTCCACACTCCGCTTTGCAGAGAGAAGTAGTGCTCCGTGCAATCCTCATCAATATACTTATAGTAGGCGGTGCCACCTATGGTAACGCTAGTCACCCGTTGATCATAATTTGTCCTCCAGCCCTCACCGTAAAGCATCAGACTGTCATTCTGGTCTTTTGTTGTGCTATTAAATACATGCGATATGGTAACCGGCATGCGATTCCCTGTTGTTGCAACATCAGTATGCGCATATACCAGATTGCCATTATAAAGATTAACGCTTGCAGACCCACTCCTGTCTAAACTGGCAGTTGTGTAATCCCAATACCCTTCTATCCCCGAAAAATTGGTATAGACAAAATAGCAATATGGCACATTGCCATAAACCGCATTGGAGGTATACCACTCCTTGTAATTGCTGGTAGAACTCATATCCTTAAGAAGTAGACCGTTTCGAGTACCACCTGAATACCATTTCTTTGCAACTTTGGTGATGTCCCATTCATATACGACGTTTGCTGCTGTCCCAGCCTGTTCAAAGTCTTCAACGGTAGAGTTAAAAGTCGGTTTTGTATTCCACGTAACAGTGCTGACATCCCAAGATGAAGTAATTTCATGCGCTGAAACATAACTGGTAGCCGAAGATGTAGATTCCTTTTTCATTTGAAATCCTGCATGTACAATCATATAAGAAGGATCAATTGTCGGCATGTTATCAAACTGCACCAAAGCATAATTAGTTTCACTAGAACTGCCATCCCCTGTACACGTAATAAAGCTGCTTTGGTAATTAGTTGTGGGATAGCCTTGGCATATCCTTGTATCCAAAATATCGGAATCATTCAGTGAAGTCGTGACAGTTGGATCGATAGTCACGGGGTATTTCGCCGTAGAAAACCATTCTTCGTCAAGAATATAGCTCAAAATGTATGTTTTTTCCGCGCCATCAATCAGTGCAGGTGATTCATCATTTATCTCTGCAACCTCCGTCAGAGCAACTTTAATATCAAAGCAAATATTACTCTCACTGTCTATTGCATAAGGACTGAGCAGGTAAAAGATTTCTTTTGATTTGTCTTTTGAATCTACGGCGATAATAGTTCCATCATCTTTTTGAATAAGATCCAGTCCAACCAAACTAATGCGCTGTTCCAGTTTGCTCTCTTTGGTATAAGAGGATAGAATAATATTTTCTTTTATCTTATTTGAGATCAATTGATATTCCAGATCAATACCAGGCATGACGTCGGAATAAAAAGCCCTAGATGATAGATTAGGCAGGTTACGCCTTTGTTCACCTTCGCTTAACTTATCCCATTCACTACTAGTTAAATATGTCGACTGCTCGGCATTTTTTCCAGTCGTAACTCCTTCAAGTTTCCATTTCATTTCATAACTGTCTTGACTAATTCCTGCTACCCATCCATCACCTAAAGTAGCCGAGAAATACGCCTGAAAACTGTTAGCCTTATTGGTATAATATGATTCTCCATCCGCAACCTCATGTAGAGACAAACTGTTATCAATATCGGCATATTCACCATCATTTAAATAGTGAACAGGTACGCCGTACAAAACTGCTTCATACCTTTTACTATCCAATAGAAAATATTTAGCGCTTTCCTCACGCTTATCAAAAAGCTCAGTATACTTTTCATCGTCTGTTGAAACATATTCGTCAGTTAAGCTTTGTACCGTTTCAATTGAACTGTCATCTGTGGCTAAAGCAGTTATACCTTGAAAATTGATCTGTAATACAAA
Source organism: Bacillota bacterium (assembly GCA_023398495.1). Lineage (GTDB taxonomy): Bacteria > Bacillota > Clostridia > Acetivibrionales > Acetivibrionaceae > Acetivibrio. The sequence continues at coordinate 12,996 of JAEWSG010000079.1, forward strand.
TAAACAAGAAAGAATAACACAAACAACCTTACTGAACTTTTTCATATGAATATCGTCCTTCCATAAGTTCAAGAAATCCATAATGTGTTAATCAAAGAAGTCGCTTAATATTGTCATTTATATTATACGACATTTGTATAGCTTATTTCAATATTATTCTATATTAATACATAATAATCATTTATTTTTATATTATTCATTATCTTATAGTTTTTCCCTGTCAAAACGGCAAGGCAAGGGACAACCAGATGAAAGCCTAGGACTGCTTGGTTATACTCTTAACCACTGATACTATGTTAGCTTACATTAGTCGCGCTGAACTAGTTGTCTTAGTGTTTTGTTAATTCACTCACTGTAACAGCTCTCCCAAAAAGTATTGTCAACGGTGGGTTACGGCTTCTACAACGGTTAAATAATTTTTGATGTTTACGGGCGTAAGAGATTATTTGTCCTGTGCGAACGCACCCCTTAATATCCCTCCAATATCCCTCCAATATCCCTCCAACGTGATTTTTTACTGCCAAACAACAAAATCACAGATAGCTGTATTTATCGGGCTTTTCGACATATAAAGACCGAAAAGCCTTATTTCAGGGCCGTTTTCAGGGTTGTAGGTTACAATTAAATCCCTTCAGTTCCTGCAGCTTCCGAACATACCCGAAAACTCAAAATCCGGTGGTAGCGATACCGTGCGGGTTCAAGTCCCGCCTTCGGCACCATTGACAGCTTAGTTTGACATCAGAATTTTGCATCAGGTCTGACATCTTTGTGTTGGCAGCGGGAAAGACAT
>JAEWSG010000197.1 GCA_023398495.1 Bacillota bacterium
CTTTTGGCGGAACGGCGACCTCCACTCCGCCGTCTGGTAGGAGTTACCGGGGATACCTCTATCTCTCCATACATCTGAGGGGCCGTGCGATGAACGCCCCCCGCCACCCATCACTCTACGAGGTCAACGCCCGCGTCCACCTCAACCGCCTCGCCCGCGAGACGGGCCGTCCCCGTGCCGTGCTCGACGATATCCCCGACTCCTGGCTCCGCGGGCTTGCAGGCTGCGGCCTCTCCTGGATCTACCTCATGGGGGTCTGGGAGACCGGGGAGGCCGGGCGGCGTGTCTCCCGCTCGAACGAGGAGTGGCTCCGCGGTTACCGGGACCTGCTCCCCGACCTCCGGGAAGAAGATATCTGCGGCTCCGGGTTCGCCGTCGCCGGCTACCGGCCCGCCCCGGACCTCGGGGGCCTCGATGCGCTTGCCCGGTTCCGTGACCGCCTCCACCGGCAGGGCCTCCTCCTCATGCTCGACTTCGTCCCGAACCACACCGCTCTCGATCACCCCTGGGTGCACGACCACCCGGAGTATTACGTCCACGGCACGGAGGAGGACCTCGCCCGCCGGCCGCAGGACTTCACCGCCCTCGATCTTCCCGGCAGCCGGACGGTCCTCGCCCACGGCCGGGACCCCTACTTCCCCGGCTGGCCCGACACCCTGCAACTCGACTACGGCAACCCGGCCCTCCAGGAGGCGATGATCGCCGGGGTCAGGCGGATCGCGGGGTGGTGCGACGGCGTGCGGTGCGATATGGCGATGCTGGTCCTCCCGGAAGTCTTCCGGCAGACCTGGGGGAGGGATATGGAACCCTTCTGGCCGAGGGTGATCGGTGCGGTCAGGGAGGAGCACCCCGACTTCGTCTTCATGGCGGAGGCCTACTGGGACCTCGAGTGGACGCTCCAGCAACAGGGATTCGATTACACCTACGACAAACGGCTCTATGACCGACTGCGAAGCAGTGACGCCGGCCCGGTGCGGGACCATCTCCGGGCCGACCCCGACTACCAGCGAAAGTCCGTCCGGTTCCTTGAGAACCACGACGAACCGCGGGCCGCAACGGTCTTCCCGCCCGACCGGCACCCGGCTGCCGCGGCCGTCGCCTACCTCACCCCCGGCCTCCGGTTCTTTCACCAGGGGCAGTTTGCCGGACGGCGGAAGTACGTCCCCGTCCACCTCTGCCGGGGGCCGGAAGAGCCGGTCGATCCGGCAGTAGAAGAGTTTTACCGGCGGCTTCTCGCCTGCCTGAACCGCCAGGCGTTCCGGGACGGGGAGTGGCGGCTCCTCGACTGCAACCCCGCATGGGGAGGCAACCCCTCCCACGACGGCTACATCGCCTTCGCCTGGGAGGGGGGAGAGGAACGGTTCCTGGTCGCCGTCAACTACGCCCCGCACCGGGGCCGGTGTTACGTCCCGCTCCCGTGGACCGATCTCGCCGGGAAAGGGGTTCTGCTCCGGGACCTCATGGGGCCGGCAGCGTATGACCGGGACGGGGGGAACCTTCTATCGCCCGGCCTCTACCTTGATCTCCCCGGTTGGGGCTACCACGTATTCGAGGTCACGACAGAAAGAGGGTGACCGCTCCCCGTTCAGGGGGACGGCGGGAGGTCCAGCACGGGGAACTGGACCTCGGTCAGGAGTTCCTCCTCCGGCACCTCTGCGGGGTCGTTGAGGTAGAGTTCCCGCGAGGGGCCGGCCGGCGCGAGGCCGTGCTCGCTCATGTAGGCAAAGAGCCGCTCGTACGCCTTCCCCACCCCGCCGTAGGGGCCCGTGTGGAGCACCGAGACGAACCGGCCGCCCGGGAGGGTCTGGACCTCGATGGCGGTCCCCTTGAGGTCGACGGACCCCGTGATCGGGATCGCGACCTCGATATCCGCGTCCGTCTCCCGGTACTCCTCGTCGTGGCAGATGAACATGATCGGCCCGGCCACCTTTGCAGCGGGCTGCCGTCCGTCGGCGGGAGAGACATACGCGCAGATCTCCCCGATCATCCTCGGGATTGCCTCCTGGTAAACGCCCCGCTCCCGGCGCGAAAGCGCCCGCATGGCAGGGATATCCTTGATAACAGGTTCGGTAAGCGACATACGGAATCCTCCGTTCAGCGGGTCCCGCTTCTGTTTCCGCAGGACCTCCGCAATCTCATGCAGGCGCCCAAGCTCCCGCTCGGTCTTTGCGAGGCGCCGGGAAAAGTGTTCCCGGATCATCCCTGCATCGCCGTGCTCCCGCGCATCAAGGATGGTCTCGACCTCGGAGAGGCCGAACCCGAGCCAGAGCAGGTGCCGTACACGGATGCCCCGCTCGACCTGGGCGAAGGTGTAGTAGCGGTATCCCGTGCAGATGTCTCTTGCCGCGGGGACGAGGAGCCCCCGCTCGTCGTAGAGGCGGAGCGCCTTCTGCGAGAGACGGGTGATCCGCGAGAACGTGCCGATAGGGATCTGGTCGACTGGCATGGACTACATTCACCAGTTGGCATCGCCGGGTAATAGACGGTCGGAGTCTCCCCCGGGGGAGAGTTCCCGCCCGGCGCAATAGCCTCCGGTTGGACGGCGCCCGGCGTCAACCTTCCGGATCTATCCGGCCGATGCCGGCCCGGAGAAAAGAGGCAGGGGCCGTCACCACTTCTCGATGAGGCCGACGAGCATCTTTCTGACCTGGGTGGTCAGTTCACAGGAGGGGTTGATCTCGAGCGCCTTGTCGGCACATGCAAGCGCGTGGCGGTACATGCCGAGGTGGTAGAGGACGCTGCATTTCATGCTCCACCCGGCGGCGTACCTGGGATCGATCGCGAGTACCCGGTCGAAGCATTCGAGCGACTTGCGGTATTCCCCGAGCGCGTAGAGGGCGCCGCCCTTCAGGCTCCAGACCCGGACGTTCCCGGGATCGTCGGCGATGGCCCGGTCGTAGCAGGCGATGGCATCCTCGTGCCGGTGCTGGAGGAAGCGGGCGTAGCCGAGATCGATCCAGGCCGCCACGAAGTGTGGGTCGAGCGCGAGCACCCGCTCGTAACAGGCGACCGCCTCGTCCAGACGGCGCTGTGCGACGAAGATGCCGCTCCGGTTGTACCAGGCGACCGTGGAGTCCGGGTTGAGCTCCACGGCACGGTCGTAGCACGCGAGTGCCTCATCGAACCGGTTGCGGCGCCGGTGCAGCATCCCCCGGGAGACCCAGGCCGGAGCAAAGCCGGGATCGATCGCGAGTGCCTTCTCCCAGCAGGCCAGGGCGTCCTGGTCCCGGCCGAGGAGGTCGAGGAAGACACCCTTGTTATTCCACATCTTCACGTTGGCCGGGTCCTCTGCAAGCACCCGGTCGAAACACGCAATCGCCTCGCCGAGATGCCCCTGCTGGGCAAGAGAAACCGCTTTTCTGCTCACTGCCGCATCGGTCTCCGGGCCCCCACGGTCCCCGGGATCGGCCCTGCCGAAGAGTCGCTCTGTTATACTCACTCCGGTCATTCCCCCCGTAGTCACGCATCTGGTAGCGGGCATACGATA
>JAEWSG010000240.1 GCA_023398495.1 Bacillota bacterium
CTACGGGTCGAATCAAACTCGCTTCGCTCAAACAGTGATTCGACTATTCCTTCGCTTCGTTTACATTCTCTATAGCCTCTACGCAATGTCCTTTCCATAATATGGTGCACTTTTAAAATATGTACCCGTTTTTCACTACTGCCTATTTCTTTTGCAAAAAATGTTGTATAATATTTTTATAGAAATGATTAGAATTTTTTGGTTTGGTGGGAGTAAAATGAATTTTAGAAAAGCTTTGTGTTATATTATCTTTATAACTTTGTCACAATTACTTGTCTATACAAGTTTTTCCGCTCAGGTGCAATCTATAATCGGAGATGTCAATGGCGATAATTCTGTAAATAGTGTTGATTACGCCCATATGAGAATGTTTCTGCTGGGTATCATTGATGATTTCCCTGTTACAGATGATTTGTGGGCTGCTGACGTAAGTGGAGACAACAAAATTAACAGCATAGACTTCGGATTTATGAGGAGCTATTTGCTTGGAAAGATATCGGAATTTCCAAAAAAACTTCCTGTACCGACTCCATTAACCGGAAGTTATTCCGATTGGAACAGAGAACATTCAAGTTATGCTACCTATACCGGCTCAGGATATACAGGCGGAGCTGCTCTTTTAGATCCCATTGCGTCAGATATGGAAATTACTGCACTAAACCCGGAAGATTACAACAGCTATGGAGTACAGGCCGCTTTAGCCGGTGCTTACCTTGAGGTTTCCGGGGACAAAGGAAGTACTATTGTATATGTGACTGATCTTTATCCGGAGGGTGCACCTGGTGCACTGGATTTATGTCCAACATCTTTTGATAAAATTGGAGATATGGTAAAAGGCAAAATAGATATAAAATGGCATGTTGTAGCTGCACCGGTTACCGGGAATGTGTCTTACCGGATTAAAGAAGGCAGCACCAAGTCCTGGCTGGCAGTTCAGGTTAGAAACCACAAATATCCTGTACTAAAAATGGAATACTATAGGAATGATACATGGATTGATATGAAAAAGATGCCTTGGAACCATTTTGTTACTGAAAATCTGGATACAACAACTCCCAAAATCAGAATTACTGATATCCGAGGTTATGTGTTGACGGATATAATCAGCAGCATACCCGAATCAGGGGACACTCGCCCTGCATACATTCTTGAAGGAAATGTACAATTCCCTGATTGATTTATCAATAGCCATACAATATTGCTCTTTCCAGCATTCTATTACATCTATTATATGAAGCCCTTACTAATTCCATAAAAAGAATTAAAGCATCTTTCAATAGCCAAATATACTTAAATATTGTATAATTAAGTATATTTTTCAGGAAGGTGTTGAGTTAATGAAGATTTTAACAAAAATATTTTTAGGTATATCTGTTTCTATGCTATTTCTTTTACCCTTTACACATGTGTATATGCAAAATCTTCTTTACAAAAAATACTAGATTTTTTCTCTTATTGCAAAATTGACAGGTTCTGTAACGTCTATACCACCTTTAAAGTTCGTTACAAGGCATTCAATAGTCCATAATATACCAGGAAGAGACCACCATCCAAACAAAAAAGTCTCTAAGGATACTATCCAATGGTACTTAATGGGTTTTTCATTGTGCTTGACAAAATAAATATCTGAAGTCTTTTTCTCAGCTGCAAAAACAACTGACAGACAGCATCCCAACATTTACCAATACTCAAAGTTTCAATTCCTTATAGAAGGCATTTACCAAGCTTTTATATCCATACTCTTTTATTGTGTAGTATCTTATATTAAAATTTGCCTTTGTATGCTTTCCTGTCGCTATGTAACGTATACACTCAAGCAAATATGCATCTAGCTTATGAAGGCTATCAGATGTATTAATTAACGGAAAGAACCACCTTGTCCAAGTCAGTTCATGCTTATTCGGATTATTGTACAGCTTATTGTTCATCGCTTTTATGTAAGCTCTTATCGCTCTCTCATCTGAAGCATTATTCTTTATCTTCCACCTATAAAGTGCTCTTGCCTTTCTTCGCATCTTTGCCTTCATCTTTTTGAATGAAACATCAGATATATCTATAACTCCACTTTTATACTTTATACCCAGGTAGTTCCATTGGCTGTTTGGCTCTGAATAACAAATCTTTTTAGGGTTTAGTGTGAGCCTTTCGTTAAGCAGGTAGCTCTCAATATATTCCCGATATTCTTCCAATTCTGCCTGCGATTTTGCAAAAACAATTATGTCGTCTGAATACCTGGCATAGATGATTTTTTTATTTTGGAAATGCCAATCCAAATCTGTCAAATACAAATTGGCCAAGAACGACGATATCGGAACGCCTGCCATAATTCCCTTACGTTCTTCTATTAGTGATCCCTCTTCACTAACCACACATGGATTTAGCAATATATCATTAATTAACGTATATGTACATTCTTCATCTTTCAATACTTTTTGTAAACGTGACAATATCCTTTCAACATCCACAGAATTGAAATAGTCATGGATGTCTAGCTTATACGAGTAATACTCACTGATATCTGCTTTATTTACAAGTGATGCAATAGCTTTTCTGACCCCTTGATCGTGTCTAAACGAAAATAGATTTTCTGCAAAAATCTTGTCCTTATCATGCAACAAAAAGGCAATCATCTTCAGCACATAGTTCTCCGTTTCATCATATGTGTATACTATTCTCTTTTTATCGACACCCATCTTATTCAAAGTATATTTATACGGGTATGGAAACGGGACATCATTTTTAATATTATCTAAAACAGCACTGTACTTTCGTCCATCTATGTATTCACGAAGTAAACGTAAATCCCTTTTTCCAATATGATCACTGCTTTCACAATATCTATAGTACTTCTCCCATTCTATAGGATCTTTCATTCTATCAAGGTAATCCATCTTGTCTCCTGAAACCGATAAATTATTTGTAACCTTTCAATATCAGACCATTTCAAAAATTTCCACACAATGTTTAGGTAACAAAGCCTTTCCTATAAGGGTTTAAGCCTCCAAACATAGGAATATTATTGTCTGTTCAAGAAATGCAAACCATATTAAATGAAATGTCACTCCACCCGTTATTTTTAAGTAATTATAGCACATAAAAAAATAGAGAAGAAACATCTTAAACGAATGAAATTCGTAACGGGGCGATACAGGAATCAACTACCTGCACAGTTTTTATACGATTTCTGCTGCGCCTCTTGCAGGTGCATATACGCATTCTTCTCTATAATAGGATTATACATAATACTAGCTTTTCAATCAAGCCCAATTTTATTGATAAAAGCTAAGCAACTGATAAACTGATAAAATGTGCCAATAGCAAAACACACTCACCTGGGTAGCTAATAGTCACTTTCTTAAACCTTGACAGTATGGGCCCCATAAAAATAATTGAAGACCTCATTTCTACTGCGAGATCTTCAGAAACTTCAGTGCTGTTCATCGTTGAAGAATCTACCGTAACTGTGTCACCTTCAAAGCTGACTTTGCATCCGAGTTGTTTCAGGATCTCTAGCATAGTTTCAACATCACTCAATCTTGGGCAATTCTTAATTATGCTTACACCATTGTTCAAAACTGTAGCGGCCAATATGGGAAGCACTGCATTTTTGGAACCTTCTACAGTTATTTCACCTTTTAATTTCTGACCGCCGGTAACAATTAACTTGCTCATATAAAGCACCTCCGTAAAATGCGGTGGTTAACCATCACTATCAACTCTCTTTATTCAATTTATATTAATATTTTATGCTGGGTTTACAAAAGTGTTACTTTATTGATTTATCAAGGAGTATAACTATAGATTTAAAGCTTTTAAGATAATATATTTACATACATGGTCTCTAACATAATTTTACACTAATACTTCAGCTAAAGTTCAGATAACAAACAATTGCACTTCAGTTTAATGGTTTAGAATTAAATCAATCTAAAGAAAAGAGGAGTGAAAAAAATGAGTGAACCCCGAGGCAGACACGAGCTGAAGCATTATATTAACTATGCTGACTTATTACAGCTTAGGGCAAGACTTCCATTTGTAGCTAGTCTTGATGAAAATGCGACAGGAGCAAGCGGCTATCGAGTTAAGAGCCTCTATTTTGATAACTATAACGACAAAGCCTTAAGAGAAAAAATTGATGGCGTAAACCAGCGGGAGAAGTTCCGCTTGCGTCTATATAACGACGACACATCCTTTATTCGCCTTGAAAAAAAGAGCAAAAAAAATGGCGTCTGTTTTAAGGAAAGTACTATCCTTACAGCAAAAGAATGCAAGCAATTTCTTGATGGGGACCATACTATACTAAAAGAAAATGGAAGTCCCTTGTGTTTAGAGTTGTATGCCAAAATGCATTACCAGCAGCTTCGTGCAAAAAACATCGTAGACTACAGGCGGGAAGCTTTTGTCTATCCCATGGGAAACGTACGTGTAACCTTAGATTATGACATTTGCACAAGCAACAATGTTCATTATTTTTTGAAACCCGAACCCGTTCCTATACCAATTTCGGAAGTTTATATTCTCGAAGTGAAATATGATAGCTTTTTGCCCGAGATAATTCGTGGCATGGTATCTCTTTCCAGCAGAAGAAGTACTGCGTTTTCCAAATACGCAGCAACAAGAATAATATAAATTGGAGGTATACAACAATGACATTTAATGACATTTTTAAATCAAGTTTTCTGGAAAAAGCAGCTGAATTTTCTATTTTAGATGTAGGTATTGCAATGCTGCTAAGTTTTGCTATCGGACTATTTATTTTTTATGTTTACCAGAAGACCTTTGCGGGAGTGATGTACTCTGCATCCTTTGGCGTTTCCATCATGGCTATGACCTTGATTACCACACTTATAATTCTTGCAGTAACATCAAATATTATCTTGTCACTTGGTATGGTAGGTGCTTTATCTATTGTTCGTTTCAGAACTGCCGTGAAAGAACCTCTTGACATTGCCTTTTTGTTTTGGGCAATTTCAGCGGGCATTGTAGTGGGTGCAGGACTTATCCCCCTTGCTGTAATTGGTTCCATTTTCATTGGCATCATTCTTCTTGTTTTTGTGAACAGGAAAAGCAACGATACTCCATATATTGTAGTGCTGAACCTTGATAATGATAAAGCGGAAAAGGACTGCATGGAAATGATAAAGGCTAAAACCAAGAAAAGTTTGATTAAAGCAAAAACAGTTACTAGAAATGGAATTGAGCTTACTGTTGAAGTACGGCTTATAGATATGTCTGCAAAGCTACTTAATGAATTAATCGATATAAAAGGAGTGAATAATGCTTGTCTTGTAAGCTACAACGGAGAATACACCGCTTAAGAAGGCTAAGATTCGAGGTGAAAGTATGATTCAAAGTAAAAAGCTAAATATAGTTGTTTTCGTAGCCCTTGTTTTTGCCTTGATAATGAGTAGTGCTTTTGTCGTAATTGGCAACAAACAACAAACAAACAGAGGAATGAAAACCGATGCAGAATATGCAACTAAGATTTTCGGTACCGATATTATTTCTATTGAGATTATTGCAGATGAAGCTGATTGGCAGGAAATGCTTGACAATGCCAGAAGTGAGCAATATATTATTGTGGACGTAGTGGTAAACGGCACAAAATTCCAAAATGTAGGTATTCGTCCTAAGGGCAACTCCAGCTTATCCCAGGTAGCCAGTTCGGACAGCGACAGATATAGTTTTAATCTGAAATTTGACGAATATATCAAAGACCAGACCTGCTTTGGGCTTGATAGCTTTGTGGTCAATAATATGCTTGGGGATAACACCTACATGAAGGAGTATGTTTCCTATGAGTTAATGCGTGAAATCGCTGTGGATGCACCATACTTTGGCTTTGCAGATATTAAAGTTAATGGCAAAGGCTGGGGGCTTTATCTTGCAGTGGAAACTTATGGAAACAGTTATGAAGCAAGAACCTTCGGAACAACTGCTGGCATGATGTACAATGTAAAAAGCATGGATATAGGCGGCGATAATAGAAATGGTGGCAATTTTCCGCCGGGCGGTATGCAACCGGCTGCAGATAGACAGGGTGGAAACTTACCACAGGATGGTATGCAACAGCCTTCAGATAGACAAGGCGGGAATTTACCACAGGGAGATATGAGACCTCCAGCAAATGGACAAGGTGAGCAAACACAGCCAGGTACACAAAACGGTAATGGAAGAATGGAGAGACCAAACGGCATGTTCGGTGGTCCAATGGGGGGCAGAGGAAGCAATGGAGGTAGTTTGGAATATACAACAGACGAAGTTTCCTCATACAGTGCAATCTTTAATAATGTTGTAGGCAATGGTGACAAAAGTGATTACAAACGGGTTATTACAGCACTACAAGCACTGTCTAAGGGTGAAAACCTGGAAACTTATTTTGATATTGATCAAATTTTGAGGTATCTAGCAGCTCATACCATTGTGGTTAATCTTGATAGTTATTCATCAAGTATGGCACAGAATTATTACCTTTATGAGAATAACGGCAAGGTTACAATCCTGCCCTGGGACTACAATTTGGCATGGGGTGGATTTCAAAACGGAAGTGCATCTTCTGTTATCAATTTTCCAATAGATACTCCTGTAAGCGGTGTGGAAATGAGCTCTAGACCTTTGCTTGAAAAGCTGTTTTCCAATACGGAATATTTTGAGAAATACCATGAATATTTGCAGGAGTTAATGACAAACTATTTCGCAGACGGTAAATGGGAGGAAAAAATCACAAAGCTTGATGTGCTTATTTCTGATTATGTCAAAAACGACAAGACAGCCTTTTGTACTTTTGAAGCATATAAAACAGCAGTTGAAGCTTTTAAAAATATCGGTCAGCTTCGCTACAAGAGCGTACAAGGTCAGCTTGATGGCACAGTTCCGTCTACTACAGCAGAGCAGGCTGCAAACCCGGATAAGCTTGTTCCAGCCAATAATTTAAACCTCTCTTCGCTCGGCTCCATGATGGGCGGCGGCAATCGCGGGGGCATGGGAAACCGACAGAATAACTCAAACAACCCGCAAGGTGAGGAAAGCTTCAATCCGAACCAGATGAAAAATATGCCGGATCCTGAGCTTATGATGAAGGCAATGCAGATCTTGCAGGATGCCGGTGGAACCGTTACGGATGAAGCGAAATCAAAACTCTTAGAGCTTGGATTAACAGAGTCGGAGATTTCAATGTTCTCAAAAATGGGAAATGGATTTATGCAAAGACCAGGGGGTAATATGAGAAATCCTACCGGAAATAATACAGGGCTTACTCCAGACAATGGCAATAAAACCTTTTCCTTCAGAGGACAAACAAATAGCAGTACAGTTGCCACTGAAAGCCTACTGACCTATTCCGGTTTACTCGCACTTATATTGCTTTCAACATTCTTTGTGGCAAGGAAGAAAAGAAATTATTAATTACAGAGCATATGCTGATGTTCAGCTAAAGTTTAGACAACTTGTATTTTAACTATACATGCTTTAAAATATGGATAGAATTCCGATAATTCATTTGTGGTGATTGCAGTTTTGCTGCAGCTGCCACAGATGATCATCTTTCAAATAGGAGGAGCACTCATGGCAAAAATACTGATCTGTGATGATGAAGAAGGCTTAAGAGCTGTTTTAAAACGTTATGCCCTGTTTGAAGGGTATGAGGTTTTCGAAGCTTGTAATGGAATGGAAGCGGTAGAGCTATGTAAAAGCCAAACCTTTGACATTATTATAATGGATGTTATGATGCCTGAGCTGGATGGCTTTTCCGCGGTGAAAGAAATCCGCAAAACTGCTGATACTCCAGTTATTATGCTTTCTGCCCGTGGTGAAGAATACGATAAGATATTAGGTTTTGAATTAGGTGTGGACGACTATGTGGTAAAACCCTTTTCGTCAAAAGAGATTATGCTGAGAATAAACGCAATTCTCAGGCGTGTAAAAAACTCACAATCCACTAAAGAGCAAGATGGGCATATAATTTTTGAACAAGATGGATTTTTAGCGGACTTGACAGCCTACAAGTTGTTTATTGACGGAAAACAGGTGGATATGGCACCAAAAGAGTATGACCTTTTGTTTTTCCTGATTCGCAATAAAAACATCGCCATACCTAGGGAGAGGATACTTACAGAGGTATGGGGGTACAATTATTGCGGTGATGATCGCACCCTTGACACACACATGAAATTACTTCGCAAGCACATGGGAAATTATGCAGGATTTATCACAACTCTTAGAGGATTGGGGTATCGTTTTAATGGATAAGTTAAAGTTAAAATGGAAAATATTCTTTTTCATGATTGCTTTTTGCAGTGCTTTGCTCTTTATCCTTTGGCTTTTTCAAACAGTGTTTTTAAGCGACATGTATAAAATGATAAGGCGAACCGAGCTTCATGAGGCTATGTCCCTTGTTGAAAAAAATATCAACAACCCAGATCTGAAGGATATTCTGTTTCAGCTTGAGACGGATAAAGGCGTGATGGTAGTTCCTACCAGGGATTTTGTAAAACCAAAAATGATATCCCCTAATGTGCGAGGCGGTATACATCCGGAAACAATTACCGAAATAAAAGAGTTTGCCTTGTCAAACGGTCAGGTGATCTCCCTTACCTTTCATGCCATGATTACACCTGTAAATGCTACGGTGTCAACCCTACAAATGCAATTATATATTATTACAGCTATAATGATTTTAGCTTCTGTTGCAATTGCACTTGTTTTATCTAATGTAATAGCAAAGCCCCTTGCACGTCTGAATGAAGGAGCTAAAAAACTCTCTAGGGGTAATTACAATGCAGATTTTAACGGAAGCGGATATTTAGAGGTAAAAGAGCTCTCAGATACCCTTAATTCTACTGCAATCGAACTTTCAAAGGTTGACGAACTGCGTCGGGAACTTATTGCAAATATTTCACACGATTTAAGAACACCTCTTGCTCTAATTTACAGTTATGCAGAAATGATGCAGGATTTTCCGGATGAAATCACCACTACACATTTGCAGACCATAATGTCAGAAACCAAGAGACTTTCCTCCCTTGTAAATGATATTCTTGATGTATCCAAGCTAGAAACAGGTACAATGGAGCTTCACATGCATAATTACAACTTAACGGAAAGCATTGACGAAACAGTTACAAGGCTTTCGGAACTCTTGAAAAATGACGGCTATTCTCTAGTGTTTGAACACACTGAAGATGTATATGTTACAGCGGACGAGGCAAAGATTACTCAGGCTTTTTATAATTTGCTTACTAATGCTGTTCACTACAGTGCAGGTGACAAGCGTATTCTTGTGAGACAAAGCAGGGTGCAGAACAGTGTGCGAATCGAAGTTATTGACCATGGAGATGGCATCGCACCGGAAAACATCCCTTATATATGGGATAGGTATTATAAAGTTGACAAAAAGCATAAACGTGCAATAACAGGAACAGGGCTTGGACTTTCCATCGTCAAAAAGATTTTTGAACTACACGGTGCAAACTACGGTGTGCAATCAGAGGAAGGAAAAGGCTCAATGTTTTGGTTTCAACTGGAATCAAAATAGCAATATAAAGATATTCTCCATTGCTTTTGCGAAACAAAACACCTTTAAAAAGAGCTAGTCTTCCCCTATCTTGTTTTTGATTTAAGCAATTCATCTACCAAAGTGTAAATTTGCTCACTTGCGTTTGTAATTCCCATTTTCTTTGCATTTTCAGCCATCTCTTTCAGCTTTTCCTTATTCCCCAGCAGTTCGTTTATTTGCTCATATAAAACATTGTGGTTAAGGTCCTTTTCCAGAATAACAATTCCTGCTCCTTGCTTTTCAAGTGCTCTTGCATTGTACTCCTGGTGATTTGCCGTAACATAAGGTGAGGGAATCAACACCGAAGGAACTCCTAATGCGGTCAATTCGCTGATAGTAATTGCACCGGCTCTTCCGATCACCAGATCTGAAGCTGCTAATACATCTGCCATGTCATAAATATATGGAACTACTTTTATGTACTTTGAATTTATGTTTCCGAGTTTCTTCATTATCTTTTCATGCTGTGCTTCGCCTGTTGCAAATAAAATGTGGTATTTATCCTCCTCCCTATGAAGTCTTAACATCTCGCTTACTGTATGATTTATAGTTTCTGCTCCCCGACTGCCGGCAAAAATCACAACCAGTGGTTTGCCGTTTTCAATTCCAAGTTTGTCTCTTGCTGCTTTCCGATCTGCACTTAGCATCTCGCTGCGAATGGGATTTCCCGTAAAAACAACCTTTCTACCATTCTTAAAGAATTTTTCAGACTCTTTAAAACTGATAGCAACCTTATCGACAAATTTAGCCAGAATCTTATTTGTAGCACCTGGGAAAGCATTCTGCTCATGAATCAGTGTAGGAATCCTCATTCTTGCGGCATTAAACAGAACAGGACCGCAAACATATCCACCCGTTCCTATTACAATATCCGGCTTAAATTCTTTGACTATGCTTCTGGCCTCATGAAGACCTTGAAACAATTCCTTTACAGCAATAAAAGTATCTCCGGAAAGTTTTCTTCTAAATCCTCTTACCTTTATCAGCTTGAGTTCGAAATTTTCCCTTGGCACAAGTCTGGTCTCAAGGCCTTTTTGGGTACCGATAAATAATATTTCACAACCCGGATTTTTACTTCTTATGTATTTGGCAATTGCTATACCGGGGTTAATATGTCCTGCAGTTCCACCACCACTTATTAAAACCTTCAAAACTTAAATCACCTCATATTCTGTCATAATTAGAATATCTCGATATATTAAGAAGAATGCCGATTCCAGCCATAAGAAAAATAAGAGATGTTCCACCATGGCTAAACAGCGGCAGCGGCATTCCTGTAACAGGCATTGACGAAGTAACAACAGCTACGTTTATGATAACTTGTATTGCTATAAGGGAAGTAATACCTATAGCTACAAGACTACCAAAAACGTCGGGAGCGTTTACCGAAATCTTTACCCCTCTCCAGATAAAAACAGCAAATAGCAAAAGCACCGCTACAACACCTATAAATCCCATCTCTTCAGCTAAGATCGCAAAAATAAAATCGTTATATGGCTCAGGAATATAGAGAAACTTTTGCATACTCTTTCCCAGTCCCCTTCCAAAAAGCCCTCCTGAACCGATAGCATACAATGACTGAACAACCTGATAACCACTACCTTGCATGTCACTAAATGGATCAAGGAATGAAATTAATCTCACCCGTCTGTATGGAAAAAATATAATTAATGCTACCAAACCGGCTATTGCAGGAACTGAAAGAATCATAAAGTGCACAATTTTAGCTCCTGCAGTGAAAAGAATTATGCAAGCCACTCCAAAAATTATAATAGTTCCACTAAGATGAGGTTCAATGAGTAGAAGCCCGCCATAAACACCTAATAGCAGTAGGTAAGGCAATAAACCCTTAAAAAAGGATTCAAGTCCATTCTTCCTCTTTGAAAGACTATAGGAAAAAAAGAGTATTACAGCTAATTTAGCCGTTTCTGAGGGCTGAAAGTTAAACGGTCCAATAAAAATCCATCTTTTTGCACCATTTAATTCTGTTCCTATAACAGGCACCAGTGCAAGAAGTGCAATACTTCCTATCAAAAAAACAGGCGACCACTTACCAAGCTTCCTGTAGTCGATATTCATCATAACAAACATTGCCAGAAATGCCAGAGGCAAATACATCAACTGTTTCTTTATAAAGTAGTATGTATCACCTTTAACATTATTTGCTTGTGGTGCTCCGGCACTAAAGACCATAATAGTACCGAGACTCAGCAATATTAACACCGTCATAAATAATAAAAAGTCAAAAGGTTTTTTTGAAGTATTGGAAGCCATAGCTATCCCCCTTTTTAGCTCCTGCCATATCACTTAGGTATAATAAAAAAGCACTATACCTTAATATTTCTCAATAAAACTTTATCCCCAACATCAACAAGCTTGCTATACAAAAAAGCACTGTCACTGCCCAAAATACATAAACCACTTTTACTTCCTTCCAACCTAGAAGCTCAAAGTGGTGATGTATCGGTGCCATCTTAAAAACTCTTTTTCCAGTCATCTTAAAAGATACAACCTGAATAATAACCGATAATACTTCAATTAAATATATGCCTCCTGCAACAAACAATATTACAGGCATCTTCATAACAACAGCAACTGCTCCTACAGCCCCACCAAGAGCAAGGGATCCCGTATCTCCCATAAATATCCTGGCAGGATGAACATTATACGCCATAAATCCAAGACAACCACCTGCTACTATGGAACAAAAAATCTTAACATAGTCCCACTCACTTCTTGTCATAGCAACAATTGAAAAGAAAACTGTTACTATAAGAGTTATTCCTGCACATAAACCATCAAGACCATCTGTTATATTAACAGCATTTGTGGCATAAGTTAAAAGTAATATTGTAAACGGTATAAAGAGCAATCCCAGATCTAAGGTCATATCCATCCCAAACAGTGGAATGATAATATCTGTACCTATCTGAGATTTTGATACATAAAAGGAAAACGTAACAGCTATAACAAGAAGTCCTACTAGTTTTTGATTCCAGTAAAGTCCGTCTTTTCTTTTTTTAACCACCTTTATGAAGTCATCTATAAATCCTATCAACCCAAATCCGATTGTAACAAGGACAATTGGTAATATTCTTATATCAATCGTTGAGTAGAAAATTGATAGCAGCAATACAGGAATCAGGAAAAGGAACCCTCCCATAGTAGGAGTTCCCGTTTTCTTTATATGAGTCTCAGGTCCATCATCTCTCACTGTCTGACCAAACTTCAATCTTGTCAGAAGAGGAATGAGCATAGGGCCTAAAATCAATGTCATAAAAAAGCTTACCATAAATAATAAAACATGTGCAGAAATATTAAAAGGTATGTTGTCCAAAATTATCTCCCCCCACGAAAAACTTTACCCGGGCAATTTACATTTACTACTCTATTTCACAAATATATATTTACACTTCTAAAGGTTTGTTGTCAATAGATTTACTATTTCCTCCATTTTCATACCTCTTGAACCCTTCACCAACAACACATCTCCAGGTTTAACAAACTCTAAAAGAAATTTTCCGGCATCACTGTTATTCTCAAAATGCAATACTCTAGCTTTAGATGTTCCAGCTGCTAAAGCCCCCTCAGCTATATTTTTTCCCTGTTCGCCAACTGCAACTATATAACTTACATCTTTTGAAACAGCAAACATCCCCACATCTTTATGAGCTTTTATAGATATATCACCAAGTTCGAGCATATCTCCTAAAACTGCAATGGTTCTGTTTTTATCTGCCACATCCATAAGTACGTTTATTGCTGCTTCCATAGATTGAGGGCTTGCATTGTAAGCATCATTTATAATTTTTATTCCATTATGTTCAGTTATATTCTGTCTCATCTTACCAGGTGCAAATTCTCCGATACCTTCAATAATATCCTTTGCTGGTATGTTAAGTTCAATTCCTGCTGCAAGTGCTGCAAGTGCATTATGTATGTTGTGAATTCCCGGAACCGGAACATGCACCTTGTAGCTGTTGTTTCCTATGTCTATTTCAAAGCTGGTTCCACTCTCACCTTGGGAACTAATGTTGTAAGCCTGATAATCAAGTCCGTCTTCCATTCCATAGAATACAGTTCTATATTTCAGAAGATTTTTCAAACCGTACAATAAATTATCATCTCCGTTTAGTATTACCAGACCATTACTTTTTAATCCCTCAAAGATCTCCATTTTTGCTTTGAGAATATTTTGTCTTGAACCAAGCTTTTCTATATGTGACAAACCTATATTGGTTATAATAGCTATATCAGGTTTTACAATTGATGTAAGGCGGCTAATTTCACCAAAACCGCTCATACCCATCTCAACTACTGCCGCCTCATGTGATGCATCAAGGTTGAAAACTGTCAACGGAACCCCAATTTCATTATTGAAATTCCCCTGGGTCTTAAGTACCTTAAACTTCTTTTTCAAAACACTCCAGACCATATCCTTCGTACTGGTCTTTCCAACACTACCGGTGATACCTACAAACGGAATAGCAAACTTTTGCCTGTAGTATGCTGAGAGCTTCCTTAATGCACAAAGGGTATCTTCAACCTTAATAACTACCTGCCCTTTATCGCATGAGGTATCCTTATGAATCAAACATCCTGCTGCTCCCTGTTCAAAAGAAGCCTTCACATAATTGTGACCATCAAATCTTTCTCCAACAAGGGGAATAAAAAAATCCCCTTTGGTTATCTTTCTTGAATCAGTCGTAATATTTGAAAACTCAGTCTCTAAATCACCTGAAATTAATACTCCGTTTACTGCATTCACTATCTCTCTGCACTTTAAAGTTTCCATTGTAATCCTCCGGGTTGATAAGAGTAGTAAAGATAATTTATAATCTTAATTTGAATTCATTTCATCAAGTATTTCCCTGACAACTTCCCTTTCATCAAAGTGGATGGTTTTATCATTTAGCATAATATATGTCTCATGGCCTTTTCCTGCGAGTACTATTATATCCTTTGGCTGGGCATTTTTGATTGCATATTTTATAGCTTCCCTGCGGTCTACAATTGTTATATATGCAGAATTTGTCTTTATAATACCTGCTTCTATGTCTTTGATTATTTCTACAGGCTCTTCCGTCCTAGGATTATCCGAAGTTATTATGGTAAAATCCGCAAGCTTCCCTGATATTTCTCCCATAATCGGCCTCTTTGTTTTATCACGATCTCCACCGCATCCAAATAAACTTATCACTCTTGCCGGTGCATAGCCTTTTACTGTTGTAAGAATATTTTCGAGACTGTCAGGAGAATGTGCATAATCAATAATTACTGTATAATCGGTCCCTGTCTGTACCACTTCGGCCCTTCCTGGTACTGTAACATTCTTTAAGCCCTTCTTTATATATTCAAAGGGTATTCCCATCAGTGCACAACTTCCAATAGCACCAAGTGCATTATACACACTAAATCTTCCAGGTATATTGACCGTGATATCACCTGTAAACCATGGCGAAACAACTTTGAATTCTACACTGTCAGGATGCTTTACTACATCTGTTGCTTTTATATCTGCATTGTTATCAATAGCAAATGTAAATACTTCACACTCCGCATTTTCGACAACCTGCCTTCCATATTCACTATCTACATTAATAAGTCCCTTTTTACACATCCTGAACAACTTAATTTTTGCAGCCAAATAGTTTTCAAAGGTTTTATGAAAATCAAGATGATCTCTTGAAAGGTTTGTAAATACCCCGATATCAAACTCCGAACAGCTGACCCTGTGAAGCTCAAGTGCATGAGAAGACACTTCCATCACAACGCTGTCAACCTGTTTTTCAACCATTTCACCAAAAAGTTCCTGAAGATCATAACTTTCAGGGGTTGTTCTGTCTGTAGGCAGTACTTCATCACCTATCTTGTTGGATATTGTTCCGATAAGCCCGGTTTTCTGCCCATAAGCCTCAAGTACTGACTTTATCATATATGTTGTTGTTGTCTTACCCTTTGTACCGGTTACCCCAACAAGATTGAATTTTCCGGAGGGATGAGCGTGAAACTTGTCGGCAACGTTGGCCAGTGCATATCTTGTATCTTTAACCTTTATTACCGTTATACCCTCAGGAACTTCAACTTCTCTTTGGACAATTAAAGCCCTGGTACCGTTTTCAATAGCTTGAGGAATAAACTTATGTCCATCAGCCTTGAACCCTTCTACACATACAAAGAGCGATCCGCTTCTCGTTTTTCTAGAATCATATGCTATGTTACTAATTTCCAGATTTAAATCACCTGTTACATCAATTATTTCCAAATCCTTTATCAATTCTTTAAGAAACATATTAATTTCTTCCTCCCATCACACCAGCAGCTTTATCAAATCTATTAATAATCAAAAAACAACTTACTTCACTCGTATAGTGAAAAGACCATCAAATTTTTTCATAATCCCAAACAGTAGCTTAATTCTTTGTCAGACCTAGTATAGTGTTTCTCAAATATTTACTCAATGAAAATCCTACGAACTTGTTGAATCGTCAAGATTCTCGGATTTTCCTTTTGCATAGGTAATTTGAGAACACACTACTAGTGCTTTTGAACATAATCCACTTCCTCTATCTGTGGCCCGAACACTTTAGAAATTAATTCTGTTACGAGGCACTAATCGGTATCAAGATATCTGAAATCCACTTCTACAACAGTCCCCTCTGGAACTTCCTTCTCCGGTTCAAAGCTCTGGGTCATTGCATTACCTATCCCGTTGATTTTTATGTTTAAGCCTGCATTATTAAGAGCCTGAGTTGCCTCATCAACAGTCTTCTTCGTCAAATCCGGCACCTTAACCATTTTTTCTTGCTCAGGAGTATTTGTATATACAATAATTACAGAATTTTTGGCTATACTTGCACCTGCTTTCGGGGTCTGCTGCTTAACAACTGCATCATTACCTTTATTATCGCCTTCAATTTTCCATTCAAGTCCTTTTTCTTTAAGAACTTTTTTAGCTTCTTCCACTGACTTATCCCTTACATCAGGAACATAAACTTCTTCTGCTAGCATTTCCAGATCTTTTTCATTGTATCTTCTTTCAACTCCAAGGTAATTCAATGTATCTTCAACTATTTTTCCGGCAACAGGAGCGGCAATAACTCCACCATAGTAAGTTCCTCCGCTTGGATTATCCAATGCTATAAGAACACAGATCACAGGATTGTCAGCCGGGGCAATTGCTGAAAATGATGCTACATATACACCATTAACCTTGGTTTCAGATGTACCGGTCTTACCTGCTACTCTGTACCCCTTAACATAGGCATTCTTTCCTGTACCTTCAGATACAACGCCTTCAAGTACTTCCCTTAAAGTCTCTGAGGTACTTTTTGATATAACATTCCTGACAACTTCCGGTTCAAACTTCTGCACAACATTACCGTTTTCATCGGTAA
Source organism: Bacillota bacterium (assembly GCA_023398495.1). Lineage (GTDB taxonomy): Bacteria > Bacillota > Clostridia > Acetivibrionales > Acetivibrionaceae > Acetivibrio. Next base: position 16,951 of record JAEWSG010000240.1, read on the forward strand.
GTTCCTTTACAATCCTCGGCTTCATAAGTTTCCCGCCATTTGCAATTGCACCATATGCAGTTACAAGCTGTATTGGTGTTATCTGAAAACGCTGCCCGAAAGACGCGACCGCCATATCAATTTCTGTAGGTTTTGCATGAAATATACTTTGCATTTCCCCCGGAAGACCAATTCCGGTCTTGTCATAAAACCCAAAGGCCTTTATATACTTGTAGAATGTATCAACTCCCATACTCTGTGCCACTTTAACAAAGGCAGGGTTACAGGAATTATATACTGCTTTCCAGAAGGGTTCAACACCATGAGCATTTGGTTTCCAGCAGTTTATATTGTGCCCCGATACGTTTATAGTATGGTCACTCGTCATTGTATCGGGAGTTACAACCCCTTCTTCAAAACCTGCTGCTGTTGTAATTGCCTTGAACGTGGATCCAGGCTCGTATGTATCCATAACACACTTATTTCTCCATACGGTTTCGCTAAGTATCCTTACATCATCAGTGGTAGTTCCCTTCCATGTGATTGGATCCACGCCTGAGGGTGCAGCCCAGGGACTATTTAAGTCAAAATCAGGTTTTGATACCATTGCCAGGATATCACCGTTTCTTGGATCTAAAACTATTGCCGTGGCACCATTTAATACCTTGTTATCTTCAATAGCCTTATCTAATGCGTTAGCAGCAAAGTATTGTATGTTTTCATCAATTGTCAGCACCACATTCAATCCATCTTTAGGATCAATACGTTTTTCCTCTGAAAAAGGTACATACCGTCCACTTGCATCCGTTTCACTCAAGATCTTACCTGGAACGCCTTTAAGGTACTTTTCCATTATTATTTCTATACCGGTAAGTCCCTGATTGTCTGCTCCTGTAAAACCAACTACATGTGACGCCAGATTGTTTTCCGGATAGAACCGTTTTGTGTCTTCATCTATATATATTCCAGCTATTTCCTCATCTTTTTTCCATTTTCGAACCTCATTGCCAACCTCTTTTTCAACCTTCTTTTTAACAACTTCATAGCTTGAATTTCTTGTAATCCTTTTTAGCACATCTTCTTTTTTAAGATCCAGAAATTGTGCAAGCTTTTCTGCAATTTCTTCCTGTTTATTTACCTGTAATTTTTTTATTTCCTGTGGATTGGCAACTATCCTCTCAACACTGGCACTTATTGCCAGAACTTTCATATTCCTGTCCAGAATAGTACCACGTTTTGGAGTTATTTCCCTGTCACGGTTTTGCTGCTCAAACGCTTTTCTTTGGTAAAATTCACCGTCTTTAATCTGAATCCATCCCACCCTGACCGTCAATGCAGCCATAAGCGTTGAAAATGACAACATGAGAAATATTAGTCTTTTCTTCATTGCTATACCAGGACCCGCCACACTATTCCCTCCAAAATACAATCTATATTGAACGCGATAAAGATTTTACATCGCACTTCAATTTCCTTGATTTATTATCGCGAAAATTCAATTTGTCCTTATAAAATCATTTTCACGATTTGTATAGAATATAAAACACCTGATCATAAACATACTGCGCCATAATTCTAATATAATAACCCGGTCTTTGCTTCAAGGAATAACTTGGTAATTACCAGCACTTGAAACTAAACTCTTGCTTTATTTTAAAATTAAGACGCAGTCATAACAAACAATCATTTAAACCATTCTTCTAAATGTTTGCTTTTTAGAAGAAACAGATGATATGTTTATCTCAGCAGAACTTATTACTCTGATTACAGCTTCCGCTGTGATAAGTTAAAATTAACAGTTTGTTCTCTATCAGCAATGTATTTTAAATTTTTATCAACTCGAGTATTAACTCTAGTAAAGAAACCTTGTCAGCTCATCAACCTTACTTAATAGAGCATCAAAAAAATTCTCGCCATTTTTGCCTTCGTCATTAATCTCACTTGAAGCAGTAATAAAATCACTTTTTGGCACACTTACATATGTAAACTGGTATTTGTCTGGTTGTTGCATTCCCAGATTTTCCTCTGCAATTTGCTGAACTTTTTGTAGATCAAGTTCACTTTCTATTTTAACCATAAGCCGTGTATTTTCGTTTTTTATTTCTTTATATTCGTTCATCCTTGTGTTTATCTTATAGTTCAAATCCGTTATCAAAGCATATCTGTACATAACCAACCCACATAAGGAGAATACCAGCAAAAAAGCAAATACAACTTTCACTTTTACCTTATTGTTAACCCTTCGCTTTTTCTTTTCGCTAAGGACTTTATTTTCCTCATAGACGTCGTATTCAAGTTTTCTTGCTGCTGTACCATGTATATAACTTTTATCTGTTTTTATCATATGTATTCACCTCATATGCAATTTATTACGTTATACTCCAAGAAATACGCTTCACAAAAAACAGACAATAAATCCGGGGGTCAGCCCTAAGGCATACTCCCGGAATTAATCTCATATAATCTGATATTGCAATGAGCCCTACCAGATTCAGGTGCTTGCATCTTATAGCAAGCACAAAAAACTTTCATTTCACCTTTTTCTTTTGTAAGTATAACCTTTTCTTTTGTTTGATTTTTCTTTTGTGTAAGTATTTTTCTTTTTCTTCTGTAAGTATTTTTCTTCTTCTGTAAGTATCTTTCTTCTTTCTTCTTTTGTAATTAAACTTCTCTTTTCTTTTGTAAATGATTTTCCTTAACACTTTTTCTTTTGTAGTTAAAAACTTTTTTGCTTTTTCTTTTGTAAGTAAATAATTTTCTTTTTTTCTTTAGTAGTTTCAGTTGTTCTTTGATTTTCTTTTGTAATTAAACTATTATTGCTTTATTACTTTTTCTTTTGTGTGCTTCAATTTTTATCTTTAGTATGCTTGGCAATTAAGCAAAAATTTCATTCTGAGCCATTCCATGTTGCATTTTTCTTTTGTACTTTTTTTATCCTTTGTGTTTAAACATTTTATCTTTTGTTTGTTTATTTAAACCCAGAAAACAAATCCAGGTTTTTTACAGTTTTCTAAGCACTCTGAGTTTGGCACTTCTAGCCCTCGGATTAACTTCGAGTTCCTCCGGCGAGGGTAAAACAGGCTTCCTGTGTACTGACTCTGCCATTTTCTTTTTGCCGCAAACACATATCGGAAACGTGCTCGGGCAGGTACACGGATTTATGCATTTATTAAACTCATTCTTTACTATCCTGTCTTCAAGTGAGTGAAATGTAATAATACAAAATCTCCCTTCAGGTTTTAAGAGGCTTACACCATCTTCTATAACCTTACTAAGAATCCCAAGTTCATCATTAACAGCTATCCTCAATGCCTGAAAGGTTCGTTTTGCCGGATGAGGCCCTTCTCTTCTTGCAGAACTCGGTATAGCAGCCTTTATTATCTCAACCAGTTCACCTGTTGTCTCAATTCTTTTTTCATTTCTTTTGATGACAATAAACTCTGCAATCCTAGCTGCCCAATTCTCTTCTCCGAATTCCCGGATTATTTTTTTAATTTCGTCTTTGCTGTATTCATTTACAATGGTCTCAGCTGAAAACTTCTGCCTTCTGTCCATCCTCATATCGAGCGGAGCATCTTTATTGTAACTAAATCCTCTTTCAGCTTCATCCAACTGATGGGAAGAAACCCCTAAATCCAGCAAGATTCCATCCACAGCTTCAATTTTATTTTCATAGCATACACTTTTGATGTTAACAAAGTTTGTGTTTTCAAAAATCAGTACACCCTTACCTTTTTGGGCTTCCAACCGTTTTTTTGAAGTTTCCAGTGCAAATCCATCCTGATCCAGGCCTACCAATGTACCCTTTTCACCTAAGTGCTTGTATATCCCTGAAGAATGTCCAGCACCTCCAAGTGTTCCATCAACGTATATACCATCAGGCTTTATATTGAGATTATCAATACACTCATCAAACAGTACTGGCTTATGCTCAAACTCCATTAAAACATATCAACTCCCAAAGTATCGACTGTGTTGCACTAAATTCCAAGCATTGCCATTTTTTCAGCAATATTGTCTGCACTCATATTTTCATCGCCAGAGTAGTTTTCCCATTTTGCCTTGTCCCATATTTCAACTCTGGTTGACACCCCAATAACATAAATGTCTTTATCCAATCCCGCATATTCCCTCAAATTTTGGGGTAATAATATTCTTCCCTGCTTGTCCACTTCACATTCAGCAGCTCCTGCAAAGAAAAATCTGACAAATGCTCTAACATCCTTATCGGTGAACGGAAGTGATTTCAATTTTGTTTCAAGGTTTCCCCATTCTTCAGCTGAATACGCAAACAGACAGTTATCAAGACCTTTGGTCACGATAAACTTCTCGCCAAGACCATCTCTAAACTTAGACGGTACAATGACACGGCCTTTCGCATCTACTGAATGCTGGTATTCACCATAAAACAACTATTTCACCTCACATTTTGGTACCATCCACCACTTCGCACCACTTTTCACCACTTCTAATTAAATTTTAGTCCAAATCAGTGCAATAATCAAGACTTATTTTAAATTTCCTTTATAAAAAATAAAAAGATAGGACGGTAGTCCTACCTTTTCAAGCTTATTTGATGTTTTTTTATTTTTTGCCAATTATAGGTTTGCAAAAAAATTGTTTTTCATTTTTCAAACGCTTCTTGCGTGCATTTAATAAATGTGAAGAAAAATAATATACATCACCGCTTCTAATTATTAATCAGAAGAATTGAATATTTCCTTCTTTCTTCTCATCGATATACTCAAGATTATTCCAACAGCAATGAAATTGGTCAGCATGTAGCTTCCACCCGAACTGACAAAGGGCAAAGGAATACCTGTAACAGGAAATACACCAATACTCATACCTATGTTTTCCATAGCATGGAATGCCCATACAGATGAAATACCGATAACAACAAACGAACCATATGAATCTCTTGCCTGTCTGGCAATATATATACATCTTATTAGAATAAAACAAATCAAGAGTACAATAATTAGTGCACCAATAAATCCCAGTTCTTCACCAACAACTGAAAAAATAAAATCTGATTCACTGACCGGTACACTTCCATTCTGTGTCTGTATACCTCTATAAAGCCCTTTACCGTATATCTGACCTGATCCGACTGCCAGCTTTGATCTAATAACATTAAACCCCGCACCCAAAGGATCAAGCTCAGGATTTAAAAAGACCTTTATTCTATCTCTCCTCTTATCATTGAGGACAAAAAACCATAAAAAAGGTGTCGATAAAAGAAATAAGCTTAAAAGTGCTATGAGATACTTATAAGCTATACCACAGATAAAAACCAATACAAAAAATGCGAAAACAAACACAAGCGCTGTTCCAAAGTCCTTCTGGGCGACAATCAGTCCCATAGGTATTGCTGAATATAATAAAAACTTAAATATATTGACTTTTCTGTTTTTCTGGTCATCGTATATTCTTTCCAGAAACACTGCTGCAACCAAAACGTATGAAATCTTTGCAAGCTCTGAAGGTTGAAATGTAATAAACCCTAAATCAATCCTATTTCTACTTCCAAGATCTTCTCCTGTACCAATGAAAGGCACCGCTATCAAAAGCCCCGTTGTAACAATATAAAAAAATATTCCTAAAGTTCTAAAGTCCTTATAATCTATACAACTTATTACAATGGCCATAACTATTCCAACTACAAATGTGCCTACATGGACAATAACCATTTTTCTGGCACTAGGCAGATAATTAACCGCACTACTGACAACAAACGCACCAATAACGCCCAAAATAACTATAGCAAAAAACAAAATATAATCAAATTTCTTAAAAAAATTAAAATCTTTGGTTTTTTCCACAAAGTACATAAGCTCACCTCCAATATAAGAGTGTCCTTCTAAAAAGTTTGTTCGGATGCACAAGCCAATTAAAAACTACTGCCAAACAAGCATATAAGCTAAGTTTTAGCAGTAGTTCATAACTATTATTTTAATACTATTATATTTTTGTGCATATGTAATGTCAATGCAACTCCATTATTTAACACTATAAATATGTCCTAGAGTCGTAGCTATCTTTCAATCAAAATATCCTGAGCTTCTCTTTCCTTCCTGTTCAAAACATCGTTATAGTACTCTACTATCAAGGTGTCTAACTCGACGCTGGTCTTATAAATCTTGTTGTAATCATCATTATTGTCTATCATGGAATTAAGCTCATATTGCAACTCCTGAATCTTTTGTATATTCATTTTTCGCACCGCCATTATCTTTAGTAAAATCTTCTCGAATACTTGTGTCTTGTTTTAGCAAAAACATTTATATTTTGTCCTTATATTATAAGAAATTACTAATTATTCGTCAAGAAACTATGAAAAATGTAATATAATTGTAATGAAGTGCAAAATGAACAATATTACAGTTTTATACTAATTGTCCTCTTCCTCCCTATTTTCAACCACTTCACCGGTATTTGCCGTTTCTTCAACAGCACTGTTTTTTTCGACATTTTCCGTGTCTGGTTTTGAACTGAGTTCATTAAGCAATGCCGTATATTCGCTTTTTACACCACCTTCAGCAGATAATTCATGTCCTTTAGACTTTATTCTCCTTATAATAAAAACCAGTCCAAAAACAATAACAAATACAAGCGACAGAAGCTGTGATATTCTAAAAGAACCTAACCAAAGGCTGTCAAGCCTAAGCCCCTCGATCCAGAACCTTCCTGCACCGTACCCGACCATATAAAGACAGAATACTTCACCGTCCAGTTTCTTTCTCTTTGAAAACCATATCAAAAGTATGAATACACCCAAATTCCAAAGGGACTCGTATAAAAACGTCGGATGAACCGGAATACTCGGATCGACAGGAATATTTAATTCCTTCAAGTTCGTCAACTGATCACTTATAACTTTACCTGTCATCCCCCAGGGTAGATTAGTATTTCTACCGAAAGCCTCCTGGTTGGCAAAATTCCCCCATCTACCTACTGCTTGAGCAAGGACAAAATATGGAATACAAAAGTCCACTAACTTTAACGCATTAAGCTTCCTTAGTTTACAAAATACTACAGCAACAATAACTGCTACTATTAATGCTCCATAAAGAGCTAGTCCTCCGGTTCGGATATTGATTATCTTATAAAAATCACCATTAAATTCACCCCAATTGAATATTACATAGTATAGCCTCGCACCTATAATAGACAATGGAGCTGCAAACAATACAAGATCAATTATATCATCCGATTTAATACCTGCCTTCTTGCTATTCTTCATGGCGAGTAGGACAGCAAGAAAAAAACCTGCCGAAATTATTATCCCGTACCAATATACAGGAAGCCCAAACACTTTGAAGGCTTCTTTGCTTATGGGTAGCTTAAAACCTAATTTCGGGAATTCAATATAGTCCATTTTTATCCCCCTTATGTTGGTTTAATTACCGACATCGCAAGCCTGTCGGCTGAAAAATGTTCTTTAAACACTTTGTTTACATATTCAAAAGTTATTTTATCATAAACTTCCATATAGTCAAACAAATTAATTTCTTTAAAATATACCGAAACAAAATTATGAGAAATCCGCTCTATCGAATTAAGCTGTTTCACCAGCCTTCCTTTGTTGGCCCGTCTTATTCTCTCGTAGTTTTCCAAACTAAGTCCCTTATCCTGAAGATCACTTATTTCTTCAAGCAGTCTTTCCTTTACCTTGAGAGGATCTTTTGATTCGCCCCCGAATGCAGAATAAGCGTACGTTTCCTCAATGCTGTAATCAAAATCAAAAGAGTTGTTAATCAGCCCTTCGTTATATAACTCGTTGTACAACCTGGAGCTCTTTCCCATTATCATATCAAGCAAAATTTTTACAGCCGTCTCTCTCATCAGGCAGTCCATACCTTTTGAGACAAACCCAACATCCTTGTACCCCATCTGAAACAAGGGCATGGATACAGCAAGGCTTTGCTCAACATAGCCTTTATTCGGTTTATCTGATTCATCGGGAAAAATTCTTTTAATTTCAGACTTACTCGCAGATACTGTTATAGTTTTGTCTATCTGCTCAAAAACCTTAACAGCATCGACATCTCCCACCACCACAATAATCATATTCGAAGGATGATAGAACGTATTATAGCATTTATACAAGATATCCTTATTGATTTTGCTAATACTCTCAATGCTTCCTGCTATATCAATCTTAACAGGGTTTTTTTCATAAAAAGCATCCAGCAGGTTAAAGAACACCCTCCAGTTTGCATTATCCTCATACATACGTATTTCCTGCCCAATAATGTCCTTTTCCTTTTCCACACTCTCCTCGGTAATATATGGATTCTGGACAAAGTCAAGCAACAAACCGAAGTTATCCTCAAATTTATCTGTACAGGAAAACAGATATGCTGTCTGGGCAAAGCTGGTGTATGCGTTTGGATTTGAACCAAGCTGCGAAAATTTATCCATCACGCTTCCATCCTTCTGTTCAAAAAGCTTATGCTCCAAAAAATGTGCAATCCCATCCGGAACCCTTGTAATATCAGTTTCTCCAGGCACAATAAATTCATTGTTTATTGAACCGTAATGAGTTGCAAAAGTTGCGAACTTCTTTGAATATCCTTTTTTAGGAATAACAAAACACTTAAGCCCGCTCTTATGCTCATACGTATGCATAACTTCATCAATATTTTTATACTCTATAGTTTTAATATCCATTATTTTTATCTCCCTTCAAAAATGAGGTATTATAGATGAAAAACTCTAAAACTAAAATTAAAGGACGTTTTTCATCTAAATTAGATAACGTTTGGATGCTATATAAATTTAACTTTAGTGTACGTTATCTATATAGATGAAAACTCGAATCTATATGGATGACTTCATCATTCCCTATTTTGATGTAAGAAAATACACCGTATCCATTTCTATCTTTTTTGCTATATCAATAACATCCTGTCTTGTAACTTTCTTAACTTTGGCGATTATATCATCAGGAGAGTCCTGAGTTCCTGCAATGATCTGGCTAAGATTAAAATCAACCACTTGCAGCTGGCTATCCTTGAGTGATTTTATTCCCGTCTCAATACTTTTAATTGATGACATAAATTCATAATCGGATATAACACCGTTTTTCATATCTTCAAGCTGTTTCATTATTACGTCATAAGCTTTATCCCTGTTGCTGATTTCTATACCCCCGCTGATAACCATAAGCCCTTTGAATTTTTCCAGTCTTGAAAAAACATAGTATGCCATTCCGTTTTTCTCACGGACATTCTGAAAAAGTTTTGAGTGCAGACCTCCGCCAAGTATACTATTGTATACCATTAACTTGTAATATTCTTCCGACTTAGGCTCTGTATTAGTCCTGAAACCAATAGACAGCTTTGCCTGGTTCACGTTCATTTGCTCAGTAACTTCCCTTACTTCTGATACATGCCTTTCCACATTGACCTGTGGCAATGTTTTTATATTTCCCCTCTTAATACTTTTCAATTTATCAACAATATAATTGGTCTGCTCATCGTTTATATCACCGGAAACGAATACATAAACCGGCAGAGTTTCCAAAAAGTACTTGTAATGGTCGTATAGGTTTACTGCATCTATTTTGTTTAAGTCCTCTATATTTCCATAATCAAATATACCAAAGGGTTCATCCCTACACATTACTTCAAGACACTTGTCAACTCCATACTGCACCTTATCATTTACTCTGCTCTCAATAAGCTCTTTAAGGTTTTTTGCTTCCTGTTCCATGTATTCCCTTTTGAATACCCCGTTCTCGGTAACAGGCTGTGTAATTATCTCAAATAGCAAGTCAAAAGCCTTGTTTGTCAAATCAACTTTACCATTTGCATATTTATCCGAAATAAAGTCCAGATAAAATTGAATTATCTGGTTTTCCCCTTTTTTTGTCACACCACAGTCAAATGCTGCACCATACAACTCTTCAAGGTAAAGTGAAATATCCTGTATTGTAGGAAAATTTACGCTTCCCCTCCTCAAAACTGCCGGTAGCAACGCATTCTTTGATGCATTTTCCCTGCTGAGGTTATCATGAAAAAATATGTTTATCGAATTTGTCTTAAACTTATTTGTCTCAATTTTATATACCTTTATACCGTTGAAAGCAGCAATTTCTGAAATTTGATTCTCTAATAGTACAGTATTAGCCATTTAACCAGTCCTCTCATTCTTGATTTAATAAATTTAGCAGTTACTTTATTAGTATAATAAAAACAACCTGCTTTATTCAATATCTGGAAAGCATATTGTTTATTATTTTTATTATCTCAACTGGTGCCTATTGTTTTAGTGTCAAACGATTCCATTACGAAACCTTCGCAAATCTATACTCATAAAAAACTTCTGGCAGGTAAACATAAAAATAATTCAATTGAAAATAATAATTATGGAGGGATGTCAATGGTTAATACCAGATATTATAGAAAACACCCCAGAAGCCATGCTAAGGAAGAAAGTGAAGAAGAAGAAAAAACTTTGAATCTAAGTGCACTGGCAGCCGTAGGTATTTTAGCATTTACATTTGCAAATGGTTTGTTTTTGGGGTATGCCATGAAGAGAAATCGGTACTGAAAAAGGAGAAGCAAATGCTTCTCCACTTTATTTAGTGAGTTTTACTTAACAATTTCTGAAATCAAAGGTATCTAACTCAGACAATTGTACTCCATATATTACATTTCCATAATATTATTTTTTTATATCAATAAAGTATTCCCTTGCACTCTCTATATCTTTTCGGATCTGTTCAACCAAATCATCCACGGCATTAAACTTCTTTTCACCCCTGATTCTTTTAAGAAAAAAAACTTCAATGTCCTCTCCGTATATATCCTCACTATAATCCATAATATAAGTCTCTATAGATACTTTCTGTTCATTAAAGGTCGGATTATTTCCGATATTGGTTATACTGTCATATATTCTGCCGTTTAATAGAGTTCTGGTAGCATAAACCCCATATGCAGGTATCAGAAGATATTCCTCTGGATAAATATTTGCAGTCGGAAAACCTAATGTATTACCTATTCTTTTGCCCCTCTCAACAATTCCGGTTATGGAATAATGCCTGCCAAGGAGTTTAAAGGCACTGTCCATATCCCCTTTTTTAACATGCTTCCTTATAAGAGTGCTGCTTACCACATCATCGTCTATCTTTATCTTTGGAATGGTTAGCACTTTGTAATTATACTTTTGCCCAAGCTCTTTTAAGTACTCTCCATCTCCCTGGCCTTTATAACCGAACCTATAGTCAAATCCTGTTACTGCCAGCCTCATCTTTAACTTATTGACCAAAATATCTCTCACAAACACCTCAGGGCTCATCCTTGAAAAGTACTCGTCAAATTCCTCAAAATAGGTATAATCCAGTTGAGTTATCTCAAGCAAACTCATTTTTTTATTTACAGAGGTTATCATGGGTGTAAAAAGCTTTTTCCTCATGATATTTTCAGGATGTTTGGTAAAAGTATACAAAACAGACTCAAGCCCTCTCTGCTTAGATTCACTGACAAGAGTGTTTACCAAAGCCATGTGAGCAATATGTAAACCATCAAAGTTACCCAATCCAATACCTGTAGGTTTTGTAAATTCAATTTGTTGATTCTTTCCATATATTACTTTCATATAATTCCCTTTAGCACATTTTTAAACACTTCAAATATAAAAAAACAACCTTTAAATTACTTTTTGAAGACTTCGGTTTAATGATAATAGTAATATTTCACTCATTACTTAAGGCACCATCAAAACTGCTTTTTCATTTTTAGCAATAAACAGCCTTTAATAAGCATAACTTCACTTAACCCGACAAATCTTACATTATCATCGTATGTCCTGAGTATTGTGCCTTTTTTTAAGGCTGAATCTTTCAATTCTACATAAGCACCATTGATTATTTTCTTCGTTTCATAGCTATTTAAGTACACTCTGTCATAGTCTTTGAAAGTGTCTTCAATGCTTGAAAGTCTTCCGGATATTGAATTATCCCTTGAATGCTCATATATTTCCTCAAGAGTAAGCGAATCGGAAAGCTCAAAATTCCCTGCTTTAGTTCTTACAAGGAATGACATATGTCCTCCACATCCAAGTTTATCCCCTATGTCCGAGCATAATGTCCTTATATATGTACCTTTGGAACATTCTACATCAAATACAGCTTTATTATCCCTGATATCCAGTATATTTATGGAATGTATTGTAACATCTCTAGGTTTCCGTTCTATTGTAATTCCTTCTCTAGCCAGCTCATAAAGTTTTTTGCCTTCAACCTTAATAGCCGAATACATGGGAGGAATTTGACTGTATCTTCCCACAAAACTTTTGATGGCATTACAAATCTGCTCCTTAGTAAAATTCACTTCACATACCTTTAAAACATTACCATAATTATCCTGAGTGTCTGTAGAAACCCCAAGAGTAAGTTCAGCACGGTATACCTTATCCTTATCTGTCAGATACTCTATAGTTTTGGTCGCCTTTCCAATGCATACAGGCAAGACACCTACAGCACCCGGATCAAGTGTGCCCGTGTGTCCTATCTTTTTTTCCTTTAGCAGGCTTCTCAAGTAAGCCACAATGTCAAAGGAAGTCATGCCAGGGGGTTTTAACACATTAAGAATTCCATCCATATTTACAAAACTTCCCTTATATCTTTATTAATCATACCCTTAATTTCTTCCATATTACCTTTAACAGTACATCCGGCTGCCTTCTTATGGCCACCGCCCGAGTACTTGTTTGCAATAGCTGAAACATCTACATAGCTTTGGGATCGGAAGTTAATTTTAAATTCATTATCACTCTTCTGCTTTATCAAAACAGCAACTTCAACGCCATTTACATTTCTTGCTATATTAACTAATCCATCACTATCTTCATCATCGGCACCAGCTTCTTTTATCATATCATTGGTAATTGTTATAAAAGCAACCTTTCCACCTTCAAAAATCTCAATTGTGTCTATTGCCAAGCCCATAAGTTTAACCTTTTTGAGAGGTACTGTCTCAAAAACCAATTGCGAAATCATAGATACGTTTGCACCATTATTAATTAAGTCTGCTGTAATCTGATGGGTTAAAGGAGTTGTATTGCTATATCTGAACCCACCTGTATCTGTAGCTATAGCAACATACAGGCAAGTTGCAATATTTTCATCCAAACAAATTCCCATCAATTTTATCAGGTCATACATCATTTCTCCTACTGCTGCTGCAGTTGGTTTAACATGGTTTAACAATGCAAATTCTGTATTTGTGGTGTGATGGTCTATATTTATAGTAAAAGGAGTACTATTGAATATATCCACTCTTTTTCCAAGCCTCTCCAAATCACCAGTATCAAGTGCAATAACCAGGTCATACTTCTGTTCATCTGGCTTATACACTTCAACATATTCTTTTACCGGCAAAAATTCATAGATAGCTGGAATTTCCTCTTCAATGTAAATCTTGCTATTCTTCCCCGCCTTTTCCAATGCCAATGCTAGAGCCAAACTTGATCCTAAGGCATCACCATCTACAGAAACATGAGGCAAAATAGCTATATTCTCTGCATCGTTTACTTTATCTATAATTCTTTTTTCAATCATAAACATACCTCTCAATTAAATAAAAAATACATATATATTGAACGCGATAAAGATTTTACATCGCGCTTCAATTTCCTTAATACTATATCACGAAAATCAAATTTTCCAATATATAATCATTTTTGTGATTTATATATATGATTCTCGAAATAATATTTTACATTCATTTTTTTACTTTCCCAAAGATCATATATTCTTGTATACATAAACCGTGAAAATGATTTTATATTGTTGAAAGGTTGGGGAATTTTCCCCAACCCCATTGCAGTTAACATATTTATAAAACATATTACAACAAAAGCCTCAATCCGAATAGTAATTTCAGCTGTGATAATCAGAAAATCAGTCTTAATCATCGTGTTTAACAGTATCATTAATCAGCTTCGAAATATACGCCCCATGCTCTATTGAATTATCCAACTCAAACTGGATTTCAGGTGTATATCTGAGTTGAACCCTATGTCCGACTTCCCGTCTGATAAAACCTGCCGCACTTTTAAGCCCATCGAGAGAATTCTTTTTTTCCTCTTCGGTGCCCATAATACTGACAAAAACTTTGGCATAACGCAGGTCCCTAGTTACATTAACATTAGTTACACTTATCAATTTAGAAAGCCTGGGATCTTTAAGTCCGCTCTGTATAATCGAACTTATTTCTTTCTTCATCTCTTCAGAGATTCTTACCGTTCTATCCATAAAACCACTCCTATTTTAGCATCAGGACTTATCTTTTAACCTCTTCCATTACAAAAGCCTCAACAACATCGCCCTCTTTAAGGTCATTAAACTTTTCGATTGAAAGACCACATTCAAATCCCTGTGCCACTTCCTTTACATCATCCTTGAAACGTTTTAGTGAAGCAAGCTTACCTTCATGAACCACAATGCCATCACGAACCAACCTTACGTCAGAGTTTCTTGAAACCTTTCCGTCGATAACATAACCTCCGCCAATTGTACCAATTCCTGAAACTTTAAAAATCTGCCTTACTTCAATATGTCCAGAAACTACTTCCTTATACGTTGGTTCAAGCATACCTTTCATAGCAGCCTGGACATCTTCTATAGCGTTGTATATTATCCTGTAAAGTCTCAAATCAACCCCGGCATCCTTCGCTATTTCTGTAACATTTGTTGCTGGTCTTACATTAAAGCCTATAATTATGGCATTTGATACCTGAGCCAATGTAACATCGGATTCGGTAATAGCTCCTACACCACCGTGAACAATCTTTACTCTAACTTCCTCATTGCTGAGCTTCTCGAGGGATTGTTTAACAGCTTCAACTGAACCTTGAACATCTGCTTTTACAATTATGTTTAGGTCTTTAACCTTACCCTCTTTTATCTGGTTAAATAAATCATCAAGTGATACTCTTGCAGAAGATTTAAGAGTCTGTTCTCTTTGCTTTAGTCTTCTCTTTTCAGCTAGCTGCTTTGCTATTTTTTCATCTGTTATAGCATAGAATATTTCTCCGGCTTCGGGTACTTCAGGCAATCCAAGAATCTCGACAGGAGTAGAAGGTCCTGCCTTCTTGATTTTATGGCCTTTATCATCAACCATAGCTCTTATCCTACCAACTATTGTACCTGTTACAATTGAATCACCGATATTCAAGGTTCCCCTTTGAACTAAAATTGTCGCTGTCGGTCCCTTATCCTTATCAAGTTTTGCTTCAATTACAGTACCTTTAGCCTGTCTGTTGGGATTAGCTTTAAGCTCCAGCATATCTGCCGCCAAAAGCACCATTTCAAGTAAATTATCAATGTTTACCCTCTTCTTGGCAGATACCTCAACGCAAATGGTTTCGCCACCCCACTCTTCAGAAACAAGGCCATGTTCTGTAAGTTCTTGTTTAACTCTGTCAGGATTCGCTCCCGGCTTATCAATCTTATTTATTGCTACAATTATAGTAACATTTGCAGCTTTTGCGTGGTTTATTGCTTCTATTGTCTGAGGCATTACACCATCATCAGCAGCAACAACCAGTATGGCAACGTCAGTTACCTGTGCACCTCTGGCTCTCATTGCCGTAAAAGCTTCATGGCCTGGAGTATCAAGGAATGTAATATTCCTATTATTTAGCTTAACCATATAAGCTCCAATATGCTGAGTTATGCCTCCGGCTTCAACATCAGTCACATGAGTTGACTTAATGGCATCTAAGAGTGAAGTCTTACCATGGTCAACGTGTCCCATAACAACAACAACCGGCGGTCTTGGCACTAACAAGGATTTATCCTCATCTTCTTCGTCATCAAATAAGATATCTTCCTCGTGTACAACTATTTCCTTCTCAGCCTTAACTCCAAACTCATCTGCTATTATTGCGGCAGTATCATAGTCAAGCTCCTGATTTAAGGTGGCCAATATTCCCACACCCATTAACTTCTTTATAACCTCTGCTGCTGCTTTCTTTAATGATTCAGCAAGCTCTTTTACTGTTATTGTTTCAGGCACCTTTATAGAAGTTAAAACAGCTCTCGGAGGTATATATTTCTCCTCCTTTTTGGCTTCCTTTCTAGGTCTTTTGGTTTTCTTCACATCGTCTACGTAGAACTCCTGAAGAATAAAATCGTCCGACAAAACCTGGGACACCTCTTTTTTACCAGCAAATACATTTTTATCAGGTTTAGTAATCTTATTGCTCTTGACGCTACCTTTTGTAACGTTTCCTTTTGGTACTTCCTTTTTGAGTTCTCTTTTTGAATCCTTATCAGAATCTTTATTGTAGAACTCCCTTCTGACTTCAGTCCTTTGAGAACTAACCTCATCTTTTTTTACAGCAGGGTCAACCTTTGGAATATCTAGAGGCTTGTTGGAAGCAAAATTCGGCTTATTGTTATAACCGCCAGATCTGTTGGAAGAAAAGTTCCTGTCACGATCCTTGTCAAAGGGTTTGCCTCCTTGTCTGTACTGGTTGTTCTGTCCATTTGGATTCGGACCACTCTGGTTATTTTGCCTGTTGTTTTGATTGTAAGGTGGTCTGCTATTTTGGTTGTTATAAGGCTGCCTGTTATTTTGATTGTAAGGCTGCCTGTTACCCTCACCACTTGCAGGACGGTTATAACCAGTTTTTGCATCGGAAGGATTTCTAGGCTGATTATTATCCCTTCGGTTATTAAACCTGTCATTCGGATTACCATTGTTTCTCGGACCATTATAGTTGCTAGGTCTATTCTCCCTGTTGTTGTAAGGTCTTCTTTCCTGAACATTATCAGGTCTTTTTGTTTCTTCAGTATTAACAGCAGCCTCTCCAGCATTGCTTGCCAATTTAGGTTCCTGCTTTGGAATAATTTCAGTCTTAACTGCCTCAGTGGTGGTTGTCTGCTCAACATTAGCTGAATCAGTACCAGAATCAGTTCTTGCAATCGAACCCTTAACAGGTTCGTCACCAACATGTGGTGCTTTGGTCTCTTTGTTCTGGACAGCAACTGTATCCTTTTGTTGTTCTTTAGATACTTCTTTATGAGTATCAATGGTTTCATGTGTGTTTACTATTTTCGTAACCTCCTGTTTCTTTTCAACTTCTAGAGGCCTCTTGAATTCAGGTTTAGTTTCCCTGACAAATCCGGGCCTTAGTCCTGAATTTGAAGTTGCAACTTTAACAAAATCATTTCTCTTATTTTTTGAAAACTCACGGTTGTCAACTCTTTTTGCTGAGTTCTTGTTATTATCACTCTTTGTACTTCTGACCTCATTTTCCGAGTCCACTATTATTTCCGTTGTTCTTATAATTCTCGGAGCATTTTTTGCTTCTTTTCTACTATCTTTATTTTCATTGGTGTGAATTGCCTGCAAAATTTTCTTTTCTTCGTTTTCTTCCTTATGCTTGATAACACCAATATGATCATATAAAGCTTCAAGCTCACGCTCTTCCAACAAACTCATATGATTTTTAACGACAATATTTATTTCCGCCAACTTTTCCATGAGCCTTTTGCTGGTTGTATTCATTTCCTTAGCGAGTTCATATACTCTCATTTTCGTCAATATTTTCACCCCCGCATCCATCATTGACACTACTATCAATCATTTCCATTAACCTTTTTGAAAAGCCTTTATCCAATATCGCTACCACCGACCTTATATTTTTACCTGTAAATTTGCCTAACAGGTCTTTTTTACCGAATATCCGAATTTCGATGTTCCTGAACATACAAGCATCTTTGAATTTCTTTTTTGTATTTTGTGAAGCATCATCAGCAACAACAATTAAGCTGACACCCGGTCCCTTTAATGCTCTCTCACAGGTTTCCTCACCCGATACGAGTTTTCTTGCTTTTGTTGCCAGTCCCAGAAAAGAGTACACTTTATCCGTCATTACCTTCCTCCATTTCATTTTCCAAAGTTGAGTATACCTCTGGGCTTATAGGAGTTTCAAAAGCTTTTTCAAAGCGTTTAGCTTTTCTGGCCTTTTGGAAGCACTCGGTACTTTTACAAATGTACGCTCCTCTTCCAGCTTTTTTTCCGGTAAAATCAACGGATATATCATTTTCCTTATTCCTAACTACCCGAATAAGTTCCTTCTTGGGCTTCATCTCCTGACATCCAAGGCACATTCGCATAGGAACCTTCTTCTGCTTCAATATAAATCACATCCTCAGTTTCAAGTTTAAACCAATTCTTTAAGGCCATTTAGCCCCTCTTGATTTTAAGGACATTTGCCTTGCGAATTTCAAGAATTAAAGTCTATATATCTTCATCCGGCTCATCTTCAGAAAATGCCGATTGAAAACTGCCATCAAAGTTAAGAAGCTGCTGCTCAATAGTTGCTCTGAGCTGCGACTCACTCTTTATATCTATTTTCCAACCAGTCAGCTTTGCAGCTAATCTGGCATTTTGACCTTCTTTACCAATAGCCAGAGACAATTGAAAGTCAGGGACTGTAACTTTTGCACTTTTCTCTTCCTCATTAATATCCACTCTTACAACCTTAGCAGGACTTAAACTGCTTGAAATATAGTCATGTGCATTGCTGCTCCACTTGATTATATCAATTTTTTCTCCCCTAAGCTCATCAACAATTGTCTGAACCCGTGTACCTTTCTGTCCAACACATGCACCCACCGGATCAACATTATCTTCTTTAGAGTATACCGCTATTTTAGTCCTTGACCCTGGCTCTCTTGAGATACTCTTAATTTCAACAACACCCTCATGTATTTCAGGAACTTCCAGCTCAAAAAGCCTCTTTATCAGCCCTGGGTGTGTTCTTGAGACCATGATTTGAGGACCTTTTGTAGTCTTTTTCACTTCAATAACGTATACCTTTATTCTGTCATTAAAATTATATTCTTCTCCAGGTATTTGCTCTGTAGGTGCCAAAACAGCTTCTGTCTTCCCAAGATCAATGATAACGTTCTTCTTTTCAGTCCTCTGAACAATTCCTGTAACTATTTCAGCCTCTTTATTGGAAAACTCATCAAAAATTATTCCTCTTTCGGCTTCCCTAAGTCTCTGCACAACTACCTGTTTTGCAGTCTGTGCAGCTATTCTTCCGAACTTCTTAGGTGTAACCTCTACCTCAGCCATATCCTCTTCGTCAAGTTCCGCATTAATCTTTTTGGCATTTTCAATAGATATATCCATAAACTCATTTTGAGGGTCACTTGTAACCCTTTTTAAAGCATATACCTTAAAATCACCTGTTTGCCGATCAATAGACACACGGACATTCTGAGAAGAACCAAAATTTCTCTTATATGCAGAAATAAGGGCTGCCTCTATAGCCTCAATTATTATATCTTTTTCAATTCCCTTCTCTTTTTCCAACTGTTCTAACGCATGAATCAAATCTGAACTCATTTAAGAACCTCCTATTCTTTTTCTGATTCAAATATCCTTTCAACCCGACGATACTAAAACTTAATAACTCTCCTGACCATCGCTACCGAATCTCTTTCAAATTCCATATTGCTCTTGCCATCTATTTTAATAGTTATTATATTGTCTATCAAACCAAGCAATTCTCCTTCAAAAATCTTCCTACCATCAATCGGTTTAAACACTTTTACTTCTACAAGCTCACCTTTAAATCTTTCGAAATCGGAATCCTTCTTAAGAGGCCTATCCAACCCTGGGGAAGATACTTCTAAGAAATAGCTCTGATCAATAGGATCTTTTTTATCTAAAATATCGCTAATCTCTTCGCTAACAAGCTTACAATCGTCTATCATAATACCACCAGGTTTATCTATATAAATACGGAGATACCAGTTGGTCCCTTCCTTTATAAATTCAACATCTACAAGTTCAAAAGAGTGGCTGGATACTACAGGATCTGCAAATTCAGCAACAATCTCTTCAATTTTCTTCTTAACCATAAACATCCTCCATTATTAAGCCAAAGGAACTATTCCCAAACAAGTACACTAAGACAATCAATCCCGTTCAAGCTAAGTACATTAATTAAATTCCTCAAAGCAAAATATTTACATGCATCACTGTATGCATAGCTATCAACTTATCAATAATACGAAAGAGTGGGTACGACCCACTCTTTACCAGCTAGTTCCTATACGCATTAATCCAAAAGTATTATAACACTATTATTTGTAATTATCAACATTTTATTAGTTTTTATTAAAAATATTTATTAAATCCTTGGAATTATAGATGAAAAACTCTAAAACTAAAATTAATGGACGTTTTTCATCTAAATTAGATAACGTTTAAATGATATATAGATTTAACTTTAGTGAACATTATCTATATAAATCACAAAAATAATTATACATTGGAAAATTTGAAATCTCTCCAATCTACAACTTATGTATTTCCTTTAAAAACTCTTCTACTGCACGCTCCTGAGGGATTTTTCTTATAATCTCTCCCTTTTTAAAGAGAAGCACCTCACCTTTACCGCCTGC
This sequence comes from Bacillota bacterium, assembly GCA_023398495.1. Classification (GTDB taxonomy): domain Bacteria; phylum Bacillota; class Clostridia; order Acetivibrionales; family Acetivibrionaceae; genus Acetivibrio. Next base: position 37,376 of record JAEWSG010000240.1, read on the forward strand.
AATACCTATGTCTGCTTCTTTTGCCTCACCAGGACCATTCACTGCACATCCCATAACTGCAACTTTTATATCTTTGTCGACCCCGGAAAGCTTCTCTTCAATTTGACCCGCAATACTGATGAGATCAACCTGACACCTTCCACAAGTAGGACATGATATAAACTCTACTCCACCTTTTTTTATTCCTAATGAATGCAAAATTACGTTCCCAGCCCTTATTTCCTCCACAGGATCACCTGTCAAAGACACCCTGATGGTATCACCCATACCTTCGGCCAGAAGACATCCCAAACCTACTGATGACTTAATAGTTCCCTTATATACAGTTCCTGCCTCAGTAACACCTATATGCATGGGGTAATTAGTTTTTTCAGACATCTTTCGGTAGGCAGCAATTGTCATAGGAACATTTGAAGCTTTTAAGGAAAACACTATGTCGTAAAAATCCAATTCTTCCAGTATTCTTGCATGACTCAGTGCACTTTCCACCATAGCCTCAGGATTTACACCGCCGTATTTCACCATTACATCCTTCTCTAGCGAACCGGAATTTACACCTATTCTTATGGGAATATTCCTCTTCTTAGCAACTTCAACCACCATTCTGACTCTATCCTTATCTCCGATATTTCCCGGATTAAGACGTATTTTATCCGCCCCATTTTTCATACAGGCTATAGCAAGACGGTAATCAAAGTGTATATCTGCTACCAGAGGAATATTAATAGCTTTTTTAATTTCTTTTACTGCCTCAGCAGCCTCATTGTCAGGTACTGCAATTCTCACAATGCTGCAACCCGCAGCCTCTAATCTCCTTATCTGATCTACAGTAGATAAAACATCCCTGGTATCTGTATTTGTCATTGACTGTACAGTAATCGGAGAATCGCCTCCGATAAAAGTATCTCCAACACGTATTTTTCTAGTTTTTTTTCGTTTTATATAATCTCTATCCATTTTAAGTTCCTTCAATTTAAAATTATTTAAGAACACTAAAAATTAAACCCGAACAACCTCGCAAAATCATTAATCGATATAAATATGGAAAATCCTATCAATATGAAAAAACCAATTGTAGTTATTATAGCTTCTTTTTCTATAGGGATAGGCTTTCTTCTAACCGCCTCAACTGCCAACAAAACCAACTTACTTCCGTCAAGAGCCGGAAATGGTATCAGGTTTGTAGCTCCAACAGCCACACTAATAAAAGCTGTGAGTTCTAAAATTTTCATCACTGCATCCAACCATGTAGTTGTACTTTGAACAGCATCATTCATAGTGCTTACTATGCCAACGGGCCCCATCATATCGGCAAAGGTAGCTTTGCCTGTAACCAACCAGGACAGTGTATAGGCTACGTTCCTTGTATTACAGTAAGCAAACAGAACTCCTTGCTTTAATGAAGCTAAAAATCCACCTTTTACATATTCAAAACCCATTCCGATGAAGTACTGCTCCATAGTTGTGTCTTCCTTTGGTGTTGCCTGCAAAACTACTAACTCTCCACCTCTTTCAACGGTTATCTCCAACTGTTTATCCCTGTTTTCCTGCAAAATGTTCTTAATATCATCAATACTAGCAACCTCAGTATCGTTTAATTCCAATATTTTGTCTTCTGCTTTCAAACCTGCCAGGTCCCCAGGACCACCTTTGGTAACATTCCCGACTATATTTGTCTCATCTCCACTCGGAGAAAATCCAAGCATAAATCTTTTTTCCGAGGGTTTAACTTCAGGTTCAAGGTGAAATTCAAGTATTTCATCTCCCCTCTTAACCTTTACCTCTGTCGGTTCCCCTTTTGATATATATAAGAATTGAAGAAAGTCCATGGGCTGATATACACGTTTATTGTCATACTCCACTATTTCATCACCAGTCCTTATACCAGAAGTATAAGCAGGTGAATTATTCACCACCTCACCCACATGCGTTGTCTGAAAACCGCTTATTGAGTAAAATATAGTTATAATAACAAGTGCAGAAATAATATTGGCAAGGGGTCCTGCAGCAATTACCGCCGCTCTGACCCAAACGGGTTTTTTATAAAAAGCGTTTTCACTATCAGACTCTTCGTCTTCACCTTCCATCTTAACATAGGCAAGTATCGGAAAAAGCCTTATTGAGTATGTGGTCTCACCTCTGGTAATACTAAACAATTTGGGTCCTACGAATAGAGAAAACTCATCAACCCTTATCTTTGAAAGTTTTGCAACAATAAAGTGCCCAAGTTCATGAATAATCAAAATAAAGTTGAATGCGAGTATTATCATTAATATTTTCATCATAGCTAAGCCTCCTAATTTACTTTAAGTATATACTATTCCTCTCAGAAAGTCTGTCCTTTTGGCAAACTTTTGTTTCAAAAATATTACTTAAAAAACTTTATATATTCAAGTTATTCAATAAATACACTTAAATATTCATATTTCTAACCATTTGTCTGGCCCATAAATCAGCTTCAACAATATTTTCAAGGGTTGGTTTTTCAATATTGCTATGTATGGCCATTACATTTTCAATTATCTCAGGTATATTTACAAATCTGATTCTTTCCTTTAAAAATAAGCCGACCACCTCTTCGTTTGCTGCATTCATAACAGCCGGCATTGTTCCACCTTTCTCCAGAGCTTCAAAAGCTAATCTCAGGCATGAAAATGTTTTCATATCCGGTTCCTCAAAGGTTAACTCTCTAGATCTTAACAGGTCCAACCTGGAAAAACTATTTGGTTTTCTGTCCGGATATGTAAGTGCAAATTGAATTGGAAGCCGCATATCAGGCAACCCTAACTGAGCTATTATAGAACCGTCAACATACTCTACCATCGAGTGAATTATGCTTTGTGGGTGTACAATAACTTCTATACGATCAATACCGAATAACCACTTGGCTTCTATTACTTCCAACCCTTTATTCATTAGCGTTGCAGAGTCAATAGTAATCTTACTTCCCATGCTCCAGTTCGGGTGTTTGAGTGCATCCGCCAAAGTTACCTTTTCAAGGTCTTGTGACGTCTTTCCCCGAAATGGTCCACCTGAAGCAGTCAATATTATTTTTGATATATCCACTATATTATTACCCATTAAACTCTGAAATATTGCAGAATGTTCACTATCAACAGGAAGAATATCCACTCCCATTTTCAATGCTTCACTCATAACAATCTGACCTGCGGTTACAAGGGTTTCCTTGTTTGCCAAAGCAATATTCTTTTTATTCTTTATAGCTTCCATTGTAGGAATTAATCCTGCAATACCAACTATGGAAGTAACTACTGTATCAATAGTCTCAATTGAAGCAACCCTCTTAAAACCTTCAACACCGCTGACAACTTCAATTTTAAGATCTGACATTCTTTGTTCTAGAACTTTTGCCAGCTTTTCATCTCCAACCGCAACAACCTGAGGTAAAAATTCCCTAGCTTGTTCTTCAAGTTTATCTATGCTTGTATTAGCAGCCAAACCTTCTACCTTTAGCTTAAGATTTCTTGCCACATCAAGTGATTGGACTCCTATTGACCCTGTTGATCCCAATATGGAAATTGATTTAGTCATTTGCTTTTCTCCTTAAAATAACAATATTGACAGGTAGAAGTATACTACAGGAGCTGTAAACAATATACTGTCAAATCTGTCAAGTACCCCACCGTGACCCGGCATAATATTGCCATAGTCTTTTATCTTAACATACCTCTTGATTGCAGATGCGGACCAGTCTCCAATCTGGGAAATAATACCACATATGATTCCCAGGATTATAAAATGATACAATGGAATTACATTTTCCGGATTGTTATAGTTCAGATATGCCCCATATATCCCCATAATAACAGCACAACCGACTACTCCGCCAATAGAACCCTCTACAGTTTTCTTAGGGCTTATCTCGGGCAAAAGTTTATGTTTCCCAAATAAATACCCGGAAAAATAGGCAAAAGTATCTGTTGCAAACGCACCTATAAAAATGAGCCAAACATAATAAAAACCATTACTCATATTTCTTATCGATATAACAAAACTAAACAAAAACACTATGTAAAGAATTCCAAATACTGTAGCAGATAAATCCATTATATTAAATTTATTATGTAAAAATATAATATAACAAAATAGAATCAGCAACGCTGAAAAAACACCCAGAAGAACTGATCTGAAGGAGCATAGAAACTCAATATTCACACCATATTTGTTCAAAGGCCACCTTGAACAAATCAGAAACATATATACTGAAGCCATATAGCCAACAAATCTAACAGGCTTAAATCCAATATTTGACACAGCACTATAAAATTCGTTCAAAGCCAATATAGACAATAAAAAGATGAACATACCGAGTACAATCTGCCCAGACCAAACTACAAAAAAAAGAAATATTGTTCCCGCAATGCCACTAACTACTCTGATTTTCAATTTTATACTCCTCCAAACCTACGGTTTCTATACTGATATTCTCTAATTGCTTCTATAATATGTTCTTTCCTAAAATCCGGCCATAATACATCGGTATACCAAAATTCAGTATAGGCCGACTGCCATATAAGAAAGTTACTTATTCTCTTCTCTCCACCCGGACGTATCAACAAGTCAGGGTCAGGTGTGTCTTTAGTATATAGTCTTTTTGAAATCATTTCCTCATCTATGATGTCATACCTGATCTTCCCTTCAGCAACTTCTTTTGCCAACTCTTTCACTGCATACACTATTTCATCCTTGCCCCCATAATTTATAGCAATGTTTAAAGTCAGCCCTGAATTGTTTTCAGTAAGCTTTGTAACTCTGACTATCTGTTCCTGTATCTCCTTGCTAAGGATACTTGTATCTCCTATAGTCCTTATCCTCACACTTCTTCCATCAATATGTTTCTCTGCATTTTTTAAATAATCCAGTAAAAGATCCATCAATGTATCAACTTCATTCTTAGGCCTTTTCCAGTTCTCTGTAGAAAAAGCGTATACAGTCAAGAACTTTATTCCTATATCCCCACAAAAATGAGCAATTTTATCCAAATTATTAGAACCTTCCTTGTGTCCTACTGATCTGGGCATTTTCCTTTTCTTTGCCCAACGCCCGTTTCCATCCATAATTATAGCTATATGAGCAGGTAAATTGTCATAATCAATTTCAAAATTTATATTCTCTAAATCTCGGTTCTTAAAAAAACTCTTAAAAAAAGACATCCTAACCTCCTGGTACTCCTAAAGCTAACTTCTGTAAGTCCTGGTAAAATCGCCAACATAATAACTATAATGAAAAACTCTAAAACTAAAATCAAAGGACGTTTTTCATCTAAATTTGATAGTTATCTATAAAATACTATTACAATATTATAATATACAAACTTCTCAAATAGCAATCAATTTTAAAAAGTCATTTTCCATTATGTCAAAAGCAAAACCCCTCATATTATGAGGGGCTTACAAATTATCAATTCAAACTCAGCATCGTCAGTTTTCCTTATACTTACAACTCTATAATTATCGTCAAAATCATCACACTTAAGTCTTGGAGATGATGTAACTCTTATAGAATAATTCTTAATGCAATTACTTTCCAGTATGTTTTTGGCGTCTCCCAATGTAAATCCTATAACATCAGTTACACTCATATTATACCTCAAGAATTTCAGCGTCTTTATGCTCAACAATCTTATCAACTTCAGCAATAAATTTATCTGTTAAATTCTGAATATCTTTTTCTGCTGTTTTAAGATCGTCTTCTGTCAATTCTCCATCCTTTTTAAGTGCCTTCATTTGTTCCATGCCGTCTCTTCTTATTGCCCTTATTGCAACCTTTGCGTCTTCACCATACTTCTTTACATGCTTTGTAAGCTCTTTTCTTCTTTCTTCAGTAAGCATCGGAAATATCAATCTTATAACTTTTCCGTCATTGTTTGGATTTATACCAATATCCGACTTTTGTATTTCTTTTTCAATTTCCTTAATCATTTTTGCTTCCCAGGGCTGTATCATAATTACTCTCGCCTCAGGTACAGAAATGCTGGCAATCTGATTAATAGGTGTCGGTGTTCCATAGTAGTCTACTGTCAGCTTATCGAGTATTGCAGGATTCGCACGTCCAGCCCTTACACCTGCCAACTCGTCCTTTAAGACATGAATGGTTTTTTTCATTTTTTCTTCAATACTCTTATACTCTTCCCTAGACATATTATTCCTCCTCCAATTATTTGGCATTTTGAAAATAAGGCTTTTACCTTAAATTTTACACATTACTTATTACTTAATTGATGTACCAATGTTCTCTCCCTTAACAACCCTGATAATATTGTCCGGTTTATCAAGACCAAATACGATAATTGGTATCTTGTTATCCTTGCACAGAGAAGCAGCAGTTGAATCCATAACTCCAAGCTCTTTATTAAGCACATCCAAAAAGGATAGTTTGTCAAATTTTACTGCATTAGGATTAGTGTTCGGGTCACTATCATAAACACCATCTACCTTCTTAGCAAGTAAAATCACTTCTGCATCTATTTCTGCAGCCCTGAGTGCTGCTGTAGTATCAGTAGAAAAATAAGGATTTCCCGTACCACACGCAAATATAACAATCCTTCCTTTTTCCAAGTGTCTGACAGATTTTCTTCTTATATAAGGCTCAGCAATTTGCCTCATTTCTATGGCAGTTTGAACCCTTGTAGGTATACCCCTGGATTCAAGTGAATCTTGTAGGCCTAAAGCATTAATAACAGTAGCAAGCATGCCCATATGGTCAGCTGTAGTTCGATCCATACCTTTACCGCTTCGTCCCCTCCAGAAATTACCTCCTCCTACAACTATCGCAATTTCAACACCCAAGTCATGCAACTCTTTAATTCTATCAGATATACCATTAATTGTCTCTGTATTAAGTCCTTGCTTTTGTTCACCCGCCAATGCTTCTCCACTGATCTTTAGCATAATTCTTTTGTACTTTATTGCTGACATCAAAACTTCTCCTTTCAAAACAGGACACCGAATTTTCAAATCTCTCAAAAAAGGAACATATAATACAAATTATATGTTCCTTTTTATTTGTTAATAATTACTGTCCGATTTGTTTCATAACTTCATCTGCAAAGTTTTCTTCTTTTTTCTCTATTCCTTCTCCTCTTTCAAACCTTACAAATCTTCTGATACTGATATTCTCACCAATTGCTGCAATTTTTTCAGTCAAAAGCTGTTGTATTGTTTTGTCAGGATCCTTAACAAAAGGCTGCTCTAAAAGACATATTTCCTTATAATACTTATCTATTCTACCTTCAACCATCTTATCCACAATCTTTTCAGGTTTACCTTCATTTAAAGCCTGAGCTCTTAAAATCTCTTTTTCTTTATCAATATTCTCATTTGGTACTTCTTCTCTTCTTACGAATTCAGGTTTTGCAGCTGCGATCTGCATAGCCACATCTTTTACAAATGCTTTGAATTCTTCATTTTTTGCAGCAAAGTCTGTTTCAGTATTAATCTCAACCAAAACTCCTATTCTACCGTCACCATGGATATATGAATCAACAACACCTTCAGCAGCAATTCTTCCAGCTTTCTTACCGGCCTTTGCAATTCCTCTTTCTCTCAATAGCTCGATCGCTTTAGCCATATCTCCATTAGCATCGGTAAGCGCCTTCTTACAATCCATCATACCTGCCCCTGTACTTTCACGGAGCTGCTTCACCATATCTGCAGTAATCATATGTATTCCTCCAAACCGTATTTATTTTTATATTAATATTAATCTATTCAATCACAAAAAATATACATCAAACAGCATCTTTCTATTAAAAAACCCGCCTCCATCTCTGTTAAGACTGAAGGCAGGATTTTGGAATACTAAAAACGTAGCTTTCAATAAAATTTAAAGCTAGCAACCAGCAATTCCTTACATTTACGCCTCTACAGAAACTTCTTCTACAGCTTCAACTTCCGGTCCAGATGTCTCCTGTGCAACTGAAAGCTGTTCTCCCTGTCTTCCTTCAATTATAGCATCTGCCATCTTAGCTGCAATTAATTTAACTGCTCTTATTGCATCATCATTACCTGGTATTACATAATCTACTTCATCAGGGTCACAGTTTGTATCAACAATAGCTACAACCGGAATACCTAAAGATCTTGCTTCCAATATAGCATTTCTTTCTTTTCTTGGGTCTACAATAAATAATGCACCAGGAAGGCCCTTCATATCCTTTATACCACCAAGGTATTTTTCAAGTTTTTCCATTTCACCTTTTAGTTTTATTACTTCTTTCTTAGGTAAAACATCAAATACTCCTTCTGATTCCATTCTTTCTAACTCTTTTAGCCTGTTTATTCTAGTTTTGATGGTCTTGAAGTTTGTCAACATTCCACCTAACCATCTTGCATTTACAAAGTACTGATCTGATCTTTCTGCTTCTTCCTTAATTGAATCCTGAGCTTGTTTCTTTGTTCCGACAAACAAAACTCCCTGACCGTTCATAGCTACTTCTCTAATAAAATAGTAAGCTTCTTCTACCTTTTTCACCGTTTTCTGAAGATCAATGATATAAATACCATTTCTTTCTGTGAAAATGTACTCGGCCATTTTAGGATTCCATCTTCTAGTCTGGTGTCCGAAATGAACACCTGCTTCTAACAACTGCTTCATTGAAATTACTGACATTAATAATACACCTCCGAATGTTTTATACCTCCGCAATAATCATCTTTATAGGAAACCATTTCTGGCAACATCCCATAAATCATACTGCGTGCGTATTTTCGTTTAGTAGTATAACACATAGTTTTCATTTTATCAACAAAATTTTGATAATTTACTTCGTTTCAAAACATGTAATTGACAATATAGGAACTCATACTTTAGAATAGTAAGTTAGAATAGTTATACTAATTCTTAATTTTATTGAACGAAGGAGATTTTTGTGAGTAATTCAAGAACGAATATAAGAAATGTTGCAATTATAGCCCATGTTGACCATGGCAAGACCACTCTTGTGGATGGGCTGCTTAGACAAAGCGGTATCTTTAGAGAAAATGAGCAGGTAGCAGAAAGAGTCATGGATTCTAATGACCTAGAAAGAGAACGAGGCATAACAATTCTTTCAAAAAACACTGCAGTAACTTATAAAGATATAAAAATTAATATTGTTGACACGCCAGGTCATGCTGACTTCGGGGGAGAAGTTGAACGTGTATTGAAAATGGTTGACGGAGTTCTTTTGCTGGTTGATTCCTTTGAAGGAACAATGCCCCAGACAAGATTTGTGTTGAGGAAAGCTCTGCAACTCAATTTAAAACCTATTGTAGTTATAAACAAAATTGATAGACCTGAAGCCAGGCCGCACGAAGTGCTTGATGAAGTATTGGACCTATTTATTGAACTTGGTGCTGACGATCATCAGCTTGAATTCCCTGTAGTATATGCTTCTTCAAGAGAAGGCTATGCTGTTTTGGACTTAAAAGATAAACCTGAAAACCTTATCCCACTGTTTGAAACAATAATAGAAAACGTACCTTCACCGGAAGGATCTCCGGACGAGCCTCTTCAGTTTCTTGTATCAAGTATTGATTATGATGAATACGTCGGAAGAATAGCCGTTGGAAGAATAGAGAGAGGAACAATACAGGCGGGTCAGCAGACAGTCCTATGCAGAACTGACGGAAGTACTCAGAATATAAAAATAAGTAAACTTTATACCTTTAGCGGGTTAAAACGAGTTGAAACTCCAGCTTCTTCTGTCGGTGACATTATAGCTATTGCCGGAATCGGAAATATAACAATAGGAGAAACAGTATGTGATGTTAACAACCCGGATCCACTTCCCTTTATTGACATTGATGAACCAACAATATCAATGACCTTTAGTGTTAATAACAGCCCATTTGCCGGCAGAGAAGGCTCATATGTAACTTCCAGGCACTTAAGGGACAGGCTTTTTAAAGAACTAGAAACAAATGTCAGCTTAAGAGTTGAAGAAACCGAGTCTCCTGATTCCTTTAAAGTATCGGGCAGAGGAGAGCTTCACCTTTCAATACTCATTGAGACAATGAGAAGGCAAGGTTATGAATTTCAGGTATCAAAACCTACTGTTATATACAAGGAAGTTGACGGCGAAAGATATGAACCCATTGAATACCTTATTATTGATGTACCCGAAGATTTCATGGGTGTTGTCATGGAGAAGCTTGGCACGAGAAAAGCTGAAATGGCAAACATGCACTCGGCTCAACAGGGTTATATGCGTCTTGAATTCAGAATTCCTGCGAGGGGATTAATTGGTTACAGATCTGAATTTTTGACGGATACAAAAGGTAATGGTATAATGAATCATGTATTTCATGATTTTGAACCTTTTCGTGGGGAAATTTTTGACAGACAGAGAGGTTCAATGATCGCCTGGGAAAACGGAGAAGCTGTTACTTATGGGTTGTATAATGCACAAGAAAGAGGTTCTCTCTTTATTACCCCCGGCACAAATGTATATGAAGGCATGATAGTTGGGGAAAATGCAAGATCTGAAGATATAGTTGTAAACGTATGTAAGAAAAAGCATGTTACAAACATGAGAGCATCAGGTTCGGATGAAGCATTAAGGCTCACACCACCAATATTAATGAGTCTTGAACAGGCATTGGAGTTTATTGCTGATGACGAGCTTGTCGAGATTACTCCTGAAAACATCAGACTAAGGAAAAGAATTTTAAATTCTGAGCAAAGAGCAAAAACTCGTAACAAAGCATAAATTATTTTTAAGGTGATTTTTGTAAGAAATATTTTATAAACTTTTTAAAAGTAAAGTGGTGATTTTAATGAAATCGGAAACTGGCGTTATAAAAAAACAAAAGAAAAGAAAAAAAGGGAGTGGCTTGAAATCATTTTTAGTTTATTTCCTTATATTTACACTTCTTTTTACTATAACTTGTGCTGTTTCCTATAGTTTGATTTTAAAAGCTGAAAACGTGGCTGATGAGGATACAGAGGTCATTGTTGATGCTGTTAATGGTATTGAAATCACAATTCCTCGTGGTTCAAGTACCTCTGACATAGCTAATATTTTAAAGGAAAATGAAATAATTTCGTGGCCGTCTATTTTTAAACTTCAATCTAAAATAAACGGATATGATGACACATATATGTCAGGAAAACATATTGTCAGCAAAGATCTCAACTATGATCAGCTAATGAGAGTATTGTCAAGCAACCCTGTCAGCATAAATGTAACAATACGTGAAGATTATTACTTAGATCAGGTTCTTGACACCCTAAGCAACAAAAAGCTAATTGATAAGAACAATTTCATTAAATCAATGAAAAATGAAAAGTTTGACTACGATTTCATTGAACAGATACCTGAAAGAGAAGACAAGCTAGAAGGTTACTTGTTCCCGGACACTTACTTTTTTGATCCTAATTCAACAGATCGTGAAATAATAACTAAATTTTTAGACAATTTTGACACCAAATTTAAGCTTGATTATTATGCCCGGGCTCAAGAACTCAATATGACTGTTGACCAGATAATAACTCTCGCATCAATAATTGAGAAAGAGGCTACTCTACCTGAGGAAAAAAGCATTATTTCAAGTGTTTTTCATAACAGGCTTAAGAGCAAAGATCCTTCTTTAAAAAAATTACAAACTGATGCAACCCTACAGTATATTCTGTACAAAAAAGAGGGAAAAATAAAAGAGAAGCTCAGTACAAAGGATACACAAATTGATCATCCGTATAACACCTACATTTATGAAGGGCTGCCTCCAGGTCCGATATGCAACCCGGGACTTGAGTCAATTGAAGCTGCACTATATCCGGATGAGGAATCCCTGTATTATTACTTTGTTGCGAGAGGCGATGGCAGCCATGAGTTTTCAAAAACTTTAAGTGAACATGAAGCTGCTGTCAAAAAGTACAGTGAAACAATTGAAGAACCTGAAATTACCGAGGAAGAGTAAATTTTCCGGTATTTCGTATAAGTTGCAATTGAACCAATACATTAAGCGTGACTTATAAATAGTTGAGCAATATTTATTAGATCAAAGAGCTATTGCGAAAAATATAGTAATTATTTATCAAATTGTGAGGTCTAAAACCTCACAATTTTTATGAGGACGGAAACTTTTATGATATGCTATGATTACATAAACGATTATATTCGTAATACTATTAAGAAAAATAAGGGTATACTCAAAGAACTTGAGGACTTTGCCGAGCAAAATCATGTACCAATAGTTCACCCTGAGGTAGCAAAACTCCTGCAAGTAATAGGCATGACAAAAAAGCCTGCACGCATTCTTGAGATCGGCACAGCAATAGGCTACTCTTCTATTCTGCTATCGGAAATTTTAGCCCCTGGGGGCAAAATTGACACAATTGAAAGATATGAGTTAATGGTCGAGAGAGCAAAAAGCAACATTAAGAAAGCAAATCTTGAAGATGTAATTAACATCATTTGCGGAGATGCAATGGATGTTCTTAAATATTTGAACAAACAATATGACATAGTATTTCTCGATGCTGCAAAAGGCCAGTACCCTGAATTCCTTCCTGAATGCTTAAGGTTGCTCTCCCCTGGCGGATTACTGTTTTCTGACAACATTCTCTACAAGGGAATGATTGCAAATGATGAACTAGTGATAAGAAGGAAGAAAACAATTGTAAAGCGGCTAAGAAATTACCTGAATATATTATGCAATTGCGAAAACCTTGAAACTAGTATTATACCAATTGGAGACGGTGTTGCATTAAGTTACAAAAAATAACTTCTTGTTTTTCTTAACGTGGCAGTACCACTAGATCGAATTTTTTCGTTATCCAAATTAGGAACTTATATTTTAGTTATGCCTAGGTCTTTGCTCATTACTTAAACGGTTAGGAGAGAACAAAATGAAAAAGGTTGAACTGCTGGCACCTGCCGGTAATCTTGAAAAGTTAAAAATGGCAATTATTTATGGAGCTGATGCGGTATACTTGGGTGGTGAATCCTTTGGCCTACGGGCTAATGCGGATAACTTCACCCGGGATGAACTGATAGCAGGGATTGACTTTGCACACAGCAGGGGAAAAAAAGTCTTTGTTACTATGAATATAATTCCCCACAATGATGACTTCCCGGGGATGCCCAATTATATCCGTGAACTCACAGAGTTTGGAGTTGACGCAATTATATTGTCTGATCCGGGCGTTTATTCTATCGTTAAGGAAATCTCTCCTCAAATGGAAATACACTTAAGTACGCAGGCCAACAATACCAATTATATGAGTGCCAGATTCTGGTACGACCATGGTGTCAAGCGAATTGTTCTTGCCAGAGAGCTCTCCATAAAGGAAATCAGCGAAATCAGAGAAGGTATTCCCTCTGACCTTGAACTGGAAATTTTCGTCCATGGTGCAATGTGCATCTCCTATTCCGGTAGGTGCCTCCTAAGTAACTACATGACTGGCCGTGACTCAAACAGAGGTCTGTGTGCACATCCTTGCAGGTGGCAGTATCACCTTGTAGAAGAAAAGAGACCGGGCGAATATTTCCCTGTATATGAAAATGAAAGGGGTACCTTTATTTTTAATTCCCGTGATCTTTGCATGATAGAATATCTGCCGCAAATTATAGATGCAGGTGTCACAAGTCTGAAAATTGAAGGACGTATGAAAAGTTCATACTACGTTGCAACCGTTGTAAAAGCTTATAGACAAGCTTTAGACGCATACTATGAGCTCGGTGAAAACTATAAATTCAATAAAAAATGGCTCGAAGAGGTTTCTAAGGCAAGCCATCGTGAATTTACCACTGGCTTTTACTTTGAAAAGCCCTCCCCTGAAGGTCAAATCTACAATACAAGCTCCTATATAAGGGATTACGATTTTATTGGCATGGTGTTGGATTATGACAAAAGTTCCGGTATTGCAACAGTTGAACAAAGAAACAGAATGATCAAGGGAGAAGAAATTGAAGTTGTAAACCCTGAAGGAGATTTTTTTGTTCAAAAAATTCAATCCATGAAAAATATTGAAGGAGAAGAAATTGACGCAGCCCCCCATCCCCAGATGATAGTTTACATGCCTGTAGTACAGGAAGTGTATCCTTATACCATGCTCAGAAGAAAAGGATAGGGCAAATAAAAAATATTGTAATCGGTATAAAAAGCCCTTTTTAGGAGAAGATTATTATAGAATAATATGACTAAATTATGGGAGATCATCTTTATGAACATGAAAAGGGCTTGCTTACTACTTATTGGTTTCACAGCAGCAATTTTTATGCTGACTATAAGACTTTATTACTTGCATATCCATGCTGGCAAAGAATTATCAATTTATGCAAATACACAAAGAATATCCGACATAAATATTGATATTCCCCGGGGAAATATCCTAGATAGAAATTATATTCCTATTACCAACAGAACAAAGGAAATCAACATTTTATTAAAACCTCTTTATTTAAGAGAAAAGGAAGATGAAACAGCCCATATTGCTCATATACTCGATATAGACTTCAACAAGCTTAAAAGGGAAATTGACTTTAAAAAAACTCCCATAATCTTAAGCTGCAATCAACGTGAAAAAGATGCTTTGACAAAACTCAATTCTCAGGGTATATCCTTCATTAACTCACTGAAAAGATACAATGAAAACTCTATTGCAAAACATGTAACAGGATACATAAACAAAATAGATAAAACTGGCCAAACAGGGATTGAGAAGTACTTTCAGGACACTCTTAAACTGGATTCCACCAGCAGCGTAGGTGTAATTACTGATGCAAAAAACAACCTTGTTTCAGGTCTGGGTTATAGGTTTATTGAACCAGAAAAAGTCCCAAAGCTAAATGTAAAACTTACTGTGGATTATCATATACAAAGAATAGCTGAAGATGTTCTGGAGAAAAGCGGATTGAAAGGTGCAGTAGTTGTTGAAGATGTAGTAAATGGAGATATTGTTGCAATGGTAAGCAAGCCTGATTATGATCCTAATAATATTGAAAAATACCTATCCAGTTCGGACAAGGAACTTTTTAACAGGGCAGTTGCTTCTTACAATCTCGGCTCTATATTCAAGATAATAGCTCTTGCAAGTGCTTATGAAAATAAAATTGATCCGAATATGAACTACTTCTGCCCGGGATACATTGTATTAGGAGATAAGGAGTTTAAATGCTCTTCACACGCCAGCGGCGGCCACGGTCTGATTAATCTTGAAGAAGCCTTTGCAGCTTCATGCAATCCCTTTTTTATCGAACTTGGAATTAAAGTCGGACATAAGAATATTATCAATACTGCAAAGAAATTTGGATTTGGAACTTTTACAGGAGTTAACTCACAGGGTGTTGAGGAATCATCCGGCCTTCTTCCCGACACAAATAGATTCTTTACCCATGGAGACATTGCAAATATATCAATAGGCCAGGGTGATGTACTTTGTACTCCACTTCAGGTAGCCGATATGGTTGCAACAATAGCTAACGGTGGAATTAAAAACAAGGTAAATATCGTTGATTCCATTATTGATTCAACTGACAATATTCTAAAAGTCATAAAGAGTGAAGAAGGTAAGAGGATAATTGCTAAGGATGTATGTGATAAAATAAAGCACCTGATGGAAAAGGTAACTATAAGCGGAACAGGGATAAAAGCAAATCTTGATGAATATGGAGGAGCAGCTGCTAAAACCGGAAGTGCTGAGACAGGCCAATACATTAACGGTGAAAAAATTGTACATGCATGGTTTGCAGGGTATTTCCCAAGACTAAACCCAAGGTACTCTGTTGCTGTTTTTATTGAAAACGGAAAAAGCGGTGGAGCAATTGCAGCACCCATATTTGAGGAAATTGCAAGGGATATTCTGATCAAAGGTCTGTAAACATGGTTTATATAAAAACAAAAGGGACTTTAGCCCGATTAATCCTTTTGATAAGGTAATTTCAAAAAATAACTGGTCAATTGCCATATCTAAAAAAATTGAATTTCCCGAGCCAAAGTCTCTATCTTTAGTCTACTTCTGCCTAATAGTTTATTTATTTCTTGATATCAATCTTCAATAATTATGAGCTCAACTTCCCCTCCATATTTTAACGACTTGTCTACATATATAGAGATTTTATCGTACTTGTGTGTTATATCAATTTCATCAGTACCTTTCCTCTCATATTCATCATCATAATCCGAAAAATATATGGACGCATTACTCTTCAAATCGTAAATCTTGCCTCCTACTTTTACTCGGCTTGAATCAACTGCCTCAAAAGCAGTTGCAGTTAATAGCGGTTGCATTGTTCTATTTATGTCCATAATCTTCCCATTTCTCATCTCAACCTCAACAACACATCCCTCATATATATCATCCGAGTTATAGTTCGTTATATATTCATTATCACCAATTAAAACGGTATTTGTATATACTACTTCTTTTAAAGGCGAGTAGGATGACTTTTTGCTGGTCACAATTCCTAGATATTTGTCTTCATCAAGAATATTATCAACCACCATAACATTTACATCCTTAAATGCCCCTACCATATTCAGATACTTTATCTTTCCGGGGAAAACCACCCCATCGGGAAGATCTGATGGATCCATCAAATAAACATTACAGTCAGCACCCCGAATTTCATTTACAACATTGAATATTTTAATATTGTCTGCAAAGTAGTGAGAATCAATAGTCTTTTTGATAGTGTCAATCACGTATTCTCTTGAATTGAGATAGTCCATTTTCTGCAGCTCTACTATCGCAGACTCGTCATCAGTTTCCTCACTAACCTCCTTATATTTTACTAATTTTGCAGTGTAAGTCAAATCATTATTATCATCTCCATCTTCTGCAAGCTTGTAAGTCTTTGTTGTGTTATCAGTATGCAGAAGTTTTACATAGGTGACTTCTGTACCATAATCTTCAACTGAAGTTGACTTTTCCTTATAGTTATTCAAAACAAAAGCATATTCCGAATTATCCTCAAAATCACTTGAATAAATATCAACAACCTTGCCGTCATATCCTAAAATTACTGTAACACTATCCTTTACTTTCATAACACCTTGGCTGTTTATTTTAGTCAAATCCATATATTTACCAAGTTCATAGGCAACTTTATTAATATGCACAGCCTTTGGTGATACCTTGTTTGGAAGAATATCTGTAATCTCACCCGATACAGTATCTTCAACAACAAGAATATATTTGTTCTTACCCCAAATATCACTTACCTCATAAACAACATCATCCTGCTCAATTTGCGTTGAAGAAATTATAGATCCGCTTTTTGTAATTTCAAGTCCTGCCTTAAACTTTATATCCCCCACACCTTCATTTGTCAGATTAGAGCTCCTGACCACCTGAGGTTTACTATAAATCGGATCTGCTATAACTGCATATTCATATCCCTTTCCGCTGGAGTTTTTGTTAAAGACAACAGATGAACATTTTTCCAGTAGTACAGGAACACTGTCATACTTCTGCTCAACACCGTTATAATAATATACCGGAGTACTTGGAAGAATCATGCTACTAGTACCATTACCATAACTATATGTAATTGTATTACCGTTGACATTTTCAATACTTATATTCAAAGTATCACTCATATTGCTGTAAGTACCATTAATAGTGTTGTTGTCTATGTTTAACCTGTATTTATTTCCTATCTCCAGTTTAAGCTTACTATCTCCTAAAATAAAAGTCCCTTTATCTGTTAACACTTCACCTTCAGCCAATTTATCTGAGGTCTTAGATGTAGCAAGTACTATATATTGCAAATATGTATCAATTGTTTCAATAAAAGTCTTTGAAGGATTGGCCTTAAGTGGTGCTTTTAGCAAATTATCAAGCATAACGGCCACAGCCCATCTTGGCAATTGATCGTTACTTGTAAAATTAACTCCATCACAAAGTCCTAATTCCTTAGCTTTTACCAGATAACTCTGAGGCCATGTGCCTAAGAGTTCTGAATCGGTATATCCAAGCATTTTTATCAACACTGTACATGCTTGTGCATAGGTGACTCCCTCTGTGGGATGAAATTTACCGTCAAGCATTCCCTTCATATATCCCAATTTTACCGCAGCATTTACAAATCCTGAAGACCACCTCGAAGATCCAACATCAGGAAAAAGCGTCAGGTTTTTATATATTTCAGCCTTATAATCCTCATCCGCTGCTGCAATTACCAGTCTGGCAAACTGTTCTCTTGTAATTGGATCATCAGGTTTAAATTCACCGTTCTCATTACCGTTTATTATCCCTAAAGATGCCAGATGGTTCACCTCATCAGAATATGATGAATTTTTGTCTACATCCGAAAACACAGCATGTGCAAAGCTCGAAATATTTATAACAATAACAGCACTTAGTACTGAAATTACTTTTTTAACTTTGTTGTTCATTATATCCAACCTCCATTTATAGTTTATCCTTAAACATCTTACTCATAGCGAAGTGCGTCAATAGGGTTTAGCACTGCTGCTTTTCGTGCCGGAAGGTAGCCAAAGAGCATTCCTATACCTGCCGATATTGCAAATGCACCAAACACTGCCGTAGTCGAAGGAGTGACTACCAGCTCGGTATCAAGTGCAATCTGTATTATATTCGTAGCTAAAGCAGACAACAAATATCCAAGCCCAATACCAATGAGCCCCCCAATAGCACTTGTAGTTGCTGCCTCAATTACAAACTGTCGCATGATATGCTTTCGTTTTGCACCAAGTGCCTTTCGAATTCCTATCTCTCGGGTACGCTCAGAAACCGATACCAGCATGATATTCATTATTCCAATACCCCCTACAACAAGCGAAATACCCGCAATAACTGCAAGGATCGTAATAAGGATATTTATCATAGTGCTCATCATATCGAGCATCTCCGACAGGCTTATAATCATATAAGAATCTTCATCTCCATACACATTGAATAGCTTTTGATCAATAACATCCTTAGCTTGGGGCACAATATCCTCACTGGTTACTGTAAAGTTGTAGGTCGAAATTCTTCCATTCCCATAGAGCTTTGCAGCAATGCTATAAGGAATATAAACTGCATCGTCTGTGCCACCTTCTTCAAGTATATCTGTCTCTGCTGCCAGTACTCCTACAATTTCAAAAAGCTGACCTCCGATTCTAAGTGTTTCTCCCACTCCTTTACCATTAAACCATTCTTTACTTATGTATTTTCCGATAACACAAACCTTGAAGCGTTGCAATATATCTACATAGCTGACAAAACGACCTTGCTCAAGCTCATATTTTTTCATGCTTATATAGTCTTCACCAACACCAGTAATGGTCGTTGAACCTGATGTATCGGTTCCAATTTTTACTCCACCACTGACATTTACGGTAGGAGAAAGAGCCTCTAAATATTCCGGGTTATTATCAACAAGCTCATACATCTCATCAACAGAAATACTTCGAGTCGAACCCCGGCCCATGACATTTACAGTCAGTATATTTGTCCCTAAACTCTCGAAACTGTCAACCATATAATTTTCCATACCATTACCAAGGCCTACTATAACAATAACCGCTACCACACCAATAATTATTCCAAGCATCGTAAGGAGTGACCGCACCTTTCTTGCCAGGATGTTGCTAATTGCCATTTGAAAAGACTCCCAAAATGACATATTAAATCTCCTCCCTACTGTTCCAATCTGTTGCTGTACTCTCATGACCAGATGGACCATCATAGATAATGTGTCCATCCGCAAGACGTATAATTCTTTGTGCCTGTTCTGCAATAGCGTTGTCATGGGTAATGAGTACTACGGTATTTCCCTCAGAATGCAACTTTTGCAAAAGCTTAAGAACATCTTTACCTGTCTTTGAGTCAAGTGCACCGGTTGGCTCATCTGCAAGAATAACGGATGGGTTACCTGCCAATGCACGGGCGATTGAAACACGCTGTTGCTGTCCCCCAGAGAGTTGACTTGGCAAATTGTTTAATTTATCCTCTAACCCGACGCGTACAAGTGCTTGAATAGCCCTCTCTTTTCTTTCACTTTTCGGAATACCTGCATATACCATTGACAATTCGACATTTCCAAGTACAGAAAGCTTCGGAAGCAAGTTGTACTGCTGAAAAATAAAACCTATCATTTTATTCCTGATTTCCGCCAGTTCATCTTCATCCATTTCACCTACGTTATTCCCATCTAAAAGGTACGTGCCATCCGTAGGAATGTCAAGGCACCCGATAATATTCATACAAGTGGACTTACCTGAACCGGATTGGCCAACAATAGCTACAAACTCTCCACGCATTATCTTCATAGAAATGTCGTCTACCGCACGAACTTCGTTATCACCCATTATGTAGATCTTAAATATATTCCTGAATTCAATCAGAGGCATCATGGCATATTACCTCCTCCCGAGGTATCACCGCCGCCGGATGATGGATCACTTTGTCTGTCACGGAATTCTCCGTTCCTGTTCATTCTTCCACCATTCATCATTTCCATAAAAGTCGCCGCTTTGCGGTTCTCAATTGCGATCTCATCATTTTCAGACAGTCCACTGATAATTTCAATATACTCCTTATCTGCAACTCCAGTTTTGACCTCAACATATTTATAACCTGCTGGAACACCAGGTTCTGTAGTTTGTTCGGTAGTAGGAACAAGTACCTTGTTTCCACGTGTAACTCCCGTTGAAGGAATAACCAACACATTCTCAAGTTGCTCAATTATGATTTCTGCATCTACATTCATTCCAGGAAGCAATCCGTCAGTTTCATTGATCTGGATGGTAACAGGATAGGTTGTTGTACCCCCTGCCGTCATTCCATTGATATTAACCTTGGTTACAATTGCGTCATATTTTTTGTCTTTAACTGATTCTGCAGAAATGATAACTTTCTGTCCCACTTTTACTTTCGATACGTCCAGTTCATCAACATTGAGCGTCATTTTAAGGTAAGTCAAGTCAAAAATCGTACACAAAGTCTGACCTGCCTCAGCGGTATCTCCTTCTTTATAGTGTTTCTCAATAACAGTACCACCAATTGGCGACTCAATAGTATATCCATCAAGAGTGTCATATTGACTGTCTAAGGCTATCTCAGTCTTTCGCAGATTATTCTTTGCGTTTTCTATTTCATCCTTAAGGTTTGTACTGTCAAGCACTGCAACTACCTGATCTTTACTAACTGTGTCACCTTCTGAAAACTGCACACTAGCTACTTCTCCAGAAGCTTCTGCAAATACGTTATATTCAGCCTTATATGTAAATACTCCGCTGCTGGTACTGTCAACCCCATCTACCGCAGCTGTTGCTAAATGTCCTGTTTTTATACCTCCGGGATTTGGTACATCTATAGTTACCTTCCTTACCAACATACCTTCACTGAGAATTTCATCCACAGAACTGATTTTAGCTATAGTACCTTCCAGCGTCTCAAATGAGCCTTCCAAGGTCACATATGCCTTCTGCCCCACTGCAAACTGTGCAGCATCATTTGCTCCAAACGGAAGTGAAAGACTCATAACTGAATGATTCCTGACAACCGCAATAGTCTGGCCTTTTTGTACCAAGTCACCTACTTCCACATCAAGCGAAATGATAGTACCACCCTCGCCCGCACGAATAGATAAATCCTTGAGAGCTTCTAATCTCCTCTCATAAAATCTCTTGCTCTCAGAAAGGCTGATTTCTGCATTTTCAATATTTTTTGACACATTAGAACTGTCAATCTCATATAACACGGTATCTTTTGCGACGACATCGCCCTCTTCGAAATCCGCTTTAAGAATATCCCCCGAAGTCAAAGTCCTAACCATGTATGAATCAGCAGGCTGCAAAGCCCCAGTACCCGAAAGTGAATCTGTAATGTCTCTGCGTTCAGCTTTGGCTATTGTATATGCACCTGATAAGACAGTCTGTTGTTTATTTGCCTCAAGAAACAAATAATATCCTCCTGCAATCACTGCCAAAAGAACAATGCTGATAACAATCAACCGTTTTCGGGACTTTTTTTTCTTTTTTGGCTTATTGGCAAATTCATTATTTTCTTTTTTCTTATTTAAGAACTTCATGTAACTAACAACTCCTTTTCAACTTAAAAGCAATAAATAATAGCATAAAAGTATAGTTTTTTAAATCAATCAAAAAATGAGCCTATTACTAATTTATAATAAATTCCTTAACGTATTCTTATAAACAGCAAAATAGCCATAAACCAGAATATTAAAAGCAAGAGAAGATCCAATTACTTTTAACCCAGTAATTCTACTATAACCAATCCATTCTTAAATTGCAAGCTTCTGATAGCTCTGACATTACAGTAAATCTGACATTCCTTTTTAAATAAAAGTTAAAAACCACAGATTTGACTATTGATTTTTAGTCTATAGTATTTATCGAAAATATAAATGCTAATATTAATAAAAATACTCATAAGAAGTGCATTTCCAAAATACATCATAATTGGAACAAATAATATAAAACATACATAATTTATTTAGAATATACAAAATATACTAGCTATGATTTTCATCATAGCTAGTACTGATTAACAAAAAATAAATTCTAGAATTTATTTTTGTTAATCAGCAAAAAACATAGGATGTCAATTTTTCGTAATTCATTTCTAGAAATGAATTACGTTCAAAAGCACTAGGTTCTGGTTCTAAAAAGTCGGGTTGAATAATATTAATTTATCACTTTTTGATATGCTTCTTATGGAAAAATTCAGGAAAACCGTTACCATCCCAGTTTTGTATTTCCTTAGTGAAGTCTGCAATTTTCTCATCGGCCTTTTCCTGTGTTAACTTCCCTTCCTTTACTCTCAAAGCCATTCTTGATTTATATTTTGAAATCAATTTCTCCCTTTTCTGCTCAACTGTAAGTTTGTTGAATTCCTCTATGCCTTTGATTTTTTCATCAATTTTCTTCGTAATCTTATCTGCTTCTTCTTTAGAAATCTTACCTTCCTTCTGAAGCTCCAATATGTTTTTTTTCTTATTTTCCAATACTCTAACCGGATTCTTAAGCATTTCATCTTTCATGCGCTTATGTCGGCAGTTAAAATCATTTTCCCTTGAAACGTCAGTATTTTTTTGCTCAATAGCAGCAGGACTTGATGGTTTTGTTTTAACCGGTTCTGCAAACGCCACAGCAGTAAAAATGTTTGCTGTAACAGCAAAAGCTAATAACATTTTAGATTTTTTCATTTTTGCACCTCTCATAATATGGAATTATGAAATTTACTTGCACAAATTTTTTATAGTGGCTATTGACCAGTTATTTTTTGGTAATTACCTTATCTATGAAA
Organism: Bacillota bacterium; assembly: GCA_023398495.1. GTDB lineage: Bacteria > Bacillota > Clostridia > Acetivibrionales > Acetivibrionaceae > Acetivibrio. Next base: position 60,602 of record JAEWSG010000240.1, read on the forward strand.
AATAAGAAAGTGCAAGTAATATTCACTTCCTTAATATAACCACCTTCCGAGATTTTATAGTGTAATTGTTGTGGTAGTTTTATGAGTTCCAATCAATAAAAACAAATTAAAGTAAATTTCAACTTTACTTTGAATTTTTGTATTCTTTCAAGAAAATTTATTAATGTACTTGCACCTTGTAAAAACAGAACTCATATAATTAAAAGGTAGCCTATTTATCGGAGGTGCCCTGCCTTGTTTACAATAGCGTGCACATTACTTATTGAAGCCATTAGAAGTATATTCTTTCTTTTTGGATATGTATCCAATGTTAATTCTTTTCCACAGCCCTTAAGCCCTGACGAGGAGCAGTACTATATCAAACGCCTTAAAGAAGGTGATGAAGAAGCAAGGAATATTTTGATTGAGAGAAATTTAAGGTTAGTAGCTCATATAGTAAAAAAATATAATGCTACTGTAGGTGATAGCGATGACCTTATATCCATCGGAACAATAGGTCTTATAAAAGCAATCGCTACATTTAATCATGAAAAAGGAACCAGACTGGCAACATATGCTGCCCGATGCATTGATAATGAAATTTTGATGCAGATCAGATCAAGTAAAAAGATTCAGAGTGAAGTATCCCTTCAGGACCCTATTGGCGTTGACCGGGAAGGAAATGAAATAGCACTTATTGACGTAATTGGAAATGAAGCTGAATCAGTTGTGGAAGAAGTAGAACTAAAAATGCAGGTTAAGCGTCTGTACAATAAAATGAAAGTAGTACTGAAAAACAGAGAAAAAATTGTTCTCGAACTGAGGTACGGACTCTTAAACGGCACTAGCAAAACACAAAGAGAAATAGCAAAAATGCTAGGCATTTCAAGGTCGTATGTATCAAGAATTGAAAAGAAAGCTATAAAAAAACTGGGAAAAGAATTAAAAACAGAGGGCTGTCAATGACAGCCCTTTTTTTCAGGAACAAACAAGCCCTATAGTTTATTGGTTTTATGTTGCTTTATATTCCTTTATAAAATCCTTAAGAGACTTCTTTCTTAATACACCGCTTAATATATTCTTTAATAACAAAACCGTTATTGGTCCGATTATCATTCCAATAAAGCTGAATATTCTTAATCCCACATACATGGAAAGCAAAGTAACTAAAGGATGCAAGCCTATTTGCTGGCCTAAGACTTTAGGCTCTATTATCTGTCTTACTACCAATACTACTCCATAAAGTATTATCAGCGAGATGCCCATTCGTATATCACCTGTAATAAAATTATATATTGACCACGGAATCAGCACCCCCCCTGTCCCAAGTATAGGCAGGGCATCTATTATACTTATCAGCAATCCCAACAGAATCTTTTGTCTGATGCCGATAATACTAAAACCTACACTTAACTCAACAAAAGTTATACTCATCAAGATTAGTTGTGCTCTTATATATCCAAAAAGTGCTGCAAACATGTCATCTTTAATACTTACAACCTTTTCTACCCATGATTCAGGGATAGTAGCCTTAATATAATCATAAATTTCTTCCCTGTCTGCCGCCATAAAATATGTTGAGAGTATAGTAACAATAAGAAAAATTATTGCCTGGGGGATTGATATAGCTGTATTAAATACTCCTTTTGCAAAGGAGGTTCCATACCCAGCTATGGTATCTGTCAAATTTTTTATCATTCCTGTCGCATTTTTAGTTAGCTCTTCAGGCAGTCTGAAATAAATATCTGAAGCCCTATTTATGAAATCTCTAACATTGTTATAAATCTCTTGAGAATATTGAGGCATAACCTCATATAAACTACGTGCTTCCTGATACAGCCTTGATATTAAAAAAGCCAACAGACCTCCAATAATAACAAGAACAAGCAGCAGTGAAATTATTGCTGAAACCTTTCTATTAAGTTTTGCCTTTTTTATTAGCAGTTTGATTAGTGGCTCTACCATCGATGACAACGCTAATGCAATTATAAAAGGTGCAATATACAGTATTGAATTAAAAAAAATGAGAACGCCTAATACTGTACCTCCAACTATGAGCAACAACTTCAAAAATAGTTTTAATCCTTTATTCATATATGTTTACTCCAAAATATATTATTTTTCCATAAAATTAAATGGTATAGACAACATAAGTAGAAAACTCAACCCTCAAATACAGATACTTATATGATAATATTTTATATCTGATAGAGCAAGTATTAATTATTTTTTACTATTGGAAAAATGGTCATAAATAAGGAGAAAGACCCGTATCTACTGGTCTACGAGTCCCCTTAATTTAATTAGTAGTTTGTCGAACTACTTATAAAATATAGTTTTTTCAACCATTTGTCAATACTTCTGTACGTTCTACTTTCCAAACGATGTAATCTTATGTTAAACATGTTATAACACTTCTGCAAAACATGCATTATCACAATATGAAAACAGGAAGTTATTTTTCGTTATCCCTAAGCAATATACTTTAAATTATTTAAGCTCAACAATTGTAACCCCTGACTCTCCCTCTCCATACTTACCAAGACGGTATGAATTGACTCTTTTGTTTGTCTTTAAATACTGATGAATGCCGCTTCTTAATACCCCTGTACCCTTACCGTGAATTATTGATATCTCAGAAAGCCCGGATATAACTGCATCATCAAGATATTTATCAACATTTTCCAATGCATCATCAAGGTTAAGTCCACGCAGGTCTATTTCGGTGCTGATGCTCCTTGCCTTAGACCTCCCGATCTCTCCTACCCCAGTTCTTTTTATCTGTGCTTTCTGTTCATCAATTATTTTTAAATTGGTAATATGCACATTTATTTTCATAATTCCAGCCTGAACTATAGCTTCACCATTTTTGTCCGGTGGTGAAATAACAGTTCCCTTCTGGTTTAAGTCCATAATAAGAACGCTGTCTCCCGGTTTCAAGTTTTTGGGCGGTTTTACAAGTGTATTCTTCTTTATAATCGGCTTACTTAACGCTTCTTCAATATTGTCTATCTTATTTTTCAGCTTTAGCCTCATATCTTCAGCTTCTCTCTGAATTTGTACACTTTCTCTTTCCTTTTGTATTTTTCTCATTTCAGAAAGAATATTCTCAGCTTCATGCTTTGCATCGAGCAAAACCCTTCTTGCCTCTTCCCTTGCCTCTTTTATAATACTTTCTTTCTTATCTTCAAACCTTTTTCTTTGCTCATCAATCTCTTTTTTGATTTTTTCAGCCTCATACTTTAAATTCTGTGCCTGTCTTCTTTCACTTTCAGATTGATTAAGATTCTTTTCAATAGATAAAAGCATATCTTCAAATTTGATTTCCTCACTTGTAAGATAACTCTTTGCACGCTCTACAACCGTGTCAACAAGCCCTAATCTGTACGATATGGCAAAAGCATTACTTCTGCCTGGCACACCAATTAAGAGCTTGTATGTGGGCTTTAAGGTCTCAACATCAAATTCACAACATGCGTTTTCAACATGAGATGTAGTAACAGCATAAACCTTAAGCTGACTATAGTGGGTTGTCGCAACAATAGTGCATCCTTTTTCCCTCAGATGCTCTAAGATAGCCATTGCAAGAGCAGCCCCTTCCGTCGGATCTGTACCGGCACCCAACTCGTCAAAGAGAACAAGAGAACGGTCATTAACGTTTTCCAGTATGCTTACTATATTTTTCATATGGGAAGAAAATGTGCTAAGACTCTGTTCAATACTTTGTTCATCCCCTATATCAGCAAATACCTTTGTAAAAACACTTATTTCCGTGCCCTCATTTGCAGGAACATGAAGCCCTGCTTGAGTCATAAGGGTAAATAATCCCACTGTTTTTAGTGTTACAGTTTTACCACCTGTATTAGGACCAGTAACAACAAGGGCATCAAATTCATCACCTATCCAAAAATCTATGGGTACAACTATTTTAGCATCAAGAAGAGGGTGTCTTCCCTTCTTGATAATGGATTTACCCTCTTTGTTCAATTTAGGGCACACACAATTAAAATCCAGACTAAGCTTTGCTTTCGCAAAAACAAAATCCAGTTTTGACAATAAAGAAATATTGGAATTAAGAGCTACTGATATTTCCGACACGTCACTCGAGAGTTCAAGTAAAATCCTTTCAATCTCTGTCTGCTCCTTTATTTTTAGTTCTCTGATACTGTTATTTGCATCAACTACAGCCATAGGTTCTATAAAAAGTGTTGCACCACTTGCAGAGGAATCATGTATAAGTCCGGGTATTTCACTTCTGTATTCCTGTTTTACTGGTATTACGTAGCGGTCTCCTCTAAGTGTAACAATTGACTCCTGCATATATTTCTGATATTTCGAAGACCTGACAAGATCATTAAGCTTATCCTTTATTGAGTTTTGTGCGTGACGTATCTGCTTCCTTATATTCCCCAGTGCAGGACTGGCATTATCAGATATTTCCTCCTCACTCACTATACACATATTGATTTTGTCCTCAACTCTTTTGTTTGCTTCGAGGCTGTTAATCAATCCCCCAATGACATTGTCTTCATCGGTTTTTATATTATCACCGCTAGCATAATTCTTTAGATTCCTAACTGCACGCAATACTCCAGAAACGCGAATCAGTTCACCGGGATTTAGCATCGAACCAATATCTGCCCTTCTGACGCTGTCCCTGATATCATTTATGCCACCTAATGGTGGACTGCCTCTCCTGGAAATAAAGTTTACTCCATCACTGGTTTCCTTGAGATCCAATTTAATTTTTTCAAAGTCACTACTGGGCAACAGTTGTTGTGCCAATTCAGCACCAAGGCTTGAAGATGTAAGAGACACCAGTCTGTCAACTATTTTACCAAACTCCAAAATCCGTATAGTCTTTTCATTCATATATAATAACTACCTCTCCTAATTTCTATAAGACATTTTTTAAAATTTATTTTTGCAGCTTTAGCAAAGAAACTTACTGCTTAAATTGCAGCTTTGCTTACTATTTGACTTATATATTATACCAAAAAAGCAGTATAAGTAAAATATTTATCTATCTTGGGGGGTGCATTTAACAAATGTGATGAAATATGGACAAGTAAAAATGGAAAGGATTACCTTGAATACTTTTCGCATAGAAGAAAATCCTATAGTTGTAGACTTTATATGTGTCTATAAGGAGGTTTTTAATTTGACTAGTGAAAAAACGCTTGAAATTATTAAGACCTATATTGATGATATTAAGGAATATCAAAGCTACCCCGAATGGAGTTATGAAAAGAAACAACATATCAAAAGAGCTCTAGAGGCCTACGAAACCCTATTTATAGATGCTCAGAAGGGTAGACTTGACCCGGACATTCTACATGAAAATATAACCAGTTTTATGTATATGCTCCAATAATTATATATATTATCTTTATGAACAACCATCGGTCCCAATATAATTTTTGATTATATCAATGGCATTTTCTATACGATAAGGCAAAGCTTCATTTTTAACACCGGCCACTTCGATATTGCATCTGTTTAGCGGAATTAAAACTTTCTTTGCTGAACTGTTTGCTATAGCTTCAGACATTTTTGGTGTCAATTCCCCCATCATAGCATTTGCCACTATAATTCCAATTGCTCCAACTATTATATCAACTTTAGATGAATTAACTACTATGGCATTCTCACCCGAAGCACCTTCGTTAGCACCAGCTTTCATCATAATCATTGTTGCAGATGCATTTGTACCTAAAGCTACAATTTTGACTTCTTCAGGCAATTCCCTTCTCAACTTTTCTACTATAGCCTTTCCAATTCCTCCACCCTGTCCATCTATAACAGCTATTCTCATTTCGTACCCCACACTTAGAAAATTCTCTTACCTCGTAACCCTTTCCTGCTGGAAAGTAGAACACAATGTTCACTTCGACACTTGCACAATAAATTATAACATATCGCAGCGGAAGCTACAATCATAGTAGCAAGTTCCACTGCGATAAGGATTTTCGTTTAATGGTTCAAGGAGTACATCTTTTTAAGACTTTCTACAACAGCATTTTTAAGTGCTTCTGCCGCCTTTTCCTTATATTCTGATGTCTTTAATTTGCCAAGTTCTGTTGAATTTGACATATAGCCAACCTCGGCTATTACAGCAGGCATTTGGGAAGTTCTCAGTACTGCAAGCTCTGAGCGTGCAATAATTCCCATATCTTTTGAACCTAAAGTTTTACACATATTTCTTTGTACTATACTTGCAAATTCAAAGGATGATAGTTTTCCCTTGCTCTTGGATGAACTTGGATAATAAAGTGACATACTTCCCGAATATTTTTTCAATCCAGCATTATTGTGGACGCTTATAAGCAAATCGGCATTCTTGTTGTTTGCAAGTCCAGATCTTGAATATAGGCTCACACTCGAATCATTATTTCTTGTCATATAGGTAACAATTCCCAAATCCTTCAACTTGCTATTAAGTCTAACAGCAATATCAAGGTTTAAGCTTTTTTCCATTACTCCACCATATACAGCTCCTGATTGATTCCCTCCATGTCCTGCATCAACTACAACTACTCGTCCTTTAAGGCTTGATGAGTTACTGTCTAAAGCTGGTATTTCAGGTACATCTACAAGGTAAACTGTGGAATTTGATTCATTCCAACCTATAGGAACATTAAAAGTCTCAGCTACAAACCTTACAGGAACCATAACTGTCCCATTAACAAGTACGGCTGGGGCCTCCATCTCCTTGATTTGACCATTTACATAACAATTAATATAACCCATATACATGGTTATTGTAGTACTACCTTTGGTTATAACCAAACGGTTTCTGAACTCATACCAGTCGATGTCTGCATCAATATTTGAAAATACAGTCCTTGCAGGCACCACAATACGGCCATTAATTACTACCGGTGTTCTTTCCAGATTTAATGTTACTCCGCTAACAGCAACCTTTGAGCTTGATGTAACTCCCCATATCCCTGAATAATATTGACCTGCTGCACTTACACGACCTATACTGATTAGAAAAGTGAAAATAATAATTGTCAGTAAAAAAGCCCTCTTCATGTCAACATCCCCTAACTATTTTGGTTTACATAATACTTCTACATTTCATTCGTATACCCTTTTTGTAATTTTTGTTAGGGGCTAAGTTATAGGTCCTTTTTTATCCTTAAAATTTTTCTTATGGGAGGGAATATCCAAAATCCTAATGCCATTGAAACAAGACATGCACCTATTGCCGTGAGGATAGGAAGTACAGTATAGTATAAATCTACCAATAAAATATTTAAATCTTCCTTAAATAATATTGAAATCTTTACAATCATAAACATAAATAAAAATGCTATCCCGGTTATCTGAAAAATAAAGTGTTGCTTTAACAGGTTTAGGATGGAAGCTGAAATTAAGACTAAGACAAAAACAGCAATTGAGTAACTGACATTTAGACTATGCATATAAACTCCTTCCCCACTTATAAAAATAATTAATTTTATAATTTATAAATTTATAATACAAATGACCTGATATCTTTATTTTAAAATGATTGTAAGATTAATTCAATATATTTCCCGTCGACCTAAAATCTCTAAGATAAAAACCGCAAAGCAGCTTTTGTTACCTTGAAAGTCCGTCAGGAAATTATGGCATCCTGCTCTTATGTACATTGATACTGCTAAATTATAAGTATCAATGTACACCATAATCTCCTTAACATCAAAAAAAATTATAGCTTTGGTAGAAAACTCTACCAAAGCTATAATTTTTATAAAACTAAAACATAATTTTTTATCAAATATTAACCCTTTACAGCACCTGCTGTCATACCGCTTATAAAGTATTTCTGCAAGCTGAAGAAAGCTACCAGAACAGGAAGAGTAACAACAGTTCCTGCTGTGAGGAGCAAATCATATCTTGCCTGAGTAAATCCAATAAAGTTTCTGATACCAACAGGAACAGTCTGAACACCAAGTACCCAAGCAAATAAGAGCTCATCCCATGCCATAAGGAATATATATACTGCGGTTGCTATTATACCAGGTACTGCAAGTGGAAGCATTACCCTGTAGAATGCCGTAAACTTGTTACAGCCATCAATTCTTGCAGCTTCTTCCAATTCTCCCGGAATAGAAGCAAAAAATCCCCTTATAATCCATATGCTAAAGGGAACATAAAACGCAGAATATATAAATATCAAACCATGCAAAGTCTGAGTCATTTTAAATCCAGTCGCATTCTGAATATTTACAAAATTCATATACAAAGGAAGCAGGAATATCATACCAGGCAACATCTGAGTTGCCAATACAATAATACCAATTAAACCTGATCCTGGAAATCTATACTTTGCAAGAGCGTATCCTGATAGTGTAGCAATAACAAGTGCAACTGCAGTAACAACGCTACATACAACCAAACTATTTCCAAAGTAGGATGCAAGTGGTAAATTCTTCCAGACTTCAATGTAGTTACCAAAACGATTCGGCCATCCTAATTCACTGGTTGCAATCTGATTGTGCTGCATTAATGAAGCACAAACCATATAAACTATTGGTGCAAGAGAAACCAGGGCAAATATAAATAAAACTACATTGCCTAGCATTCCTATCAATCTTTTTTTTCTTTTTATCGATTCAAAATATCCTACTCTCATCATTTCACCACCAAATCATCTTTGAAGATTAAATACCAAATACCAACGATTACTAACATGAAAAGCATACATATTACCAGTGCAGCAGCACCCTGTCCAAATTGCCATAATTGGAATGAGTTTCTCTGAATATTTGTCATAATCAGATCACCCCACTGACCTGGCTGTCCTGCCCCGTTACCAAACATCATCGATACAATATTGTACGAATAAACGTTACTTATTAACGAGAACATGATGTTTATTGATAAGATTGGCTTTAACAAGGGTATGGTAATGCTCCAGAATTTTTGCCAACCGTTTGCACCGTCAATTTCAGCTGCTTCATAATAGTCAGGTGAAACACTTTGCAAACCTGCTAGCATAAGAATCATTGACATCGGTAACCCTCTCCATATGGTAGGGATTATGATTGCAACAAGCATAAGAGGTCCAACAAGCCAGAATGGCCAGTCTGCTTTGTCAGGCCCAAGTATTTTCAAACCACTGAGAACAACATTTATTAAGCCTTCCTTCCTCCACAGCTTTTCCCATACTATACCAACAACATATGAAGGTATAACCCATGGCATAAGAAGTGCAGTCCTAGCAAGACCTTGAAACTTGAACTCTCTGTTCAGAAGCATCGCTAGAATTATACCTAACGCAAGTGTAAAAAATGTAACTGCTACAGTATAAATCAAGGTATTAAGTAATGCATACCCAAAACCAGAGTTCAAACCACCAAAAAAGAGATCGTAATAATTCTTAAACCATATAAATGGTGCTCCAAGGAATTTCTTCATGTTTGCCATGTTAAGGTTTATGAAGGAAATATAGACTCCCTGAATCATTGGAACAAAGTGAATAATAAGCATTGCAACTATTGCAGGTAATATCATAAAATAAGCAAATTTATTTTGTCTTACTGAGTACCAAAAATAACTTTGCGTCCCCTTTTTGCCTTTAACCCCTATACCTGATTTTTTTATTTGAATATTCATATAATCAAGCTCCCACATTTTTTTCGCATTTTACATATAAAACCATATCAATAAAAGTATTGAGTTAGTGCATGGTAATTGCTTACCAGCACTAAACTCAATCATTATAATAAACTCTCTAAAAGTTTAATCTATATATATTAATTACTGTACTTTATTCTGTTCGATTACTGTATTAACCTGACCAATAACTTCTTCAATAGCAGCTTTGGATTTATCCCAATTATACTTGCCGCCAACTTCCATAGCGTTATCCCATATCTTACTCAAACCTTGTTGGAAGTAAGTTTCAGATGGACCCCATGAAGCGATTGATGGATAAGCTTTAGCAAATTCCATCTGATCTTTAAATACTTTACGCATTGGGTGCTCTGAGAATATAGGATCTGCATAAGCTTCCTTGTTTGTAGGAAGGTTACCAGTAACAGTAGCATAAGCAACCTGTGCTTCTGTATCTGTTAAGTAGTTAACAAGTGCAAAAGAAGCATCTTGATTCTTTGATGACTCAAATATTGCAAGAGTACTACCACCAAGGAAGGCTTTTCTTTCCTTAGGACCAGCTGGTATAGCTACAACACCAACTTTATCAACAAGGGCATTTCCTTCAGCAGGGTTAGCTTCAAATTTCTTTTTGTTTGTTTCAAGAGTAGTTATGTTCCAAGGACCTAATATAGAAGTAGCATAACCACCATTTACAAACGCTGATTCAACGTCAGATGTATTCTTTTCAAGTGATGCTTTGTCCATTAAGCCTTCTACAGCAAGCTCGGAATAGAACTTGATACCTTCTAAAGCTTCTGGAGAATTAAATGCAGCTGTCTTTCCGTCTGCAGATAAGTAGTCTCCGCCTCCACCATAAATCCATGGTGCAAAGTTGTGTACAACATTCCAGTCGTTCTTACCAGGCATACCAAGTGCAGGTAATTTCTTGCCATCAATCTCAACACCGTTCAATTTCTTCAAAGCTTCTTTGTAAGAATCCCAAGTAGCGAAATCCTTTGAAGGGTCAACGCCAGCTTTTTCACATGCATCTGTTCTGTAGAATAATGCTCTTGTTTCACAGAACCAAGGTGCAGCTGTCTTTTTAGTTTCTCCCATAAGACCTGATGTTACGAGAGTTGCATCTGTGAACTTGCTCCAATCAACCTTGTCAGTCATATCTGCCAAAGCATCCATGTAAGTAATAGCTCCAACCCAAGTTGTTCCAAGCTGTGTTATGTCTGGTGCTTCACCACTTGTAGCAGCAGCTGTGATTTTTGTCCAAGCTGAACCCCAGTCAATAACTGTAGGTGTGATAGTAACTTCAGGATTCTTATCCAAGAAAGCTTTACATGCACCGAGTAAATCCTGATCTGGTGCTGCACTGTTAGGCATTAACCAGAAATCGATATTACCTTTTACAGTTGCTGGTTCCACAGGAGCGTCTGTCTTGTCAGCATTTGGTGCTGCTGTCGGATCAACTTTTGGGTCCTTTTCTTTACATGCTACAAAACTTAATGACAATGATGAAATTAATAAGAATGCAATTACCTTTTTAAGCATAATTTTCTTTTCCCCCTTTAATGATAATTAGATATTGCTTATACAATAAATAATATTATAAATTTATCCCAAAAAATACAACATGAAAAATTTACTATTTTCAAGCAAAATATTACGATACGACCAAAACACCTTCACTTTTCTTCGACATCGTCCGTTTTCTTCCTCATATCTTAGTTTTACATATAATTGAGATAACATATTTTGTTGCTTTTTACATATTTTATGTTCGCTACCGAAATAAGTTAGTATATAAGCTCAACTCCCGCAACAGATTTAGCCCAAATCGCCTTTTTATGTATATCAGAAAAAGTTTTTCCATAATAAGTCTCAAACACCATAACTTACATATGTGTAATATTTCCCAATTACTTAATTCGTACTGCTAAAAATCAAGTTGTTTTTTGGTTATTCTCTAGTTGATACATGTTTAGATAAACCCTTATACATGGTATAATCATAAGGCCAAACATTACATAAAGTCAATATAAACTTTATTGAAATAGTTATTATTTTTGGCAATTAATGAGTTAGGGATAACAAAAATACAACTTCCTGTTCTTATTAATTCAGTGGTACCTTACAAAAAATTATAAAATGTCTATAATTAAACTTTTCATTTATACCATATTCAACAAAAAGACATTACTTTAAAAGTACACAAGTAATGTCCATCATGTGAATAAAATGCTCAATTTAACTCTGTTTCTTGTTGCATATAGACAGTTTGAGAACACACTACCAGTGCTTTTTAACATTACTAATTTCTTAAAGGCATACTTTTCCCCTAAACTCCTTGCAAGAAGAAACCTAGTGCTTTTGAACATAATTCATTTCTAGAAATGAATTATGCAAAATGCACATCCTATGTTTTTTTGCTGATTAACAAAATCAAATTCTAGAATTTAATTTTGTTAATCAGTACTAGTTCCCACTCTATGTAAACTTTAGCAATTATAGTATAATACAAAGTAATCCTCCGCTTCCTTCGTTTATTATCTTTTGTAGTGTCTCCTGAAGCTTGAGCTGAGCATCTTCCGGCATTCTATAAAGCTTATTTTGAAGTCCTTCACTTACTAGTTCATGTAAAGACTTTCCAAATATATTAGACTGCCAGAGCTTTTCAGGCTCATTCTCAAATTCCTTTAACAGATAATTTACCAATTCCTCCGACTGCCTTTCAGAACCTACCAGAGGAGCTATTTCTGTCTCAATGTCAGCACGGATCATATGAATTGAAGGAGCACTGGCTCTTAGTTTTACCCCAAATCTATTACCCTGTTTGACTATCTCCGGTTCTTCCAAAGACAATTCATCCATTTGTGGTGTAACTATCCCATAACCTTTCATTCTGACCTCATGAAGAGCATATTGGACCTTATCATATTCCTTTCTGATTTTTGCCATTTCTCTCATAAGGCTAATCAGCTTATACTCTCCTTCGATCTCTAATCCCGTCATTTCGCTCAAAACACTGTAAAACAATCCGTCAGTTTCATTGACCTCAACCAGAGCACTTCCTGTACCAAGGTTTATACTATCAATCTGTGCTTTTTTGATAAATTCCCTGTATTCTCCAAACTTGCTCATGCTGCTCTTTATTTCCCGGATCTTAGTTATTCCACTAAAGGTTTCCCTGATCGAATTAATCATATCAACCTTTAGCCAGTGGTTGTCATCAAGACATTCAATCCATCTTGGTATATTTATGCCTATTTCACTTATAGGGAATTCAAGGAGTACTCTTTCCATTATACCGTTCAGGTCTTCAATTCTGAGCTGTGCACAATTTATACTTATAACAGGAACTCCATATTTTTCTTCAAGTTCTATTCGGAGTTCTTCAGTTTCTTCGTTTAGCGGATTCACCGAATTAAGAACAATTACAAAGGGTTTGTTTATTCCCTTTAATTCCTTTATAACACGTTCTTCAGCTTCAACATAGTCTTCCCTCTCAATATCCGTTATACTTCCGTCCGTTGTAATTACAAGTCCTATAGTTGAATGTTCGTTTATTACCTTTCTCGTTCCAATCTCTGCTGCTTCAATAAAAGGTATCTGATGTTCGAACCATGGAGTTGAAACCATTCTTGGCATATCATTTTCCATATGCCCTAAAGCACCTCTAACCATGTAACCTACACAGTCCACCAGTCTTACCTTGAACTGTACATTCTCATCAAGAACAATCTGGATTGCTTCATTGGGCACAAATTTGGGCTCTGTAGTCATTATTGTTCGTCCTGAAGCACTTTGAGGCAACTCATCATTCGCTCTGTTCCTAGAGTACTCATTTTCAATGTTGGGCAAAACCAGCAAATCCATAAACCTCTTTATAAATGTTGATTTTCCAGTCCTCACGGGTCCTACAACACCTATATAAATGTCTCCTTGCGTTCTTTCCGATATTTGCTGGTAAATATTATATTTTTCCACCCGCAAACCCCCCTTACTTTTATTTGAAACTATCATTTGCAAAGCTATTCACCCAAAACTTAAGCCAGTACTCTAAAAGTTGCGAAATGCCTCTTAAAATACTGCTTTTAGTTTATAAATTACAACTTAAGTTTTAAGTACTAGTACCCTTATCAATATAAATATATTGTCTATAATGTTTTATTATTACAAAAAGGACAAAAAAAATATGAATCGCCATCCTATTTCATGACCGATCCATATTTTCCAACACTATTTACGCTTAAAGACTCAAGCTAAATAACCTCTTTTAAAATGCAGAACTAAAACAGTTTTTTAACTCTTGAGTTATAAAAAATTTTTACAGCCAACTACCTTCGTCCAGCACTTCAACTTCATTCTTTTTGTCTCTCATCATTAAATCTGCAACTGCCTGCTTGGCATTTTTTCCATCAAACAAAACATTAAATGCCTCAGTAGTTATAGGCATTATTACTTCTTTTTTCTTTGCAAGTTCAAAAGCAGCTTTTGTGGTTGTAACTCCTTCTACAACCATTTTAACTTCATCAACTGCCTCCTTCAATGATTTACCCTGTCCTATAAGAATTCCTGCTCGCCTGTTCCTGCTGTGCATGCTGGTACAAGTCACAATCAGGTCACCAATTCCGGCAAGACCTGCAAAGGTTTCCCTTCTCGCCCCCATTGAAGCACCCAACCTTGCTATTTCTGCAATCCCTCGGGTCATCAAGGCAGCCTTTGTATTGTCACCAAATCCAAGTCCGTCAGATATACCTGCACAAAGTGCTATGGAATTCTTCAACGCTCCACCGAGTTCTACTCCAATTATATCCGAATTTGTATACACCCTGAACTTTGGTGACATAAATATATCCTGTATAAATTCTGCAGCCTTCAAATTTTCTGAAGCTGCAACAACCGTTGTAGGTATACCCTTTCCAACTTCCTCGGCATGGCTAGGACCTGAGAGAGCAACTGTTTCACACCCGGGTATCTCCTGCTTTATTATTTCGGAAAGTCTAAAACCCGTACCCTCCTCTATACCCTTTGAGCAGGACACTACTACCGTTCCATCTTTAATATGCCTTGATATTTTCTTCGAAGTATCTCTTATGGTATGTGAAGGAACAACCATAACAACAGCATCAACACCATTTATAGCCTCTTCAACATCATTTGTACCTACCACTCCATCCGGAATAGGTACTCCTGGCAATTTATCCAAATGTTCCCTTGCTCTGTTGATCATATCTATTTCTTCTTTAAAAACCGACCACATCTTTACATTATGACCAGAACCTGAAAGAAGAATTGATAACGCAGTCCCCCAACTTCCGGCTCCGATTATAGCAATATTTTTTCCCATAAGTCCTCACCTAACCTTCTGCATTCTTTTTAAAAGACAACTTTGACTCAGTTCCTTTTATCAGCCTTATAATATTCTGATTATGCCTTATTATTGCAAGCAAACCAACAAAAACTGCAAATACGACAAATATCGCATTCTTATAAACTATAGCTATTAATACCGGAAATAGTGCACAACCAATTATAGATCCTAAAGATACATATCTGGTTATAGCAACAATAACAATAAATATTCCGAGTAGTAGCAGTCCTATGTAAGGTGCAGTCATCATAACAACTGAAAACGTTGTGAGTATACCTTTTCCCCCTTTAAAGCGGAAATAAACGGGCCAATTATGCCCTAGTATTGCACCTAACCCTCCAAAAAACATTCCCACATTTGATGGAACCTCCAAAGCTGAAAGACCCATATTCTGTATATCCTTCATGATATAATACCCTACAAGGCATGATAATACACCTTTTAGTATATCGCCGAAAACAACCAATAGTGCAGCTACTTTACCAATTGTCCTTAATGTATTGGTCAGACCCGCATTTCCACTTCCACTTTTTCTGACGTCTACACCATAGAATTTACCTACAATCAGTGATGTATTTGCACTTCCTAGTAGATAACCTATCACCAAAGCAAGAAAGACCCTAACAAACAACCCCACCAAGATCACTCCTTATTTTTCTCTCTGAGCATAAATTTTATTGGTGTTCCTTCAAAACCGAAACTTTTTCTAAGCTGGTTTTCAAGATACCTTTCATAGGAATAGTGCATAAGCTCAATACTGTTTATAAACAATACAAAACTCGGCGGCTTAACACTTGCCTGCGTCATGTAATAGATTTTTAGCCTTTTTCCTTTATCTGAAGGCGGCTGAACCATGGCAGTAGCCTCGTTAAGCAAGTCATTGAGTACACCGGTTGAAATCCTTAATGCAGCTTGGTTTGCAACAAATTTTGTAAGTTCATAAATTTTCGTTACTCGTTGTCCTGTCTTGGCAGAAATAAATAAAACAGGAGCATATAGCATAAACCCAAGTTTTTCAAGTACTGTTTTACGATATTCTTCGAGAGTTCCCGTATCTTTTTCTACAATATCCCACTTATTAACAATAACAATTGATGCTTTTCCCTGCTCATGAGCATATCCTGCTATTTTTGTGTCCTGTTCTGTAACACCTTCCTCTGCGTCAATCATTATAAGGCATACATCTGACCTTTCAATAGCAGTCCATGACCTTATAGTACTGTACCTTTCGATGTTTTCGTTTATCTTGCTCTGTCTTCTTATGCCGGCTGTATCAATAAAAACAAATTTACCGGTATCGTTCTCTATGTAGGTATCAATAGCATCTCTTGTTGTTCCGGGTATATCGCTTACGATTACCCTCTCTTCACCTAAGAGTTTGTTTATAAGCGAAGATTTGCCGGCATTCGGTTTTCCAATAACAGCAACTTTTATGACTTCTTCGTCGTATTCTTCCTCAGCGTCATCAGGAAAGTATTTGTAAATTTCATCAAGCAAATCCCCCATTCCAAGTCCGTGAATAGAAGAAACCGTCATAAGCTCTCCAATACCTAAATTATAAAACTCATACACTTCAGCAGGAGCTTCTCCAACCCTGTCAACCTTGTTTACCACAAGAACAACCGGTTTTTTAGACTTTCTGAGCATAGTAGCAACTTCGTTATCCGAGGCAGTCAACCCGTCTTTCATATCCACCATGAATACAATTACATCAGCGGTTTCTATCGCTATTTCAGCTTGGTTCTTCATCTGCTGCATAATCCTATCCTCGGAATACGGCTCTATACCGCCTGTATCTATAAGAGTAAATTTTCTGCTTCTCCACTCAACTTCGGTATATATCCTGTCCCTTGTAACTCCAGGAGTGTCTTCTACTATAGATATTCTTCTACCTGCAAGATAATTAAAAAAAGTAGATTTTCCAACATTTGGTCTTCCAACAATTGCAACCACCGGTTTTGCCAAAATTCTTCCCTCCAATTATTCTATATGTTTCTAGAAATCAATTCTGTTACGAGGCTCAAAAAAACTGTAACATTATTAATTCAGATTTTTCGCACAAATCATATACCTTGATCCATCAACACCAATTCATGTTATAATTACTTAAGGTATGACTAAAATATATCATAAAACTTTTCCTATTATCTTTCCAACAAAATCCTTTCCGCTATTATCAACGATGCTTATCCTAGCCTTTAAGCTTTCTTCAAGATCACTCACAGTATAATCATCAAGCAAAACCTGTTCACCTGACCTTAGCATTGACCTTGATATTAACAGTTCACTTCCTAGTTCACTGTCTTTTAACTGCTCACAAATATCTTTACCTGTAAGTAACCCTGTTACTGTTACATTTTTCCCAAAAAATCTATTTTCTATTTTATAAATATTTATATTTATATTTTTGTATTTATCTTGAAGAATTTCCGCCATTTCCCTTATATATATATAGGAAGAAACTCCTGTTGCAATACTCACAAATCTCGGCTCAGGCGGTTCATAATCCAGGTGTTGAAGGCACTCAGAAAATTCCCTCTTTAATTGAGCAATAAGCCCTACCCCGTTTTCTATCTGTGGAAAGTCCTCATAAGCCTCATATTCGGGAATCTGCTTCCCTGCCATAATATAAAACTCATCTGCAATATATGTAATTCTGGAACCATATTTATCAAGAAAAGTATTCTGCCATTTTTCCACCTGTTTTATTACCCTGACAGACGAATCAATACCATAGGGTTCTAGATAACTCAAACCCTCTCTATACTTTGTGATACCTACCGGAACAACAGAAACACTGTTAACTCCCGGATAAAGGGCTCCTAAATCACTGATAGACCTGTCAAGTTCCTCACCATCATTAATGCCCAAGCATAATACAATCTGGCAATTGACTTCAATTCCGCCCTCAATGAGCTTTTTAATCTTTTCCATAATGTCTTGTGCATTTTTATTTTTTAGCATAAACACTCTGAGATGGGGATTTGTGGTATGAACCGATATATTGATGGGAGACATCCTGTACTTTATTATTCTGTCTATATCTTCAAAACTCATGTTGGTAAGAGTAACATAATTTCCCATAAAAAACGAAAGTCTGGAATCATCGTCCTTGAAGTAAAGAGTATGTCTCATCCCTGGTGGAAGTTGGTCAATAAAGCAAAAAACGCACTTATTTCTGCAGCTTTTAGCTTCATCAATCATCAAACTCTCAAATTCTATTCCGAGATCTTCGTACTCTTCTTTCTCAATTTCTATCTCCCATATATCACCGTCTGGCTTCAATATCTCAAGCACCAGGTTTTCATCAGTAATTAAAAACCTGTAATCAAAGATATCCCCGACTTTCTCACCATTTATGCTCAGTATTGCATCCCCTGCTTCGATCCCGGCTTCTTCAGCAATGCCTCCGGGCAAAATACCCTTAACAGGAATAATCTGTTCTTTCAAAAGATACCTCCAGATATTATATTAGGAATGAGTGTCCTATACATTGCAAATTTCTCAAGTAAAAAGCAGCAGTATAAACTGCTGCTTTTACTAAAATTTATCAGGATCCAACTTTAATAACCTCTTTACCATCATAAAAACCGCATTGTTTACAAACTCTATGTGGCATCTTAAGATCGTGACACTGCGGACACTCTACCAAATTAGGTGCCGATAACTTCCAGTGAGCTCTTCTGCTACCAGTTCTTGCCTTAGACCATTTACGTTTTGGATTTGCCATGTATAACACACCTCCTCATCACCATACAAACGTCACTTGTATATAAATTAAGTAATTTCTAATCTTTAAAGAAATCCTTAAGAGCTTCCATACGAGGGTCTAACTCCTCCTTTAAGCAACTGCATTTATCAATATTCAAATCAACACCGCATTCGGGACACAGCCCTTTACAGTCTTCGCTGCATGTTTGCTTAACAGGGAGATTTAAGATTATATTATCTTTTAAAACCTTATCAAGCATAATGACCTTGTCACTATAAGCGTAACTGTCATCATCCTTAAGTTGCCCCTCTTGCACAAACTCTTCCTTAAGGTCTGCTTCCATTGATGATCTGACATCCTTTAAACATCTTGAGCATTTAACCAGATAACCGATTTCAAAATGCCCATCCATTTGCACAATGCCACCCATATTTGTAAATCTGCAGGTAATTTTAACAGGTGTATCAAAAGCAAAGTCATTACCTGATCCGTCAAAGCCTTCAAGTGCTTCTTCCAGCTCAACATCTAATGATGCACCGTTAACCTTAAGTATATTTGATATATCAACCTTCATATAGTCACCTCTTAAACCGACAGAAAATATTATACTAACTAATGAAACTTTTGTCAATAACGATACACTATGAATTTTTCAGCCGACAGTATTTATATTTTTATCATTTCTGGTTTATAATTTTTACGACACAAGAGTATATATGCTGTTCTATAGCCATGTATCGCTGTTGAAACTCTCTACAGAGCATTTCCCTTGAGTTTTAGTTTATCAACCACAACCTTAAATCTTTCACTGACTATAGCGAGGACAAAAAACAGCATCCCCATGAAAACCAGTACAAGCAAAGGGTTAATAACAGACTGAAGTCCCATGTTTGCGTTTACCGTATTGCCAAGGCCTTTTACCGCCCAGTACTGCGGAAACAGCATAGCAATCCTCTGCATAAACTCAGGAACCAACTCAATTGGCCAGTAGCAACCCGACAACATTGATGTAGATACAATAATTATTGACGCATATGCTCCTAACTGTGCATTAGTTTTTACCAGAGTTGCCAAAAACATACCCAGTCCGGTAACGCATAAAAGATATATACTGAATATGAGAAAAGTAGAAAAAAATGAGTTTCCCCAGTCAACTCCCATTACAAACTTTCCAAATAGCATAAGTATAGCTATTTGTACCCACCCTTGCAGGAATGTTCCAATAACCTTTCCAACCATTACTGTACTTTTTAACACCGGAGTTGTGTTTATTCTATTCCAAGTATAGTTCTTCTTTTCTTCCAGTATATCTCCTATTCCAAAAACGGCAGAAAACATAACAAACATCACAGCAATACCAATAGCTCCACTATTTATTCCATTATAATCGGTACTTGTTTCGTCACCGGAGACCATTACTTCCTTGATAGAAATAACAGGAGCATCCGAAAGTGCATTTTCGAATATTTTCTCAAACTTCAATAATACTATTTCCTCTTTCTGACCACTTGTATTTCCAAGCTTATCCATAGCATATTGAGCCGCAATATCTGACATTTGTATCTCTCCAAATTCTCCATTCATAATTTCTTCCATAGCCCTATAGTCAACTGATGCTGGAAGTTTTAAGACATGCATTACAGGCTTTTCTCCTGCCAAAACCTTAGCACCGAAGCCGTCAGGAATAATAAAGCCCACTTCAACGCCAGCACCTCTTACTTTGTCAATCAATTGTCCTTCTTCCATTTCCATTACTTTGATTGTACTGTTATTTTTAAAATTTGATATCAGTTCTGTTACTATTTCACTATTATCATTATTGACAATTCCCACAGGAATTTTTGAGCTTTCTGCTGTTTCTCCCGCACTGCCGAATGCCAGACCAATAACAAGGGTTATAACTAAAGGCAGCACCAGCATTAAAAACAAAGCAGTCTTATCCCTAAAAAGTTTTATGAAATCGTATTTTACAATACTGAGTATTCTCATAATGTCACCATCCTTTCTATGCTCTGAACCTGACAACTCCTATTCCAAGGTAGACAATTCCCATTAACACCATTACAGCACAATACGGCAGGACTGCTATAAAACTGCTGCCTAGCATTAAATCATAATACCCGTTTACAGCCCACCAGTTTACTGTAACTTTGGCCATTATTTTAACGGCATCCGGCATTACATATATAGGAATCATGCCCCCTCCTAAAACGGTAAACAACTGTACTACCAACTGTGATATCCCATCTGCTGCTTTTAAGGTTTTTGCTATGGCAGCTATCATCATTCCAAGTCCTGAGGCTGTAAAAGTACAGCTGATGGTAACAAAAAGCACACCTAAAACACTATTTCCCCAGTCTACCCGATACACTAAAGTTGTAAAAAGTATCAGTATTAGTGCTTGTGTCAGCGTAATAAGCATTAATCCCAAAAACTTTCCTGTAAGCACAGAAGCTTTACCTGCCCTGGTGGTCATAAGTCTTCCAAGGGTTCTGCTTTCACGTTCTTCAGCCATATGCTTTACCCCCATGCCTGCTCCGAATAAAACAAACATCACCAGCATACCTGCACAATAATACTGCATTCCGGTTACAATTTTATTCTTTTCCTGATCATCTTCTCTGAAATCTATAAAACTGTTTTCGAGCTTGCTTTGAAGGTCAATCATCAGTGCATCCCTGTCGGATAGACCGCTGAACGGCTTTTCAATCATGTCCAATTTATCTTTAAGGATTCCTTCCAATGCAACAGAAACTGCATTATACCTTGAATAGCCGTTTGCATATCCTTCTACTACAGCTTTAACAATACTGGTTTTAAAATGTTCACCCGCACTGCTCCTTACCTCTATCTGAATAGGAGAATTATTTGAGGTATTTATCCCAAAGTCTTCCGGAATAACAACTACTGAAGGAACTATTTCCTTTTTCAGCATCTCATTGGCCTTTTCTTCATTCACAACATATGTCTCAAACATATCCGACATCTCGCCTCTTAAAAATTCCTGATAAAAACGTTGCGAATTTGTACTTTCATCCTTATCCACAACAGCAATCATAAATTTATCAATGGCAAGTGTACTTTCAAACATAGGCCCTAATGCAGAGCCTAAAATTAACATGATTACAGCAGGCATAATCAGCATAATGGCAAGTGCTTTTCTATCTCTGAAAATAACCTTAAGATCTTTCAATGCTATGTTCAAAATCATAATTTCACCCCTAATCTCTTAAAGCTCTTCCCGTAAGGTGCAGGAATACACTTTCAAGGTTTGGTTGTTTTATATCTACCATCTGAATTTTACACTTATGTGCATCGAGAGTAGATATAACTCTCGCCAAAACAGCATCGGCACTTTTAGAAGCAACACTCAATTTACCATCAGCAAAAGTCACCTCCAAAACTCCATCAATCTTCTGTAATTCTCCTTTAAGGGCGTCATCTATACCCATGGTTGATATGTTTACAATATCCTTTCTTCCAACCAGCTTCTGAAGCTCTTCTTTAGTACCTAAGGCAATTACCTTTCCATTATCCATAATTGCAATCCTCGAACACAGAAACTCAACTTCCTCCATATAGTGGCTGGTATATATTACAGTCATGCCTTCCCTGTTAAGCTTAAGTACAGTCTCAAGTATGTGGTTTCTTGACTGTGGGTCAATACCAACTGTAGGTTCATCCATTATTACAATCTTTGGATGGTGCAAAAGTGCAGCAGCTATGTTTATTCTTCTTTTCATCCCACCTGAATACTTATCTATCAGTTCCCTTGCTCTGTCTTTAAGACCCGCTATTTCAAGAGCCTCATCAACTCTTTCACGAAGGAGTTTTCCCCCGATTCCATACATTCTGCCCCAGAACATAAGGTTTTCTTTTGCTGTAAGTGTAGGATATAATGCTATTTCCTGTGGCACAAGTCCCAAAATTTTCTTTATTTCACCACTACTTTTTCTAAGACTATTATTATTAACCAGTATTTCACCACTGTCAAAGGGCAGGAGAGTACAAAGAATAGATATCAGTGTAGATTTGCCCGCTCCGTTAGGCCCTAAAAGTCCGAATATTTCGCCTTCTTTAACATCGAGGCTTACATTATCAACAGCCTTAAGGGTTCCATAGCTTTTACTCACATCTTTAATTTCTATCAATCCCATATCGCTTCCTCCAAATTTTGCTTTAATCTTGCCTTGATTTGTTAATGTTTTCAAAACATGAGAATAGGACGTTATTTTTTTTTATCCCTTACTGCTTATTTTTCGCTCCAAACAATTCAGAAAATGTTTCGTCCATTTCCTTATTGAAGCTTTCTTCGTCAATCAAATCTTCTTCACTGATTTGAGGTATGTTCACACTTAATTTCTTATTAATATCCCATCTTGTTGTATTTACATTAAAGCTGATTCTTATTTCTCCCTCGTGCTTTATTACAAATTCACCTTCAAAAACCTCATCTATTATATATGAGTCCTTATCAATCTTAGCAGTGAGCTTAAGATTTTCAATGCTGAACTTTTCATTATAATCTTTCATATTCTCGGGAAGCTTATCAAACCACTCACTAATACTTGTAATTACTTTTTTCTTTTCTTCTTCATCAAGTTTGTCAATGTCTCCATACCTCTGTGCACTTTCAATTGCAGTTTTTTTAGCCATTTCACTTTTTGATAATACCTCAGCCAAACTTTCGAGTATTTTCTTTGATTTTTCATCATTCAACTCCAAAGAAAGTTGTGTAATTTTTATATCACCGTCAGGTGTGCTTTCAATAAAATTGCCTTCTCCGGTAAGTATTTCTTTCTGAACGGTATCCTTCCATATTACTGCCACTTCATCTGCCAATTCCTTGTGCTCTTTATTTATGTTACCGTCCGCCGAAACAAATGATCCCTTGTCGCCTGAATCCAATTTTACGTACTTATCATTGACTTTTAAGAATATTTCATCTCCATTGACATAGAACTTTGTACCCCATGAATACTTTCCAAAGCTGATATAGTTGTTTGACTCTATTTTCATATTCTTGTTGTCCACAGTTTCATCAATGTTGAAGGTAATATTTTGTAAGTTTTCCATGTCCTTTTTAGCTTCATCCGATGCGTTTGACAAGTCAATTGAAATTTTAGCTTCGGTTTTAGACTGCATGGTATCGGCACTTTGAGTATTTTCCAAAGCTATCAGATATTTTTGAGTTGTTGAATTTTGCAAAGAACATGCAGCAGTATAAAACACAAGCATTACCAAAATAAGAAAACCAAAAAATCTTTTCATAATAACACCAACCTTTTTAAAATATAAATACTCTATATCTTAATTATAAAAAAAACGAGAATAATCAGCATCTAGAAAAAGTCATAATTCATATATGACTTTAGTCACGGTTTTTATAATCCGTTAAGGATAGCAAATGACTTTATAGATTGTTTTCAATTACATACAGGGCAATCTTGGTTCTATGATTAAGGTTCAGTTTTGATAGTATGTTTGTTACGTGATTTTTGACAGTTCCCTCTGCTATAAAGAGTTTAGCCGCAATCTCCTTATTTGAAAGGCCTTCTGACACAAGTTTTGCTATTTCATGTTCTCTTGAAGTCAACTCCTGAAGAGAGTTTTTACTTTCCTGACCCTCAGACAGTTTGTTTACAAGTTTTGCAGCAATATTGCTGTGTAAGACAGTCCCACCCGAATATATGGCCTTTACGGTATTTATGATTTCCTCGGATTCTACATCTTTAAGCAAATAACTGCTTGCTCCATTTTTTAAAGCTTCAAAGATAAACTGGTCATCATTAAATGTAGTCAGGATTATTATCTTGACCTTAGGAAATGAATCCTTTATTAATTTAGTGGTTTTCACACCATCTAAGATGGGCATCCGAATATCCATCATTACCACATCAATGCTGCTGTTGCACAATTCAAGAGCTTCCCGACCATTAGCTGCTGTCGCTGCAACCTCAATTTCATTATCTAAAGACAATATCATCTTAAGGCCGTCTCTGACAACGGGCTGGTCATCAACTATTAAAACCCTTATTTTACTCATTTATTATTCCCTCCATAGGAACAGATATATTTATCATAAAACCATCGTTCTTGTAAAAACCAACAACCCCATTATACAACCCGAACCTTTCCTGAATACCAGTAAGACCTGTTCCATACTTTACTTCTTTAGCACCGGTACCGTTATCCTTAATAAGCATTAAAAAATCTTTTTTTCCATAGGTAATACTTATTTCAACCCTATCAGCTTTGCCATGCCTTACCGAATTTGTTATAGCTTCCTGACAAGCCCTGTATACCGCCAGATTAAACTCCGGTTGAGTATTAAACATATCTCCCTTTATATTAAGTAATATATCAATATTGAATTTATCTTTCGAACTCTCCACAAGCTCCCTCACAGAGTTTATAAGAGTGTGCTGTTTAACCTCTGCATTTTTTAGTGCTCTCACAGACTTTCTTATGTCCTCTAAGCATTCTCTGGCAATCTGCCTGCTCTTTCCCAAGTGTTCGGCGATACCTGACGGGTTGCTTTCAACTATTCTCTTGCAAAAATCCAGGTTCATTATCAGTCCGGTAAGATTATGACCAACACTGTCATGAATTTCATGAGCTATACGGTTGCGTTCTTCAAATATGGTTAGTTCCTTTATTTGCCTGTTCTTTTCTTCCAGGAGAGTATTTACCAAAGTAAGTTCTCTGTTCAGTTCATCAAGCTTTTCTTTTTGTTCTGAAAGTATTCCCGAGTAGTTAAAAAACACTCCCGTAGTAATAAACACCATAAATGTGAAGAAAATATATGAAACAATAAAAGTTATATTTGAAGGGTTATTACCCGAGAAAACAGCCTCAAAAAATCTGTTATATTTTAAAAATGCCGCCAGTATCACACCAAGACTAACAAGTAACCTGTTCTTCTCCTTCAGCATAAAACCTGCTGCAATTAAAACATAAAAGTAATAAACATTAAAGTAATGATTTACAAGGTATTTTGAACTTTCATCCAGCAGAACCAGTAGCAAAATATCAAAAAAATATGTGTAAGGTAAAAACCTTTCAAATTCACCTCTAAATCCTTCTCGGATATGCAGCCATATAAAAAACAAAGTAAAAAGCAGCAGCATCAAATAAAATCTGCTGCCAACAGCCCTTTCAAGGTAAAGGGCCAAAATAAATGTAACCAGCATTGCCATATCACGAAATATTATATAAAGCAGTCCTATTCTTTTTTTCAACATTGATCACCCACTTTATTTTAACAAACAAATCTTCAAAACAGAAGTTTTTTTCTAGGTGCAGATTATAATGCAAATATACTCCCTATTAAGAGACACAGTATTTACCGCACTTCTAAATAGGGAGTATATCCATTCTTTTGCTTTTTCTTTAATTTTTTAAAACTATTTCAACAGTCTCTTTGTCTCTCTTGCTATTGCCAATTCCTCATTTGTTGGTACTACAAGGGTCTTGATTTTTGCGTCAGGTGTACTGATATCAATTTCCTTACCCTTAACAGTATTCTTTTCCAAATCTATTTTAATTCCAAGGAAGTCCAGATCCTCTAATATTTTTCTTCTAACAAGGTCATTATTCTCACCAATTCCCGCAGTAAAAATTATTGCATCTGCACCATTCATTATGCCAATATAATCCCCAACAAAGCGTTTTACTTTGTAGCAGAAGATATCCAACGCAAGCATCGCCCTTTCATTTCCGGATTCAGCTGCTTCCTGAACATCTCTGAAGTCGCTGCTGACACCTGAAACTCCAAGCACACCGGATTTCTTATTCAGGAAATCGCTTATATCCTTAACAGACATTTTTTCCTTTTCCATAAGGAACGATATAACAGCCGGATCAATAGAACCACTCCTTGTGCCCATTGCCAAACCTTGAAGAGGAGTGAAGCCCATTGAGGTCTCAATAGACTTTCCATTTTTAACCGCACATACACTCGCCCCGTTACCTAAGTGACAGGTAATCAGTTTCAAGTCCTCTATAGGCTTACCAAGTATTTCAGCAGCCTTATAGGCTACATATTTGTGTGAAGTACCGTGGAATCCGTACTTCCTCAAACGGTATTTTTCATATATTTCATAGGGAAGTGCATAAATATAAGCATGTGGCGGCATTGTCTGATGAAATGCAGTATCAAAAACTGCTACCATTGGTATGTTTGGCATAATCTGCTGGCAAGCTTCAATACCTATTATATTTGATGGATTGTGCAAAGGAGCAAGTTCAACACACTCCTTAATTGCATCCATTACTTTGCTGTCAATAATAACTGATTCCTTAAACTTTTCTCCCCCATGAACAATACGGTGACCCACTGCAGATATTTCATCCATGCTCTTTATAACGCCCGTTTTGTCATTAGTAAGAGCACTTAATACCTCCTGTACGGCAATTTTATGATTGTATAAATCCTTCTCAATTACAACTGTATCACTTCCAACTTTTGAGTGTTTAAGGAAGGAATGTTCAAGACCAATCCTATCACAGACACCCTTTGCAAGAACACTTTCGTTTAAAATATCAATAAGCTGATACTTTAATGAAGAACTTCCTGTATTAATAACCAATACCTTCATTTTGACATCTCCTGTTCTATAATTAAGCTTAATCAATTATGTAAAAAACCAGTATTTTCCATATAGTTAATCAACTTACGCCTTTTGGGCCTGAACAGCAGTAATAGCTGCAACTCCCACAATATCCTCGGCACAGCAACCTCTTGACAAGTCGTTTACAGGTCTTGCAATTCCCTGTGTTATAGGGCCATATGCTTCGGCCTTCGCCAATCTTTCAGTCAGCTTGTAAGCAATATTACCACAATTCAAATCCGGGAAAATCAGTACATTAGCTTTACCTGCAACTTTGCTGCCAGGTGCTTTTGATTTTGCAATAGCTTGAACTAGTGCTGCGTCACCCTGCAATTCACCATCTAGAGAAAGATTGGGTGCTTTTTCTTTAGCAAGCTGAGTTGCCTTTACAACCTTCTCAGTTAATTCACTTTTTGCACTGCCGTATGTTGAATATGAAAGCATGGCAACCTGAGGCTCGTCCTGTACAAGTTGTTTATATGATCCAGCAGAAGCTATTGCAATCTCCGAAAGCTGGTCTGCATCAGGATTTTCAACAAGTCCACAGTCTCCGTAAATGAAAGTCCCTTTGTTCCCGTATTCGCAATCTGGAACTACCATAACAAAAAATGCTGATACAAGCTTTGTTCCTGGTGCTGTTTTCAAAATTTGAAGTGCAGGTCTTAGAGTATTACCTGTTGAGTTTATTGCACCTGCTACCATACCGTCTGCCTTTCCCTTCTTAACCATCATAACTCCATAGTAAAGAGGATTCTTCATTGTCTCTCTCGCTACTTCAATGGTCATTCCCTTTGATTTTCTGAGTTCACAAAAAGTTGCAACATAATCTTCAAAGTTTTTGGAAGTATTCGGATTTTCCACTTTAACTTTCGACAGGTCAAGATCCCCCGCAAGCTTCTTAATCTCATTCTCGTCACCTATCAGCACCACATTTGCAATTCCTTGATTAGAAATCATTGATGCTGCTGTTACCACCCTCAAATCTGTACTTTCCGGAAGAACAATTGTCTTAATGTCAGACTTTGCCCTTTCAATAATTTGTTCTAAAAATCCCATTCTTTTACCCCTTTCAGTCTTATTATTCGACAAATATATAATACTTTCGTTGGCTGTTTTATTAGTTTACCCAAGTAATTACAATTAATAATTATCACCAGGTAATAGTATCAGATACCTTGAAACCTTTACACCATCAGCTATTTATTATATACAAAATGTTTATTGTATACAAGATTAAGTTATTTTATTTTTTTAATCTGTACACAATTGAGAACAGATTATGTCCCGAAAATTAGCTTTATCTTTTAAAGAATCGGGTAGGAGGCTAACCATTAATTGATTAGCCGACCTCCCACACCGCACGTACGTACCGTTCGGTATACGGCGGTTCTTTAGTTTTCACAGATTTTTAGATAGTAGTCAGACATGGAGATATAC
>JAEWSG010000048.1 GCA_023398495.1 Bacillota bacterium
AATTTCGTTTGTAGAGGATGAAGAAACTATCGAGAAGATTTTGAAACATTTGAAGCTTTGGGGAATTCAGAATCATGATCCGCCTAATCATTTCAAAATACCACAACAATTTGAACATTTTATATTGACCAATTCATTGTTAATTGGAAATAACGAAAAAAGTAATGATAATATGGGCAAAAATAAAGACGGTAATTATGAAGGACACAATTCTAATACTGTTTTCCCTGATTACGAAACTTGTGATGAAATGCCAAAATATGAGGACTGGTTTTAAAGAATAAATCCTTATAACCTTAAGTTTGTAGTGCTATTTTTTGTTTTGTGCAGGAGGTTCAATACTTAAGGATAATATTATTTGGGGATTATTATTTTAAAAATGAAGCGAATGGATATTATTTTGGATAATTTTTTGCTTTTAGTAGTGAAAAACAGAATTTAATATGATATTATGAAAAAAGCAAATACCTATCTATTAATTTATAATATTGGCATATTAAAGAAACAGAGGATTCCATATATGGGAGTTACTAATGCTATAAATTTCGCAATAAAGCGGATTATGTATGGAAATGCAAAAATCAAACTATTAAGTGCCAAAGTTATTTATGGATAACTCACTCTATGATATACGGAAAAGTGCGGAAGAACCCGGATGCATCCGAAATATGCAGTTGAACACAAATAAGTACCAACAATGCTAGTATTAGACATAATTCAACTTGACTCGTTCTCGTTTATGTGATAAAATCTCCAAAAATGTACATTTTTACTTTTTTAACAAGGGGTGATAATTTTCAATACTTGTTTATTTCGTTAGATTTATATTATTAAAATAAAATTAATATGTTGGAGGAGAATAATATGATTCATTAGTGTTGCATAAAGTATTTTAAAAAATTTCAACCCATACTTTATGGTTGAAGTAATAATATTTACCTGTAGAAAATATGAAAGCCCCTCTGTTAATATCAAGTGGGTTCGCCACCAAGCAACCACATCCATTAACAAAGGAGCTAACAAATATGGCTGATTGTACTACAATTTTTGAAATATTAACAGGCTTTTTACCAAAGAACATTCTGGAAAAGGCCGTTAATGAAACCGGTGCTGAACATAGCACCAAAAAATTCACTGTTCTTCGACAACTTAATACTATGATGTATGCTCATCTGACTGAAGCTACCAGCCTTAGGGATATTGAAGCAGGCATAGTAGCTGATAAAAAACTCCAGGAGCATACGGGAACTATCAGCTTTTCACAAATATCCCGTACAAATAGTGCCCGTAACACAGAAGTTTTTAAACAGATATTTGAGGCTACTCTTGCTAAGCTAAAGAAGCATCACGGAATACGAATCATACCAGGAAGTTGGGGAATACTTAAGGCACTTGACTCAACCACTGTGAGTCTTTGCATCTCTTTATTTCCCTGGGCCGAATATCGGGATAAAACTGCGGCAGTTAAGATTCATACCCTCTACGATATACTCCTTGGGTGCCCTGAAAGTATTGTAATGACAGAAGGCATCATTCATGACAAAGAGAAAATGAAAACCTTTGTCAAAGAACCAGGCATAACATACCTTTTTGACCGAGCATACCTTGACTACGGAGAATTTGATAGATACTGCAAGGAAGGAATCTTCTTTGTATCAAGGCTTAAGAAAAATGCCATCATGAAGGTTATGAATGAGAACGCTGTTCTTAAAGGTGAGTCTGTTTTATCTGACAAAGAAGTTATTCTTGGGTATCAAAATACTCAAATGCAGCATCCTCTCAGGGCTATCCAAGTAATTGACTCATCAAACGGCGAATTATTTTATATAATAACAAACCGTTTTGATCTATCTGCAGAGGAAATAGCTCAGATATACCGCTTACGGTGGACTATTGAAACCTTCTTCAAGTGGATCAAACAGCACCTTAAAATCAAGAAGTTCTTTGGAACTAGCTTTAATGCTGTACTCAACCAGGTATACTCTGCACTTACGCTTTATTGCTTATTGCTACTAATGCATATCCTAGTAGGTACTAAACATGACTTTTTAAAGATAGTAAGGCTTATTACAAAAGGTCCTTGGAATACCCTTTTACAGCTCCAAGAGGACTTAAGACCTAAAAGGCCACCGCCTAAAGTTAAGCAAAAGCGGTTCAATTGGAAACAAGAATATGAAACTGTGTTATGCAGGTATAAAGTCAATTAATTGTATTAAGTTTTTAATTTTTTAGTGCTTAAGCTTAGGTGGTCACTTCCCTTTTCTCTAGCATGTGGCAAAATCTCCTTCTATGTGAAGGCTATGCCAGTAAATTATTTACATTGACTTTTTATTATAGATTTAATGCAACACTAATGAATATGATTAATAAAAAATTATTTCTAATAAGTTTGATTATATGTATTATAACATCGATGCTTTTTTTTATTAATTCTTCTGCAAGTAATTCAGAGAATATTTTCGAAAAGCAGCAGAATGCTTTAAAACACAACGAAATGATAAGAAAAATGTTTAAGGACAAGTATAGAAAAGAATACCCAACTTACTTTGCAGGATGCTATATAGATGATGAAGGAAATTTGAATGTAAATATATCTGGTGATGATAAACAAGAGATTAAAAATTTAGTAAAGGACGATAAAGTTAAGGTTCATAAGGTTAAGTATTCCTTAGAGTATCTTGAAAATATTATTAATACTTTAAATCCTAAAATGGGTGAACTAGGCATTACACGTATCAGATTGAGTGAGAAAAATAATAAGGTATATATTTATTTGAACACTCTTAATGAAAGCAGCATAAATTATATTAATGCTATTGCAAACACTTCAGCTATTGAGGTTAATAAGAATGAATGCGATATCAAACTAACTTCGACAACAGAAGTGATAAATGGAAAAGAAATTAAATTTGGGTCAGATTCTGGGGGTCCTACAATAGCTTTTGGCGTAATAGATAATAATGGAAACAAAGGTGTGGTAACTGCAGGACATATCCAGAATGCTATTGGTACCAGTGCTTATTATAATGGTGTGAAAATTGGAACTTTAACAAGAAAGACTGTTGGTTCTGCTGATGCATCGTTTATTAAATTTGACAATTCTTCGACAACATGGAAAACTACTCGTAAATTTATGAATGGTGATAATTTTTATAATTGGTATAATACATATAGTTATCCTGAAAACACTGCCGTTCGTATGTATGGGAGAAGGTCAGGTTTGACAACTGGTAACATAAATTCAAATAATGAAAGCTATTCGGCAGCTGGGTATTATTTTTGTGATATGGTTAGTGCGACATACTCATCTCAAAATGGCGATAGTGGAGCAGCGGTAACTACATATGTAAGTGGACAATATCCTGGAAACTATATTTTAGGAATGCAATCTGCTACAGATGGAACACTAAGTTATTTTGCAAAATTAGGGAATTGCTTGAACAATCTAAGCGTTACACCTTATGTTGACTAATGCAATATATAACTGAGGTTAATCTGTAATAAAAAATTAAAAGTACAATAGTAGGTGAGAACACCTGCAGCAAAATTAATTTACCAACCAATAATTAAAGGTTTCTCACCTACGAAAAGTACATTAATACAGTAACCGAAAAGTTATAGCTATTAAAGTTTTCTTATCTGTACAAGACTTGAAAATTAACACTATAGAAATGGTAAATAGGATAGGAGGAATATTTATGTTTCGTAAAAAAGTATTTTTATTTTCCTTGTGTTCAGTAATTATTATTTGTGGAGCTGTATTTGCATTTTCTATTGTTTATAAAAGTAAAGCTACAAATATCGATAATGCGGAGGAAGTTAATCAGGCGGAAAAATTGGAGAGTTATCAAAAATTAACCCAAAAATTAAGTGAAAATGAGTATGGCGGTGGATATATAGATGATGAAGGTTTTCTTAATGTCAATATAGTTGGCAATAATGCTGAAAAGGTTAAGGAATTAACTAAAGGCGAGCAAGTTAAGTATCATCAAGTAAAGTACTCATTAAGTGATTTGAAGGACATTATTAATACTTTAAATACAAAATATTATCAACTAGGTATAAAGAGAATAGAATTAGATGAGAAGAATAACAAAGTTAATGTTTATTTAGACAGTCTTGAAGAAAGTAAAATAAACTCTATAAAAAACATAGTAGATTCTGAAGCTATAGAAATTAAGAAAATTGAATCTGAGATTAAACTTGATTTTATTGATTAAAATTCTTGGCTCATTGTAAGGATTTTTGTACTCTGTCATATATGTTTTAAGAGTGTGAGTACTAATGCTTTATGAAAGTTCGAATAATCAGGGGATATATTCTCCAAGAGAGCCACGGAAAAATTATTATTATAGGTGCGTAGAAGAGAATTTTGAAGTTTTGG
>JAEWSG010000071.1 GCA_023398495.1 Bacillota bacterium
ATTTCTCTGATTTTAATTTCTTTTGTCATAATACTGTTATTATCCTATAAATCCTTTGATTTCTCAATCTATATACCACTAATTTTTACTTATCCACAAATTTTTCCGCAAGCTATTTCCTAAATGAAAATAAAAAAGACAGCGTTATCTGCTGTCCCGATAATATACTAATTAAATTTAAAGCTGTTTACTTCGTAGCCCAAGACCACAATAGTTAATACCAAAATACATTAATTCCGAAAATATAGAATATATTGTCTACTCTATATTCTTCCTCCCCCAAAACTTTCTTTCTTCTTTTATAAACCGCTCAATCAAAACAATCTTTTTCTCTCTGTGAATCTTATTATACTCTCCCCTAAATCCTTCGTTCTCACCATTACATCCAAGCCAAATTAAAACATACGCTTGCAAATCTCTCCAAACTTGCTCCCGCAATAATCCCATTTTATAGAAGGTAAAACAATTTACAAAACTGTACATAAAATGGAGCTTGGACTACGAAGTAAACAGCCTTTTTAACGAAACAACACAAGGTAGTCAGACTGCCTATACATCCCTCCTTATATCAATAATTCATTAATACTTTGTTACTATTTTATGCCAACTATGTAACATATATTATAAAAATTTTAAAACATCCAGATTCATCATAAATCACAAGAATTGCACAGATAACCAAGTTAAAACAATAAAACAAAGTCATTTTGTAAAAAAGATAAGTCGCTATAATAGCTAATATAATTTTGAAACTTCACTAATATATTTAATGTAAACCATCCTGTCAATTAAAGGATATCAAAAATATTCCAACTTGTCAACAGTTCGTTTACAAAAATCAACTAAATGCTGACAACAGATAAACAAAATAATTTCTATTTTGTAAGTTTAATCCCCCTAAGGCCATAATCTTTCTGGCCTGCACTCAATTCACCCTGAGTAATGTTCTTTATAAAATAACCTTCTACTACACACTTATTTCCCTGACCTTCAACAGACTTAACTAAAAATGACGCAAAACCAAGTATTCGAACCTTACCCCTCCCATTTATGTCAAGATCATCAACAATAACCACAGTCATCACTCTTTTGCAATCAGGATCATAACTGCTGTATGTGCATTCAGGGCAATGATCGCAACTATTAACCAATTCATTTATGGCTGATTTTGTAGGATTACTCATATTTCCTGTCTCGGTAGTGACATAGTCTCCAACTTTTAGTTCGCCATCATATCCATTCAAGATGTTATACTTATAATTGCTAGCCCCAGTGCCTCCTAACGCAAGGCATCCGTAATTACCGTTACTTCCGCTTCCTCCGCCTTCTTTTAGGATATATAATTTCCCAAACTCAAGTTCCTGTTCTTCTATTGCAAAAGGTTTGATACCTTTGAATACACTTGTAATCGCCATTATTTCTGCAGTTGCGTTTGCCTCAATTTCACCGCTTTCAAACCCAATAAGCCTGGCAAATATATAGTTAACATCTTTTTTTGTTTTAACACTAATGCCTTTATTAGCATCGAGCAGCTTTATTTCAGCGTCCTCAGGGTTTACACCATTTTTTCTAAGGTAATCTTGGGCAACGATTACCGGATTTTCATCACCAGTTAGAAGTGATTGAGCTGCAGCTAATGTTGCTGCATCTGTAGCTTTAACTGTATCCGCCTTTTGATAAGCCAGCACGCCGATGTCAACTACAACAGAAACACTTGCAGCTATTACAGAAAACGTAATAACGTATAAAACAAGTGCCGTACCTCTTGTGCTTCTCATAAGCTTAAATATTTTCATATAATAACACCTCAAAAAAATGAATATATTCCTATTTTCATTGTACATCTATTACCGGTTATTTTCATCCAACCAATAAACTAATTTCACATAGGAAATATTAACTAAATTATGGCAGGCACCTATATAAATCAAGGAAATTGAAGTGCAATGTAAAATCTTTATCGCGTTCAATATAGTTCCTAGAACAAAGAGCCGACTCCAATGACAGTAATGTCAACGGAGCCGGCCCATAAGAGTGCATATTCACAAATTATTCTTTTAACAATTCATTAGCTTTTGCCATCTGCTTATCGTGTTGGGATATGAGTTTTTCAAGTTTATCATTGAGGGCTTGCTGAGTAGCAAAATCCAAAGCTCCATAAGGGTAAAGCCCATTATCCTTTTGGAACTTATAAACGGCCGCAGATGTTTGGTCATCTAGCAACATATCAGGTTGGTCAATGGAATATCCACAGAATTTAAGGATTTTTTCCGCATATAGTACATCCAGACTTTTGTCATTTATACCAGGCTTAACTTTTTTTGCAAGCCTCTTAATAGTTCTTAAATCCACTTCATTCTGTATATATGTATTTTCAATGTAATAATCAGGCTGAAGGCCTGTACCATCAATCATTCTGCCATTAGGAGTATAATATTCGCCTGTAGTAATCTTTGTCCATCCGATTATGTCCTTATCGGGTGGATTAATGCCGTAGTTATTAATCAAATCATACCCGTCAACTATCTTAGCACCGAGTTTTTCCTCATACTTATTAAAAGCTGCAGGTGAAAGCACAGGATAAACATTCTGAACCTTCCCCTTTCCATAGGTCTTGGTACCTACTAAAATCCCGGCTTCCGTGTCCTGGACTGCACCAGCAAGAATCTCAGATGCACTTGCACTCGATCCATTGACTAAAACTACCAATTTATATTTCAAAGCCTTGTTCTTAGAATAGTATTCTTCATCTTTCACTCTTTCAGACTTAAAATCCAATTTTGTAATAAGACCCTGCGGCACAAAATTTTCTGCTATTTTAACAACCTGGCTCACTTCTCCTCCAGGATTGTCCCTCAAATCCAGCACCAGCTTCTTTATACTGCTTTTATCCATTTCATTAAGTGCCTTCTTAATGTTTAAGTTTGAATTGGAGTTAAAGATATCAAGCTTGATATAACCAATATCACCACTTATATGGTGAGATACAGGATTAACCTTTACTTCCGCTCTCTCAACATCAATTTTAAGAGGTTCTTTTTCACCCACTCTTTGTATTTCAAGCAAAACTTTAGTACCAGCCTTGCCTTTTATTAACTGTGCTGCTTCATCACCACTTTTCCCTTCCAGACTTTGTCCATCAACTGAAAGTATTATATCACCATTTATTATTTCCGCTTTCTCCGCTGGTGAAGCTTCAAACACCTCTACAACAAGTATTTCTTTTTCATCAGATGATATTCTGACACCAATTCCCACATAAGCTCCGTCAATATCGGTAAAGAAGCTTTCTGCTTCTTCCTTTGTATAGTAATCAGTGTATTTGTCCATAGTGTCAAACATTCCGTTTATTGCACCTTCAATTAATTGTTCATCAGTAACTTTGTCCTTGTATTTATCTTTTATCATGTCAATTACACTCTGCAGATATTCCAGATCCTTTTTTTCACTGCCTTCAACCTCAATGCCTGTCGCAAAAGCTGTACTTGCGGACACCAGACACAATATTATAGCAAAACATGCCACTCTGATTAAAACTCTCATTCTTATTGGCCTCCCCTTTTTTAGTCATTTGTAATGTTTTCACATTAGTGCTGATTAACAGAATAAAATTCTAGAATTTAATTTTGTTAATCAGCAAAAAACATAGGATGTGCATTTTGCATAATTCATTTCTAGAAATGAATTATGTTCAAAGGCACTAGTATAGTGTTTCTCAAATATTTACTCAATGAAAATCCTACGAACTTGTTGAATCGTCAAGATTCTCGGACTTTCCTTTTGCATAGGTAATTTGAGAACACACTACTAGTAGTTGATTAACCTTTCCCTATAATCTTTCTTGAGATCATCTCTCATATAATTGATTAATTTGTTTATAACAACTGCAGCTCTTGCCTTAGTCAGATATTCACGAGGTTTGAGATACCCTCTTTCATCCCCTAAAACAAGACCTATCCTTTGAGCTACAAAAATATGGTTTCTTGCATATGCTGGAATTTCCCTGTCATCAATAAACGAAGTAGTCACACCGCCCGCCGGTGCCATAGCTTCCAATCCAAGAGCCCTTATTATTATTGTAACTGCATCCGCCATGGTCAAATAGTCATTCGGAGCAAATCTGTCATTTCCCCGACCGCTTATAATTCCCCGTTTGTATGCACTATTAATATTATCAAAATACTTGCTTTCTACGGCGACATCCACAAAAGGAGACAAAATTTCTTCCTGTTTGCTTTTGGAAGTTCTGCTTGTCCTGGTGTTGGTAATTGTAGTATCCGCAGGAACCTCTTTTGCTGCATACACAATTGCAGCTGCGAATTCTGCTCTCGTCATAACTTCCTGAGGATTGAAATTCTTAGGTTCGCCATTAAAGACCTCAAGACTGTAAAGGGCTTTTATATCATTTTCTGCCCAGTGGCCTTTTAAATGATTTACATCCGGGACTACAAGCCTTGTCTTGACGGGAAACCCCTCAAGCTTGAGGCTGTCCGAAGTTACAAGCATTCTATCCGTCGAAACTCCTGTTGCATCAAACTCCGGAAGACTAGCTGAATACTGAAGGACACTGTTATTGTACTGCGTCTGTACAAATCCCCCTTCAAAACTGATAGTCTCAGGCTCATTCTCTACATACTTTATTTGCTTTGTGGTTGTACTAGAAAGCCTTATATTTGCTGTCCCCCCCCATCGGTCAACAATATCCCCGCCCTTAGTTTCGCTCTCGATCATGTAGTCAAGAACCTGTGTTTCAGTTGTTCCCCAATATTGGTTATATCCGTAAAAATCGCCTGTAATGTCTACCGTCACCGTACCCTCGTTCGTTCCTTTTTCATAAGTTTTTCTGCCCCATAGATTTCCAGCTATATAGTCAACTGCAGGTTTTGAATCGGTTATATTAGTCTTTGTAAACTCATAATTTCTCAAGGTATATGTAGTATCATCAACTTTGATAACCTCTGTGTATTTTGGGTTTAAAGAAGTCTCCTCAATTGTCTGACCGTTATCCTTTTTGGTAATCACAGTACTATATGAAAGGAATTTGGTGAGAGTGCCGCTTCTTTCGTTGTTAGTAAGCTTGTAGGTATAGTTTGCTGTTATTGTTTGCTTACCCGATGCACTATCCTGCTTCACCGTTTTCTTTATCGTTAATGCACCGTCAAACACAACAGGCTCTCCGGTAAGAAATACAACCTCCCTATA
Source organism: Bacillota bacterium (assembly GCA_023398495.1). Taxonomy (GTDB): domain Bacteria; phylum Bacillota; class Clostridia; order Acetivibrionales; family Acetivibrionaceae; genus Acetivibrio. The sequence continues at coordinate 5,203 of JAEWSG010000071.1, forward strand.
ATCATATGTAGTCTTTCCATCAACTTCTCCGGAGGATATTCCTCCTTCAAAACCGCCATCGCCATTTCTTGCATATATTGCAATATTTAAGAAGCCTACTACTATAATAATTGTGATTGAAATTAATTTCAACAGTTTTGACATTTTGCTATCCCTCCAAAATTCCGGGTTCATTTATCACTCAATTTACCTCTCGTAGCATTTTGAGGTTATGCCTTACTACTCAACAAAAATAATGTAAGCGTCTCCTTCGTCACTATCATCTTTTTTTACCACCCTCACCTTGTCCCCTTTTTCAAGGTCTGATGCTTTTGAAATTCTATTGTCCTTTAAAATAATGCTGTTTGATAGAATACCCAGATTCATTGTTTCACGGTCTTCCCACTTAAAAGTAGTTGAATTATAGGCCTTTGCATTTACCACAGTGAATCCGGAGGGGTTATCGTCTCCTGTCAGTTCGTATATTTCACCCTTTGCAAAAATAGTTCCATATGGAGCAGTATTAACCATAACTGCATCGGTGTCATTTGCCAGTATATAAACCGTCCTGTCCTTAAAACTCAAGTCTCCATAGTCTGTAAAATTACGCTGTCCCACGATTCCCGCATCGTCAATTATACTTGTATCGTAAGTAATCCTGAAGGTTTTTGGGGTATTATAAAAGTCCCAATTAACACCATTAAGCTGCGAAAATGAGTTAACGGTAAAATCCTTATTTTCATTAATGCCTGCTATTCTTCCACGATAAATACTTATAAAGTCAGGATCGAACCTTTGGTTTATTTCAACAACACTTGCATAGTATTTACCGTCTGTATATTTTCTGTTTGCTATAACATAAGCCGTATCCTCCGGAGAAATACTGCTGCCGTTAACCAGCCTTTTATCCTTGACAACAATAGTACCATTATCATATGCAACATTACCAGTTTCCTTTTGTAAAGATATTACTCCTTCAATTCCCAAAGTATTTGATGCAATACTGTCATCTAAGGGAATCAGTTCCGTGTCGATCTTATCCTTAAAAGATATCATAACTGCCTTTTCGTCACCGCCATAGTCTTTTTCAACGGCTATATATGCTTCAGTACTTCTTAGTTTGCTGTTAATGGTATCTGCATCTATGCTTTTGCTGTTATAAAACAATCTGTTATTTTCCGCCAAACCAACATTTGAAAAGCCTTTCTGCTCTGTTCTTTTCCAGTTTCCGTCTTTGAGTATTTCCATGTTCTGGAGTATCAGATTGTTTGAGATGCCATCGAATTTAACTACAATACCTTTGTATATATCTGTAACAAAATGCTCATCTCCTTCTATTGTTATCTGTTTCAACAGGGTAAAGGTATCAGTAGTATTCAGGAGAAGTTTAACTCTATCCCCATCTTTTAGTGTATTATACTCCACCAGTTTTTTATCCAATACTACAGGTATCTCTTCATTAGTCATCAATATCTGCTGGCTACCATCATCGTATTGTACTGCAAGTGTTGCAGGATTTTTGGAAAGGATCTTTCCATAGCGTTCAATATAGTTGTCTACTGCACTTATAAGCTCAATGTTTCCTTCTTGATCAAATTTAATGTAGACAGAATCTCCACCTTCAACAGCTTCTATTTCTGCTGGCTTATAGTTTTTTAAAACACTTATACTCTTTGGATTTGAATAGTTATAAGTTTTAATACTCGGATTTGCTGCATTCCCTTTAAACTCTTCATTGTACAAGGTGATATAACCAAGCTGCACATTGACCTCCTCAACTATGCCGTTAGTTATTCCCTGCTCCCTCAACCTGAGCGTTACCTTCTTTATCCCTGTTATCATATTGTCAGTTACAGCCAGAATAACATCCATTCCACTATCAATAGCAGCTATGTCCGTTTTTTTATTGTCTGCAAATATTTCTGCATTGCTGCTGTAAACATATGTAACATCTACATTATTACCTTCACCGTCATAAGAAAAATTTTCGTTTTCGATATCAACATCAGGATATTTTAAATCGAACACCTTTGAGATATTTAAAGTCTGATTTGTTGTATCAATAGCATTTACTTTAGCGACCAGATACTTAGTATCTGCCGTATTTGATATTACTTTGGTGTATAATACCCGTCCATCCATTGTTACGGTATACTCTATGCGGTCACCAACCTCAAGCAGGCTGCTTCTACCGATCCAACCGTTTTTATAGACAATCAGGTCTGTATTTTCCTCACTTTTTATGCTGCCGTTCTGCTCATTTCTGTAATCGTAAGATTCGTTGTCTGATATTGCGGTTATAACCTTATGCAGCTTTCCGTTGCTGTTTCTTACATTCAATGTGTTTTTTGCCATGTTTTGCCCATCAGCAAAGTCGATAGAATTATTAATGCCTTCAATAGTTCCCAATTCCTTTTCATAGCCTCTTAAAAGCATTATGACGGGAAGTGCATTTTTTATTATCTGTGCCATTTGCTCTCTCGTAACGTTACCCGCAGGCCTGAAATTGCCATCCCCCATGCCGCTCATTATATTATTCTGGAGTACCGCCTCTATGTATGGGATTTTATAGGGGTCCGCGTCAGACCAGTCACTATAGCTGTTAAAAATCTTCTGCTGTCCATACAAAGGAGCCAGCCCTAAAGCTTTTGCTATCCAAAAGGCAACATCCTGCCTTTTTGCTGCCGATTCCCTGATAAAACTCGCAGCCGTAAAAGCACTTCTGTCCAATGCCATAGCGTCAGTTAAATCCTGAGCACTAATAAGCCCATCAGTTGCTGCAAGCTGCAAGTATCCGTCAGACCACATTGCCGGAGCATATGTTTTTTTGTTGGCAGCGGTCCTTGCTGCATCAATTAATTCCGCCGCAATCTGAGCTTCAGCCTCTCTTCCCACTGCGTTATATATCATTGTCAGAGCCTGCTCCTTTGTAACGGAATTTGTTCGTCCAAAGGTTCTGTTACCATAGCCTTTCATTATCTCAAGAGCACTGACTTCGCATATGGCTTCCTTTGACCATATGTCAGTTTGCTTGACATCACGATAGTCAATATTGTTTAAAATCGTTCCGATTGTATCAATGCCTGTGTAAACTTTTTCCACTGTTTCCTCTGTATACGCAGAAGTCAAAAAAGCTAGAGAAAGGAGTACAATTAAAGAAATAGCTATAAATTTTTTGAGCAGGTTGGACTTTTTTTTCATAACAGCATTACCTCTGTTTGATTTTTTTTGGATTGTCCTCTTTATATATATTCGCAGATACTTTTGCTATTTTTATAGTATAAAAAAAATTAGCCTGTAATTCTATATCGGCTAATTTTTAAAGATATTTAAGTCAGTCTCTACAACTTGCTTCACAATGTTCCTTCCATATTTTTCTTCACTAAATAATACACACCCAGTTCCTGCTTACTTTTATTCTCTTTGTCCTCTTTGACCTGTTTGGTTTTCCGAGTTAATATCCATTGCTTTTCCTACCAATTCTATAAATTCACTGTCTTCTTTACTTGCAACAAATTGACTTTCATCTGCTTTTAACATATCATAGATTTCGCTCATGCCGGTACCTGCATACTCGCTTTCTCTTAATATTTCTGCAAATTGTGTAACCATATTAATAAATCTGAACCTAGCAGTTGCATCGTTAAAATCCTTTTTAACATCTGAAGCTTTTATGTTCTTGCTTATTTCATCGAATTTGTCCGTTTGCATATTTTTATATCTCAATTTAACAACGGCTATATTATCACTTAAGTCCTCTTTTAATTTTACTTCATACAAAGCTGTTACAGCATGACCCGCTCCTACTTCTCCCGCATCTACACTGTTGTCTTTAAAATCTTCATCCTTTATATCCCTGTTTTCATAACCAATAAGTCTATAAGTCTCAACACTGTTTTTATCAAATTCAACCTGAGCCTTTGCATCCTTGGCAATAACCTGCAGGACTGATGTCAGTTCTTCAGTAAATACCCTCTTAGCCTCATCTAAAGTATCAATGTAGGAGTAGTTACCATCACCTTTGTCAGCCAATTTTTCCATAAACATGTCATTATAATTATCCATCCCGAAACCAAACGAAGAAAGTGTAATTCCTCTTTTATTGTAGTCTTCAATTGTCCTTAAGATATCTTCTGCATCTGTAAGCCCCTGATTTGCAACGCCATCGGTACATAGAATTATCCTGTTGTTGGCGTTTTTGTCAAAATTCTGATCAGCCATCTTAAATCCGATTTGCAAACCCTCAGATGCATTAGTAGAACCTTCAGGTTTTAGCTGTGCAATTTTTTTCTTTATATAATCTTTTCTATCTCCTGATGTATGTTCCAATAGTTTTCTTCCCTTTGTCCCATATACTGCAATACCTATTTTATCCTCTTCAGTCATTTGATCTATCAGCATGTTAAGGCTCTCTTTAACCAATCCAAGCCTGTTTTCAGTATTCATAGAGCCTGATATGTCAATTACAAAGGTAAGTACCGAGTTTTTCTTTTCCCTTCCATAAACTTCTTTTCCCTGAACGCCCACTTCGATAATATGATGATCCTTTTTGAAAATGGAAGGAGCAATTTCAGTATATATTGAGAAAGTGTCGTCACTGGGAGCATCATAATGTCTCTTAAAATAATTTATAAACTCTTCAACTCTGACTGAATCCTTCGGAGGCATCATGCCCTGTTCAATATAATTTCTTGCCTTAGTGTAGGATGCCGTATCAACATCTAAAGCAAATGTAGACTTGGAATCCTCTGACACATATGTTTCGGGATTTACACCATAGTTTTCAAAGTATGTATCAATGTAGCCCTCATCATTACCCTTATTCTTAGATATATCCCACTTAGAATTATTATTGATGCCATCTTCATTTTTTAAATTAGGTTCAGATAGATCCTTATGTTTAGAATCCGAACTACTTTTACATCCAGCAAAACCTATTAATAAAACTGCCGATAATATAATTGCACCTGCTTTTGAAAATTTTCTATTCATGTTAAGACCTCCTCTATACATTAAGTTTAGCTATATTTTTATTATAGAACAGACCTTTTTCTATCTCTTGTCAAGAATGTGTCAATTTTGTGACATTAACATTTATCTTCTAAAACAGGTAGTTGCAGTTTTACTTTTGTTCCTGAATTAACAGTACTTTGTATTTGGATATTACCTTTATGCTTGTCAATTATTATTTTTGAAATAGAAAGGCCCAATCCCGTGCCAGAAATGCCCTTAGTGTTGGAAGCCCTATGAAATCTCTCGAATATATTTTTTATATCCTCCTCAGGAATGCCAATTCCCTGGTCTTTTACCTCCAGTACAGCATAACTTCCCTGTGAATAAAGAGAGAGCTCTATTGTTCCTCCCGAGCGAGAGTATTTTATTGCATTATCCAGGATATTTACAACAACCTGAACAATTTTCTCAGGGTCAGCATTTATAAATATATCCGGTTTAATAGATGTAAGGATTTCTATATTATTTTTACCCGCCTTAACTTTTAGCTTTTCCAGCGTATCCTTCAAAAGGTTAGAATAGTTGGTCTTTGAAAATACAAACGATTCCTGAAAGGAGTCTAGTCTTGATAGATTTAAAAGGTCATTTACCAGCTTTTCGAGCCTTAAAGTCTCACTATTTAGGTGCATCAGAGCAGATTCGGTATCGGGATTACCCGCAATTTCATCGTATAAGAACTCTGAGTATCCTTTTATAGCCGTAAGAGGCGTACGTATTTCATGAGAAACATTAGATATCAACTGTTTCTGCCTGCTAATGTATTCTTGCAATTGCGAACCCATGGAATTGATACTCTTACTCAACTGTCCCAATTCATCATCTCTATTAAGTTCAACAAGAGTAAAATCTCTTTGTGCGTAGCGTTCAGTAGTCTCAACAAGCTGATTTATCGGTTTGACTATCTTTTTTGACAAGTAAATGCTTATAACAATAATCAGCCCAAAAAAAGCAAAGGCTCCTACAACCAAAATGTATAAAACATTATCTAAGAATTCGTTGAGCAAATCAAGCTTGTAAACTATTACAAGGACTCCTATCGTTTCAGTCTTGTAGACTATCGGGACAGAATAATAGACAACTTTATTGTTAGTTCTGTACACAGTTTTGCCGCTCAATGCAGGTCTTAAAATAAATTTTATATACTGATAATCACTAAAGCTTGATTCCTTTTCAATTTCTATCGGGTTACATTGAAGTTTCAATTTTTTATCATAAATCTGTACCTGGCCTATTCCGGAGCTTAGATTATTTGCAATCAAATTTGCAGTTTGATCACTCAATTCAGTTGTACCCTCTTTTTCAAAAAGGAACACTTGCTTTATATAGGAAAAAATCAGATTACTCTGCTCAATCAGTTGACTTTTAACCGTTTTTGTTTTATACAGCTCAAGACTCCCCAAAATAGCAATTCCTATAATCATCATTGATATAATTGCAGTGATCAGATAAAATTTTATGAGTCTTGTTCTGAATTTCATCAGCCCTTACCCCCAAACCGATATCCAAGTCCAAACACTGTTATAATGTATTTTGGATCGGTACTATCATCTTCAATTTTTTTCCTCAATCTTGTAATGCAAGTATCGACAACTCTTGAATCACCAAAATAATCATATCCCCATATTTTTTGCAATAAATCCTCACGGCTAAACACCTTTTTAGGGTTTCTGGCGAAAAGCTCTAGAAGCTGAAATTCTTTTTGTGTTACGCTTATATCCTCACCATTCTTAGTTATTACCATATTGGTCAAATCTATTTTAAGTGTGTTACACTCTACTACTTCTGTAGAAGTACTGTCATTATTCCTCCTCAATACAGCCTTAACCCTGGCTATAAACTCAATTGACTCAAAGGGTTTTGTTATATAATCGTCAGCTCCGCATTCAAATCCTATAACCTTATCAACAACTTCATTCTTAGCAGTGAGCATAATAATGGGGATTTTATAATCATTAAATATTGTCTTGCAGACCTCGTACCCACTTATGTCAGGCAACATAAGGTCTAGAATTATCAAATCAGGCTTCTCGGTCTTTAACGTCTCTAAAGCACTGTTGCCATCCACAGCTGTAATCACTTCGTAATTTTCTCTTTTCAGAATTAATTGAATGAGATCTCTTACTGAGTTTTCGTCATCCACAACTAGAATTTTCTTCATTCTCTTTCTCCTGTATCTTCTCTCTAATCTCTATAATCAAGAACAACTACCCGAGGATAATCGCCTATATTTCCCTCATTAATCTCAAACTCAGACCCATCAACCTTTTTGTGTTCCCCTGCCAGCTCCAGAAACTTATCAACTCCTTCAAGCTTAATTTTTACGTCTTTTGTTTTGTAATGCATAGGAATGGTAACTGCCGGCTTCAATATATCCATTACTTTTAAGGCTCCAACATAATCGATAGTATATCTACCCCCTACCGGTGTCATCAAAATATCCACATCGCCAAGTTCCTTCACCTGTCCCGGCGTTATAACATGGCCTAAATCGCCAAGATGACAAACATTCAAACCATCCACCCTGAACTTAAATACCGTGTTAAGCCCTCTCTTTTTTCCATTCTTTTCGTCATGGAAAGTATCCACACCTGTCACTTCAACGCCCTTAATATTAGTTTTTCCGGACCCTTTAACCAGCACAGGTGTTCCTTTAAATATTTCAGCATTATTATGATCATAGTGATCATGACTTGTACTTACAATATTAGCTTCTGTATCAGGAAGTTTGTAACCAACCGTCTCATCAAAAGGATCAGTTACAATTTTTATTTCTTTGTCCGACGAAATAAGAAAACAAGCATGCCCAAACCATTTAATCTTCATTATACTGCCTCCCTCTATTTTGTCTTGTACTCATTATAACCTATTTCGATTTAAAGTTAAATGAATAAGATTAGCAAGATAATACAAAAACAGATTTCTTATGCCCAAATTTCTGCTGTTACATAAAAAGCAGTTGCCGGATTATATAACTCCAACAACTGCCTGACATATGCACCTACATTTTTTCTGGTACGCTTATTTTAAATTAAAAATGTATTTGGAAATCCTTTTCTTTAACTTCCACTGCTGACGAACCTATATTATTTATAGCATTAACTTTGCTATCTTCATGTTTATTAACGTATACAATCACTTTATTAACTTTTTCATTTAATAATAAACATGCAATATCTAAATTATAACTATCCTTTCTTAGTGTGTTCATAATATCTTCCAGTTTGGTTAACGAGTTTTGTACATTGTGATATTTTATCTTATCATAATTTAGCAATCGCTCT
>JAEWSG010000178.1 GCA_023398495.1 Bacillota bacterium
TTCTTGAATACTTTAGCGAGGCAGCTAATGATTATGCAGATGAACAATTTCGGGCATATTCATCTGCTTACGCACAGTATCGACAAGAGCTTATGGCTTATCAGAATGGTGATATAGATGTCGCACCGGTGGAACCGACGCGTTCCTCAATTGGGCCGGAGGATCCCCAATATCCGATCTATGGAAACCCGGACTATTGCAAGGAGAATGTAATACAGACTTATATTGATCGTTCTTTTGAGATTCAGCTATCGGATGTTGTAGCTTCCGTGGGACAGTATAAATCAACAGCCAATTATAAGGTTATTTATCATTGTAATTGGCCGGCTGGATTATCGATTGGGGAGAATACATTAAGCCTTCCTCTCGAAGCGAAGAATTATGGAGGTCAGGTCGCCAATCTGTATCTTTACTATGAGAGATTTCATCAGGGTCTTATCACCTATCAGCCGGATACGATAAGAATTACTAACAATACCGGTAGATCAGCTAATTTCTTTATAGTAAAACAGGCTACCGTAGTATCAAGTCCATCGATCCGCTTCTTTCGGTTTGGAAGCGGTAGTACCAATATCTATACGAACATGCAGGATAATGAAGTGAAGGAATATACCATCAATGCGATAACCGGTGAGGAACAGGCTGTGGATGAGACAGTAAATCAGACGACTGTGAATAATGAAATAATAGCATCCAGCAAGACGAACCGAATCTTCCTGATTGAAGTAAGGATCTTTCCACACACCGAGGATGCAATTGGTACCAAATATCAAACGGAGGAGCTATATCAGCTAAGCTCTAATATGGAAGACTAAAGGAGAAAGGATGTGAGCAACATGAGGGCGCCAAAACATAAGTATTGCGAGATGAGGTCCAATCAACAGGGTTCAACCCTGTTCATGGTAATGATTTGCATTGCCTTCATTATGCTTCTGGGTTCTCTTATGTTGTCCGTATCAATGATTAATCTTCGAATGAAGCAGGTGGCGAACGCAAGCCAGGATAATTTTTATCAATGTGAGAAAGCCCTGGAGGAGATTCAAACCGGCCTGGAGGAGATGACGGCAGACACGATTCGGACCACCTATGAAGAGGTCCTTGAGAAATATGTACTCTATTCCGTGCTGGATGATGCCACCAGGAATCGGGAGCTTCAGGATCTGGTACTAACCAAGCTGAACACCGCAATTGGAAGTGATCTGTTGGATATCACTAATTTGTTTTATAGCTTTTTATCCAGTACAGCGAATTATTCCATATCAATTGGAGATAAAGTGACCTCGAATATCGTTTCTCCTTATACGAATATCATGACCTTCTCAAATGTTAGGATTGAATATAGTCGAAATAATTATAAAACAGTAATTTCTAGCGATCTAAAGATATCTCTTCCATCCTTTATCCACTCCGAAACAGCAGATACCATAACCTACAGTATGCAACAGGTCTATGAGGGGTATGCGGTGGTAGCAGACGGCAGCATTATTTCTGACAATGCTGAGGGCAATAATCATATTACAGGGAACCTCTACTCCGGTCAGGATATTCGGGTGAAGGATACGGATGTAAATCAAACCCATTCCCTGACCTTGAATGGGGAGAATATCATAGTCAGGGGAAGTATTGCAGCTGTGGATACCGGATCACTTATTGTCGGGAACAGCAGAACACCACTTATCTGGGCTGATAATCTGAAAACTGTTACCTCTGGCAGCTATCCTGCATCCTCCAGCTTACCAACGTCGATGGATATCAATGGCATCTGTTTGATTAAGGACGATCTGACACTCGACGGACGTTACAGCAAAGCTACCTTTGACGGTGCTTATGTCGGATATTCACAGGCTCACACTGCAAAGGGAAGTGCTATTTTAATGAACGGAACAGGAGCCAGTCTCGACTTATCAAAGCTATCCTCCCTTGTTCTTGCCGGCAGAGCCCATGTATCCTTAGAAGATAGCATTCTAAAATTAATTGGTGCCGATCCGAACATAAATATAATGACCGGTGAATCACTTGCCTTTAAGAGTAACCAAAGAGCATATCTGGTGCCTGGACAGTATATCTTTCTTGATGATGGCTCCACACGGACAGTAGCTGGGCATAATCCTCTTACTCAGAAGGATCTGGAGACAGCGGCTGCCTATATCGATATTACACCTAATCTGGATCCCAATGCAATTAACAGCGTTCTTTATATCAAGGATCGGCCGAATCAGTATAAACTTGCTGCGAAGCAACTGGTATCCTCTGTCACTTCTATGCTAAGGTATTATTATCTTAACTTCAAAAGCGGCAAGCATGCGGATCAGTATCTGGTGGATTATATCAGTAAATACCCCGATCATCTTCAGGTGTTTGATACCTTTTCACTACGGAGTGTTAAGCTGCCGAGTGCAAGCCGTATCGTTAGTGTTGGTAATGTGATGTATTACGATGCAGTCACTTATCCTGGGGCGCCTATTCGTTGTCTTCAGGGCCTAAGCGGATCCTATGTGAGTGATGCTGAGATGGATAATTATATATCAT
>JAEWSG010000202.1 GCA_023398495.1 Bacillota bacterium
AATATATCTTCCGACAACTGCCAAACCTTAGATTTACACCAGATGATCCTGTACTCGACGAATATTTGCCTTGGTCTGAAAAGGTTCAGCTAGAATGTAAAATACAGAACACGAGTGAGAAACAGGAGGATTGTAGTGAAACAGCCTAATATAGATTATATGATGAATATGACAAAGGAATATCTCAGTGGGAAAATGGATGTAATTGATTATACTCTGGATTTTCCATATGAACTGAATCAGCGATATCGAAAGATGCACCGGGAAGATGATGATTATTGTGTTTTGATATATGAATGTCTCTATGAAGAAGGTGTTGCCATGTATCATGAGTTATCGGACGGGGAATTCAAAAAGTTGATACGAAAGCAATATAACTATATCAGAAAGATTGCAAAAGAAGGATTTTATTAAAAGGTAGCTCCAAATCTTTAACCTGTGGAGCTACCTTTTTTAGACTACGTATTGTGTTCCATCGCTTACTCAAAGAAGGATTAATGTATGATGCAAACGCAGTAATTATTTCACACAACCATCCTGGCGGATCACTAAGTCCAATCAGGGCTGATATAGAGGTCACAAGAGCTGTAATTCAAGCTTTTGCTTCCGTAGGTATAAAAGTTGTGGATCATGTAATTATTGCAGATAACAAATTTTATTCTTTTGCAGAGAATGGAAGATTGGAATCTGCGATGCTAACTGATAGATCTGTGATGGAACCTTCGATAAAAGATAGGATGCTTGCTGCAAAGGAACAGGCTAGTCGTCAACAATCTGGTGTATTAGAAAAAACATTAGAAAAAGCTACAGTTATGGTTAAATGAACAAATAAGTTAATATGCGGGTTCTTTTGGAACCCGCATATTTTTGTACATACCCATATACCCACATACCCTTTACTAACGGCAATTTGTCTATATTTATAGATATTTCCCAGTTATATAATGCCAATTAATTCACACACCTTAATGCAAGAAATCAATATTCTGTTCAGATTTTTCAATCCAAAATCAAAATACTGCTTTTGATAATTAACTCCTAATTAATTGACATAATAGAAGGTTTTTCTGCTTGAGTGTATATGCTGATAAAAGTTTATTATATTCCTATTTGTTTTTAAGTTATTCCGAATCTATGAACCTTTCAATATCTTCCAAGCTATTTATCTTTTTAGCATCTTCCCAAGTAAATTCTATTCCTTTTTTGTTTTTATCATTCTTGTAATATTTATAAAAAATTCTGTCATATTTTATTTTTTTTGTTTTTATGAATGAAATGATCTCCAACAATTGCCCGTAATCAACTTTTTTATCAACGTCGTTATATAAATAAATCCGGGGGAATTGAATTTTATCGGGCACATCTCCATAATAAGGTATTTGAATCTTTTCTTCAAAGATAGTAAAATGCCTCATCATAGATACATAGATTTCTGTATTATCTTCAATTTTAACGTTCTTTTTTATTTCATCAGCTATTTGCTTTTGCCACATACTGCTTAAGTAGCAATCTCTATATTTATAACCGGAAACATTTAAACCTGGTTCAACTATAAACACTATCTCATCTTCATTACTGTAGACTTGTGCATCATATCCACCTCGCTTAACATTATAATAAACACTACTAATTGTCATATCTTTAGAATATTTATCTTTAAGATACTGTGATATTTCTTCTCTGGCCGTTGCCCTCCCCCAAGGTGTTCCATAAAAACAGGAATAAACTGCACCCGCTAATACTATTATAACAATTACAGTTACAAAAATAACTATATTTCTTGTTCTCAATTACATCAACTCCTCATTCTCAAAAAGTAAGAATAATAATCAGTTTAAACTGATTATTACTCTTACTTTATATATTTTATTTACAATCTCCAGAAAGTTGACTTTTTATGGATTCTATTTCTCTTGAATAGTAGGAACCATAAAAAAATCTTGTAAACCAATTCAAATCATCATATTTTTTTTGAGTTTCACTCAGTTGGCTCTCCAATGTGCTTATATAGTCTTCTTTTGTAAAACTATTGTTTCTGAATAATACTTCCATTTTTGTTTGATTAACATTGGGTATAACACTTGGTGACTCATATCCATAACCATTAGCGATATTTCCTGTGCGTTTTGAAATAAAATCTTCTACTGTTGTTCCATCATTTAGACTGCCTTTTAATAAAGCCTTCCAGCTCTCATCGGCACAATTATTAAGGTATGCATTATAGCCATGATTTTTTTTCCACTCATTATCGTCAGCCCTACGTGAGCTATTGATGTAATCATCTGTTGTATGGGTCTCATATTCGTTCCACAAACCATAAACATAGTCATACGTTGCTGAAAAATCACCTGCAATATAAACGCTATCTGTATAAGTTGTCTCTCCAGTTTCTCCTAAAAACTCATTTAGTTCAGACAGACTATTTAATGCCTTCATATCATTTATTTCAGTTAATAAAAGACCATTTATTGCATAAAAGAAATAATACCATTTGCCATCTGAATTTTGAATAAGTAAAGATGTGTGGCCAAAACCGTAAACGTTGTTCTTACTTGTAATCCAAATTGCATCATATCCAAGCAAATCAACATAGTTTATAGGATTGTTCATACAATATGTATATAGGTTCAAACTCAACGGCTCTCTAGTATTTCCTGCATAACTATCTCTACTTACAAACCTTCCAACTTCAGGCATATAATATCTTGCCTGTGCAAAATACAACCCTGTTGACTCATCATATTGATACCCTGTGAACCCAAACGGATTATCGGTCTTTTTCACATTCAGGATTGAGTTTGCTTTAATAGGTCTTCCAAATTCATCATAGATGTATCTTTCAACATATTTACCTTTATTGTCAACCAACCCTATTGTGCTTCCTAGTTCATCCTGCAAGTAATATAGCTTTTCTACCTTTGACTTTTTGCCTACCTTTTCATGGAGTTCACTACTTACTATATTAAGACCATAAGTATATCTCTGTGAAGTTCCATCATCATAATAGGTGGTCAATATATCGTTGTAAGGACTGGTTATATCCATTACAAATGTCTGTTTTGTTATAACCGATTTATTACTATTTGAATCAAATCCAAGATAATCACCTAACCATCTTTGGCAAACGCTGTATTTGTCATTTCCGTTTGCTTCACCCTTTTTATCGATTTTAATCTTAATACTATCAAAGTTTATCTTTGGTTTAAATACATTTCTTTCAACCTTTAATTCTACCCGTCTTCCTATTCCATCATATTGGAAAGATGTCTCATCACCAAAATAGTTTACAGCACTTTCCATCTTATTTGTTGAATCAAAACTATATTGACTTATTGCTTTGTTGTCAAAGGTTATGTTCAGTAAATTACCTCGATTGTCATACTCAAAATCCAAAGTATCTGGCATATCTTTGCCTTTAAAATCAAGTCTGTTACTTCCTGCTATCTGAACAAGTCTTCCTTCAATGTCATAGGAATAATCTGCTGCCTGCACTATCCTACCCTTTATCCAATATTCATGTCTTATCCTGTTCCCAAGGTTGTCATAGAAATACTTATCCGTTATTTTGTTTGGTTTTGAAACAGAGATCAATTGATTAAGTTCATCATAGGCATAAATGCTTTTGCCTTCTACTTCATCAAATATTGACATTGGTGTTTTTCCGCCAGATAAGGTACGATTAATTTCAGTCTTATTACCGGCTGCATCGTAAACATACGTGTATGTATCCAGTGTTTTTCCTTTATTGCCCTTGTTATTCATTTTTATAATTCTTGAAAGAGAATCATATACATATTCTGTTTTTACTCCATTGGGTAAAAGCTTCTCTGTGAGATTTCCCAAAACATCATACTTGTATGTAGTAGAAAGTTTATCTGCGTCAGTTACTTTTGTAAGCCTTCCCATGGAATCATAGTCATATTTCACTTGGCTTCCATCAGGGTATTTCATTGAAAGCTTTTCTCCAGTCGGGCTCCATGAATACTCAACAGTCTTATTCATATAGTCTTTGACTTTTTGAATACGTCCTAAAGCATCAACTTCAAAGGTCGTTGTCCCAAGCCAATCCTGAAGTTTAGTCAAATAACCGAGAGAATTGTATTCATAATTTACTTCTTTACCATCATTATATTTTACTTTTATTACATTATCAAGCACATCATATTCAAACTGAGTTGTGTATCCATCACTATCAGTTTTTGAGACGATATTCCCATTGTTATCATAAACAAAAACAGTAACTTTACCACCTGGATTTGTTTCTTTCGTTAATAACCCATTCAGATTATATTCATATTTTGTAATAGCTTGTATATTTTGCGGTTGATAAACCGACTCAGCTACACCAACCTTGGTCATGCTGTCTTTCACTTCTTGAGTTACTCCACCATAACGGTGTACTTCGGTCAAATTCCCCACTTTATCATAGACATATTTAGTGCTATTATTTTTTGCATCAATAACTTCTACCAGTCTGTTCATTGCATCATATTTATATTCTGTTTTGTTCCCGTTTTCATCTACGACTTCAGATACCTGATTTGCAGGAGTATATTTAACCGCTTTCTTTCCATCCAATACATTATAAACAGCTGTAAGCCTGTCCATATTATCATACTGATACTTTGTTACATTACCCTTTGCATCAATGGACTTGAAAAGGTTACCGTTTTTATCATATTCAAAAGTTGTTTTAGTCTTATCCGGATAAGTTATTTTTATCACGTTCCCAAGTGAATCGTACGTATACTTTATTATTGAACCTTTTGGATCAGTGATAGTCTCAACATAGCCCAATGAATTATAAGAATATTTTGTAATATTCCCTAAAACATCTATTGTCTCAATTAGTTGTCCTGCCGCATCATATTTATACTCAGTTGCTTGATTAAGTGCATCAAGTACCTTTACGACATTTCCCTTTGAATCATACTGATATTTTGTTGTGTTATTATCAGCATCTGTCATTTCTATAAGTCTATTCAGCGAATTATATTTATAAATAGTTTGGTTTCCATTAAAATCAGTTTCTTTTGTCAAGTTTCCATTTGAATCATATTCAAAACTAATTGTGTTATTAAGCGGATCTGTTATTGCGTCCAGCAAATTAGCAGAATTATAGGTATATTTTATTTCAGCATCATTAGGCAGTGTCACCTTAGCTATATTCCACATGCTGTCAAGATCATACTCTGTCGAGTTACCTAACGAATCTGTTGTTTCAATAAGGTGTCCCATTGAATCATATTTGTTCCTCATTATATTTCCGGAAGCATCTTTCTCTTCTACAGCAAGCCCTCTTGAATCATATGTTGTCTCTATTGTTGTCCCATCGGGATTAATGACTTTTTTTACTTTGCCATTTGAAGTATATTCATAACAAATTTCATTACCTAAAGGCTTAGTGATCTTAATAACCCTATTTTGCAAATCATACTCATAATTAGTTGTATTACCCATAGGATCGGTAGCCGAAATAACATTACCTCTATTGTCATATTCTAGAACCGAAATGCTTTCATCCGGTAATATCATTTTGGTAGGAAGGCCTTTGTCGTTGTACTCTATTGATATTTCGCTATTTAAAGGATCTTTTGCACTAATTAATTTACCCTTTGAATCATAGGAATATAAATAACTGCTTCCATCAGGCATTTTTATTGATGTTACAAGATTGTTGGAGTCATAAGTATACTCTGTTATATCCCCTAAAGGGTTAATCTCTTTTGTTATATTACCGTTTGAATCATATTCATAATTAAATGTATTACCATTCTTATCGACAAAAGAAGTCTTTTGTCCATTAGAATTATAAATAGCTTTTTCATTACCATTTATATAAACAGTCTCATAGATTCTGTACTGTTCATCCCACTTGTATACTATCTGAGCACCGTTTCTATCGGTTAAAGTTGTTGTTCTGGCAGCTTCATCATATACCATTGAATTCGTTGTTCCATCTGCCATAGTCTGATTCAATACCCGGTTTTTATTGTCATATTCATTAGTTACTTTGGCATTGCCTAAAGGGTCAAGTACTACTGTAAGCCTATTCTTTTCGTCATAAGTATAACTTGTTTTATTTCCATCTACATCTATAAACGATGTAAGATTGTCTCCTGTATATCCATACTCAACAAATCTACCGGTATTATCTGTTATTTTTGAAAGCAAATTACCAGTATATTCAAACTGCAGGCTTCCACAATCATTACTAACTGAGGAAAGTCTTCCACTCTCATAATTTAAATCCGTTGTGTTTCCTGATAAATTTTGTATTGAAACCAAATTTCCAGACAAATCAAATATATATTTTGTTTTATCCTTTTGAGTAAGTATATATCCATTTTCTATATGTTCAACTGTTCCGTATTTCCCCGGCATAGGGCTAAAAGTATTATCTGAAGTTTTTGTAAACTCTTCTACACGCCCATCATTAAAAGTTATACTAATCAATTCTTCCAAAGATCTTTTCAGCTTAATATCATAGTCTGCATGCCAGTTCTTCCCTAAAATACTTTGCCAAATATCAACTGAATTATAATACCTCGCAAAAGAAATTGGGTTATATCCGCTTATAGATATATCCGTATTGGCTAAAATAAAGTTACCTGTTGCAGAGTCAACCGGATCTTGTATAGCTATACCTTCACCTGTTAAATAACGCTCCGCTCCAATTGAATATTTTGCACCATTACAATAATCAATTAGTTCTGAGGCTTTTGTTGCAGGTACTGTAAAACTGTTAAACAGTGTCTTACTTTCTGCATTATCGGCTGTCGCTTCAACTGAATAAGATAAAAGTGTTTCATCGGCAAATTCCGGTAAAATTACATCCCAGTAAAAGTCTTTAGTTTCATTAACTTCTAAGGTACTAATATTAATATCTTGATCCTCTACTATTAAACCATCTGGGAGGTTTATTCTTAGACTAACATTTTCTGCGACTGCCGATCCAAGATTTGTAACAAATCCTGATATCTTAACCGGATTAGGATGATAGCCGTTAGTTGTTGCATCAATTGTTGGAACCCTATTCAGTGTTAACCCAATAGGAGGTATCAAGTCCTGAATAAATTCACTTAGTCCATAATACGTAACATAAGTTTTGGATTCACCTGGTTGCAATTGAGTTGGATTCCAATATGTACTTACAGCACTATCACCATTTGCACTTCCTGTTCTTACTGTATAATCCCATACTGTGCTACTTACTCTGCCCCAATTTGTAAACTGTACTTTATCAGGTTTATTATCCGTTCTAAGAAGTGTTCCTTGTGCTATAACAGATGGACTTGTCAGGCTATCAAAAGCCTGCCAGTAATCCGGTATGTCATCGCCTGTCAATTCAAGCTCGGTCGTTACTGCACCATATCCCGGTATTCTGAATGGAGCAGCATCATTATAGCCAAGCATTGTGTCCATCATTATCCTTGCACCTATACTATGAGATGTGGTGTCATTATTAGTAGCAACATATTTAATTTGAACAGTATCAGCTTTACCACTATTTGAATTTGAAACAATCTTTAGTTCCTGTTCTATTGATACACCACTAATTGTTTGAGTTGAAGAAGTAGACAAATCTGAGGCATTTGGATTTACTGATTCAGCTGAAAAGTAATAGTTTGAACCATCTATTTTTATTGTAGTAAAAGATGTTCCTGGATTTGGATGCCCATAAAGCAGCTTTTTAAAGTCATCATTTGGATTTGTAAGGTTTCCATAAGTTGTACCGACAGTGAATCTTCCACTACTTGAGACAGAATATTCGATCAGGCTGTTATACATTTTTCCATTTGTATACCCTTGATCATCAGGATAAACAGCAAATGCAGGAGTAAAACTTGTCACTATAAATGTTAGTATTAATGTAAATACAGCAACCTCTCTTAAAACCTTTCTCATTCTAAAAAGTCCTCCTAAATCACTTTATCTTTGTAAATCAACAGTAGACCTTTATCTACTGGACATACCAAATAAATCATCTAAATTTAGTATCGGATAATTTGACCTTAAAAGGGAATAAATTGTAAGTATGCATCAATATTAACCACTTGCGGACGCAGTTGCCGTGGTTTACCTTTAATTCTTTCAAGGATTAAAGAGTGCATACATTGTCTATTCAAACAGTTGATAATTAATTATTGGTTGATAAATTGTATTACTTAGAAGATTACATACGGAAGTGAATATCTAGAAAAATAAAACGTCTTACCTATTCTTATAGAAAAACGTGTTGCTCCAAAATGCCATATATACATATGATTATTGCTTTATGTAAAAAATTATAACATGTTAGTCTTTTTTTGTAAATGCCCATTTTGAAGATCACAATAGGCATCCATGAGACTGCATTCAAAAGGTCTATATATTCAGCTCCTTGCTCCTGCTTCATACAAAGTAAAGCTTGAAAAACAAAGATAGATCCGAAAACGCAAAAACCAATGACTGATAAAAACGGCAGCCCTATTATAGAATAATGAAATTGATCTGGACTGAGAAAAAAATTGTAACAACCAGGAAAAGTCATATAACAATGTAATACATACTCCTGAAAGAGCGGAAAAAAGCACTTCCATTAAGACCAGAATAATAGAGGCAAAGGAAAAAGTAAAAGAGCAACTGACAAATAACACGAATGAAATTTTGGCAGAAAGGAGTCGTTAATATGCCCTTCACAGTTGAAGAATTAACATTTTTAGATATTTACAGAACTTCAGATATTGAAGCCACAAAAAAAGAGATCCGTAAAGCAATTCCCATTATTGATGATGCCAATATGATTACTTTAGCTGAAAACATACTCTCAAAACTTGATAAAGTGTCCTCCAATGAGTATGAGCAACTTGATTTCACAAACGTATTGAGTATAAAAAACGTAGAAATATAAGTATACCGCACACCCTTAAACCAATGTAAATTGACAGGTGCTCTTTCCTGTCGATTTATGTTGGTTCTCACGGAGGAGGGGGAGCGACTTTAGGCGCGGGGGAGGCATCGTGGAGGGCTCCCCTACTCACAAAGACAAGCAAAAATGTTCAAATTGTCACTAAACCTAATAATAAAACAAAAAACATTCTTGAGAGGAGCATTAAAATGAATAAAAATAAACCTGTTTATTATGAACAGCAACCAGAGGTATTAGGAGAACCATCACTAAAACTTGATGGTGATGAAAGTCAAGATATACAGCAATTTGCCAAACTTATATCTGAACACACAGGCATACCTGAAGATAAGATTGAAAGTATGATTTTTAAGTTTGGAATAGAAGAAGTTTTAAAGAATCCCTCTTTAATATGTGTAACTAAAGACCAGCAACAAAAATTAAAACAAATAGGAAAGCTTATAACGGGGTAATAACATGGAACAGATACAACTTGATAATTTAAGATTTTCAGACTTACTATCAAAATATACAGGTATAAGCAGAGCAAAAATAGACACTTATATGAAGACTAATTCTATTGATAATATTTTTGCCCACCCCGCTTCAATCTCTTCAAATCATACTCAACAAAAAAAGATTGAAGAACTTCGGGAACTGCGCAACCTCTATAACAGAATCAAACTTCAGGAAGAGGATAAACATTATGAATTAAACAGTTCCACAAAAGCAGGTGAGTATTTTAAAACGTATTTTACTGACTTGAAAGAGAAGGAGCATTTCCTTTGTGCCTTTTTAGACTGCCAAAACAAAATCATAGCTACAAAAGTAATGGGTTCTGGTACAATCAATGAATCCCCAATATATGCAAGGGAACTTGTTAAAGAAGCTTTGATGTATGATGCAAATGCAGTAATTATTTCACATAACCATCCTGGAGGATCACTAAGTCCAAGCAGGGCTGATATAGAAGTCACAAGAGCTATAATTCAAGCTTTTGCTATTGTAGGAATAAAAGTTGTGGATCATGTAATTATTGCAGATAACAATTTTTATTCTTTTGCAGAGAATGGAAGATTAGAATCTGCGATGCTAACTGATAGATCTGCGATGGAACCTTCGATAAAAGATAGGATGATTGCTGCAAAGGAACAGGCTAATGAACAGAGAGCTCAATTAGTTGAGAGACCAGTAGAAAAAGCGCAAGTTATGGTTAAATAATTAAAAATATTCCGTAAGTGCTTCAAAATATGACGTCTAGCTATATCACAATTATTGTGATAAGCTAATGCTGTCTTTTTTGAAGCACTTACAAGCTTTCAGTAACATTTTTAATACCGCAATAAATACTAGCACTTAGCCAATTGATAATTCAGTATCTGGGGCGGTGTTGGAGTTGAAAGTTACATAAGTGGATTCATCCCCCCCTTACCATCAATGAACATAAAAAAATATTCGTTTTAAAGTCTGTTTGTTTGTTATTGTTCAATTAACCTATTAACCACATGTCTTGATTCCCCTTGTAATCATATCCAAACCCCAACGATAAAAGAAAAAGGCCTAACGGCCTTATTAGTAAAATATGATAATACTTATAATAAATATGCTTATCCAAGTTTTATTGTTTAGCTTACATTTTAATACCTAACTATTTACTCATTTTCTCAAACTTTAATATCTCTTTTACTTTTTCAAGTTGTCTGATTAGTTAAATTCATAAATGCCAGGCATTATTTTAAAATTGTTCTCTTTCATGTATATAATAAGCTTATTTCTTTCTGATTCTGGATGCTCTTGCCATGTGGATCTTTCTTTTCAATCAGCCTGTTAAGAGCATCGTATGTATTTGTGAAATCAGCCTATTTAAAGCATCATATTTATTTTCCTTTACTGTGCCTCTTCCATCTGCTGCGTACTTGATAGTACTCTACCCTGTTGTCAAAGGTATTGATATTACAGCACTCACCCCCTGAGACTGTTTTATTAGCTGAATATTGATAAACATTATATAACTACACTTTTTACAAAACCCTTCAATATACCGGGTGATCTAGATCCAGGTTTTGCTCTGTTATTTATCTGTAGCTTTTTGCACAAAATAACAGATTTGAAGGCCTTAGAGGATGGACAAGCACTGTTTTTCAAAAAACCTTCATAAACAAGAATACCTGCCGCCGCCCTATTTTTATCGTACACTTTTCTCACTGCTTCAAAAGAGCATACTTAATCAGATTTCAAACCGTTTCGTTTGTAGCTATTCTTTTGAATCCAAATTATAGAAAGCTTATCGATTTGTTCATCCTCTTTTAAGCCTTCAACATTTGCTTCCTTGTACAATTCTTCAAATTCATTCATACTTATTATTATTTTAGTATTTGCTTCATTAACCCAATTTCTAATAAAAAATACGTTAATCCCTGCTATAGGATACGGTAATGTTCTATCCCTAACATATAATAAAATTCTCATTGCATATCTTACTTCTATAGGTTTTGAATAATCGGCAAACATTTTATTATTTGCGTATATATGAAGCACTTGACTTCGTTTATCTATATTTCCATCCTTATCCTTGAAAGTCGTATTTTTATCCATCCCATTATGAAATACTTCTAGATTATCACTTTTTAACTTTCCCTGGATACGCTACGAATTAACCCTACCAAAAACACGACCAATGATATGTGGAAAGTATACCAAAAAATATGGTATACTTTTTTAGCGTGCTACAAAAAAAGCAGTCCGCCACTAAAATGAAGAAGTC